>PMZJ01000008.1 GCA_003170415.1 Phycisphaerales bacterium | reverse complement strand
CCGAAGCGGGCTCGTCGCTTCGCTCTGTGTTTAGACACCCCCGCCGTTTTGTGAAACAAAACGAGACGCGGGGGCTTCGCAGATTATAATGTTACATAAAATATAGAGGTGAGCTATTATGACTGAAGCAGAGAAGCTGGCAGGGATGTTCAAATTGTTTTCGGCTGAGGCGAGAGTACGTATTGTTCAGGCACTTAAGCGTCGAGAGATGTGTGTTATCGAGATAACAAGACACCTGGGTATAACACAAGAGGCAACTTCTCAGCATCTGCGAATTCTGAGAGACGCGGGAATTGTAAGGTGCATAAAGAGAAGTCTTCATGTTTATTATTCGCTCGATGAACAAAAGATGGCTTTAATGCACAACGCAGTCAGTGCGTTGTGTGAGCTATGATGAAGGTTTTTTATGGCTTGGCCATCCCTATGCCGTGAGGCATCCCAAACGGGAACGGGAGGCGCAGATTGCGCTAAGGACGCTGTTTTTTATCCGCCACAGATGAACACCGTTTCCCCCGCCTTCTATGGCATTAAATCGCTTTATATGGCTAATTCGTTAAATACAGATTTTCCCGCCCTTAATTTAACCTCGAAGTAGCATATAAGTTAACCACATGGGATAAAATTGGATTCTTTATATTTGGAGAAATAGTATTGCACTGACCTAACGGCTATGTCGGTCATAATTTCTGTCATCTCGTCGACTGTCCATTTGTTATGGCGAAAATAAAAGCTGCCCCGATTAAATTTATTATTTTCTTCGTTGTGCAGATATGTTTTGTTGAGTTTGCCGAACATTGCCATGGTAGTTACTCGGTCAAGAATACTTGAATCTGAATCGAAGTCGCAACCGTACCCAAAACATACAAAAGGAAAAATGTTTTCTCTCAATAATGCTGTTCGCAATCCTATTAAGTTTTTGCCAAGTCGCTCAATTGCATTACCCTTTGCTTGTATTGGCTTGCCCTCTTGCTGACGCAAATCGTTTGTGCCTTGATTTTTAACTTCCGCAATAAGTATGGGATAAGATAGCTCGCCTTTTCCTTTTATTAGCAAAATGCCACCATCTGGGCGGATATGACTACTGGCAAAATGGTAATGAAACTCGGTCTCGTGAAATACGGATTTCAGTTCTGCGACAATATCTTTTAGATGCCATTGCTTTTCATGTAAAAGTGTGATCTTTTTGTCAAACTTATTTATCAGATTTTGTTCAACTTTTTTAAGAGCCAATACAATTTCTGACTCCTGTTTCTGTGAAGTGGTATTGATTACAGTTCCACTTCTCTGTTCTCTGAGTTGGTGTTTATGTGCCATAAAAAAGTCTCCGCAAAAAGACACAATTATTTACCATAGGATTATTTTTTCTCTACAATAAAGAGGTGTTCCGTAACATGTATGTTTCGATTGTTTATGTTTCGGCAACCACGAAAAGTATTGTACATGATATCCATCACATCAACTTTCCCTACTTTAGAAAGCATCGATAGCATTTCTGGCTGTGCTATAAACCCTTCGTTGTTAAATGAGACAAGAATAAACTTTGCATCGAGGGATTCGATTAATTCACGAAACCTGTTTTTGGCCAGAGAACGCACATTGTAATCAGAACGGCGCCAATCAAAGGGAATTCCTGATATTTCACTGATCTTGTTAGGACGCTTGTAGGTAACGAGAAGATTTAACATGAAGTAGTTAGAGCCATATGGGTGCTGATTATATGGAGGATCGAGGTAGGCAAGATCAATATTTTTAACCTCGGTAGCTATTTTGTTCGTATCGCCCTGAAGCACCTCAACATCACATTCGAAGCGGCTCAGGATTGGCACTTCAAGAACAATGTCGCCTAGTATTCTTTTAAGCGCGTCCGCATTGGTTCCGCCAAAACGCCCGATTTTGCTATTGCGGTCCTTATGAAATCCCTTGAAAACGCCGGACGTATTAGCATGAATAGATGCCTTACTAATCAGTGGGCCCAAAAGCATTATTTTTTCATCTTCTGGCAAAGCGTCTATCATTCGACGAAAATTATCTAACCGTCGAGCGTTTCGCCGTGTATAAAAAACACGATCATTTTTTGAGATATTATTTTCACAGCGAGGGGCATACAATTCTTCAATAAATCCTGTCGGAAGATCTTGCTTATCCACACAGGCATTAAGATTTTGAACCATTCCTTGGATAGATTTAATATTTATAGTACTTTTGTTACGCAGAAAACAGCGAGACACAACATACGCATAATCTTCCAAGTCATTATTTACAAGATAAGAGGAATGTTGCTTAAAAAATCTTGAGACAACACCGGAACCTGAAAAGGCATCAAAAATTCTGAGATGTTTCTTTGCTAATCGCTCCTTAACTGGCAATATTGCACGACCAATTTCATTCAGAAGAGACCTCTTATTCCCAATGTACGTGATTAATTGCTGAGAGAGAAATGCTTGTCGCTCTTCTAGAACAGGATCTCCCCATAATGATAATTGAAAAGAATTACCGCCTTCACTTTCAGTGCTATTTGCGCTACTTTGCATAATTATCATTCACCTAAAACAAACCGTTGTTGTTTGTTGGTATTAAATTGCAGGCCGCCATGTAGACAGAAAACTGCAACACAAAAAAACCTTGGAAAAATTGGCGTGAAATGAAGAAGTGCGCAAAAAAAAGGAGCACCGCTACATCGTGCTCCACTGAGGTCCGCGAAGACCTACGGAAGACACGCAAGCAGTGCCCCATACGGGGCACTGACTTTATTGCGTTCTTCCGTTTTGAAATTTCGCGGTTTCAGTGGAAACGCCAAAAAGTTCAGTGAACTTTCAAATTAATTGTCATATAGGCCGATTAGGCCTTCACAAAAACAAAACCCTTACCTTTATCTTTCCTTTCAGTGTCAATCTTCCTTCGCCCCTTAGGGGCTACGGAGGACAAGTCTGTGGTTCACAATACCCCAAACCTTCAATCTCGTCAATGTTATCCTTAAATTGACAGCGTTCTTGTTGCCAGGCCCCTCGATAAGATATATTACGTAAACGAAATATGAGCGGAAAAAGCGATATCATAGACAAGTTGCGGGAAAAGCTCGCGATTGCGGCACAGCAGGGTCAGCGAGGGGTGATTTTGCAGCCGGGGGCGATAGGCGATTGCATTTTGACGCTGCCACTGGCGGAGCTGATGAAAGAGACGGTCTGCCCCGGCGGGGTTGATATCATAGGCCATACGGAATATCTCGGGATGCTGCCGGGCAGAAGTTGTGTCGATGCGGTCAGGTCATTGGATTCGGTTAGTTTGCATCGGCTGTTCGCCGGCGAGCGGGATTTTGAGCTTGCCGATGGCGACCCGCTGATTATGGCGTTTGCGGGTTATTCCTGGATAGCCAGTTTTCTCGGCGAGCCGGACAGCCATTTCGAGAAGAACCTGATTTTCACGGTCAATTGCAGTAACAGCGCGGAGGTGATTACGCTGGCGATGAAACCGCAAGTGGAACACAATATTCACATCAGCGATTTCTACAGGAAGCAATTTGTCGAGCAAAGCCAATTGTTGTCTCAAGAGCACAATTCGGCGGTAGGTATGCCCCTGATAAGGGCGACGCAGGCGGATAAGTTGCGGGGTATGGAGATATTGGCTGAAAACGCCCCCGCCGTTTTGCTTCGCAAAAGCGAAGCAGCGGGGGCAACACGCAGGCCCGTTGTGATTCATCCGGGCAGCGGCGGGGCACATAAATGCTGGCATCTGGATAATTTCCTTGCGGTGGCGCGGATGCTCGAAAAAGAGGGAACAGATTCGGTATTTCTGCTTGGGCCTGCCGAGGCGGAAAGGTTCAGCGAATCGGCAATCGCCAAAATCAGGGCTGCCGGAAAACTGCTGACAAACCTGTCTTTGGCTGAGGTGCTCGGCGTTCTTGGTTGTTCGCGGGGTTATATCGGCAACGACAGCGGAATAACGCATCTGTCGGCGGCAGTGGGCATCCGCACAGTTGTGGTATTTGGCCCCACGGCCCCGGCCATTTACGGTCCTCTTGGCCCAGCGGTAACAATCTTGCAAAGCGACGAGACAGATTTTGCAGGGGCAATCTCGGAGGAACTGCAACAAAAGGCGGTGGCGACGTTGCTGGCATAATCGGCCGCTTCTTGGATTGGCAACGAATGTTGACCTCTGCGATGTATTTGCTATAATGCCGTCGGCCTGGGGCAGAATGGGCCGCAAACAAGCAACGACTTTCCGAAAAGGTGGTTTTATGATAACCAAGACCTTAGGCGAATTGGCTCAGTACGTTGGCGGGCGGGTCCTCGGCGACGCAAATGTAAAGATTAGCTCCGCGGCAACGCTGGGCAGGGCCGGCGAGGGCGACATAAGTTTCCTGAGCAACGATAAATACGAAAAGCAGCTGCTGACAACCAAAGCCAGCGCGGTGATTGTGGGCAAGGACACTGTTACGGCCTCAACTCCTCTGCTGGTTGCGGATGACCCGTATTACGCATTTATGCAGATTATGGTGCTGCTGCACGGGCACCGCAAGCACAAGAAAGTCGGCATTAGTCCTCGCGCTATTATTTCCGACAGCGCAAAAATAGGCGCCGGCTGCCAAATCCACGATTTCGTTACAATCTCTGACGGCGCAAAAATCGGCGACGGCTGCGTAATTTATCCCTGCACGTTTATTGGAGAGAACGTTCAGATAGGCAATGACTGCCTCTTGTACCCTAACGTGGTGATTTACGAGGGCTGCAAAATAGGTAACCGCGTGATTATCAACTCCAACGCCGCAATTGGTGAAGACGGTTTCGGTTTCGCCACGCATAATGGCGTTCACCACAAAATACCGCAAATCGGCAGCGTTATAATAGAAGACGATGTTGAAATAGGCGCCTGCTGCGGTATTGAGCGGGGAACGCTGAACGACACCATCATCGGACAGGGCAGCAAACTTGGCGATTTGATTGCGATTGGGCACGGGACAAGGGTCGGGCCGCACTGTCTGCTGGTAGCGCAGGTGGGTATCGCCGGCTCGACGACGCTGGGGCATCACTGTATTGTCGGGGGGCAGGCGGGCATTGTCGGGCACATCGCCATCGGAAACCAGGTCGCTATCGGGGCGCAGGCGGGCGTAATCAATAACGTCTCTGATGGCAAAGTAATAGTGGGCGCCCCAGCGATAGACGCCGGCAAGGGCAAACGCGCTTACGGTATGATTCAGTATCTTCCCGAAATGAAACAAAGCATCCGTGAACTTCAGGCGCAGATGAAACAGCTTTTGCCCGGTGGGCAAGGCGAATCGTCCCGCCCGGAAGATTCGCAGCATTCCGAGGAGCTGTAGTTTTTTTGCGGTCCTGGAGTAATATGGATAGCGCCAATGTAGTCGGGCTGATTGCGGGCGAAGGCCGGCTCCCCTTTATGATAGCGGCCGGCGCGAGGCGGGCGGGCGCAAAAGTTGTTTGCGTTGGCCTTGAAGGAAGCACGGAACAGGCGCTGGCGGATGAAGTTGATGTTTTTTATACGGTGCCGCTGGCACGACCCGGCAACTGGATTCGCAAATTAAAAAAACACGGCGTAACAAGCACGGTAATGGCAGGGCGGGTAGCGAAGGGGCGAATTTTTACGCCCTGGCGAATCCTGAGATATCTGCCCGACTGGCGGGCGGTGAGAATATGGTACTGGCGGCTCAGGGTAAAAAACAAACAGAACGAAACGCTGCTGTCGGCCCTGGCTGATGAGCTGGCAAGCGGAGGAATAATCCTGGAGGACTCGACGAAATACTGCAAAGAGCACTTGGCGACAAACGGCCCTATGACCGGACGAGGGCCAAGCGCATCACTTGCCGACGACATCGAATTCGGCTGGCCTATTGTCAAAAAAATAGCGGAGATGGACATAGGTCAGGCAATCGCTGTCAAGGAAAGAGAAGTAATAGCGGTCGAGGGGATTGAAGGCACGGCGGATATGATCGAACGAACCGGCCGGCTGTGTAAATCGGGCGGCTGGACACTTCTCAAGGCGGCTAAAACAAAAAAGGACATGCGGTTCGATGTCCCCTGCGTCGGGTCTGATACGATAAGAGCGCTGGCCGCCAACGGCGCCAAGTGCCTCGTGGTCGAAGCCGGCAAGACAATAATCATCGACAAACCCCAGACGCTTGCCCTGGCAAACGAGATGGGAATATGCGTTATCGGCAAATAGCCCGCGGCAGGAGTGGGTCAGCCCCACAATTTTGGAGGCCATAGGAGTGTTTTTTAAAGAGTTAAATGGGAAATCTCGGTTAAGGGCGGAAACCGAATTATCCCAGAGGGACTCCAACCCATCTCCATCTTTATGGCCGCAGCTTCAAAGATGGCATCGCATCATGCTGATACTGGTTGCGGTTATCCTTGCAGGTTTAGTTGCTATCTTAACCCGCCAGAACGCTCACCCGGATGAGTATTTACATGTTGACGCCTTCCGCTACTTCGAAAATCATTGGTGGCCTCCGAATCTTGGGTCAGAAGAGGTTGTCTATTCCAAATATGGCGTGAGCCGTGTGTATAGCGGCGAAATTGTCTATATCGTTTATGGCCGAATTGGCGAGATAATTCAGACTTTCTGGAAGGCGGATGACCCACCCTACCGAGTATATCGTTTATTAAACGTAAGCTTGTTTCTAATCACTCTTGCGGGATTATTCTTTGTGCCTTCCAAATGTATTGACCCGACAATAATCGGAATTACCTTTCTCTGCATTCCTCAGGTTTGCTATATTTATTCGTATGCAAATTCCGATGCGTGGGGATTATCGGCAAGCGTATTTCTTTTTCTGCTGGCACTGAATATGACTGATAAACCAGCGAAGACATGGTCGTGGTGGAAGCTCGGCTTGCTATCAGTTCTCACTGGGCTAATCATACTGTCGCCAAAAGAATATTTATTCTCACTGGTCCTCCCATATTCACTGCTTTCAATGCGGGTATTTCAAGCGGTAAAGAGGAGCAATCTTAGTCCGAGTCCTATCCGGTGGTTGGGGATTCGCTTGGCCGTACTGGGACTGTTAGTGGTAGCTATCACGGCACCATTGAAGGTGGTCTATCCAATGACACAGCAACGTTTCATCTCCGCAGATAAGCAAATGCAGGAGGATAAGGCATTGGATGGATTCAAGCTCAGCAACCCAACATTCCCAAGCTTGCGCTTGGCATCAAAAGGAGAGGGGTACTTCAGTATGTTGGCGAAGCGATCGTGGGTAACGAAGTCATTGAGGAGCTTCTACGGAGTATTCGGGTGGATGAATGTTCGCGATCCCCTGTTTATTTATTGGACAGCGGGTTTTAGTGCTCTGCTGGGGTTCTATTTGACAACGCAAGGGGCCGTTCGCAATTGGCAGAAGCTCAATGATGCTCTCCGAACTTGTCTGATTCTGGCGCCGATTGTCGTGTTCCTTAACATTTATGCTTCGCTCCATCATTCTTTGCATTACGACTATCAGCCCCAAGGCCGGTACCTATTTCCTTCATTAATAGCAGTTTCGCTGATGTTGATGGCAACCGCTCATGTTGAAGAAAAAAAACTGAAATTGATTCGTGCTCGCGTATTGGCGGTAATGTACATTCTTTGCGTGTACAGCTTGGTATTCGTATGTATCATTAGGTGCCTATAACATAATTAATAATTCAGTATTTGATAACAGAGCAGAGTACAAAATGAGCAGGCAGCGACTAATCGGGAAAGTCAGACGCTTTGCGAACGAAAGTATGATGTGCTGCTGGTTATGAACTATGATATTCCCGAGAACAAAGAGGTGGTCGTGAAGGTGAAGGAATTCAAAGGTAGTATATGACCCAACGAGAACTTTCGTTTGTACCTGTTTCGGCGTCCAAATCAGTGAAATTGTCAATTATTATCGTCAGTTGGAATGTTCGGGAAGACCTTGTGCGGTGTCTGCGGTCTATAGAGGATAACCATCCTCTGACGCCATACGAGGTGATTGTTGTCGATAACGCAAGCTCGGACGGGACGATGGAATGTCTCAGGCGTGACTTTCCGGCGGCAACTGTGATTGAAAATGAGCAGAACCGGGGGTTTGCCGCGGCAAACAACCAGGGGATTCAAAAGGCCGGGGGGCAATACATATTTCTTCTGAACCCCGACACAATTGTTCACAGCGGTTCTTTGGATGTTCTCATTAGATTTATGGACAACAATCCCGACGCTGGGGCGTGCGGGCCGAAGCTCTTGGATGGTATAGGCAAGCCGTGTCACTGGGGCGGGGAATTCCCCACATTCCGGTTCGCTCTTTATTCCAAGACAATTTTGAGGTTGCTTGGTATATTTCGCGGGCATTACAAAAAGGTTAAAAAAGGCACTTTTTATCGTGACCGCCAATCTGAGGTCAGTCATCTTTGCGGTGCGGCTTTGATGGTGAGGCGGTCGGTGATAGAGAAAATAGGGTCGTTGGATGAAAGTTTTTTTATGTACTACGAAGATGTAGATTTGTGTCTGAGGGTCGTTCAGACCGGGGCCAGAGTATTTTATGTGCCCGAAGCGATGATTACCCATTTTGGAGGCGGGTCATCGAATCAGACGTCAGGTAAACAACACCTGATGTCCTATAAAAGCCTGTTAATTCTTTTTAGAAAACATCGAGGAAATGCGGCGACGATGCTTTTTGCTCTTATCTTCAAGCCCGGGGTTATTCTTAAGGAAATTTGGAATGTATTCTCGGGTGCTATAGTTTATTTGGTTTTTGCTATATTGCAGAACCCTCAAAAGCAGGCGAAGTCACTGACGAAAGCGAAAAGGTCCGCCAATTTTCTTAGGAGATATACATGGCAATTTCTGTTTAGGACGTGAGGATCATACTCCAAAAGGCATCTAAGATGTTTTTCCGCGACCATTGTCGTGACAGAAGCTACTTAAGATGCGATTGAGCAAATAAGCTCAACCAGCCGTTTCGTCAGATATTTGCAGTCATAGGAGTGGATGCTTTGTCTTGCCGCGTTGCCCATTTGTTGTCGCAATGTCTGGTTTTGAATAAGCCGGCATACGCAATCGCCCCAGTCGCGGCTGGATACTGCGAGGAAACCAGTCGAGCCGTTACTGATGAGTTCGGCGTTCACGCCGACAGGGGAAACGACGACGGGCAGGTGTGCGGCAGCGTACTGGAGGACTTTGAAGCCGCATTTGCCTCTTGTAAAGGGGTTATCGGGTAGAGGTGCAAGGCCGATGTCGCATTCGACGAGATCGCGTGCCTGTGTTTGCTGCGACCAGACACGCTGTTCGACCTCCATATTTTGCAGGTCGAAAAACCCGTCGCAGATTATTCTCAAAATTGTGTTGCTGAATCGCTTGCCGATATCTTCAAGCGCGGGGCGGATTTGCCTCAGATAAGGCAGTGTCGCCTGGCTGCCTATCCAAACCAGACGTATTTTGCCATCCACTGGCCGGGATATTTTTAAATCGTATTCACCGATGTTCAGACCGGTTGGGAGAATCTCAACATTGTTATTAAACGGTTTGGCAAGCTCGGCAAGGTATTTATTGCCTGCGATGACGAGGTCGGCCAGCTTGACTGTTCTCTGGAAATCTCTCCGGCGTTTTCGGCTGGGTTTGTCAGGGCGATTGTCGTCATACATTACGGCGTCGTCGAAGTCGTAAATGACCTTTCGGGCGTATCGGTGCAGCAACAATGCGTCGAGGGGATTGAGGCGTTTTTTATGCAGGAAAACGGCGTCGAAGTCCCTGCTCGATTGCAGCAGTTTCAATCTGCCCACGGGATCTGTCGGATACAGGCACACCGTGCAGTTTATTCCCTCGGCCCGCAGGCAATCGAGATAGATTTCTATCCGCTGTCTGAAACTTGCGCGGTCGGGATTATTGGTA
Organism: Phycisphaerales bacterium; assembly: GCA_003170415.1. Taxonomy (GTDB): domain Bacteria; phylum Planctomycetota; class Phycisphaerae; order Sedimentisphaerales; family Anaerobacaceae; genus Fen-1362. The sequence goes on along the minus strand of PMZJ01000008.1, from coordinate 12,677 downwards.
ATAACCAGGAGCTTCATATTCAAGTTTTAGCATAAACGCGGACGGCAGTATTACTTTAGTTTAACTGGATTCCAGGGTGGTATCATACGTTGATTTCCCATCTCATGCAACAATCTGCGTATTTCGCCAAGATTTTCCTTGTATAGGTTGTTTTCGGCGGCTACTTTATTTGAAAAGCAAGTCCTGAAATTTGATACCAATTATTTTGATTATAAAAATGAATTGTCCAATCTGCGTTAGCATTATAACACCGTCTTACAATCAGGGTATGTATTTAGAACAAACAATCCAATCTGTTCTAAATCAGACATACGACAATATTGAATATCTGGTGGTTGACGGAGAATCCACGGACAACAGTGTTGATATTATTAAAAAGCATGAAAAGAGTATTGCCTATTGGATTAGCGAACCCGATAACGGCCAGGCCGATGCGATCAATAAAGGATTTAAACATGCAAGTGGCGAGCTTGTATGCTGGGTGAATTCGGATGATATTTTATACCCTGATTACGTTAGCGACCGTGTTCGGCAATTCAAAGAACATACAGATGCAGATATGATTTACGGTGACGTGGAACAGGGGCCTGAGCCATCCATAAAGCGGCCGCGCAAGGGGAGGCAAACAAGTATCAAGGATATGCTTAAATATGCCGAATGCCCGATTCCTCAACAATCAGCTATGTGGCGTCGAGGCGTTATTGAAAAGATAGGTTATTTGGCTCCACGGTGGCATGTTGTTTTGGATCGCGAATATTTTACACGAATGGCTGCCAACTGCTTGATAAAGTACGTACCCGGTGCAGTCGCCTTTTTCCGAAATCACGAGTGCTCAAAATCCGTAGCGGACAAGTTAAAGTGGGCGGAAGAGTTGCCCATGTATTACGAAATGGTTTTCAATGACAATATATATCACTTAACGCCGGACCTGTTATTGTACAAGAACAAGTGCTTATCGAAAGTATATCTGAAGTGCGCGAAAATTTCCGTAAAGGCAGGCAAAACACGCGAAGCCAAAGATTTTTTCACTAAATCAAAGAAGTCGAGTTTTTGTAATTATATGTTAGGTCGTTATTTTTGAAAATCTATCTGGCCTGTTTAGCAGAAACCTTATTATTTTCTTGCGTGTTTGCGTGAGCAGCCGGCGGGACCTATAGTGCCACCTGATGAAATGGGATAAATTATCCCATGTTGTTGCCGGAGGAAAATTGCTGACTTTCAAAAAGTATTTCTTCGCATTCGCATAAGCGTCGAACAGCATTTGTTCCCTGCCGGTCAGGCCGGAAGCAACTGTAATACTGCCGGGATGGGCCAAAAAGTGAGCCAGGGCCTCAGGGACAAAAACATATTTCGGATAATCCGCCGCGGTCAAAAGAAATATCAAAAGGTCTTCTCCAACACCGGAGTTGTTGCCATATATACCTCCCGCCCCAGGTATTGCCGGCAAAATATTTTTTAAAAGGTCCTTTCGCCTGAAAATTGCGCAGCCGGGAGAAATAGGGCCTGGTGATGCCAGCAGATATCTGATGATATCACGTGTATCGCTGACGCCCGGAGGGTGTTTAAAACTGATGCGCGTGTCATTTCTGGTTTCGTAGTGAATTATCACGTTTGAATAGACAAACCCAACGTCATCGCGCATCAGGTTAATGGTTTTCTCTATGAATTGGGGTTCCAGCCAGTCATCATCGTAGGTGATATGAATTATCTCGCCGTTTGCCTGTTCGACGCCGTCCCGCCAACAGACGATAGGGCCTTTATCCTCTTCCCTGCGTATATAGCGAACTTTGTCCCTGTATTTCGACACAACTTCCGGGGTATTGTCGGAGCTGCCATGGTCGCATACGATGATTTCGCATGGGTACGTTTGGGCAATCGCTGTTTCTATTGCGCGGGGGATAAGATTAGCACGGTTGAACGTCGGAATTAGGATCGATGCGGTTTTCATCTTCTTACCTGTTTTTGTACATTGACTCGTAATACTTCTGGTAATCGCCTGAGACAACATTGGCCAGCCATTTACGGTTTGCCAGATACCAGTCAATCGTTTTGGCAATACCCTGCTCAAATGATACCGATGGCTGCCATTTCAATTTGTTGATTATCTTTGACGCGTCAATTGCATAGCGTCTGTCGTGACCGGGGCGGTCGGTAACGTGTTTGATGAGTGATTCCGGCTTGCCTAAGCGATTGAGTATCAGCCGGACGACGTCGATATTGGCTTTCTCGTTGCAGCCGCCGATATTGTAAATTTCACCCGGTGGCGCGTCGGCAAGAACCTTCCAGATAGCGGTGCAATGGTCATAAACATAAAGCCAGTCGCGGATTTGCATCCCGTCGCCGTAAACGGGAAGTTGTTTGTCGTTCAGCGCGTTATTTATCATCAGCGGGATGAGTTTTTCGGGGAATTGATACTGGCCGTAATTATTCGAGCAGCGAGTGATATTGTATTTGACGCCGAAAGTATGCCCGAATGCGCGGACAAGAAGGTCAGCGGAGGCCTTGCTGGCCGAATACGGCGAGTTGGGGCTAAGCGGGGTATCTTCGGTAAACATACCTTTAGTCCCGAGGGCGCCATAAACCTCGTCGGTCGAAATCTGGACGAACCGCTGGAGTTTTTTGTCTCTTGCGGCCTCAAGAAGCGTCAATGTCCCCGTAACGTTGGTTTCGATGAATATTTTCGGCTCGGAAATTGACCGGTCAACGTGGCTTTCCGCGGCGAAGTTTACAATAGAATCAATCTTGAACTCGTCGATGATACGCTCAATCAGTTTGGCGTCGCAGATATCGCCTTTTACGAATTTATGGTTCTTGTGATTTTCAAAGCCGGCGAGATTTTCAAGATTTCCGGCGTATGTGAGCTTGTCGAGATTGACCACGAAACAATCGGGTTGTTCGGAAAGAACCATTCGTACGAAATTGCTGCCGATAAAACCTGCGCCGCCTGTAACGAGCAATCTTCTCATAGTTGTTTAAGGAATTCCTCTAAAGGGACCTGCCATGGTTTAATCGGGCCGCTGAGCAGGGGCCTGATTTTGCTGCAATCAAATTTGCTGTTTAGCGGTCTCGCCGCTGCGGAAGGAAAATCACTGGTTTTGCAGGCGGTCAGCCGCACGTCCAAGGCGAGCTTTTCGGCGATGAACTGCGCGACGTCGAATCGGCTGACGTATCCCTGGCTCGCGAAATGATAAATGCCCGTAGGTTTTTTATGTATAAGGTCGCAAATGGCCTTGGCCGCCTCGGTTGTTGCTGTCGGCGAGCCAATCTGGTCATCGACAACCTTCATATCCTTTTGTGTGCGTGCCTTTTGCAGAATTTTTTTTATGAAGTTATCGCCTTTCATCCCGTAAGTCCACTCGACCCGCATTATACAATTGTGGCAGTGGTTTTCAACCAGCAGGCGTTCGCCCGCCAGCTTGGTCCTGCCGTAGGCGTTTATGGGATGAGGAATGTCCTTCTCGGCGTATGGCTTGCCGGAAGCGCCGTCGAAAACAAAATCAGTGCTTATGTGAAGGACCCATGCGCCGGATTTTTTCGCGGAGGTTGCGAGCAGTCCTACGGCCTCGGCATTGACGCGAAAGGCAAGCTCGGTTTCGGTCTCGGCCTTTTCGACGTTGGTATATGCGGCACAATTGACTATCGTATGGGCCGGATGAATTACGCTCAGCAACTGGTGCGTGTTGGTTATATCGAATTCGGGCAGGTCGAACACTTCGAAATTCATACCCCGGCGTTTGCACTCCGCGGCTACTTCAGTGCCTAACATTCCTTTGCCGCCGAGGATTATCACTTTATCAGGTGAATCGCTCATTTATTTTCACCATATTTTGGTCCTTCGACTTTGCTCAGGACAGGCAGTTTGTCTTTCGGAATGTCCCTGAGCCGGGGATAGTTGGCGTCTTTTTTCGATACCTTTGGGACATCAACCGGCCAGGTAATCCCAATGTCCGGGTCGTTCCAGATTATGCCGCCCTCAGTTGCGGGGTTGTAGTAGTCGGTGCACTTATAGGAGAACAAGGTGGTGTTGCTGAGGACGCAAAAGCCGTGAGCAAAACCCGGCGGGATATACATCTGTTTGTGATTTTCCGCCGACAGTGTTTCGCCGAACCACTGTCCGAAAGTTGGCGAGCCGACGCGAATATCGACTGCCACATCAAAAACCTTGCCAGATAACACCTGCACTAACTTGCCCTGTGCGTTGGGATTTTGAAAATGAAGACCTCGCAGGACGTTCTTTTCTGAAAATGAGACGTTATCCTGCACAAACGGCAATTTCAATCCCGCCTGTGGTGAGCATTGTCTAACCGCCTCCTCATAGCGTTTGCCGCTGAAGGTTTCCACAAACCAGCCGCGTGCGTCGCCAAACACGTCGGGTTCAAAAATCAACACTCCCGGTAGTTTTGTCTGCGTTACTTTCATTTAGCGGTGTTCATCCACAAGGGCAAGCAGGTATTGCCCATACCAGTTTTTGGCCAAGGGCTCAGCGAGTTTGGTCAATTGTTTAACGTCGATAAGGCCAAGATGAAACGCTATTTCTTCGGGACAGGCAATCATCAGGCCCTGTCTTTGCTGAACGGTCTGGACGAAATTGGCGGCCTGAAGCATCGATTCGGGTGTCCCCGTATCGAGCCAGGCGGTGCCGCGTCCGAGCAATTCTACCTGTAACTTTTTGTTTTTCCGATAAGCGTTATTGAGGTCGGTGATTTCATATTCGCCCCTGGCAGAGGGTTTGACGGTCGCGGCAATGTCGCAGACCTGCGAGTCGTAGAAGTAAAGTCCTACGGCCGCGTAATTGGATTTCGGTTTTTCCGGTTTTTCCTCGATTGATATAACCTTGCCGGCTTTATCGAACTCGATGACGCCATATCGCTGCGGGTCTCTTACCCAGTAGCCGAAAATTGTCGCGCCGGCTTCATTACCTACGGCTTTTTTGAGCGAATCTACAAGGCCGTGACCGTAGAAAATGTTGTCGCCGAGTATGAGACAGACGGGGGAACCCACAAGGAATTTTTTGCCGATGATGAATGCCTGGGCGAGTCCTTCGGGCCTGGGTTGTTCCGCGTATTCGAGCCGGATACCCCACTGCGAGCCGTCGCCGAGGACCTTTTTGTACATTGGCAGGTCGGTTGGCGTGCTGATAACCAGAATTTCTTTTATGCCTGCCAGCATAAGCGTAGTCAGCGGATAGTAAACCATCGGCTTATCATATATGGGGATAAGCTGCTTGCTTATGGCCTTTGTGACAGGGTGCAGCCGGGTGCCGCTCCCGCCAGCCAGGATTATGCCTTTGTAACTCATATTGTTGTCTCCGCAATTAGCGATTCAATCTTAGAACTGCTGTAAGAAGCGAAGGTCGTTTTCGTAAAACAGGCGAATGTCAGTAATGCCGTATTTTCGCATAGCAAGCCGTTCGATGCCGAAGCCGAAGGCCCAGCCGGTATATTTTTCGCTGTCGATACCCACCGCGTCGAAAACGTTCGGGTCAACCATACCGCAGCCGCCCATCTCGACCCAGACCTCTTTGCCCGTCTTATCGACTAAGAGCAAATCCACCTCCGCGCTCGGCTCGGTGAACGGGAAGAAACTCGGCCTGAAACGCCATTTTGCGTCTTTGCCAAGAAACACCTTAATGAACTGGTCGATGGTGGTCTTCATATCGACCATACTAACGCTCTCATCGACGACGAGCGCTTCGAGCTGGTGGAACATAAACATATGCGTTGCGTCAACGGTATCCGGCCTGTAAACCCGGCCCGGCGCGACGACGCGGATGGGGGGCTTTTGCTTTTCCATCACGCGAATCTGGATTGTCGAGGTCTGACTCCGCAAGAGGGTTTGGTCATCGACGTAAAAGTTATCTAAGGGGTCGCGTGCGGGATGTTCGGCGGGGATATTCAGCGCAACGAAATTGTGCCATTCGTCCTCGACCTCGGGGCCGTATGCGACGGCAAAACCCATTCGCGCGAATATCTCAAGGAGTTCGTTTGTGGTCTGATTTATGACGTGCCGTTTGCCGATTCGGGGTCGCGTTCCGGGCAGGGTAACGTCAATCAGGTGCATGCTTTTGGCCTGCCGGGTTTGTGTGATTTTTTCTTTAAGCTGCTCGAATGCAGCGTTTACTTCGTTTTTGATTCTATTTCCAAGCTGTCCTGCGGCGCGTCTGTCTTCTTCTGCAACTTTGCCTATCTGCGCCAGTATATTGGTGACAAGGCCTTTGCGGCTCAGGTATTTTATGCGGAATTGCTCCAGCGCCGCGGAATCGGCGACAGTTTTGAGCTCCTCAAGGGCGTCTTGACCGATTTTGGCGAACTGTTCAAGCATGCCAATCTCTTTTTACCGCGGAGACCGCAGAGTACGCAGAGATTATTTAATTTCCTCTTTGCGGCCTGGGCGTTCTCGGCGGTGATTTTTAAATGGTTGCCGGTTTTGCCGCCGCGACGATTGCGTCAAAGGCGGCCGGGTCGGCGATTGCTATTTCACTGAGCATCTTGCGGTTCAGAATGATATTTGCCTTTTTTAGGCCGTTGACAAGCCGGCTGTACATAATGCCACGCTGCTGGCAGGCGGCGGTCAATCGCGTAATCCATAAGGATCTGAAGTCGCGTTTGCGCAGCCTGCGACCGGCACGCGCGTAAACGCCCGCTCGCACAGCCGCTTCTTTCGCGGCGCGATAAAGATGGCCGGCGGAGCTGCGATACCCCTTCACCAGCTTCATAACCCTTTTGTGCGCCTGCCGTCTTGCGGCGCCTTTTCTAATTCTTGGCATACCCGGTTTCCTTTCTCAACTCACTGCTCAGCCGACTCGCCGCGGACACTCTATGCGACGCGGGCCGAAATAAACTATTTGCCAAACATCGCCTTGATTTTCTCAGCGTAAACCCCGGTAATAATGGCGGGGTGGGCTATCCTTCTTCGCCGCTTGGCGTTCTTGCTGTTCATCAAATGATTGCCGGAAGGATGCTTGTACAACAGCTTCCCTCTGGCGGTAAGCTTGAATCTCTTTTTTATTCCCTTATGGGTCTTCATTTTATTTTTAGGCATTTGTTTCTACCCTGAAAAATTTCACCAAATCGCGGCGCATAACCATAATTGTCTGCCGCGAGCGAATGGGGAAGTATACACTATTTGCGTAAGCAGGTCAACCGCCTTGATTTATGATTTTCAATTTTCTATTCCCAAACATCGCTCGGCCCCCCGACCGGCAGTATCCGAAGAATTGAAAATCGCTACTTGGGCGCGACCACAAGGGTCATTCGCTTGCCCATCATCTCATTGGAGCGGTCCACCTTGGCCAGGTCGCTGAGGGACTCGACTATCTTGCCAAGAACCTCGGCGCCCTTTTCCTTATGGAGCATCTGGCGGCCGCGGAAAATGAGCGTAAACTGAACCTTGTGCCCCTTTTCGATGAACTCGCGGGCGTGTTTGACCTTGATTTCGATGTCGTGTGCGTCGGTCTCGGGCCGCAGCCGGACTTCCTTAAGCCCGCCGGCATGGTGGGTTTTCTTGCGTGCCTCGCGGACTTTTCGCTTCTGCTCATAGACCCACTTGCCATAATCCATTATCCGGCATACGGGCGGGTCGCTGGTCGGCGATACCTCAACGAGGTCCAGGTTGGCCTCGCGGGATTTTTCCAGGGCGAAAAGCCGCTCAACTATGCCGACCTGATTGTTTTCTGCATCGACGAGCCGAACTTTATCGGCTCGTATCCCTCCGTTTATCCTCAAACCCTTTACCTTTATTATCACTAACTATCACCTTTCCAAAAACTATAAAACGGTTACTTATCGGTTAACTTAAACCAGTTCATCGGCCTACAAGGCCAGTTCTAACTGCTTATCGGCAATTTTCTTTACCGCGATTGCCGCAAATTCATCGACCTTCAGCGTTTTTGTCTGCTCCTGCCCGCGAATCCTGACGTTGACGGAATCCGACTGCGATTCCTTTGGCCCGACCACAAGCATATATGCCGGCTTGTCGCCGTGCGTCCTCGCGATTTTTGCCCCGATTTTCTCATCCGTCAAATCACACGAGACACGCAACCCCTGTGCCTTTAACCGGGCCTCGACCGCGCGGGCGTAATCGTTGGTCTTTTCGCTTATGGGCAGGATGACTGCCTGCTGGGGAGCGAGCCACAAGGGCATATCGCCTGCGTAATGCTCAATGAGAATCCCGATAAACCGTTCGAACGAACCAAGCACCGCGCGGTGAATCATAACCGGCGCCTTTTCGGTATTGTCCTTGTCGGTATAAACAAGCTCGAATCGCTGGGGCATTGAGAAATCAAGCTGGATAGTGCCTAATTGCCAGGAGCGTTTCAGTGAATCCTCAATATGGAAATCAATCTTAGGCCCGTAGAAGGCGCCATCGCCCTCGTTGACCTTGTAATCGATATTCTTGTGCTTAAGGGCATTGATTAGGGCGTTGGTGGCGGTTTCCCATATTTCATCCGAGCCGATGTGGTTTTCGGGCTTGGTGGATAGCTCGATGTGGAAATCCTTGAAGCCGAATGCCCGGTATATCTCGAAGGTCAGCTCGATAACGCCGATGATTTCCGCCTCAATCTGGTCGGGCGTGCAGAAGATATGAGCATCGTCCTGGGTAAATTGCCGCACCCTGAAAAGCCCGTGTATTACGCCGCTCGCCTCGTGACGATGGACAAGACCAAGCTCGGCGACCCGCAGGGGGAATTCGCGGTAAGAATGTTTGCGGGTTTGATAAACTAAGCAGCCGCCCGGGCAGTTCATCGGCTTTATCGCGTAGTCGGTGTCGTCGAAGCGGGTGAAATACATATTCTCTTTGTAATGGTCCCAGTGGCCGCTCCTGTGCCATAGTTCCTTATTGAGAATGATGGGTGTTTTGATTTCCTCATAGCCAAATCGCTTGTGAACGCCCCGCCAGAAATCGACTATCGAATTCCAGATAATCATTCCATTGGGGTGCATAAACGCAAAGCCAGGCCCTGCGTCGTTGAAGCTGAACAAATCGAGTTGTCTGCCGATGACGCGATGGTCGCGTTTTTTCGCTTCTTCGAGACGGGTAAGGTATTCGTCAAGCTCTTTGCGGTTTCGCCAACTGGTGCCGTAAACCCTTTGCAGCATTTTTTGCGTCGGGTCGCCGTGCCAGTATGCTCCCGCGACCGACATAACCTTGAATGCGCCCGCCTTGCCCGCGCTTGGGATGTGCGGCCCCCGGCAGAGGTCCTCAAATCCGTCGCCGGAGGAGTAAAAACTCATTATGTCGCCGGTGGCGCGGTTGACGTTGTCGGTCTTGTATTTTTCGCCGCCAAGTTTGGCAATCGCCTCGGCACGGGTCATTTCCTTCCTTATAAAGGGCTTGTCGGCCTTGACGATTTCGCCCATCTTCTCCTCGATGCGTTCGAAATCGCCCGGGCGAATCGGCTCTTCGAGGTCAATATCGTAATAAAACCCGTCGTCCACGGTCGGGCCGTAAACGAGTTTGGCGTTGGGCCACAAGCCGCAAATCGCCTCGGCCATAATATGCGCACAGCTGTGGCGCATTATTTCCAGCCCTTCGGCGTCTTTGGCTGTGATGATTTGGATGCTCGCGTCTCCGTTTATCGGAGCGGACAGGTCAACGAGGTTGCCGTTGATTTTTGCCGCTATGGCCGCCTTCGCGAGTCCCGGGCCGATTTTCTCCGCTACCTGCTTTGCCGTTACGCCGTCATCGGCCTCTATAATCGAGCCGTCCGGCAGTTTAATTCTCGCCATTAGTCAATCCGATAAACCAATCCTAATTCAAAAACGACTTACAATTATCGCCATTTTAGCCCTCCCGCCTGCCATAGTCAAGCAAGCTTTGACCTTATCCGGCTGTTTTGAAAATTGACTTCTGCGGCGTTTACGCTTATCCTGACGGGCCTTAAATACCTTTTTGGAGTTCCGGTAATGGTGGATTCGACACTTCGACATAGCTCAGTGCAGGCAAGCTCACCACGAGTCGTAACACGTTTCGCCCCGTCGCCGACGGGTTATCTGCATATAGGCGGTGCAAGAACAGCCCTGTTTAACTGGCTTTTGGCTAAGAAAACAGGCGGCAAATTCATCCTGCGCATCGAGGATACCGACCTCAAACGCAATACCCCGACCGCAACCCAGCAGGTTATCGATGACCTTCGCTGGCTTGGCATAACCTGGGACGAAGGCCCCGAAGTTGACGGCCCAAACGCGCCATATTTCCAGTCCCAGCGAAGAGAAACCTACGATAAATACATCAGGCAACTGCTGGAGCAGGGCAGGGCATATTATTGCTTTGAGTCAACTGAAGAACTTGGGCAACTACGCGGACAGGCCGAGGCACAGAAAAAAGGGTTCATTTACCAAAGACCAGCCGTGCTGCCGACCGAAAAGGATGTTGAGAAAGCGAAAGCCGAAGGCAAACCCGTTACGATTCGCTTCGCGATGCCCGAAGGTACAATCATCATCAATGATTTGGTCCGGGGCGAGGTCAGTTTCAATACAGCAGAACTCGGCGACTTCATCATCATTAAAAGCGATGGCTTTCCCACCTATAATTTCGCCTGCGTAATCGACGACCACCTTATGGGCATCACCCACGTAATAAGGGGTCAGGAGCATTTAATGAACACGCCGGGCCAGCAGGCGTTGTGGCAGGCGCTCGGTTTCGGCAATCCGCCACAATATGCCCATATGTCCGTAACCATAAGCGAATCGGGCGGCAAACTATCGAAACGTGAACGCCCGCAAACGCTCCGCAAGGCGATCAAGGCGAGAACCGATACCGACTTCAACCTCAACGAACTCGCCGGCGTCGGCGGACTCAGCGCAGACGAGATGAAAGATTTCCTTAAAGGCGAAAGCGTCCCCGATGTCCCCGCAATCGAGGCGATGGCAAAATATCTCGGCATCAGTTTGCCCGAAATAAACGTCGTCGATTTCTTCAAAAGCGGCTACATCCCCGAAGCGATGGTGAACTTCATCGCCCTATTGGGCTGGAGCACGGGCGATACACGCGAAGTTATGCCCTTAGATGAGCTGATTGCCGCCTTCGATATTACCCGCCTGACTAAATCCAACAGTTTGTTCGACCGGGGCAAACTCGTCGCCTACAATACCGAACATTTGAAAATGCTCCCCAAAGAAAAATTGCTTGCCCATTTTAAGGCGTATTTGAAAATCGTCGATTCACCGGTTGCAAAAGCCGACGATGAGACATTGCTTCGTCTTATCAAAATATGCGAGGGCGCAAGAACGCTTGCTGATATCGAGCACAAAACGAAATTCCTGTTTACTGCCGATGACCGGATTGAATTCGATGAGAAGGCCGTGCAAAAGGTTTTATTGAAAGATAATGGCCTTGCGATGCTCAAGCTCGTCCGCGATAAATTGGCAGCGATGGCGGAATTAACCGAGCAGGGCATTGAAGATATGCTGCGGGCGTTGGCAGAAGAGCACAAGGTCGGCTTGGGCAAAGTCGCCCAGCCCCTCCGCGTCGCAATCACCGGCTCAACCATAAGCCCGCCTATCTTCGACTCCGTCCAAATGCTCGGCAAGGAACGGACATTAAAGCGGATTGATAATGCTGTGCAAAAATTTGCAGATACTAAATGACCACGGATTCAATAATTGTAGGGCGGGGCTTGCCCCGCCGATTCTCTGTCATTCCGGCCTTGAGCCGGAATCCAGACAGTTTTTCTGGATTCCCGCCTTCGCGGGAATAACAAAAAGGAAGGTTTAAGATGTCGCTATTGGTAACTGGTTCAATCGGAATAGACACTGTAAAGACGCCGTTTGGCGTGAGTAAGGATTGCTTAGGCGGCTCGGCTGTGTATTTCAGTATGGCGGCGAGCTTCTTTTCGCCTGTAAGATTTTTAGGGGCGATTGGAAGTGACTGCCCGTTCGATTTGAAGAAAATCTTCAAAGGCAAAAAGGTTGACCTCAACGGGCTTGAATTGCGACACACAAGCAAGACCTTCCGCTGGGCCGGCTCATACCAGGGCGCAATGAATGAGGCCATAACAGATTTCGTCGAGTTGAACGTCCTCGCGGAAAACCCGCCCCAAATGCCCGATGAATACAAAGACAGCAAATTCGTCTTTTTAGCAAATACCTCGCCGAATCTGCAAATCCAGCTTCTCGACCAGCTTAATCGCCCCAAATTTGTCGCAGCCGATACGATGAATCTCTGGATAAATAACAATCTCGCCGATTTGAAACAACTCCTGAAAAAAATCGACTGTCTCATCCTCAATGAGGGCGAAGCAAGAATGTTGGCAAATGAGCATAATCTCATAACCGCAGCGGCAAAAATTGAGAAATTAGGCCCATCTGTCGTGGTCATCAAGAAGGGCGAGTCCGGCTCTATTCTACATGTGTCGCGGGCTTCCAGCCCGCGCAAACGCGGCCAAGATGGCCGCGACACAAAGTTATTTGTCCTGCCCGCCTATCCCGCCACTATCGTCAAAGACCCCACCGGCGCGGGCGACAGCTTCGCGGGCGGCTTTATGGGTTATCTGGCGGGGCAGAACAAGACCGATTTTGCGACCCTCAAAAAGGCCGTCGCTTATGGCACAGTCGTCGCGTCTTTCACAATCTCCGATTTCTCACTCAAAGGCCTGACGAAAACAAAGCGGAGGGATATAGATAGTCGTATGAATACACTCCGCAAACTTGTACATTTTTAGCCACAGAGCACACAGA
>PMZJ01000009.1 GCA_003170415.1 Phycisphaerales bacterium | reverse complement strand
GTAAAGGCAAATAATGATGCGATAAATAGAATGGAGATATATATATTTTTCGACATGGTTACATCTTCTTATCCTGATATTGCTTCATCATATTTTATAATCCTCAGAATAGAACTATATACATTAAAATGGGATTGTCAAGGCGTATTTTGCTTAAGACAAAATATTTTTAGTTTATTTTAGGGTTATTCCGCTTAATGATATTATCATTTACTCCCGTAAGTGATGCCAAACGACAGCCAAAGCGTCGTTGAAAAATCGCCCTTGAAAAGTAACCCCCGAATTTATTCGGGGGTAAATTTTATAAGGATGGGTATAATAATTAAATGTCAGACAAATGGCGAAGGACATACGAAAAAGCATTCTCACGGTTTGCGGATGCGCAGGGCGCGAGGGCCTTTGGGCTGGGCCGGCACGCGTTGTTCATATTGCTCAAAGCCCTTGGTGTCCATCCCGGCGATAAAGTTGGCGTCTGCGCTTTTACCTGTCTGGCTGTCGTAGAAGCCGTCAAGGTTTGCGAAGCAACCCCTGTATATTTAGACATTGATGAGCACCTGTGCATCGACCCGCAGGAAATCCTCGTTCAGAATGCCGGCTCTCTCAAAGTTGTGATTTTACAGCATACCTTAGGCAACCCCGGCCGATTAGAGCAGAATCTTGCGGCCTGCAACAAAATCGGCGCAAAGATAATCGAAGATTGTGCCCACTCGCTGGATTGCAGGTGGAACAATCAAAAATTAGGCACATTCGGCCAGGGAGCCGTCCGTCCCGGAGGGGTGCTGACCGTCAATTCAAACGGTTTACTCGAAAAAGTTGACCGTCAAATCGAGCGGTTCGCTGCGCCCGCGTCTAAAACATCAGACCTTATTAGGGCCTGCTGGTTACGGGCATATCACCCATTCAGTCAGTCGCAGCTTGATTGTTACCTCGGATACCAATACTCCCGGCTTCGTGGTGCGTTACATTTAAGGGGAAAATCTTTTCTGAAAAATGGCATACCCGCCTGCGAAGGATATGTTCGATTAGCCGGAGAGATGAAGGCAAAAGCGGCATTGAAACAATTAGAAAACTGGCACAAATTGCATCAGATTCGGCTTCAAAATACCGCGATGATAGAGGAGTCCTTCAGCGACGCGGGATTATCCCTTTGGCCAAAACAGCCGGAGGCAAAGATTACAATGATGAGATACCCCCTGCGCGTATATAAGAAATGGGAAATAATCCATCGGGCAGGCATTCGAGGCCTGGATATCGCCGGCTGGTATATCAGCCCGGTCCATCCGCTGGGCACCAGCGACCTTGCCAAAGTTGATTACCATACGGGCAGTTGCCCAAGGGCCGAAAGCACGATTGAACGATTAGTCCACCTGCCGACGGGGCCATCGCTTAATAAACATAAATTGGAAGCAATGATGGCAATAATAAATCAAAAATAAAAAAGTAAAAGGCAAAAATACATATCAAAATGAAAAAAGGCCACCGAGGCCACAGAGTTTTTTAGCCACAGAGGACACAGAGACCACAGAGATTTATTTTTTCTTACGCAAAACAGTTAAGCCGCCGAGGGTGAGAAGAAATAACGTGGCGGGTTCGGGAATAATTACGGTGACTTGGGTTGGCAGGATTGCATTTCCAAGTGATGCATCTTCGAGAACAATACCACCTCGAATCAAATTAAGCGAGATGTTTGCTGTTGTTATCTCGGCACCGTTGCCATTTAACTGCAACAAGAGGAGATCTCCTGACATAGGGATGGGATCGAAGTGACCGTCGAGAAAAACAGCGTAATCACGGAAATTTACTAAGCCATCGGGGTAAAGATCGGCCATTCCCCCGTCTATTAGCCAATTGTCGCTGAACATCGTTAAATCATAGATGTCTACTGAACCGTTGTGGTCGAAGTCGGCGTTGGAACCGGCCGCGAGATAGGGGTCGAGCATCGATGCCATTTCGATTGTTATGCCCGAAGTGCCTAAGCCGCCCAGCGCAGCGGGTTCGTTCCAGGCAGTTGTTGGAAGATAAGAAGGGTCTTCCCAATTAGGACTTGTCGTGACTATGAAATCTCTGAATCTTGAGGGATAGTAGTAGAAAGGCTGGGCAAGAGATGTAACGTTGCTGAAGGTGGCGCCATTACTCAGTTGTATATCCAAAGCGAAAGCAACAGGCGCAAGCGCTCCGGTTGCCTGATAGCCGATTAGCAGTTTGCCGCCGCCGGCATCGGTTGCGGTTATTGTGACATCGCCTTTGGCGTAATTGATGAGCGTAATTCCCATAATGGCGAGCAAAGAAATTCTTCTCATACATCTTCTCCTTCTTCTTTAGCCGATTTGGCCCCCCGCCATTCAGCATACATTGATACTACCGGATGGATAGTCGAAATGTCAAGAAAAAAGCGGACAATTTTTATGATTTATGATTTTAGATTCTAATCACTCCCGCCCGGAATTCAAGACCAAAAGAACAGACGACGGAGGACTGAGGACGGAGAACAGAAGGCGGGGAAGCAGGATTTCCGAGGCGGGCTCGTCGCTTCGCTCCGTGTGAAATTTGAGATTTGAGAAAACCTGGATTCCCGCGTGCGCTAGAATGACAAATAGTAACCCTGCAATCCTCCTACGGCGGACAAGTAAAGTCGCCGGGCTAATCACAAACGCCCATAAGATGTGCGTTCAAAGGGGAATTGCGTCGCCGTGCCGGCGGCGGCTAAACAAAAAAGCAGCGTCTAAAAAACCCAGTTTAGTTCACTGCGGCGCAAATTTTTGCATAAAAAAACAGGGGTGATGGGGACATAAAAAAACGATATAAACCCATTATTATTAAGCAGTTATCAATAAATGTCCCTCGTTTATTAAGTCCTTTTTGTGCCTTTTTGAGACCATTTTTGGGGTGTTTTTTGCGCGTTTTTAACGCAGACCTTTTGCTGTAACCTTTTGCAGAATAAGGACATAAAACAGGACTAAAAAAGTCGTATAAAACACTTGTATAAAACGTTTGTATGATACATTTGTTCACCGATTTCGCGCAAGTGTTTTTTGCCCAAATTCAAAATTCTTAAAATTTTTTCTACTCCTTATATCATAACGACTTAAGTGCATTTCGGGGCATCTCCAAAATCGGAATTTTCGTCAAAAGCGCGCAAGTTCGCGCCATATACAGAGGAAGCGTTTTTCTCTGTAGTGGTTAGTTTTTGGTTTTTGGTGTTTAGTTGTTTGTGAATCCCCTGCTGCCTGCCAAGTAAGCAGACACTCGGGGACAAGGGAGAGGAATATGAAGACGATTGGGATTATGAACTGGTGGGACATTATTTGTGCGTGGCCGGTGATGGTTTATCGGCGGTGGAAGTATGGCTACACCTATCGGCGGATTTATTTAGGCGAAGGAGAATGGACGATAGTCGAGCCGATGGATTACTATCGGCTGAAAAATTTCAACTGGTACATTGGCGGAAACGGAAAAGAGTTCTACGCCTTCAGGAATATCAAAATCGGGCCGGGGAAGACAAAAATGGTGAGTATGCACAAGGAGATTATGAACCCGCCGGGGCATCTTTTAGTTGACCACAGGAACAATGATACGCTCGATAACCGCAGGGCGAATCTGCGCTTAGCCACTCATTCGGAAAACTCGTATAACAGGCCAAAAACCAAAGCCAAGACCACATCGCAATATATCGGCATCTACTCCGAAAAACGCACCGGCAGATGGACCGTCAAAATAAGGGCAAACGGCAAACGCCTGTGGCTGGGCAGGTTCGAGTCGGAAATAGAAGCAGCGAAGGCATACGACGCGGCGGCGAAGAAATACCACGGGGAATTTGCGCGTCTTAATTTCCCGGAGCCACAGATTAACCCCGTGAGATAGGCGAAGCCGCCATCTAACGGGATAAACACAGATTACACGGAGTATTTAGCCGCGGAGAACGCCCGCCTTCGTTGATACTACGGCGGGTAAACTTCGTAATGCTCGCAATGACCGATGTCGGGGTAAACCCCGACCTACAATTTATGACAACAACTGGATCCCCGGCAGAAAGCCAAGGGAGCTTACCCCGAGGACCTTCGCTGGCTGCGGGGGGATTATTTAGATGCCATGTAGAGGAAAGACCGTCGATTTTAGGGTATCGAGTGTCGCGGTGAGGGCGGGCATAACGGCGTCACGCTGCTGGGAGTTAACGGGGAGCTCTCTATCTCGCAGGCCGCCCTGCCATTCGGTGGTCTGGAGCATAATCCCGCCTAAGAGCAGATTGGCGTCAAGCTCGCTATCCGCCCCGCACAGCGCTGACCAGGCGAGCGCCCAGGCGCGAACGGTGTTCTCGACGTTGTAGCCGCCTCCTCCGGTCATAAGGATGGGTTTTCCGAAGGCGAGCAACTGATGAATTATGTCCGAGTAAACGTTGTTTGTCAGGCGAAGATTCGCAAGCGGGTCGCCGGCGAGGGCATCGGCGCCAAGCTCAAAGACAAAAACGTCGGGATTGAAGGCGTGGATTAGCGGCAGGACGACGGTTTTGATTGCGAGCATATAGGCCTCGTCATAAGTGCCTATGGGGAGAGGGACATTGACGCAGTAGCCCTTGCCCTTGCCCTTGCCGATTTCGTTTTCGAAGCCGGTGCCGGGGAAGAGGGTTTTGGGGTTCTGGTGGAGCGAAATAGTCATAACGTCGGAGCGTTCGTAGAAAAAGGCAGTGACGCCGTCGCCGCAATGAACATCGACGTCCAGGTAGAGGACTTTTTTGCCCTGTTCGGCGAGGACTATGCAGCCAAGGGCAACGTCATTGATGTAGCAAAAGCCCGCGGCAAACTCGGGATGGGCGTGGTGAAAGCCGCCCGATGGATTGAACGCAACATCGACTTTGCCGTCGAGGATAAGCTGGGCGGCGGTGATGGTAGCCCCGACTGCCAGAACCGCGTATTCATATACTCCCTTGAAGACGGGGCAATCGGAGGTGCCAAGCCCCATATTGAGGGCATCGTAATCCCATTGACCTTTTGAGGCGTTCTGCAGGTTGTGCAGGTAACGGGCGGAGTGGAATTTTTTGAGGACGATTCTATCAGCCGGCTCAGGGGGGACTTCGATTCTATCCGGGGCGGAGAGGAGTCCCATGGAATTTATGATGTCGCGTGTTTTTTTTGCGCGTATGGTATTGAAAGGATGTCCCGGCGGATATGAAATTTCTTCGAGCCGGGGTGAATAAATGAAGGCAGCGGGTTTTGTTATCACAACGGTCTCTCTTTATTTATCGGTCAGGTCGTAAGATATATTATAAACCTCTCCGTCGAACGTGGTATTAACCTTGAAGCCGGAGTTGTGAAATATGGCCAGCATTGGTTTGTTGCCGGGGAGGACTTTGGCGAAGAATCGTTTGACGCCTCTTTGCTTGGCTATCTTGGTAATATAATCCAACAGGTATGTCCCCATACCTTTTTGCTGCCATTCGTCGTGGACGACAAAAGCGACTTCGGCGGCCTGGATTTTGGGGTCGAAGAAGTATTGGGCCATAGCGACAATGTGTTCGTCGCCTGAAGGGCCGGGGACGACGCCGACGATGGCGATATCCTGCTGGTAATTGATATTGGTGAGTTGCTGGACGTCCTTGTGGGGGAAGGTCATCGTGTGGGTCATATATCTTGTCTGGACGGATTTTTCGCTAAGGGAGTAGAGCATTTCCGCCAGCTCGTGCTCATCGTTGGGTTTGACGGGCCTGAAGAATATCTCGGTGCTGTCGCGGAGGGTGTCGTAGCGTTCAAGCTCGACGGGGTACCTGACTTTTGCCCAGTCCAACTCTATCTGGTCTTCATATATATATTTCTGCGCCTTGGCGGCCTGAATAAGCGAAGTTCTGAATTTGGGATGAGCGATATTGATGAGGTCGAGGACCCTTTCGCGGATGGATTTGCCGTGGAGATAGGCGATGCCGTATTCGGTAACGACGTAATGGACGTCGCCGCGGGTGGTGACGACGCCTGCGCCTTCGGTGAGGTGCGGGACGATTCTGCTGACCTTGCCCGACAGAGCGGTTGAGGGCATAGCGATGATTGCCTTGCCACCCCTGCTTTTGGCTGCGCCGCGAATAAAGTCGATTTGGCCACCGATGCCGCTGTAGAAACGATAGCCGAGGGAGTCGGAGCAGACCTGGCCCGTGAGGTCGATTTCGAGGCCGACGTTGATGGCGATCATTTTTTCGTGCTGGCTAATCAGATAGGAATCGTTGACGTATTCCGTCGGATAGAATTCGAAGAAGGGGTTATTGTTGATGTAGTCGTAGAGGCGTTTTGTACCCATACAGAAGCTTGCGACGACTTTGCCGTGATTGATGTTTTTCTTTGCACAGGTGATGGCGCCGCATTCGATGAGGTCGATAATCCAGTCGCTGAACATTTCAGTGTGAATGCCGAGGTCTTTTTTATCTTTGAGGTATTCCGCGAGGGTTTGGGGGATTCGGCCGATGCCGCACTCGATGGTGGAGCCGTCTTCGACGAGCCGGGCGATGTTTTCGCCGATGCGTCGCATAACGTCGTCGGTTTCAGGGATGGCGATTTCGAAGATTTCCTCGTCGAAGGGGACGAGACAATCGATGGAATTGACGTTGACGAAGCTGTCGCCGAAGGTTCTCGGCATACAGGAATTAACCTGTGCGATGACGTATTTGGCGTTGGCGGCGGCGGCCTTGACGATATCAACGGAGACGCCGAGTGAGCAGAGACCGTTGACGTCGGGCGGAGTTACGGTAATAAGGGCGACGTCGAGAGGAATTCTGCCGCTTTCGAATTCGCCGGGGATTTCAGAGAGGAAAATGGGGGTGTAGTCGCCGATACCTTTGCCGAGGGCGTCACGAACGTTGTCGGCGATAAAAAATGAGTTCATTTTGAATTTTTCGCGGAATTTTTCGGTGGCGTAGGGAGCCGCGCCCATAGTGAGCATGTGGACTATATGGGCGTCGTAGATGTGCGCGGAATGCTCGACGAGCGCTTCTACGAGATGCTGGGGCTGAGCACAGGCGGTGCCGATGAAGATATGGTCGCCCGATTTGACGAGCTTCATCGCCTCTTCGGCGGTAGTGATTTTGGATTTGTATTTTTCTTTCCAGTCAAACTGAGGCATAGATATAAGTCCTGAATTATTTTTTTTCTACTCTTATGCGGGCGTCAACGGCGACGGGCGTTGTACCCTGCGGCCCGACCATAAAGGGGTTGATGTCCATTTCCTGGATTTCGGGGAATTCGGTAACGAGCTGAGAAAGTCGCTGCAAACCTTCAGCGACGGCCTCGATATCAACGCCCTGCTGTCCCCGAGCGCCGATGAGCATTTTGTAAGTTCTTGTGCTGACAAGCATCTGTTTTGCCTCTTCGGCGGTCAGAGGCGCCAGGTAGAAAGAGACATCCTGCATAACTTCGACCATAGTGCCGCCCATGCCGAACATCATCAGGGGGCCGAAATGGGTGTCGCGGTGCATACCGAGGATAAGCTCTTTGCCGCCTGAGCACATTTTCTGGACGAGAACGCCGAGGATTTTGGCGTTTGGGAGTTTTTTGGGGATTCTAAACAGCATAAGGTCGAAGGCATCCATAACCTCCTGAGGAGTTTCGAGGCCGACCCTGACCCCGCCGACGTCTGATTTATGGATTATGTCGGGCGACCAGATTTTAAGGACGATGGGGTAGCCGATTTGTTCGGCGATGTTGACGGCCTGCTTGGCGGTGTTGGCAACGGCGTCTTTGGGCGTTACGAAGCCGTATGCCTCAAGTATTTCTTTTGATTCCGCCTCGCCAATCTGGTCGATACCCTGACGAAGGTGTCTTTCAATAATGGTTTCGGCCTTGTGGCGATTGACCGAGAAGAGTTTGACGACACGTTTCGGTCTTGCCTTCCAGCGGACGTAATCAACCATAACCTTGATGGCAAGAACGGCGGCCTCGGGAGAATCGTATTGCGGAATCCTGTTGTCTTTAAGAATGGCGTTTCCTTCGGCGACCTTGTTTGCTCCGAGGAAGCAGGCAAACACCGGTTTACCGGGTTTTTTCTTCAGGGCCTCGACGATGGCTTTGGCAGTTCCGGTAGCGTCCGTCATTGCCTGGGGCGTAAGCAAAATCAGTATCGCATCAACGTTGGGGTCTTCAAGAGCGACTTCTACCGCGAATTCATAACGGTCAGGAAGCGCGTCGCCGAGGACGTCGATGGGGTTATGCAGATTTGCGGCGGCGGGGAGTTTTTCGGCGAGCCGGCGAATGGTTCCTTCGCTGAGTTTGGCAAAGGTGAGATGAAGTTTTTCAATCGCGTCGGCGGCCATAATGCCTGCGCCGCCCGCGTTGGTGATGACGGCAACAGAAGGGCCTTTCGGAAGCGGCTGATAGGCGAATCCCTGGGCGAAATCAAACTGGGACTTAATGGAAAAACACCGGATAACGCCCGCCCTTTCGAAGACGGCTTCGTAAGCGGTTTCGCTGCCGGCAAGGGAACCGGTATGCGAGGAAGCGGCTTTTGCGCCTGCGGCGGTGACGCCGGCCTTCATAAGCAGGATGGGCTTCTTCAGGGATATTTGTTCCGCTATATTAACAAAGGCGTTGCCGTCGGTGATGCTCTCAAGATAACCGGCGATGACTTTGGTATCCGGGTCAGCCGCGAATGCCTCGATGATGTCAAGCTCATCGACGTCGGCTTTGTTGCCGATGCTGACGAGCTTGCTGAAGCCGATGCCGTTTGAGTTGGCCATATCGAGGATAGCGGCCAAAAGTGCGCCGGATTGAGACAGGTAGCCGGTCGAACCGACGGCCGGGAGCGTTCCGCCAAAGCTGGCATTGAGCTTTTTGGCGGGAACGATGAGTCCGAGGCAGTTAGGGCCAATTATGCGTATGCCAGCCTGCTTGGCAATCTGGAGGACCTGCTGTTCGAGCTTGCGACCTTCCTCACCGACTTCTTTGAAGCCGGCGGTGATTACAATCACGGCTTTGACGCCAAGAGTGGCGCACTGCTGCATTACCGCTGCGACGAACTTAGCGGGGACGACTATTACGACAAGGTCTGGTGCCTGGCCAATGGAAGGCAGGTCGGGGTAACACTTGATATTTTCGACCGAATCGGCCTGAGGATTGACAGGGAAGATTTTGCCTGGGAAGCCGGCGTCAATCATCGACCTGAGAATTTCGTAGCCAACCTTGCCCTTTTGCCTTGAAGCACCAACAATAGCAACTGATTTAGGATTAAAAAATTTATCAAGCATAATGGCGAAATCTACCTTTCAAAACCCTTCTTCGCTGCGCTTCCGACTTCGCTATCGCTACGCCGGACAGGCCGAAGGGTAAGCCCCACCCGCTGCTGCCGAGCAGGCGAAACATTCAGCAGAGCAACATTCAAGAAGGCGGTGATTGTATCTGATTGGCGGACTAATTGCAAAAAAAAAATGCGGTGATTTGTAAATGTGAGTGAGTATATAATGGGCGTGATGAGAAAGGATAAACCGCTGAGATTTGATGTTGGAGCGGGACGGAATTCTGGAAACTTACTGGCTGGCTTTGCCCCCTGAAAAATGGGAAAAAGAGACGATTGAGGCATATCATTTATGTTCGTTATCGCTTAGTGCGGCGTCTCAAGGTAAAAAAGCCGCTCAAAGTAAACAATGCCAGTGTTCCTGGTTCTGGCACAAGATGTATATTGTCGCTTGTGTATGGGTCGGGAAGGCCAATGATTGTTATAGACACACCATCGAGGCCATCTCCTGTAAGTTCACTAAGCCAACCCGTGCTTGGTTGTCCATACGCGTGGGGATTATAAACAAAATTGTAACCATGAATAGTTAATGTCGCAGTTGGGTCGATCTCTATCGGCCCGCCGAGACATCCGATATCACCGCCATAGATATCCGCAATACTGTCGTCATAAAGAGCGAGATAATGAACGTTGCCCTTATAGATGTTAACAGTGCTTGAATTCGTAGCGATTGGTATGGCTCCGATGTAACCATCAATCATATCTATGTTAAGGGAAGCATGGTCTGAAAGATATAACGCGTTCATGCTTGAAGATCCCAAGTATCCCCCGAACATATTAATTGTGCTATTTCCCTGTGCGATAACGTCATTCAATACAAATCCATCATACATGTTGAAGGTACTTGAGTCAGACATGTGTAGATACTGAGTATTCCCGCCGAAGACATTAAGCGTCCCAAAGTCTTTTATATACATTCCACTATCAGGGTAGCCATAATTGCCCACCGAGCCGCCAGTCATATCTACAGTAGGTGATGGGATCCCAAACCAATCCTGTGAGACCTCAAAGGATTCGTAATTATCGCCTTGCTGTATGACAAAATCTGCCCCGGAAACAATTCTTATCTGCAGGAAACAAGAAATGATTAAAATAACCGCTTTATAATACTTCATCTCTCCAGCCTCCTCACAGCGATATAATTATCATCGCCTATAAAAATGAGGTTCAGAACAATCTATATCTAAGCACATCAGGGGGAGTTCTGTCAAGAAAAAAAAAGGTGTTTTTTTATATAGTTGCCAGATTGGCCGCTTTTGGCCAAAAAAAGTAACGCAGGGATGATATAATAATCAGGGACAAGCTATGCGTGAAACAAAGAAATACGTTATACAGCGGCACGAAAGGCAGGATGAGCCAGCACACTGGGATTTGATGCTAGAAAACGGCACGGTTCTGAAGACGTATCGGGTGTGTTTGCCGCCTGAAGATTGGGGCAACAAGCCGGTGGAGGCGGTGAGGATTTTCGACCACCCGCTCAAATTTTTGAGCTACGAGGGCAGCGTAAATAAGGGCAAAGGCCGGGTGAAAATAGCTGATTGCGGGACATACCGTGTCTTAGAGCGGGACGATAAACAATATCTGCTTGAATTCGCGGGAAACATATTGAACGGAAAATTTATTATGTCGCAGACAAAAAATGCGGAGTGGAATTTCAGTCGTTCTATAGCCGGTGAAGATGGCCTTTTTTAAACTCCGGGGTGTCAGGTTCGACCTGGATGACGATATTTACAGGACGGGTGAGCCGGTTACGCAGCGAGGTTTCGAGCCGCTGGGAAATGAAATGAGCGGTGGAAACATCAAGCTTGGGGTCCACGACTATATGCAAATCGACAAAGATTTCCCTGCCAATAGCGCGGGTTCGCAAATGATGCCAACTGTGTATCTGGTCTTCGGCCTCGATTAACCCCCTGATTTGTTCAATGGTGGCCTCGTCAACGGCCTGTTCAGTAAACTCGGCTATGCAATCACCGATTATTTTTATTGAGACCAGCGTAATCATAACGCCAACGGCTATTGCGGCAATCTGGTCGCCATGGTCAAAGCCCAGTTTCAACCCTATAACGCCCAGGACGACGGCAAGTGAACTGAATGCATTCGCCCTGTCGTGCCAGGCATTGGCCAAAGCGGCGGGACAATGGTATTTTATGGCGACTGCCCTTGTTACGCGATATACGCCTTCTTTAATAAAAATAGAGATGATGCCTGTTGCGAGGACGATATTACTCGGATGCTTGACAGTGCCTTTGACAATATCATGGGCGGCGTAGTGAATCATAGCAAGGCCGACGGCGAGCAGAAAAAACGAAATACCTGCTGCCGCAAGCGTTTCGAGTTTACCGTGGCCGTAATGATGGTTTTGGTCCGGTCCTTTCGAGCCAAAGTAAAGCCCCAAAAGGACCATAAAATCTGTAACCATATCGGAAACCGAATGGATGCCATCGGCAAGCAGGGACAGGGAGCCAGTAAGATACCCGATTATGAATTTAAGGGGGATAAGGATGAGGATATTTACAAAAATACTGAGGTAAGTGACATGCCGGAGCTGCTTAACAGCGTATTTTTGTGCTTCGTAGGTCATATTAAGATAAGCCGGCCGACTACCTGGCTATATTGAGAACGGCGTCGATATATTTTTTGGCGGCGGTTTTATCTTTAGACTCTACGATGACTCGGACTATCGGTTCGGTGTTGCTTGAGCGGATGTGAATCCAGGCGTCGGGGAAGTCAAATCTGAAACCATCGGAGGAATCAATTTTAGCATCCGGGAAGAGCTTTTTGACGGCGTCGAGAATGAGTTTCATTTTCGCCTTGTCGGCGGGGAATTTGTATTTGGTCATACAATAACGAGGTATTTCACCGACGAGCTGACTAACGGTTTTGCCTGTCTGGGCAAGCAACTGGAGCGTGAATGCCATAGCGACGAGAGAGTCGCGGATGGGGCCGATGCGGAGGTCGATAACGCCGCCGTTGCCTTCGCCGCCGATTATACAGTTGTTTTTTATCATCGCGGAGGCGACATTGGCCTCGCCGACGGGCGTACGGATAACTCGTCCCCCTGCCGCTTTTGCGATGTCGTCAATCATACGAGACGTTGACAGGTTTGCGGCAGCGGTTCGACTTAGTTCGACTTCGCTCACTACAGGTCGCTCACCGCAAGCAGAGCCGGTTTGTCTGCTGAATATAAGTTTGGCGGCCAGGGCAAGGGTATATTCCTCGCCGATGTATGTGCCCGTCTCATCGACAATCGCAAGGCGGTCGGCGTCAGGGTCCTGGGCAAAACCGATATCGGCGTGTGCTTTTTTCACAGCGTCGCAAAGCGACGTAAGATTCTCGGCAGTTGGCTCAGGCGTATGAGCGAACAGGCCCGTTGGTTCAGTATTCATCGGGATAATTTTACAGCCGAGAGCCGTAAGCAGTTTTACGCCCGGTCGTCCCCCTGCCCCATTTACGCTGTCGAGAACGACTTTGAATTGTTTTTTAGCGATTGCCTTTTGGTCAACAATACGGAGGACCTTGGCGAGGTGAATATCATCCGCGTTGCTATTTGCGGAGACACGGCCTGGTTTGAGCCGGTCGTCTGAAAAGAAATCTCTGATTTCAAAACAAATTTTGATTTGCCCTGCCACATCGGGAGGCGGGGCCATAGCGTTATCGAGCAGGAGTTTAATGCCGTTATAGGGGAGCGGATTATGAGAAGCGGTAATGACAATACCTCCTGCACAGGCGAGGTGCTTAACCATAATGCCGACGGTTGGTGTTGTTACAATGCCGAGGTCAATTACGTCAATGCCTGCGGTCGTCAAGCCGGACGTAACGGCAGAAGCCAGTGATTGCCCGCTTGGCCGAGAGTCCCGGCCCATACAAACGGTCAACTTATCCGCGTCAGAAAATTTTGAGCGGAGGAAAGAGCCAAAAGCGCGGCCATAATCGGCAGCGACTTGCGGGGTGAGATTTTCGCCGACAATACCCCTGAGACCACTAACGGTAATAATCAGTTCGCCGGGCAAGATAAATTATTCCAAACAAAACTCACCGCAGAAACCGCAGAGTTCGCAGAGATTTTATTGTTATTTTTCTCTGCGTTCTCTGCGTTTTCCGCGGTAAAAATTTTCTTAGTCAAGGTTGCAGACGTGAATTTCGTTAATAAAGTCAAGCTTGCGAAGGTCAGCGATTGTATCTTCATCGGGGGTCTTATCGAGCGAGACGGCCAGTACCGCTTTTTGCTGGTCGAGCTTTTGCCCGACACCCATAGTTGCGATGTTGATTTTGTGTTTGCCCAGCAGCGTGCCAAGATGGCCGATAACGCCGGGACGGTCTTCGTTGAAGATAATGAGGACCGCACCCTGCGGGGTTATCTCGGCGTTGAAGCCGTCGATTTCGATGATGCGCAGCAACTTTTCGCCGAAGACCGAGCCGGTAATGGTGCGAGTAACTTTGTCGGTAACAACCTTCGCGGAGAAACTGGAGGCGACGTCCTTGGGCGTCGGGTTTTTGGTTTCGTCAATGCTGATGCCACGTTCCTTCGCGAGAACCGGCGTATTGACTAAATTCAGCGGCATTTCAAAATGCTTCTGGAGCAGGCCGATAGCGAAATTGAGCGTTACGGCCTGGAGAGGCATTTCGGCGATAGCGCCGCGATACTCGACCTGTACCTGTTTGATTTGTCCCGGCGCGATAGTGCTGAGCACGATGCCGATTCGACGAGCAAGCTCGGCATACTTGAGAACCAGCGGGGGAACGGTCCCGGCGGTAGATGGCGCGTTGATAGCGTTCCTGATGGAGTCGCCCCGCAGCGCGTTTACCAGAATTTGAGCCGCTTCGACCGCGACCTCGATTTGCGCTTCTTCGGTGCTTGCGCCGAGATGCGGGGTAACGAGGCAATTAGCGAATTCCTTGAATCGCATATCTTCCGGCGGCTCTTTCGGGAACACGTCAAGTGCCGCGCCTGCGATGCGTTTTTCGGCAAGAGCAGCGTAAATCGCGTCTTCATTGATGATGCCGCCGCGAGAACAGTTAACGAGGCGAACGGTCGGCTTCATCATTTTAATCTGGTCGGTGTTAATCATATTGAGCGTCTGCTCGTTCTTGGGGACATGTACGGTGATGTAATCGGCCTCTTTGAAGATTCTTTCGAGCTTGTCGGTGATTTCGATATCCAACTGGTCGGCCCCCGCGGGGACGGCAAGCGGGTCATAGCCGAGAATCTTCATATCGAAACCCTTGGCCATTTTGGCGACAGCCATACCGATTCTGCCCAGGCCTATTACGCCGAGGGTTTTGTTATTAAGCTGATTGCCCTCGTATAGTTTCCTGTCCCATGCGCCGGCTTTAAGCGAATTGCAGGCGGGGACAACGTGCCGGCTCATCGCCAGCATCAGCGCCATGGTGTGTTCGGCTGCGCTGAGGGTATTGCCGCCGGGGGTATTCATAACCAGAACACCCTTGCGGGTCGCTTCTTTTACGTCAACATTATCGATACCGACGCCTGCGCGGGCGACGGCCTTGAATCTGCCCGGATTGGCAAGGACCTTTGCGGTAACTTTGGTTGCGCTTCGGATAATCAAGCCGTCGTAGCCGCCGATTATGCCTGCCAGCTCGTCTTCGCTTATGCCTGTCTTGACGGTTACTTCGACGTCGGACATTGCTTTAAGCAGGTTGATGCCTTCCTTTGCGAGTTTGTCTGTAATTAGAACCTTTATCATCGAGTCATCCTTTATAAAAAAAGTTTCAGATAAAATTTCGTTTTTTACTTTTCCCACCCTGAGACGGTTCGCTCATCCGATATTTTGAAACCGGCTTTGGGACAATCATAGAGATATCTTGTTATGCAGTGAGCGGCGGCGGCAGCCATGCGGACGCAAACAGCGTCCTGGCCCCGCCGCTCTGACGCGCACCCGACCTGAACGAGCTGTGACTGTTCCGTAGTCGGCCAGAGTTTTTCGCCTGTCGCGACCTTGTAAAGAGCGGCATTGGCGTCAAGAGAGCCGTTGTAGCCCGCCTCGCCTATATCGGTAATCCTGTAATCGACAATAGTAACTGCCAGGACCAAATCAGCCCCGAGTTTCTCGCCGACCTGCGCCGGCGAAAGCATATAGAAATCGGGCGTGCCGGCGCGAAAATCAGCAAGCATTTTATAATCTATGAAAAGCGAGGGTTTTATCTCGGCCTTGACCTGGAGCATTTTGATTATTGTATCTGTGAGGTAGAATCGCAGGTTGGCATACTCTCTGAAAGAAGCGGGCTGGTCAACCAAGACGAGGATTTTCTGGTCTTTGTCCCCGGTGAGATTATATTGGGCGGAGCTTTTCATTTCGGATGGTGTCGGGCTGCCAAGAAGAGATACCATGTTAATGGCCTGACAGCCGGCGTAAAACAGAATCACCGGCAGGCCTGCGTAAACTAATATGGCCGGCCAAAACGAACGTATCGTGATACCAGATTTTGCCTTTTTCGGTTTCACTTTACCCCAGTATCTTAATTGCCGCTGTTCTGTGCTATTGCCCTTGCAAGGGTTACAGCCCAGCCGGCGGCAAAAATCAACAACAACGCGGCGAAAATGTATCGCAGTTTCAGCGACGCAAGCCACCGTTCAATTGATGATGAATATACTCCAAAGACGGCGACAAGAAAAGCAAAAAATGCGATTACAGTCGCAAAACAGCAGAAAAATCCCGCGGCGGGCTGGGTATAAAAGGCATCGATTATATGACCGTGAGAAAAGGCGATGACGGCCGTGGTCATACCGCAGGTCGGGCAAGGCAGGTTGTAACGCTGTTTAAAACCGCAGGGAAAAGGATATATCGTGAAGTGAAACTGTCCCATCAGCCAGCCAAGCAGAAAGCCGCCGGCGATGAAAAGAAAGATACCGGCCGCAATCAGCCGCTGATTGGCGGAAGCATGCGAAAATAACTTTGGCAAGATTGGTTGTTGGCCTGATTCCATAAGGGCGTTACAATACCGGTATTCTCAATTTGCGTCAAGAAAGGGAAATTATATGGTGCTTGAACAGAAGGATTTGAGCAGGATGTTGGAAACCGCGGAGGTCGCGGCCCGGCTGGCGGGGCAAAAGGCGATGGAGGAATCAAGCTATATCAAGGTGTCGGTCAAAGGGCCGGACCAGCTCGTTACGCAGGCGGATACGATTTGTCAGCAGATAATCGTCGACCGGATAAAGGAGATTTACCCGGATGACGGATTTATCGGCGAGGAAGGCCCAAAAGGCGAGATGTTCAAACAGCCGCCGAGGGGCAGCAAAAAGGTATGGTGGGTAATCGACCCAATAGACGGAACAACCAACTTCGCAAAAGGGATGCTGCTGTTTACGGTTTCTGTGGCGGCGATATATGAGGGTGAGCCGGTGGTAGGAGTGATTTATGATCCGGCGACGGATTCGATGTTCACGGCCGTAAAAGGAGGCGAGGCCCGACTTAATAACAGGCGGATTTTCGCCAGTGACGACGGCTTCGACAATTTCTCCAGTATCGGCACGGACAGTTTCTTCGATAACGGCGTGCCGAAATGGGTAATAGCGCTTATGGAAAAGGCGAGGTCGCGAACCTTGGGCAGTTCGTGCCTGCAATTAGCGTATCTGGCAAAGGGCAGTTTGATTGGGGTGGTATTCGTCAGGCCGAAAATCTGGGACGTGGCCGCGGGAGTATTGATTGCCGAATCCGCCGGCGCGATTGTCAGCGACTGGAAAGGCAATAAGCTTTTCCCGATGAACCTCGACAATTACCAAGGCCAGGAATTGGCGACGGTCGGGGCAAATAAAAAGGTGTACGAGGAGATGCTGAACATCCTGAAGTAATTTATGATTTCTGATTTCTGATTGCTGATTGTAAGGATGCGGATTTGGGATTGGTAATTTCTGATTGCTGATTTACGGCAACCAAAACGATCAATTGCGAAAGGAGAAAAATGACACCCGAAGATATGAAGAAAAGAACCAAGCTGTTCGGCCTTGATATAATCCGACTTATCGATAATATCGGTAACAGTTTGGCTGCCCGTGTTATCGGAGGACAACTTATTCGTGCGGCAACATCTGTCGGTGCCAACTACCGAGCAGCATGTCGAGGGAGGTCGAAACGTGAATTTATCGCAAAATTAGGAATAGTTGAAGAGGAAGCCGACGAATCAGCATATTGGATGGAAATGCTGGTCGATGCGGGAATGGTAACCGAAACAAAAGTAAGGCGGTTGATTAATGAAGCGAATGAATTAGTTGCAATAACAGCGGCCTCATATATGACCGCCAAAAGAAGTCATTAAATCAGAAATCAGCAATCATAGATCAGAAATTAACGTGGGTCTGGGACAGATTGTATCGCGATAACCTTTACCTTTCCCGTGTAGCCCCCGCTGCCTGTGGGCGTAACGCCGCTTCTATCGAAAATAGCTACAACGCGTTTTTGCGGGCCGTCGGTGCCGATGCGGACGAGGATATAAGCCGTAAAGACGTCGCTGCGAACCGTAATAAGATTGCTGATACGGTCGAAAATAACGTCCCGTTCCTCGAATAAATCACCATTACTGTCTGCGGGCGTCGCTAAAACAGGAGGAATAGCTGTGCCTTCGTAATAACCTATGCTATTGATACTGCTATTAGCATCTGTCATAAGTTCGCCGATGTTTTTGAAAGGGCCGTGAATAGTATCACGGTAATTTACGATTGATTGGGCAAGGTTATAATTTTGGTAAGAAACCCAGGGCAGTTGCGCCAGGACAAACCACGGGGCGGTGTTGATATTTATTCGACCTTTGATTCGAGTTTCATTCGTGTAAATATTCGGGTCCATCACCGTTAGGTATTTGAAAATGCTCTGGAAGCACGGGTCAGCAAGATTGAGGCGAACTTCTGCTTCCGTACTGTTTTGGTCGACCGAAATTTGGTCACGGGACAAGAGCTGGCCGATTTCGCCGATGTCTGTAAATGGCTTATTTGCCGGATGTGCCTGAATCATATAGTTGTCAGTAGTAGAGGCATAATGACTACTGACACTGCCGCCGAGGACAGGCGGTAGGACGCCTGACCATAGTTTTCTGATACATTTATTAAGAGTAATATCTCTTTGGATGCTGTGCGGGGATGAATTATTGTCGCTAGGATAAAGCCAAGTGGAGTCCGCTACGGGAACTGATACGAAGTCAACGGTGAGGGGCTGAGGAGAACCATTGACGATACGTTGTAATAATATACTGTCACCACCACTAAAAGACAATTGTGAGTTGTCGAAGTAGTAAGTACCAGTATTTATATCCAGAGGCGCATTCGGATTAAGATGTCTTATCACGAAGAAAGAACTGTTTGCAGGCCATGGAATAGAAATAGGGTTACAGGGATCGCTATTGTTTACAAGCTGCCAATTAGCATCGGGCAACGAATCGCTTATGTATGGCTTGAAAAGTTCTATGGCATAAGAACGATATATAGTATTAGGGTCATTGGGGTCTGATTGATAAAAGTTCTGGGCGATTTCTGATATATAAATGCAGGGTGTTTCGAAACCAAAATGGGTCTGACCATTTGCGTCAACGAGGGTAGTCACATTTGAGTCGGTATCAACAGAGTCAATCAGATTCACTGCTATTTGAGCCGCAAACCCGTCGGCATCCGGCGTTCCGGTTTCCAAAAGAGCGGTCTTAACAACATCATAAACAGTTTTGGCGGTTATGTTCGGATCATTTATATTAAACATTTTCTGGCCTGTGGGGTTGATTATGCGGTCCATATTGTAAGTCGTGGCGATGTGGCGATACGAATAGTTGGGGTCGAGGGAACCACTGTCATAGGTGTGTGTAATCCAATTCTTAGGCACATTGGAGGGGCGGTCGTCGTTAGCAAATGGAGTCCAGAGGATTGATGAGTGCAATGGGTGGCCGAGTTGGCTGCCCCAGGATTCCAACCTCGTATGTATATTGTTCTGGTCTATCACAAAACGGTATCGCATTTCAAGCTCATCGGAGATATCGAATGGGGTATAGTTTCCATCAGGGTTGCCGTATTGCCAAATAACGTCCTGCTCGTAAAGACCGAGGTTGTTGGGGTCAAGACCGCTGGCAGGGTAATTTGCCCGCATATTCTTCAGTGCATTTTCTTCAGATAGCGTATATCCGGGCCTGTCGGCAAGAGCCATAAGATTAATTTGTGTCTGGCTTGAGCCGACAGAGGAATTGGGGTCGAATTTGAAGCCGGTGTTGACATTGAGCATACCGCCATTGTCGATTATGCGAATTGCGGCGTAGATGGGTTTGCCTTTGGCAGACATTTTACCGGGAATCTGTACCCACATAGAATCACTCGCGCCGTCGCCGTCGGCATCGGCCATAAACCATGTTGTCGGCGTGCTGTTTCCGGCTGTGTCGTTATGGTCATAGATAATGGTAGGCGAAAGGTTGTAGGCATTGAGACCGAGCTGGTAATATAAATCGGTAACGTGAGGCCATACGCCCAAATAGTTCGGCTCTAATGAGGCCAGCCAGGGATTGTTGCCATCAGGGTAATTGTAGTATGTGCCGTTTGGGTCAACGCCGGGAACGTTATGAGTAAGAACTTCCGATATTTGCGCAACTACCGTATCTACGGCTAATTTGAGGTCTTCGTTACCCCCGACGGCTGAGGTGGCTATCGAATCGACACGGGAAGAAAACAGAAAGAGAACGCCGATGATTGCCAGCAGGGTTGTAAGAACAATGGCGAGAATGATAGCAGAACCGCGGCGCTCCGCCGCAAATTTCGGATTTCTGCCCGCCTTCGTTGACACTACGGCGGGTAAAATTTCGGATTTCGGATTTTTGATTGTCTTCCTTGTCATATCAGTCACCCAGATAAACGATATGGGTAAATGTTTGGCCATCCTTGAACACGCCTCGTGAATCAAAAATAGTAAAAGCAAACTTCAACGCCTGCGGATAAGTCGGCTTTGCAAACGGGTTAACTGAATTGGACGGGTCGGGATAATAATATCCTATCACTTTGCTATATGGAAACCAATATAAATTTGCAGGAGCGGGAGGGGCAGCCGAATTAAAATAAAGGCCGAAGAGATTGATTTTCATACCAGACGGGCCGAAATCGGAATTAAATGTGTTGCCGCTGCCGTTGGGGTCAGTGCTCGGCCACCAGAAATATGCCCGGTTGGGGCAATAATAACCCCATTGAACACAAAAACTGCCGATTCCCTGAACCATCAAATTATGAATCGTGTTGGCATCAGCAGGGTTGATTACCGGACGGCTATTGTTGGAATCGGCATTATTGCCAAAACAGACGTTTATTATCTGGTTGACATTAGCAGGGCCATTTGTAGGGTCGTTTGTTAGCGCCTGCCACTGGGACAAAGAAAGCCAGTCATACTCATAAGTATCATTTTTAAGCATAGGGGGATTGGTAGTAAGGGGGTCAATTTGGCTAAAAGTGCCTGCAAAATTAGTCGAGTCCGGCCATCGATAAACAAGAAGTATGCTTTCGTCCGCGGTCAATATGTGCTGACGTCGGGCGAATAAACGGTCCTTGCCCTGCAAACCGTAGGATCTTTGTGAGTGCCCGTAATAGATTCTCGCAAGATTGCCGACGATTGTCTTTTGGCCCGCGGACTGGAAATCGCCGTCGGCGAAAAACATAATCTGGTCGAAGCGGCCGTAATTATCGTTCGTCTCAAAATGAATAAACATCGGTGCATCTTTTCTCAAACCTCTGAAATCGTTGTCCAACTGCTGGGTAATGGCTCGCAGTTTCTGCATAATTTCGGCCTGGGCCGTGGCGATGCGATATAAGTTGATACTGGTCTTGAACACTGTGCCGGCAAAAAAAATGGTCAGCGCCATTATACCAATGGCGACAACAAGCTCTATAAGAGTGAATCCTCGTCGCTCGTGACTCGTCGCTCGTGGCTCGTATTTCGTATTTCGTATTTCGTTCATAAGCAAAATTAGAAACGCATTACTTTCTGATATACAGCAATGCAGGGGTATCGGCCTCCGCCGACCGGCGGCGGGACAACCCAGATTAAGCCGGGGTACCCCCCCTGCCAGTCACTATCAAGACGAAGAACGTAATCATTGGGCGGCATCTGTCGCTGCAATACCCTTTGAATCCGACCGCTAAAACCATCGAGAATCGTATAACCATCGTTGACAAACGAAATTTCACTTATGTCGCTTATAGCAATCTCATCGGGTCTTCCTGACGGTGAGGCGTTTACTATCAGCGGAAAAGCAACTGGTCTATACGACGTCGGTCCAGGATTGTATGGCGAGCTACAGTCGCGAATCCAATAATTCTGATTCCCCCCTGTTTTCCGGCAGACAAATAACGTTACCTGTACATCATTCGCATCGACCATTCTGTAAACGGCCGACCAGTAGTATGGCTTATGGTAAATATCTCCGCCGGCAGGATAGGAATACTCATTTTCCGGCAAAATTGAATTGTAGGACGTTAGCTGACAGTCAACAAGGACTTGCGGAACAGTGGGAATGCCGAGCGGATTTGTTTTGGTGTTCAGGTCTGCAAGATTAATACCATATAGCTTTATCGTTGCGAAGGCCTCGTCGGCCGCCGTTGCGGCGATGGTGCGCTCGGTGGCAACAGTCGTAAAATAAATACTTACGGGAAAAACGCTCGCGATAAACAGCATCCCCACGGCTAATATCCCGACGGCAAGAATGACCTCGATGAGGGAAAAGCCGTGTCTCGTGACTCGTGACTCGTCGCTCGTTATTTGATGTTCAAAGTTCATTCTCTGTCTTCCGGTCTATGCTCATTTTTTGTTAGTTAATAATTGTCCCCGTGTATGGATTTATATAAATGGGCTTTAGCTGAGACAGATAATTTGTCCAGCGATAATTTACGTCGGTCTGTTTCAATTTCTTTGTATCGTAAATAATGAAAGTGTTTCTACTCGATTCTTCACCCAAACCTAAATTAGTAGGGTAATAACGAAGCCGAGAATCCTGGGCGGCATAATCATCCTGATAAAATAGGCCATTCCCATTATCTACATCGTCCTTTCTGTTAAAAATATCATCATGACTGATCGTGCCTAACTCACCTGTGCTATCTGGTATTTCTTCTCGGTTCCTAATCCTCACATCGTGAATAACCAATTTGCCGGAAGGCGAGAATATTATCGAGAAAGTCGTAATATCCCGTAAAATATTTACGTTGTCAAAATCGGTATCATTATCCGCAGTACCGCTACCTGGAAATTTAGAATTATACTTAAGGTCCATAACACCAATAGAATCGGGCAATTTAATTGGCTGAATTCCATCAACGGCACAAAAACCAAAATTAAGACTGTTTGTTTGTTGTCCGGCTATCTTGACTATGAAAATGATATATTGCGATTCGTTGAGGGGGTCTGGGTTGTTTGGGTCGTATCGTTTCTGGAAACGTATTCCCGCGTAGCGCTGCTCTTTGGCGGCGATGGCGCGTGCGCTGGCCAAAGCGGAGCTGATTATCGACTTTGCGCCGCTTTCCGATTCGAAGGAATTGAGGAGCATATTCGCCGCGGGGATAGTCAGGCCGAGCATTAACGCGGCTATCCCGACGACAACCATCATCTCAACAAGTGTTACGCCTTTTCTTTTTGCCACAGAGTTTTTTAGCCACAGAGCACACAGAGGACACAGAGTAATGGATTTAACAACAGTGTAAATCTGTGTTAATCCGTGTCTAATACTAACAGTGTTTATCTGTGTCTTATTTCTCATTTCATTTCACGTTCGAGATATCATCAGCCGTATCAAACTGCTTGTCCGGCCCAGCGGATGTTATTACAGGAAAAGTCCGCTTGGTACCCGGAATAGGATACCACGTGTTGTCTTTTTGATAGTAGTCGTATCGCAGAGCCGTTCCCCAAGGGTCAATGATTCTTGTGAAAGGTATCGCCGGCGATGCGCCTATGGTAATAGTGATTAGTGTGCCATCAGTTTTTTGGTTTGTCAGAAGCGACTTATCGATTTTATTGAGTGTTGCTTGGCAATCAGGAACTTGGGTTAAGATATAATACAACACTTCAGAGCCGGAGTAATAAGGATCATGAATTGGGTCGTCTGGCACAATGGCTACGCTCGTACCCGATTGATATAGAGCGCTCTGTAATGTTGCTTCAATTATTGTTGTGGCAAAACCGTTGCAATCGATGGGAAAGGTCAACCCAAGGTTCGCATAGGACCCTTTGTATTCATAACCGAAGTCGCGGAACTGTTCGAGTGCGTTGCCGACCAGTGCGATGGTGTTGCGGCAAAGCCGTTCCTTGCTCTGGTCGTCGATGCGTTTGGTGATGCCGACGACCATCGAGACGAGTATGGCGATAATCGCCACCACTGTAAGCATCTCGATGAGCGTGAAGCCGGATTTATAAGCGCGCGTTCTCATAAGCAAATCAATCGCCCGAATGCCGGCGTCTAATAGTTGTGTATGTCATCGGCCGTGCCGTAATAGCCGTCAGGCCCCGCCGAGATTAAAATATAGGTATCCGGATTGTATGGCCGCACAACACTCGGAACCTTCGTGTCTCGTATCCCGTAGCCAATGCCCGAACCACCATAAGTAGTTGCGTCATAGGTTGCCTTATCACTGTAAAAAACAGGGTACTCGGTACCAGAAGAAGGAGAATCAAAAGGATGTTTCAGGCCGCCAGGGCCATTTGTAGTAAGTTTTAGGGAAGAAGTTATCGGCCAGTTGTTATTATAATTATAGGTTCTATTTGTGATAGTAACAGTCATATCGATTGTCTTATTGGCGGTATTTGCCTTGTAATACAGAATCGGGGAACCCACGGTAATAGTTTTGCCGGTATTAGGGTCAGTCAATTTTCTGACGCGATAAACATCGCAAAGCACAAATGTAGCGGGAATGGACGAATCATTATTATTGAACAGGTCTCGGTAAAGCCTAAAGGCGCTGGCTTTCGCCAGTTCGAGATAAGGGCCTTTTCTTTCCAGAAGTGTCGTGGGTTGTCCGTTCGTAAATCTGGTTCGTAGAGGATCGTAAGAAGCGTTGCCACCTGAAGCATCGTAGCCATCCGCCCGCCAGCCGGTGTTAGGATGAAAGCCCATCAAATCCCAGCCGAGAAGCGCCTCGGAGAGTTTTTGTGCGCCACAATAGTAAGTTTGAGTTGTAGTTCCACTAAGGTCGGAAGGCGGGTAATCACCGTAATCCTGTTTGAAGGCCTCGAGCGCCATTTCGATTGTCGCGAACTGGGCCTTCTGGGCGGTTTCCTTGGCCTTTGTGCGAACCATCGCAATTGAAGGCAGAAGGATGCCCAGCAACAGGGCGATAATGGTTACGACGATAAGCAACTCAACGATGGTAAATGCCTTACGATTATTCATCATAATCATCCTTTTGACTAAAGTCAGTTATTGTTATTCCTCGCCGAGTTTTTAATCACCAAAATTATAAATGTCGTCCTTTGTGCCGTATTCCCCGTCAAAGCCCGCCGACATCAGGATATACGAGTCGGCTCTGACAGGCCTGTCGCCTGTGCTAACCTTGGGGTCACGGGTAATGTCGTAGAACTTTTTGGGGAAATCCACCGCCGCGCCTTCTGGAGTCCCGCCGCCTGACGCCAGTGGATGCGTGGGGCCGCCAAACCACCAAGGCAATCCCATATCAATAAAGGCCTGGTTGTCGTAAATATTATATATGTACTTGGTTTTCATATCCGTATCCGTAGGCGTGTAACCCGACACTGGGTATCCCAATTTTGTCGAATCCGCCTTATAGTAGAGAATCGGCATACCCATTTTTTTGCCCGTGTTTCTGTTCGTAGCTCGATTATAGGAATCGCAAAGGACATAAGTATTGGGGTCAAAGCCGCCGGTAGCAGAGTCGCCTGGATAAGTTGCGGTGGTTATGGCCTTTGTGTCATAAATGTCACTAATAAGGTAGGCGTTTGCGTTTTCAAGCTGGAGATACATCTTTCTGGACCTTATGTTTTCGTTATAGGTTGCCGCATCGGGGTAATTTAAGGCGGGGTATGGCATACCCGGAGTCGGGGTCGCGTTACCGAATCCGCTGCGTTCGAAGCGGGATGCGGGATTAAAACCCTTGAGGTCCTGGCCAACCAGTGCCTCGGTCATCTTCATCGCGCCGCAATAGTTCTGGGGCGTGGCCTGGTCATCCACCGCGTCGGAATTGGGGTAGCCATCGAACTCGGAATTGAACAAATCAAGCGCAATGGCGATACTGTGGAACTGCGCCTTTTGCTTGACGTCCATCGAGTATCGCCTGACGCGATTCAGCGAAGGGACAAGCAGGCCGATAAGGATAATAATGATGCTCATCACCGTGAGAAGCTCGATAATGGTGAAGCCGTGCCTGCTGTGCTGGTTGTTGCTAACCCGTTTCATTTGTCTTCTCCTTTAGTATTCGATATAACGCCGGTTATTAGGTTTTAGTTTTATCAGCCAACTTCGAGGTTGGTAATAATTGAAACCATCGGCGCGAACACCGACATCACGATGACCAGCACGATGCCGCCGAGACCAACAATCATTATCGGTTCGAGCAGGTGCATTAACGAAGCGACGAGAACGTCAACCTGCTCGTCGTAATTGTCGGCAATTTTCAAAAGCATTTTATCCAAATCTCCCGTTTCCTCGCCTACCGCCACCATGTTCGAAACTATCAGGTCAACCGTCTTGGACTGTTTCAACGGCGCTGCGAAGGTATCGCCCTGCCGAATGGAGTTCTGAACGTTGAGAAGCATCCTGGAAAATACTTCGTTTCCCGCCGTTTCGCTGGTAACGTTAATCGCGTCGAGGATGGGGACGCCCGCCCCGATAAGAGTGCCCAGCGTTCTGGTCCATCGTGTGACGGCTACTTTTCGCGTCAACTGACCCATAACGGGCATCCGGATTCTGATGCTGTCGAGGACGTATCGCCCGACGCGGAACCGCCGGACAAGGCGGGTCAGGAAGATAAAACCAAACGGCACGCCGAGAATGATGGCCCAGCCGTAGTCATCCGCAATCCACTGCGCTACCCTGAGCACAATTTGCGTTACCATGGGCATGTGCCCCTCCCCAAGCATTTCTGTCAAGACAACCTGGAATTTGGGGATGATAAATATCATCAGCATCATAAGCATCGTAAGGGCCGCGCTAAGAACCACTATCGGGTAAATCATCGCGCCCTTGACGCGCGACTTGAGTTTCTGGTCTTTTTCCATAAAGTCAGCCACGCGGGACAAAATCAGGTCGAGCACGCCGCCCGTCTCGCCGGCGGCAACCATACCCACCATCAGGCGGTCGAAACATCGGGGAAACCGGTTCAACGCCTCAGACAAAGTTGCGCCTCCCTCGATTTCGTCGGCGACATACCCGATGATGCGCTTGAAGGTGCCCGCCTTTTGCTGCTCCTCAAGGATTCGCAGCGACCTCAGGATGGGCAGGCCCGCGTCCTGCAGCGTGGACAACTGCCGGGCGAACTGGGTGATGTATTTTATTTTGACCTTGCCGCCCGCCCCTCGCCTCTTTTTAGGTTTGGCGACGGCTCCGGCAGCAACGCCGGCTTTCTTCCCGGCGCCAACGGACAATACCTTCGTGGGGAAATACCCCATATTCCGTATTTTGCTGACCGCCTCTTTCTGGCTTAACGCCTCGACCTCATTTTTTATCGCAACCCCCTGAGAATCGAGCGCTTCATATTTGAAGAGCGGCATAAATACCTCCTGTGAATATCTGGTTCATAAGTTATTCGCTTTCCGCCATCGTTTCCTTTACGACCTCGTCAATTGTTGTTATGCCGTTGTATATCGCTGACAGACCCGCGTCTCGAAGCAGTTTCATACCTGCCTTCTGGCTGGCGGTCCTAAGAACATTTGATGACGCGTGGTTCATTATCAGCTCGCGTATTTCATCGTTAAATGTCATAATTTCATAAAGACCCGTTCTACCTCTGTACCCGGTATTGTTGCACTTGCTGCAGCCCGCGCCGTAATAGAACTGCTTGCCTTTGACATCATCAGGAGAAAGTCCAAGTTCCATAAGCTGGCTTTCCGTCGGTGAAAACGGTGTTTTGCAATGCTCGCAGATTTTCCTAACCAAACGCTGTGCAACGATGCCTTCTATTGTCGCCGTCAGAAGAAACGGCTCGATACCAAGGTCCAAAAGACGGGCAACCGAGCTTGGCGCATCGTTCGTATGTAGAGTCGTAAACACAATGTGGCCCGTCAGGGACGCCTGCGCGGCGATTTCCGCCGTCTCAAGGTCACGGATTTCGCCGACCATCACAACGTCGGGGTCCTGACGGAGAATGGAACGCAGACACTTCGCGAAAGTCACCCCTATGTCCTCCTTCATCTGGACTTGGATGATACCGTCAATATCATATTCAATCGGATCCTCAGTGGTTATTATCTTGGTCTCGATGTCGTTAAGTTCGCTTAACGC
This sequence comes from Phycisphaerales bacterium, assembly GCA_003170415.1. Lineage (GTDB taxonomy): Bacteria > Planctomycetota > Phycisphaerae > Sedimentisphaerales > Anaerobacaceae > Fen-1362. The sequence continues at coordinate 26,412 of PMZJ01000009.1, read as the reverse complement.
CGCGTATAGGGTCGTTGTTTTACCGCTGCCCGTCGGGCCGGTAACAAGTACGATGCCATTGGGCTTGTGAATCAGTTGCCGAAGAATATTCAGGTTATCGGTCCCGAGCCCGAGCTTTGCAAGGTCGAGCTGCATCTGGCTGCGGTCAAGGATACGAAGCACGACGCTTTCCCCGAACATCGTGGGCAGAACGCTTACACGAAGGTCAACTGGATTGCCCTGCACGGTAAGAGAAATTCGACCGTCCTGGGGCAGTCGCCGCTCCGCGATATCGAGGTTTGCCATAACTTTTATTCGAGAACTAAGCGCAGCGGCGATATGCTTAGGCGGGGGAACCATCTCGTAAAGTACGCCGTCGATTCGATAGCGCATCTTATATTCGTTTTCAAACGGCTCAAAGTGTACGTCCGATGCCTTGTCCCTGATGGCCTGCATCAGCACTAAGTTAAGAAGCTTCTTGACAGGGTTCGATTCCGACAGTTCCTTGAGTTCATCGAGGTCAATGCTCTGGTTTCGACCCTCGAATTCGGCAAGGAATCCGTCTTCCTGAATCTCAGTGATAAGCTCGTTTATTCCCTCTCCCTCATCCTTCTGCTGATAATATTTCGTAATTGCCGTGTCAAGCGCCTTTGAGTCAACAATTTTCGCGGTCACTTTCAGACCAAGCAGCGTGCTCAAGTCGTCTGTGGCGCGGAAGCTGTCCGCCTTGTCAACCGCCACCACCAACTCGTTTGTGTCCGCCTTGAATTCAATAGGCAAAACGCGGTATGTCTTGGCCATCTGGGACGAAAGTTTTTCCAGGGCGCTCGGCGAAACATCCATTTCACCGAGATTTACAAATTCCATTCCTCGCTGGGCAGCCAGAGCGATATGCAACTGCTTCTCAGCTACAAGCCCAAGCTCGACAAAAATCTCCCCTATCTGGACGGTCTTATGCCCTTCTTTTTGTCGCTTTTTCTGGATTTCGAGACACTGGTGGATATTTTCGCGGGTTAGCAACCCCATCTTCATAAGTACTCGGCCGATGGGTCTGCCTCGTAAATGTTCTATTGGCGGCATCTTTTCCATAAACTCATCCCTTACTTGTGTCTTGCCAACACCTTCTATTATATGTTCATAATTTACGTTCTGTCAAGGAATTAGCAATTGGACATACGGTTAATGAGACGGAACTTAAGTCCCATAAACCTTGTCTGTGTCTTAAAAATCATATCTCGCAAACCTGACTTATGCCCCCCTGCCACGCATAGGGTAACCCCATTAACGGATGTATCCCCCACAAAATCGTCGCCAGCTGAGTCATATACCCCAAAACTGCCGTAACATCAAAAACCATAAGACATTACGTTCGCAGGATAGGCCCAAAATCATCTTCTTCTTCATGAGGTCTCTCATGTGGCTTGAGGGTCTTGAGGCGTGCCATTGCCTTATCATGTAAATCGCCGGGCGACCGGGCCTTATCGAGCATCTCAGCCATCGTAATCTTACCCGATTCATATAATTGCCACAAATGGTCATCGAGAAGCTGCATACCAAGTTTTCTGCCGGTCTGGATACTGGAATCGATACGGTAGGTCTTGTTTTCACGGATAAGATTCGCAATAGCAGGCGTAACTACCATAAATTCATAAGCCGCAACTCGGCCTTTGCCCGTGGATAACGGACAAAGCGCCTGGCTCAGAACGGCAATCAGGTTACTGCTTAACTGAATGCGGATTTGCTCCTGCTGGTTAACAGGAAATACGTCAATAATTCTGGTAATAGTACCCGCAGCACTGGTTGTGTGGAGGGTACTGAAAACCAAGTGTCCAGTTTCCGCCGCACGAACAGCGGCCTCAATCGTCTCAAGGTCTCGTAATTCGCCGACGAGGATGACGTCAGGGTCCTGTCTCAGAACGCGACGAAGCGCCTCAGAAAAGCTGGGAACATCTATTCCAACTTCGCGCTGGTTAATGATGGACTTTTTGTGCGAATGGTAGTATTCGATGGGCTCTTCCACGGTAACAATATGGCGGTCAATAGTTTCGTTGATGTAATTGACCATCGTCGCCAGCGTGGTTGTTTTACCGCTTCCGGTCGGTCCTGTAACGAGAAAAAGCCCCCTCGGTCTGCGGCAAAGAGCGGCACATATTTTCGGCAGACCAATCTCATCAAAACTCAAAATCTTGGATGGAATCAGACGCAGAACAATACCGACGTTCCCTTTCTGCTTGAACACGGAGACACGGAATCGGCACTGCTCGCCATACGCAAAACCGAAGTCGGTGCCGCCTTCTTCCTGGAATTCCTGCTGGTTTCGTTCCGGGGTGATGCTCTTCATCAGAGCAAAGGTATCGTCCGGCTCAAGAACTTTTGTTTCCAGCGAGCGCAGCCGGCCATCTATCCTCAGAACAGGCGGTCGGCCGACGGCAATATGAATATCTGAGCCACCCATAGTGACGCAGGCCTGAAGCAGGCGGTCAATATTTACTGTTGCCATTTAGCGATTCCCAAAAAAAAATACAGATTTATCAAATAACCACGCCCTCGGTCTGTGCTACGGCTGCGATTTCCGCCGGCGTGGTAACTCCTCTGAATATCTTGAGTTTGCCGTCTTCCATAAGGGTTCTCATACCGCTGGCGATACAGGCCTTTCGCAGTTCACTAATAGGCGCCTTCGAAAACGCCAGCTCCCTAATTTCATTGTTAAGCTCGGCCATTTCAAATATGCCCTTACGCCCCTTGTAGCCGAGACCCTGGCACTGGCTGCAACCTGCACCCTTGTAAATCGAGTTCGTCTTCAGGTCCTCAGGCGTAATATTGAGCAGCCGAAGGTGCTGGGGGTCCGGGTCCTTATCGACGGTTTTGCAGTTCTTGCATATTATCCGCACCAGTCGCTGGGCCATAATGGCCTGAATTGAGCTTGCGACAAGGAACGGTTTAACGCCCATATCGACCAGACGCGTGATAGCGCTTGGGGCATCGTTGGTGTGAAGTGTGCTAAAAACGAGGTGGCCGGTAAGAGCGGCCTGGATTGCGACGTCAGCGACGACGCCGTCACGAATTTCGCCGACGAGGATTATATTCGGCGCCTGCCTTAACATTGCCCTTAGGATTTTATCGAATGACAGGCCAATATCTTCCCTGACCTGGCACTGGTTCATCCCGGCGAAACTGTACTCAATCGGGTCTTCCGCGGTAATGATTTTCTTGTCGGGCTTGTTCAGTTCCTGCAAAGCGGCGTAAAGCGTTGTTGTTTTACCGCTACCGGTCGGCCCTGTTACAAGGAATATGCCATTGGGCCTTCTTATGATTTTCTGGAAGCGGTCATAATCGTCAGATTCGAAACCGAGGGCCTTAATACCGATGTTTACCGCGTCCGGACGAAGAATACGAAGCACGACGCTTTCGCCGTGGTTGCCAGGCAGCGCGGATACGCGGAAGTCAACATCTTGGTTGCCTATGGTGCGTTTGATACGACCGTCCTGCGGAATACGCTTTTCAGCGATGTTCATACCGGAAAGAATCTTGAGACGCGTCATCATGGACGCCTGCATATTCTTGGGAATGTTGTCCTTTTCGAAGCACACTCCGTCGAGCCGATACCTGATTCGCACCCTGTCAGCCATTGGTTCGATGTGAATATCGCTTACTCGCATATTGACGGCTGTATCAATTATAAGGTTGACTAATCGAACAACGGGGCCGTCATCGCCCGCGACCTGCCCTGCCTTGAGGACTTCCGCCTGAAACTCGTGCCCTGCCTCGGCAAGCTCGGCGGCAGTGGCATCGATGCTGTGTCTGAGCCGGTCGGATTCCTCCGACCTGCTCTGGTCGAGCGAATCGGTAATAAATTTGCGGATTTTCGAAGGATTGGCCACATAGCAGTCAAGCTCCTTGTTCGTGCGGAACCTGACAGAGTCCATCGCGTCGAGGTTTACTGGGTCGGAAATGGCCAACTTGAGCCGGCCGTTGTCCAAGCCGAGAGGCAAAACATTATGCTTCTTGATAAGGTCCTCAGGAACAAGCTTGAGCGACTCAGGCGTTATGGTCGTGGTATCAAGATTTACGTATTTCATGTCGAACTGCTTGGCGATGGCCTTAGCCAGGTTCTCCTCGTCAATAAGGCCTTTGTCAATCAGGACCTCGCCCAGCCGTTTTTTGCTTGCCTGACCCGCTTTAATAGCGTCTATGAGGGCCTGTTTTTCAACCAGGCCCGCCTTATACAAGATTTCCCCCAAATGTCTGCGTGCTGCTTTGGCCATATACACCCACTAATAGAGATTTGGTACAATCCGCATTATAGCACTTTTACAGCGATTAGTCAATATCATCGTCCGTTTTGCTTAGTGTAAGCTCTTTAACAAACGAACATAGTAATATGCAAGAAGTTTTTTTGATGCGGCTATTGCTTTACAAAACCGTTAGGAAATGCTTTAATGGTTCGTCGGTCATCGGGGGACTTCATATAATGGTCGTTATTGAGAGAAAGGTGTATGCCGAGTACCAACGGTAATAATAACGGCAATGACAAGACGCCGATAGCAACCAGCAAGACGTTCCTGTCTGTGGGGCCGACGCTGCACTATAGCCATACGAACGTCCTGACCTTCTGGCTGCTAACGATAGTCGCCTTTGCCGGGGTTTGCCTGTTCTGGTCGAAAATACTGACTGGCTCACCCTGGGCATTCAATCCCGACTTGGCAGCATCGCCTGCGTCCTGGCAAATAGGCCGATTCCTTTTGACCGGCGTAAGTATCTTTGAGTACCCCTGGCAAATTCTCGTACTTGCCCTGCTTATGGCGGCGCTGGCGGTAGTCCCTCCGCTCACATCTCAGCTTCTCAGTTTCAGTTACAGCTTGCCTTTAATTCTGGCCGTGTTTTTCCTCGCCGATTTACCCGCATTCGCGGTCAGCTTGCTGATAAGCTGTATTGCGGTTGCCTGTCGGCCTCTGCGGTTTCGTTCACGCATAACTTCGATAGCATTGTGTATGCTGCCGCAGCTTTTATACTGGGGCATTTTCGGCGGCGCCAAAGGGGTCGAGCCGATTAAATGGGGTTTTTCATTCACGCCCTGGATAGGCGCCTGGCTGATTGGGCTTGGCGTGGCAGGCGCGGTGCTTGGCATCGGGCATTTCAGCCGGTACAGACCGGGGCTGATTTGGTCAGCCACCACAATTTTGCTTGTCCTCGCGGCAGTAACCTTCAGATTCAGGATAGGATTTGATGAGCTGGACTATCAGCTTTACGTCGCCCGCAATAATCCGGAACAGATTGAGGAATTCCACGACCACAGTATCACCAAGGCAATCGACCGGGCCATAAAAAACCCCGCCGTTGCCAAGTATTTAGGCGGTTTTTTCTACCCGACTGAGCCGATAGCGTTGCGCAAAGAATTAAAATCCGAAATCCAGTCACAACTCGCACATGACCGCTGGCCAACCTGGTTTGTTGTCCCGGCGGAGCTGAGGTATCAGGAAAAAAGAGAGTGGCTGCTTGGGCAATACGATCTGTTTATTACTCGCCGCTCCAAAAGCAGCCGGATGCCCATCGCCTTGTATTACAAGGCCCTGCTTACTGAATACAGCCCAGATAACCGCGTTCTGGATGAAAAAGAAACGCTTCATTTCTACAGCGATTATCCGTTCGACCGTTCTCGTGCAGTGTGGTTCCAGTTATATGCCGGCTTCGCCAATAGTCCCGAATCGCTCGAAGCCCGCTGGCGAATCGCGATGCAATGGGCAGGCCAGGCAAGATTCGATGAGGCAGAAGCTATTATCGCCGAGGCCTCCAACTTGCTCGAAACACGGTTGAAGCTTCTCACCGGCGACCAGCCAACTGAAGAATCGATATTCAGCTTGTTCCACCCGCCACCCGATTCGGCGATGACCATTTCCAAACTGACGGAACTCCAAAGAAAGCTCAGCCAGTTGCGCACCCTTATCAGCACAGACAACCGCACCGCCAAACCGGATTCCTCAAAGCGGCTGGCAAGGTTCGTTACGCTCAACCAAAACAGCCCAAATTATGCCGCCCAGCTTGATGAACTGCTGGCGGAAATGGGCAAAGCAGACCCACTGCGAGACAATGTCCTGCTCGCCCAGGTCAAGCTCATACCCGATGAACAGCATCTTGCCGAAAAACTTGCCGAGCTGCACGCACAATATCAGAACACCGACGGCGGAATGCAGGCATTATACGAGCTTTGCCTGCTCAAAATCCATTTCTGGCAGCAGCAGGATGCCGCAAGCACGGAGCAAAAAAAGAAATATCTGGCGGATGCCAGAGCAACACTGACCGCTTTCCTCCGGATGTATCCGAGCAGTTTTCCCGCCGACCAGGTCAGGAAAAATCTCGCCAGTTTGCCCGCAGGTGATTAACGTAAATCCCATATCCCGCTGCCATCGTCGAACCGCCTTCGTTGTGGGTGTTGACAATCAGGCGTGATTGCTTATTCTGTGGCAGATGTATTGATAATAAATACCGCGTAGAAAGGGAAAATTAAATGGCTGAAAACCAAACCTCCGCGATAAGCCGAAGACACTTAATGGCAAGTGCGGCAGGAATAGCGGCTATTGTTTCCGTTCGCGCAACCTGGGCAGAGGAAATCACTCGCATCGTCAAAAACGGACGGATAAATCAATCCGTCTGCAGATGGTGCTATGGCAAAATACCACTCGATAAATTCTGCGAGATTTGCGCCCAACTGGGATTGAAAGGTATCGACCTGCTCCAGCCGGATGAGTTGCCCGCCGCCCAAAAAGCGGGCCTGGTCTGCACAATGCTTTTCTCGCACAGCTTGACCGAGGGACTGGCACACACTAAAAACCACGATGAATGTCTCGCGAAACTAAAAACAAGCATCGATGCGGCCTCGGAATTTGGCTTCCCCAACGTTATCTGCTTTCCAGGCAACCGCTATGGCATCAGCGAAGAAGAAGGAATCAAAAACACCGTCGAAGGCATCAAGAAGATACTTGCCCACGCCGAGCAGAAAAACGTCACGCTGTTTATGGAATACCTCAACAGCAAAGTGGACCACAAGGATTATATGTTCGACAATATGAAATTCGGCGTCGAGGTCTGCAAACAGGTCGGCTCAGACCGGTTCAAAATCCTCTATGACATTTACCACGCCCAGATTATGGAAGGCGACATCATCCGCACAATTCGGAAAAACAAGCAATACATCGGCCACTACCACACGGGCGGCGTGCCGGGCCGAAACGATATCGACGAAACACAGGAACTGTATTATCCTACGATAATGAAAGCCATCCTGAAAACCGGCTACACCGGCTACGTCGCTCACGAGTTTACGCCCAAATCACCGGACCCGCTCAAATCCCTTGAACGGGCAATAGAAATCTGCGACGTTTGATGGAGAATCAAAACGATGCCTAATGTTGCGGCGATAATTTGTGCGGCCGGCCCAGGAAAACGATTCGGCGGAAAACGACATAAGCAATTCGTCGATGTCGGCGGCAGGGCCGCGTTTCTGCGAAGCGTCGAATTATTCTCAAATCGCGAAGATGTCAAACAAATCCTCCTGGCTATCCCGCAGGAAGATGAAGAGATTGTGAAAATCCGCTATGGGGCGAATCTCTCGCTTTTCAACGTCAAGGTCTTAATCGGCGGCGCAACACGATTCGAGACCGTCAACAAGGCGATTCAATTATTGAAAGACGATATCGAGCTTGTAGCGATTCACGACGCCGCACGATGCTGTGTTACCGCGAAATGGGTTGATGACGCAATCAAAACTGCCGCCAAAACCGGGGCCGCAATTTTGGCCTGCCCCGTTACGGCCACTCTCAAAGAAGTTAAAGATGGTGTTATCGTAAAGACCGTTGACCGAGCAGGGTTTTATGAGGCCCAAACGCCACAGGTATTCGAGGTTTCGCTTCTGAAAAAATCCCGCGAAAAGGTCCTTCGACAAAGCTCAGGGCAGGCGGATAAAATCACTGATGATTCACAGTTAGTCGAGGCACTCGGCCACAAGGTTTCAATTGTCGAAACAGATTCATCGAACATCAAAATTACCTATCCAGCCGACGTCGCTATCGCCGAAGCGATTCTCAAGAGCCGCCCCGACCCGAAAAAAGAGGGCTACATCGGCCCGTTCTACGAGGCACAGTGGTAACCGCGTTTATCACTTGTGGCTTGTTCGACCATTTAGAACTGTCTTGATAGTCATTTTTTTCTTTTGGCGGCGAGCCAGGTTTTCAATTTCGCCAAAGGCCAGGTATTCAGCACGTCGGCCTTTGTGGCCCAGCCCCGCTCCGCCGTCGCCACGCCAAACGGCATATAATCAAGCTGGTGCAATCTATGGGCGTCGGTATTTATGACTAATTTTACGCCCGCCTCAATCGCCATTTTGCAGTGAACGTCTTTTAGGTCGAGCCGATAAGGGTTAGAGCTGACCTCTATCGCCGTATGTGTCTCGGCTGCGTGTTTGATTATCGCATTAATATCAATATCCATCGGCTCACGTTCGCCGATGAGCCGACCGGTGGGATGGCCGATACAATGAAGATGAGGATTATCCATCGCCTTGAGTACCCGGGTCGTAACCTGTTCACGCGAGCCGGTCATTCTCGAATGAATCGAGCCAATCACAAAATCAAGCTGGGCCAGTAACTTGTTATCATAATCAAGCGAGCCATCCGCGAGGATATCGACCTCTGAGCCGACCAAAACGGTGATGTCTTTTGCTCGGTCGTTGAATTTGCGAACCTTGTCAATTTGCTTAGCCAGACGAGCGGGTGATAACCCGTTGGCAATCGCTACGAAAGGCGAATGGTCCGTTATGCAGATATACTTATATCCCCTGTTTTTGGCTGCCCCGACTAAATCTTCAATCTCGCAGGAACCGTCCGAGGCCATCGTGTGCATGTGCAGGTCGCCTTTGATGTCTTCCAGGCGAACCAATTCCGGCAGATTATGTTTTTGTGCCGCCTCAATTTCGCCCCTGTCCTCTCTTAACATCGGCTCAACGTAATCGAGATCGAGTTTCTTATAAACGTCGCTCTCAGTCGCACCGGCTATCATTTTTTTGCCGCGGAACAGGCCATATTCATTCAGTTTGAGTTCCGCCTTGACCGCTATTTCGCGTAATCGCACGTTATGCTGTTTCGAGCCGGTGAAATACTGCCAGGCAGCGCCGAAACTCTTATCCGGCACAACACGCACATCAACCTGAACGGGACAACTGTTTGTTTTTATGATTGCCGACCCCTTCGTATCCCCCGCCGCGATAATCTCCAGAACAAACTCGGTCCTGACAAAGGCATCAATGATTTTTTTGCCTTCCTTTGCGGAAACGAGAATATCAACGTCTCCTATTGTTTCCGCGCATCGGCGAAGCGAGCCGGCATACGCGATTTTTTTAACGCCGGGCAATCTATCAAGAAATTCCATCACGATAGTCGCTGCGTTAAACGCCTGGTCTAAGCGAATTCTGCCTGTTGATTTCGCCAAGAACTCAATGCCTTTGGCGATAATCGCCGCCTTCTTATCGCCGAAGCCGGCTAATTCGGCTAATTTGCCGTTTTCAATCGCCGCCTTCAAGTCGGCTATACTTTTGACCTTGAGGTTCTCGTAAACCGTCTTGACGCCCTTTGGCCCCATCCCCGGTATCTTTAACAGTTGCAGCAACTTCTGCGGGATTTTCGTTAAAAGCTCCTGATGTGCGGTGATTTGGCCTGTCTTTATGAATTCCTCGATTTTGGCTAATGATGATTTCCCTACCCCCGGCATCTCGGCCAATTTCCCCGTTGCTAACATCTCTTCGATATCCGTCGGCATATCGCCGATAACCCGTGCGACCTTGCGATAGCTGTTTATGCGGAACCTGTCATCCCCGAGGATTTCCATTATGTCCGCCATTTCGCTGAATAACTCGCTTATACTCGCATTTTTCATATTCTCAACACCCAAGTTGCTTTTAGCTTCGATTGCTTAATCCGCGACAAGATCTCATTGCGCAATTTCCCGACCGAGTTGCCTCTCGAAGACGGCATAACTCTCCCTGCCGAAGAGGCAGAATACGACTTTTTTCAATCCTGTTTTGGCCTTCAGATAATCAATAGTTGTCCGCAGCATAATATCAGCGCATCTATCAATCGGAAAACCGAAAATGCCTGCGCTTATGGCGGGAAATGCAATGCTTTCGAGATTATGCTTATCAGCCAGTTTGAGTGAGTTTAGCGTCGCGTTTTTAAGTTTCTCATCCTCATCGCCACCTGTGGTGAGCGAAGTCGAACCATCACCAATTCGGGGGCCAACAGCGTGAATGACGTATTTTGCTTTGAGATTGCCGCCCGTGGTAATTACCGCCCCGCCGACGAATGTCCCGCCGATTTTATCGCACTGTCGCTGAATCGCCGGCCCGCCCTTTTGTCTTATCGCACCTGCTACTCCCCCGCCGAGAACCAATTGGGCGTTGGCCGCGTTGACGATTGCGTCGGTGTCCATTTCGGTAATGTCGCCGTCGAGTAGTTCCAGAACGCTATTTGCGATATCCACCTTCATAATCTGCTTATAGATTACCTGCCGAAACGCGAATTGAAAGCAAAAATTGTGACGTGAAAAAACAAGGACTTGCAGGTCTCTTCTTCCTGCAAGCCCGGTGAAGATTACTACTTTAGAGCATCCGGCTTTTTTCAGCCGACAAGCTCGACACCCATTCCTCTGCTTCTCCGCGGTAGATACCACATCGAGATTCACAAGCATACCCATCTTACCTATATTGACGGGTAGTGTCAAGTAAAATTTCGCTATTTTATCTGTTTGTGGAAAGATAGAATCCACCCGGATTGGTTGGTCTTAAAAGGGGTCCAAAGCGAGACAAACGAAAACCCCCTATGCCGAATCACCTGTCTTGAGCGACCCGTGGTGAGCTTGCCTGCCCTGAGCTTGTCGAAGGGGTCGAACCAAGCCGAAAGAGGGAAGTATCACTGCGACATCGACTCAATTAGCTCCTTGAGCAGCGGGTCATCGCAGCACTGAATCAGCTCAATCCGCAGATATTCGGCATACTCCCGGCCATCGATACCGAGCGGCTGCTGCCACGGCTCAAACCTCTTCTGGATTTGGCGGGCGTGTTCCTGGGCCCATTGTTGTTTTTGGCCTTCTAACATCCTTTTCGTTGGCCTCCAACGTATCTGTTATGTAATGGACAACGGACAATATTATCTTCTTTGGCGGAATTGTCAAGTGTTTTTTGATAATTTTTCACGGCATTTGATGCTGTGACTTGCGGAGGTCTTAGTGCGGCCGGGGTTGACTAAAACAGAACAAGGCGGCGGTGGGATTCGAACCCACGAATAACGGTTTTGCAAACCGTCCCCTTAGGCCACTTGGGTACGCCGCCGAACTACAGATATACGGTATTCTATCGGGAAATCGCCCTTTCCGCAATATATTTTACCGATGGTCGGCTTGAGGCCTCCCTAATAAAGCAGGGGCTAAATTTTACGAGGAGGTTGATGAATACTGAGACCAAAGGCGTCTTCCCACGCCTCTTTGAGAACCTCGGAAACGGTAGGGTGCGGGAAGCTGACGGCGCTGAACTTTTCGGTTGAGCCAATAATAAGACGTGCGGCGGAAACAAGCTCGGTAACGTTTGCGCCAACCATTGTAACGCCTAATATCCTGTCGCCTGCCTTTTCACGAACGACCCTGATTTCGCCCGTAGTTTCGTTGTGCGCGACGCTTCTGCCGTTGGCCCTGAAGAATCCCCTGCCGACGACAACCTCGATACCCTCTTTTACGCACCTGTCTTCGGATTTGCCCACCGAGGCGATTTCGGGGAATGTATAGACGGCCCTCGGTATAAGGGAATAGTCGCCTATTTTAGAATCGCCTCCGTTAATATTTTCCGCGGCGACCTCCGCTTCCGCGAATGCGCCGTGCGCCAGATACGTTGTGCCTACCACGTCGCCAATGGCGTAAACGCCGGGGATACTTGTTTGCATCCTGTCGTTGACCTTTATCGCCGGGCCATTGGTTTGCAATTTCAGGTTATCGATTGTCTGCTTGTCGCAAATCGCCCTTCTGCCGACCGATACGAGGACCTTTTCGGCTTCTATTGGTTGTCCGCCATCGATAGCGACTTTGGCAATTCCTGTCGAGGTATCGACGGAAGTTACTTTTTTGCCGGTCAAAACGGCGATACCGAGTTTTTTGAATTCGCGTTCGAGTAACTGGCTGACCCATTTATCTTCGGTGCTGATGATTCGTTCGAGCGCCTCGACGATTACGACTTTTGTTCCGACTGCGGCGTAAACGCAGGCGAGTTCGCAGCCGATGATGCCGCCGCCCACAATTACCATCGAAGCTGGAATTACCTGCAATGACAACGCCTCCGTGCTGCTGATGACGGTTTGCCCGTCGAATGGGAACGCAGGGATTTCAACAGGGATGGAGCCGGTAGCTATTATGATGCCCTTTGTCGCATTAACTTCGATTTGCCCTGTTTGAGTTTTAACGACGACTGCCTTTGGCGAAGAAATAATGGCCGTTCCCACGAACATTTTAATTTTGTTTGCCTGCAAAAGACCGGCCAGACCTTTTCTGGAACCGGCGACGATGGCGTCTTTTCGCTGTTGCATTTTCACCCAGTTGGGCGACACCGTCGGTATATCAACGCCCATAGCGCCGGCGTTTTTCGCCTGCAAGAGGACCTCAGCGGAGGCAAGAAGCGCTTTTGAGGGAATACAGCCGCGGTTCAGGCAGGTCCCGCCTGTCTCGGCCTTTTCGATAATAGCGACCGTCGCCCCTTTTTGTGCGCATCGAATCGCCGCGTAATATCCGCCCGGCCCTGAACCGATTATAGCTACATCAAATATCTCCGCCATTCTCGAAACTCCAAAAAACAATAGTATAGCTGAAGATTACTTACCCTGATACGGCAAACCTTTTTTGTAGAGTTGCAGGCGTTCCTCTATTTCACGGGCGAGTTGGGCCTGTCTCGCTGTTTTGGCGATGTTCAACGCCTTCTCTGCCGTTATCTTCGCGTCGTCGAATTTGCCCGCCTCGGCATAAGTAATAGCTAAAGTATCCAACACTCGTGCCAGACCGTTAAGAGCACCTGCGTTATTGGGGTCCAGTTCTGTAACCCTGGTAAAATGTCTTATGGCCTCGTCGTACTTCTTCTGCATCACCAGCGCAACTGCCAGATTGTAATGCAGCTCCGTGGAATTCTCGTTTAGCCGCAGGTACTTATTAAAGCAGGCAATCGCTTCGTCGCTCCTGCCCGCCGACATTAACGCAACCGCCATCGCACTGGGAGCATGAGCATAGTCAGGGTCCAGTTCCAGCACCCTGGCAAGTTGTTTTATGGCCTCATCATATCTCTTTTGCATAAGCAATGCCGATGCCAACCTGTAGTGCACTTCCGCGGGGGCATCTTTGCGATTCGCAAGCTCAGTAAAACAGTCAATCGCCTCATTTATTTTACCCTGCTTTAAGTAAAGCTTGCCGAGATTGTTTCTCGCCTCAACAAATTCCGGAACAAGCTGGATTGCCCTGTTGAGATGTATTGCTGCCTCATCGAGCCGGCCCGCCTCGGACAAAGCATATCCGTAGTTGTGTTCCGCCGCCGCGTTATCCTTGGTAACATTCAGAGTGTGCTCAAACAGCGTTATGGTATTTTGCCAATACCTGACCTGCATCCGCGTAAGGATGACAAAGGCGGACAGCACGACTATCGCCGATACCGCCGCGACAACTTTCCAGCGAAACCGATTAGCAACGAGGTCTTTGACGGCCCAGGCGACGATAATCAACAGACCCAGCATCGACAGGTACATATACCTGTATGCTATTGCCTGCGCACCCACCTGGACCAGCCCTATCATCGGCACAAGCGTCCCGACGTACCACAGCCAGCCGATAGTGACATACCTTTTACGACGGCCAATATAAATGCTAAAGACGGTTATCAGGACAAATAGCAGTGCGCATATCACTACCGCGGTATCCGAAAAACCCGTGCGGGGATGCGGGTGATATACAGCCAATTTGCTCGGCCATATCATTTTGCCGATGTACTTTATATAGGAAAGGAACGTATTGGCGATTCGGTAATCCAGGGGCATATTCTCCGTCGTGGACATCGCCCCGCCGCTTTTCTGTGAGACGAAGGTCATCACGCTCAAAAACGCCGACATCGCCAACAGGGGAATTTTTTCTGCTATCAGCCATTTTGCCGATTTAGACGCGGCTCCGACGGACTGACCCCATCGAACCCGTTCAAGAGGCCAGTAATCCAGCAGAAGCAATACTAATGGAAGCGTAACAACAATCGGCTTAGTCATAATACACAGGCCGAAAACCAGCAGCACCAATATATATCGCCCGAACGCCGGCTGTCTCGTATAGCGTACATACGCGGCCATCGTGAGCAGCCAAAACAGGCCGCTAAGCACCGTTTTTCGCTCTGCCGCCCAGGCGACCGACTCCACCTGCACCGGATGCACCGCGAAGACCGCCGCCACAAATGCACTTGCCCAGATTGACCCTGTCAAATTGGTGAAAATCCAAAAAACAAGCAGGGCGTTGACAATATGAAAAGCCACGCTGACGAGATGATGCCCCAATGGATTTAGTCCGAAAAGCTGGTAATCCAATATATGACTAATCCAAGTCAGGGGATGCCAGTTTGATGCGTATGGCTTCGTGAATGCCCAGATTATCGACTGGTGTGTTATCCCTCCGGTGATATGCGGGTTTTTTACTATGTAGTCGGTATCGTCGTATCCGACAAAGCCATTGTGCCTTATCGGCTCGTATGCAATAACTGTGGCTGCCGCAAGCGCGATGTATATGAGCAGCGTTACCCGTTTTTTACGGCGTGAAACTTCCACAACAGATAACCCGTGTTCGGTCAACTTTTTTTTCGCCATAAGCCCCGGCTGACCCCATACCCCTTGCCCCTCCCGAAAAAAAGCAAATGTATTTTATCCTTTGTGCGGCAACGAACAAGGGAAATCAGGCAACAGGAATAATGCCTTTACGGAAAAGTAAACCGAAACTTGTCTGCTGCAGGCAGAATCGGAAACAACTAAACTTTTCCGACTACCACGCAGGCGTTGTGCCCGCCGAAGCCGAACGAATTGCTCATCGCAACACCGACTTTGTGTTCCCTGGCTTTCAAAGGCACAAAATCCATCTTCGGGTCGCACCGCTCGTCCACGTTATCGAGGTTAATCGTCGGCGGAACTATCGAATTCTTAATCACCTCGGCACATACAACCATTTCAATTGCGGCGCTTGCCCCCAGCAAATGGCCGTGCGCGCCCTTTGTCGAGCTTACCATAACTTTATACGCGTGAGGTCCCAGCACCGCCCTGATGGCAGAACTTTCCGCAATATCGTTCAACTCCGTCCCCGTCCCGTGGGCATTGACGTAATCGACCTTCTCAGGCGACAATTGTGCATCCTTAATCGCAAACTCCATCGCCTTTGCCGCCCCCGCCCCATCCGGCAACGGCGCCGTTATATGATTTCCGTCGTCCGTCGCCCCATATCCCAGTACTTCCGCGTATATCGCCGCCCCGCGTTTCTTCGCGTGTTCGTATTCTTCCAGCACCAGAATTCCCGCGCCTTCCGCGAGCACAAACCCGTCCCTGTCCCTGTCAAAAGGTCTCGACGCCGCGGTCGGATTATCGTTGCGCAAACTCAGCGACCTTGCCGCACAGAAACTCGCCAGGCCCAGCGGCGTTACCGCCGCCTCAGTCCCGCCCGTTAGCATAACGTCGCTGCGACCTGCCACGATATTGCAGAACGCCTCACCTATCGCGTGATTACTGCTGGCGCACGCGCTTGATACGCAGAAATTAGGCCCGCGCAGACCGTATCGTATCGCGATATTACCCGCCGCCGCGTTGGCCATAAGCCGGGGAACCGTAAAAGGCGAAATCCTCATCGGCGCCTTTTTCAAAAGCACAAGATGCTGTTCCTCTATCTCTTTTATCCCGCCGATTCCCGTTCCTACTATCGCGCCCATCCGGTATGGGTCTTCCTTGCTGAAGTCCAGCCCGCTGTCCGTTACCGCCTGGCTCGCCGCGGCTACCGCAAACTGGGAAAATCGGTCCATCCGTTTGCTTTCGCGGATTTCGATATACTTGGTAACATCGAATTGTTTAACTTCCCCGCCGAAATGAACCGGGTACGCACTGGTATCGAACGACTCTATCGTCGCGATGCCGCTTTTACCCTGGCAAAGCGCCTCAAAAAACACGCCGGCGGTTTCCCCCAAAGCCGTAATACAGCCCAGGCCCGTGATGACTACTCGTCGTCTGCTCATTGTTGCTGCTATTTCTTCTTCGCTGCCTTTGCCGCATTGACGATGTAGTCGACCGCCGCCCCGACCGTCTGTATCTTCTCAGCTTCCTCATCCGGGATACTCATCCCGAATTCGTCCTCGAATTCCATTACCAGCTCCACTGTATCCAGCGAGTCGGCATTCAGGTCGTTTATGAAGGAAGTTTCGCGGCTGATCTCCGCCTTATCAACGCCCATCTGCTCGCTAATTATATCAACAACTTTTTGCTCTACTGCCTGGACATCCATATCAGCACTCACTTGGTATTCCTCCAATAAACAACATATTTACATAAATTGTCCACCAGCGGATTCTGACATCAACGCTGCGCCATCCAATGACGGTCGGGTGGTATATTAACGACCGGATGCGTTGCCGACAACCATTTTTTTGAAATTTTTTGGAAAAAGCTCCCGACAGATAATGCATAACGGCCGGCTGATGTCAATCACCAACAGGCACATTCAGGGTAAATTTGCGGTTTTACTCTTGCGGTTTGGGCAGTAAAAGTCAAAATAAGCCAAATAGCGTTGATATGGATAATCTCAATACGAACAATCAGATGGGCAATCACTTTTCTGACTCCATAGACGTCAGAAAACGGGGTTGGCTGCGTCGTCTTTTTGCTTTTATCGGGCCTGCTTACTTAGTCAGCGTCGGATATATGGACCCGGGCAACTGGGCCACGGATATCGAGGGAGGAGCCCGATTCGGATACACGCTTATCTGGGTTCTGCTGATGTCCAATCTTATGGCAGTCCTGCTTCAGACCCTTGCCGCCCGGCTGGGGGTTGTTACGGGCCTTGACCTGGCGCAGGGTTGCCGACGTGAATATTCGAAACGTTTTAATTTATTTTTGTGGCTGCTGGCAGAGATTGCTATTGCCGCGACCGATTTGGCCGAGGCGCTGGGAACCATAATCGGGTTAAACCTGCTGTTCAAACTGCCCCTGCTTTGGGGTTGCTTAGTAACCGCTGGAGATACGTTCCTGCTCCTTGTTCTGCTGAAGTTAGGCATCCGCAAAATGGAGGCATTTATCGTATCGCTTGTGGCGGTCATAGGCGGCTGTTTTGTATTAGAGGTATTCCTCGCGAAGCCGGAGTGGTCAAGCATCGCCGCAGGATTTAAACCCAGTTTGAATTCCAAAAGCTTATACATCGCCATAGGTATGATTGGGGCGACGGTGATGCCTCATAACCTCTACCTTCACTCCTGCTTGGTGCAGTCGCGCCGGATATCCAAGACCTTTATTGGCAGGGTTCAGGCCTGCAGTTTCAATTTTATGGATTCAATGGTGGCTCTGAACCTGGCGTTTTTTGTCAACGCGGCTATTTTGATTATGGCAGCCGCCAATTTTTACAGCAGGGGCATCGAAGTTACCGAGATTCAGCAGGCACACAATTTATTGGATAACATTTTAGGCAGCAAAATAGCCCCCATTGCCTTCGCAATTGCCCTGATTGCCTCGGGCCAAAGCTCCACGCTCACCGGCACAATCTCAGGCCAGATTGTTATGGAGGGCTTCCTGAACATTAAAATGCGTCCCTGGCTGCGAAGAATGCTGACTCGCGGTATCGCCCTTGTGCCCGCGGTTATCGTAATCGCCATAGCGGGCGACGCGGGAACGTATCGGCTTTTGATTTTGTCGCAGGTTGTGCTCAGCTTGCAACTGCCCTTCGCTATTATCCCACTCATACACTTCACCTCCGATAAAAAGAAAATGGGCACCTTTGCCAATAATCTCTTGATAAAGATTGCCGTATGGTGCGTAGCGGCTATTATTGTGGCCTTGAATATGAAGCTGGTTTTTGACGAATTGATGGTCTGGGGCGGTACATCGCCCTGGTTGTGGGTGGTCCTTGTTCCCCTTGTTCTTTTGCTGCTTGGTGCGCTGGGCTTTATCACGTTTTTGCCCCTGTTCCGCAAAGGTACAGCGTGGACAACAACAGACGGCGAGGCCGGCGAGAGGTTAGCGAAACAAATCAGGCCAATGGCCATTAAGCATATAGGCGTCGCCCTTGAGCACACCGATGGAGACGCCAAAATCATCTCCGCTGCTATCACCATTGCCAAAAGCCACAACGCAAGCATTACCCTCGTCCACGTCGTCGATACCCCCGGCGTAACGGTTTATGGCAATGAAAACGAAAGCTTGCACAGCGCAAACGACCAGGCGTATCTCGAACGATTAGCGGAAGAAATAGCGGAGAGGGATTTCCAGGTGAACACCGATTTGCGATTCGGCCAACCAGTCGAGGAGCTTGTCAAATCCGTAAAGGCAAACGGCTTTGACCTTTTAGTCCTCGGCTCCCACGGCCATCGCCTTATGGGCGATATCATATATGGCGAAACCGTGGACAGCGTCCGCCACGCCATTGACATACCCGTCTTCGTCGTCAGAACACACGAAAAAGAGCAGGCGCAGGCCGATTTGAACCGCGAAAGTCACGAAGAAATGTGAAGTTCATTAAATTAAATCACCGATGTAAATCTTTGGGTGCCATTTGAGCTTAAGGAGAAATTTATGCTGGAAATTCCTGATTCACAGATCAGGTCCGAGCTGAGTAAAGATGAAACCTTAATTTGGGTGGGACAGCCGAAACAAGGCATCCTTTTCAGGTCTTCTGATGTATTTTTGATTCCGTTCAGCTTATTCTGGGGTGGTTTTGCTATCTTCTGGGAGGTTGGGGTCATATCAATACCACACGCTGGCAATAAGGCACCAATACCCGTTGGGATAATTTTCCCTTTGTTCGGAATTCCATTTGTCATAATCGGCCTTTATCTCATATTCGGAAGATTCATTGCCGATGCCAAACGCAGGACGGGCACATATTATGGCCTGACTGACCAGCGAATCATTATCGTTTCCGGAATTTTCAGTCGGAAGGTCAAATCGATGAATCTACGCACGCTTACCGATATCTCATTGGATGAGAAGACGAATGGCACAGGCACAATCACTTTTGGGCCGACTAATCCGATGGCACAATGGAACAGGGGCTTTGCGTGGCCTGGGATGACCGAGATGACCCCATCGTTCGAGGTGATTCAAAACGCAAAAGAAGTATATGAAAAAATACGCAATGCTCGATCAGAGGCATAGCATACCTCACCAATCAAACTAAAAACTCAAAACTAAACACTAAAAACTACATAGCCATACCGCCATCTACACCCAAAACCTGGCCGGTAATGTATCCGGAATCGTCGGAAGCTAAAAATGCCACCGCCCTTGCGACATCCTCGACGTTGCCGAACCGCTTTACTGGTATGAACGCCATCGCGCCCTCCTTTACGGCATCGGGTAAAACAGCCGTCATATCCGTCTGGATGAAGCCCGGGGCGATGCAGTTGGCGGTAACGTTCTTTTTGCCGACCTCGCGGGCAATTGATTTGCTCATACCAATCAGGCCCGCCTTGCTGGCAGCATAGTTTGTGGAGCCCGCCTGGCCTATGACGCCCGCGACGGAGCTGATACTGACGATTCTGCCGAATTTATTGCGAACCATCGACCTTGCGGCAATGCGTGTCGCCACGAAGGCCGCGCGGAGATTTACGTTGATGACCTTGTCGAAATCCTCGTCGTCCATCTGAATCATCAGCTTGTCGCGCGTGATGCCCGCGTTGTTAACCAAAATGCCTATCCCGCCAAACTGGTTGGCAAGTTCTTCGAGCACCTCGGTGAGCTTCTCGGAATTTGTGATATCGATGCACTTGGTGATGACCTCGTATCCCTGCTGTTTGCATACAGCCACAAGCTCCTCAAGCTGCACCGCGTTGAGGTCCAGCCCCGCGACGATACGTCCCTGCTTCAAAAGTTCCAATACGATTGCTCTGCCGATTCCTCTGGCAGCGCCCGTTACTACCGCTAATCTTTTTTCAGACATTCTAAATTTCTCCATGTTACGAAATGTTAATCGTTTTGCGCAAGTATATTGGTTTTCGGACATGATGCAAGCCGGTAGTTAGCTGGCAGCCAATAGCAAAAAGTGTTGTTATTTTTTATTTTCTTTCCAGAGCCAGATTGCCAGGCCGGCTGTAACGATGCACGCCGGGACGCTCATCCACATCGGCACCTCAAAAAGATTAGTTATAACATTCACCTGAAAAATCAGCCGAAGCAAATGCATTATTGAAACAATCAGCAGAAATATCACCGTGATGGTTGTTGCCGGTTTCATAATCGTTCTCCTTATAATTCGTTAATTGCCGCCGCGGAAGAGACGTTAATTATGTTTGCCCTGCGGTGAATGCGTTTCATCAGGCCGGTGAGTACCTTGCCGGGGCCTATTTCGTAAAACGTCTCAACGCCGTCGGCCACCAATCGCTCGACGCATTTTTGCCAGTATATCGGCTGGACTAATTGTTTTGCCAGCGACTCGCGAATCTGGTTTGCGCTTGTGTAATAATCGGCTGTGATATTGGCGATAACCTTGGGTTGTGTTGGTTCTTTGATATTTGTCTGGGCAAGCGCACTGCTAAGCGCATCAGCGGCAGGCGACATCATAACCGTATGAAACGCGCCCGCGACCTCCAGCCGGATTGCTTTCATTGCACCGTATTTTTCCGCTAATTTCTCCGCACGCTCACAGGCGGATTTCGTGCCGCTTATCGCGATTTGGCCGGGGCAATTGAAATTAACGCCTTCCAGCAAATCGCCCTGTCCCGCCTCGGCGCAAAGTGCTTTGGTTTTTTCCTCATCAAGGCCGATGATTGCGACCATACCGCCTTTACTTTTATCCGCTGCTGCCTGCATCGCCTCACCACGCTTCTTGACCAATTTCAAACCATCCTCGAAACTAATCAACCACGCCGCATAAAGCGCGGTGTATTCGCCCATACTCAAACCCGCTGTTACCTCCGCGGTGATATTTTTCGTCTTTTCGCCTGTTCGGAAAATCTCCAGAATTGCCGCCGAAACCGTGAAAATCGCCGGCTGAGATATCGTCGTCGTGTTAAGCGTCTCAACAGGCCCCTCAAAGCAAATCTTCGCGATATCAAACCCTAAAATCTGGTTGGCCTTGTCAAATATGGCTTTTGCCGCCGGAAACCCATCCGAGACGTCTTTGCCCATACCGACAAATTGTGCGCCCTGACCCGGAAATAAAAATGCTGTTTTCATCATTTCGTCCTTAGCGATTAGTATCTCGTTGGTTGTTCAACTTTCAAAACCGCCGGTTTTATCGCAAAAAAAGACAGGCCTGTCAAGAAATACCCCATATCATAACGAAGCGCAAACCCATCAAAACCGGATTTTCGATGCGTCTATGGCGGGATATGCCGTAAAAACAACAAAATCGTCTTGACAAATCACCCCCGGTAAACTATCTATTCTCGTTTCAACCGTAGCAGCTTAAATCAGAAGCAATTTTTGGAGTACCAGTTAATGCTACCAATAAAAAAGATAAGTAAAAGCAGGACTCACTCGCGCAGGTCACATCATGCCCTGAAGCCGGTGAATTACACGGTATGCCCGAAGTGTGGCCAGGCGAAGCTCCCGCACGCCGCGTGCGAGAAATGCGGCTACCTCAATTCCAGTATCACCCTGAAAGTCGCAGAACAGACCGAAAAAAAGAAGAGGTAACGCCAGATGCGTATCGCTATCGACGCAATGGGCGGTGATAAAGCGCCAGATGCCATTATCTCCGGCGCGGTTGAGGCCCTTGAACTGCTTGAGGAAGGCGACGAGGTTATCCTTGTCGGCCCGAAGGATGTTATTGAGCCGAAACTGCCGGCACAACGTTCTCATCGGGCAGTCCTGACGGTTGTTCACGCACCTGATGTTATTGGTATGGACGATCCCCCTATCGATTCTTTGCGAAAGAAGCCCCGCAGTTCAATATCGATTCTCGCTAAATTAAGCAAACTTGGCAGGACTGACGCCGTAATTTCCGCCGGCAACACCGGCGCCTGTGTCGCGGCCTTCCAGATGCGTATGCGTAATCTCCAGAGCGTCAATCGCCCCGGAATAGCCGTAGTTTTCCCGACCTTCGAAGGCCCCGTTACCATTTGCGATGTCGGGGCCAATATCGCCTGCAAGCCAATCAATCTTTACCAGTATGCGGTTATGTCTTCGATATACGCACGGGAGCTGTTCGGAATACAAAACCCAAGGGTGGGGCTGATGAGCATCGGCGAGGAAGACGCCAAAGGTAACGAGGTAGTCAAAAAAGCACGCGAACTCATAAAACAGGACCCGAAAATCAACTTCATCGGGAACATCGAGGGACGGGATATCTTCAAGGGCGTTTGCGACGTGGCAATATGCGAAGGATTTGTGGGAAACGTCATCTTGAAGCTGACCGAGGGGCTTGTCGAGGGGCTTGTCAAGGCAATAAAGCAGGAAATTATGACGCATAAGTTCCGGCTTATAGTCGGACCAATGTTCAAAGGGGTAATGAAACGATTCTTCAAAAAGCATGACTATCACGAATACGGAGGCGCATTACTTCTGGGCATAAACGGGACTGCGCTTATCTGCCACGGGGCAAGCGAGAGCAGGACAATAAAGAACGCCATAATGGCGGTGAAAAAATATCACAGCGTAGGGATAAACGATAAAATCGCCAAATACCTCTCGGCCAGCAGCGTAGTCGATGAAGGACAAAACACCGAGCCGGAGGATGCTGCATTAAGGGTCAAGGATGAACAAGTCGATTGAGTCGCACCACTCGGATTTCATCGCGGTTATTGCGGGACACGGTTCGTATGCGCCGGCCGGAATTCTGACTAACGATGACTTCGCCAAAATGGTCGAAACCTCGGATGAATGGATTAAGACACGGACGGGAATTGAACGGCGGCACGTCTGCGGCAAGGATGAAAGCACGGCACAGTTAGCGACGGAGGCGGCGAAAAAGGCGCTGGCGACAGCAGGGCTAAAGCCGGAGCAAATTGAGCTTATCATCGTCGCGACAATCACTCCCGAAATGGTGTTTCCGTCCACAGCGTGTTTTGTGCAAAAGAATCTCGGTGCGAATAACGCATGGGCGTTCGACCTGATGGCTGCGTGCAGTGGGTTCATATACGGGGTTTCCATAGCGCAGCAGTTTATCGAAAACGGCCGGTTGAAAAACGCTCTTGTAATCGGGGCGGAGACGCTGACCAAAATCGCCAACTACAAGGACCGAACCAGTTGTATCCTTTTCGGCGACGGGGCCGGAGCGGTGGTGCTTGAGGGCAGGCCGAGGAAAAAAGACGAAGTGCAAAGCGGGGTCATTTACAGCACGATGTACGCAGACGGCAGCTCATGGGAGGCGTTGAATTGCCAGGCCTACGGCTCGCGAAATCCCGTGAGCAGGCCCTTGGATGACCCGAAGAAAATTTATATGCAAATCAGGGGACGGGAGGTTTATCAGCAGGCGGTGCGGAGAATCGTCGAGACGATAATGGAATGTCTCGAAAAATGCAATCTCACGCTCGATGACGTTAAAATGGTTGTTTCACATCAAATGAACGCAAGAATCATCGAATCCGCCGCCAAACGGCTGGAAATACCCGACGACAAAATCTTCATCAACATTAACGAATACGGCAACACCTCCGCCGCGTCGGTTCCGCTGGCTTTCGACCAGGTTATCCGCGAGGGTAAAATCAAACATGGCGACATAGTCATCCTTGTCGCCTTCGGCGCAGGTCTAACCTGGGGCGCCAACGTGATTCGGTTTTGACCGCGGAATCGCGAAGATGCTGAGGACTGCACATTTCGGATTTGAAACCCCGGAGCATTTCAAAAAAGCATAGAGTCGGCGAATGCGGACTGGAAGAGGGGCTCGTTGGCTATTTCGACGTATTCAATTTTACGGGCAAGGTCTGCGGCAAGTGTTCGGCAGCGAGAGCTGATGAGAATAAGCTGAGCGCCTGAAGATGCGGCGTTGCCGACGGAGTGGATGCGGTCAACGGGGACATTCGGCAAAAGGCCGACGCGAAGTGCGGATTGCCTGCGGATATAATTGCCAAATGCGCCGGCGAGGAAAACTTGCTTTATGTCGGCATCGGCGACCGAGAAACGATGCTGAAGGAGATGTATCCCGGCACGGATGGCGGCCTTGGCGAGCTGGACCTCGCGGATGTCCTGCTGGGTCAGATACACTGCGGGAGTATGCCCATGATAAGCAAGGACGAAGACAGGACCTTCCTCTTTAGCCGGGGAATTTTTGTGTTTCATTTTGGTTATACGTTTCGCGATGGCTGAGGGCAGGGATGTTTCGGGTTTGAATCGGCCAGTGAAATCAATGACACCGGAATCGAGCATAACGGCGACGGCATCGATGAGGCCTGAGCCGCAAATCGAAACGGGCCTGCCCCCCCCTATCACGTCGATAGCGATATTGTGTTTGTCAATAACGACGGCCTCGATTGCGCCGTCGGCGGCCCTTGAGCCGCAGGCAATCCGTGCGCCTTCGAATGCTGGTCCTGCGGCACAGCTCGCGGCGAGAAGTTTGTCTTTTGTGCCGAGGATGACTTCGCCATTGGTGCCTATGTCGATTACGAGCGTTATCTGGTCTGCGGAATCAAGAGATGTCGCCAGCGCAACGGCTGTCGTATCGGCACCGACGAAGCCGGCGATATTGGCGACGGTGTGAACGTTGCCAACGGGATTGACGCCAAGCCCCAGAGTGATGGGAGGCGAATCTTTTGCATCGAGTGAAAACGCCTTATATGGCGCCTCGCCGAGCTGCGTTATGGGCAATCGCAGAAATATGTGGTGCATTGTGGTATTGCCGACGACGCACGTCTCGTATATGTCGCTGCTTTGGGCCGAGGCCTGGCCGCAGCAATCGGCGATGAGGTCGTTGAGGCGACCGACAATCAGCGCGTTTAACTCTTTTAGTTTTTTGTCGGTCTGGGCATAGCCGATTCTTGATATTACGTCATCGCCGAATTTGGTTTGCGGATTAAGGGTGGCACAGGTCGCGAGGAGTCGGCCTGTTTTCATATCGATTAGTTTGACGACGACGGTCGTGGTGCCGATATCGATTGCCAGACCAAGTATGGGACGATTGCCGGCGGCAGAGAGATATTTCTTGTAAATATCGGGCTGGGCGGCATCTTTGCGGGTGGCTCCATCGGTGAGGATTTTGTGCTCAACGAACCGGGAATCCGGGGGGACGAAGACAGTAAGGTTTTCGGTAACGCGATGCTGGCAGGCAAGGACGGTCTCGCCGGCCGGCTGCAAGATTACGGCGCATTTACGGCAGGTGCCCTTCTCGCCGCATACGGTGTTGAGAACGATACCCGCCAACCCAGCGGCTTCTAACAGCGTCGCGCCGGGGTGAATGGAAATCTCTCTACCGTCGGGCTGAAAGGTAACGGTAAAATGCTTCATTTTTTAGACCGCTATTGAGTGTGTTTAATTGCCGAAAGCGGATAGCAATAAGCTTACCAGCTTATCTTGTGGCGAATTTTCCACTTTTGGTGGCGCTTTTTGCTTCCGATTTTGCGCCTGCGTCTTGGTTTTGCCATACTATACTTACTCCGTCAATCCAACCTAAAGACAATCTAAAAATTGCTCTGTTTATTATATAGGGTGTTTGATAATATAGGATAATCGCCGGAAAGTCAAAGTCCAAATTGGTTTATATACATAATCTTTGCCGGGCTCGGCAGGAGATATAGCGATGATTCAATGTACGCAGTGCGAGCTATGCGAGGTTGGGCCGGACGGTCGGCGGGCGTTCAAGTGCGACCCCTTCTCGAATATCAAGGAGCCGGAGTGCCTCGCGAAGTGGCAGTTGATTCGGCTGGATATGCTGTTAGTCAGCTATCAGAGTATGCTGCGATGGCAAAAAGAGATGGAGCCGATACAGCGCAAAATGATGAAATACGTCGAGAGGGAAATTAACGACATCGACGAGAGCGATAAGTGGAAGATTGACGAGGATGAGCCGCCGGAGGATAAACCCGGTGAAGATGGCGATAAGAAGCCGGAAATCTAATTTCGACATTCAAAATTGGTTATTTAATATTTATCCGCCGTAGTTTTAACGAAGGCGGATTGGACATTTCCAAAGGGCATTTATTGCCAGGTTTGCCTTCTGGCAGGCCAAAACCCTTTATTGACGTAAGACTCCTCTTGCGGTATTGTGGGGTCGGGAAAT
>PMZJ01000033.1 GCA_003170415.1 Phycisphaerales bacterium | reverse complement strand
CTTTTTCAACTCCTCTCGGTCCATAGCTCGTTAAAAATAAAAAATAGAAAATAATAAATTATAAATGACAAAAGATCGGCCGGGTTTGCCACGGCACGGCCAAACACCGCGTATGGCTGCTCGGTTCCCCGCCTGACCAGGTTAACGGGTCGGTCTGCATGGGACCCGGCCGGTAAAATGTATTTACTACTTTCAAATTAGAATTTACTATTCAGCCGATTGCAGTATAACAAGTTATCCGAAAATTTCCATAATTTTCGCTTGAACAATTTGTGCCGAAAAGCTAATAGGATATTATGAGTTGAAACAATAAAACCGGATATGGGAGACAGGTATGAAAGTTCGAATAGAGGATATCTGCACGGCCTGCGGGCTGTGCTGCGACACCTGCCCGGAAGTTTTTGAAATGGGGCCGGATACGGCGCAGGTAAAGGTGGAAGATGTGCCTGCGGAACACGAGGACGCGGTCCAGCAGGCAGCGGACGAATGCCCCGTCGAGGCGATAGTCGTCGAATAAATTACTCCGACAGTTCTTTGCTTCTGTTGCGGGCCGCGGTCAGGGCGTCGGTAATCAATTGGGGGAAGTTTTTTGCCGCAAAGACCTTAAGGGCCGCCTCGGTGGTTCCGCCGGGGCTTGTTACCTTTCGGCGAAGCTCGCTTGGGCTTTCGCTGAATTTGTCCCGTTCGGCGGCGAGCAAAGCTGCGCCCCTGGCGGTCTGAAGCACCAGGATTTTAGCGATTTCGAGAGGCAGTCCCATCTCGTCGGCAATCCTGATCATTTCTTCCATCAGGAGGAAAAAATAGGCGGGGCCTGAACCGCTGACCGCCGTTACGGCGTCAATCAAATCCTCGTTATCGACAATGACGGCCTTGCCGACGGATGAGAATATTTTCATTGCCCTGTCCATCATCGGCCTTGCCCTGTTGTTGGCGAACATCGCACTTGCCCCTTCACCAATCAGAGCCGGCGTATTGGGCATAACACGAATAATGGGCTTATCGCCGAGCGCCGTGGCGATTTCGGCAATCCTTACGCCCGCCGCTATGGAAATAGTAAGCGTGCTGTGCCTTACGACTGATTCTATCGCCATTAATACATTGGCCATATTCTGGGGCTTGACGCTCAAAATCAGGAGATCCACCTGTCCCGCCAGTGCGGCACTGTTGGCCACCGCCTGGACGTGGTATTGCCTTGTCAGGAACTCCAGCCGGTCGGAGCGGATATCGTTTACAAGGATGTTCTTCGGCTTGCAGAGATTTGCTTTTATGATACCCTTTATCAGGGCCTCCGCCATATTACCCGCGCCGATAAATCCAATTGTGTCCATAATTCCTCCTTGCTGTAACCAAGGCCTGAATTATAATCTCTCATATATTTTCAAACACATAATATAAACACGTTTACGAAGAAAAACAATGCAAAAGCGGGTAAGTTTCGAGCCCTTCGACTGGTTCGACTGCGCTCACCACAGGTTCACTCCCCGGCCTACGACTTGCCCCCGGCTAACAAATTGCTGGGGCAGGCAGGACAGGTCTCGCCGAAAGGCGTCCCTTTGCCGTTAGGCATCCCTTCCGGGAACGGGAGTGGTTCTCTTTTTGTGCCCATTCGACTACGCTCAGGGCAGGCTTTATTTGTGGCTAAATCAGTGATATGATAATGCAATGCTCGAAAAGGGACTTGTTCAGATATATACGGGGGATGGTAAGGGCAAGACAACCGCTGCTCTGGGACTTGCGCTACGCGCGGCTGGCCAGGGCAATAAAGTCCTGATTTATCAATTCCTTAAACCCCCCTGCTTAAATACCGGCGAACGGAACGCCATATCATCATTGCCATCAATAAAAATCGAGTCGCTGGATATTCAGTGGGATATGGCGAAATCGCCTAAAGACCCCAAAGCAATCTCATCAGCCAAGGCAGCTATTAAAAAGTCATTTGAACGGCTTGCAAAAGCCGGGGCTAACCGTGAATTCGATATCCTGATACTCGACGAAATTGTGTATTGCATCGCCAAAGGCCTGACCAGTATCGGGGAACTGAAAAAGGTTATCGATGGAAGGGACAAGCACGTTGAGATTATCCTGACCGGCCGAGGGGCAACACCCGAACTGATTGCCCTGACAGACCTTGTTACTGAAATGAAAAACATCAAACATCCGTTCGATAAAGGCACAGCCGCAAGACAAGGGATTGAGTTTTAACGCCATTTGCCGTTGACTTATCGGCATTGGCGGGAGAAAATAACTGCACAGGGATTTAAGGCCGGCGCAATTATTTTAGGAGGACATAAATTATGACGGCGAAAACACACTCAAGGGGAACAATAAGCATAAGTATTTTGTACCTGATGATACTTTTGGGATTTTCGGGTTTTGCCAATGGTAACAGTGAACCAAATCAGCAGGCCTATGAGCTAAAAAAGGTTCACCGCCTGTTTGTCGTAAAAGACGTAACCGGTCTTGTGGGAATACTCGAAAAAGGCCGGCCCAAAACACAAATAGCCGCCGCAAATTATCTCGCCCAGTTTGGCAACGAATCGGCGATAACACCATTGCAGCAATTAAGCCAAAAATGGGATTCAACCAACGGTGAAAATCCGTTTGATGCGGCGATACAGAAAATACGAATAATACAACAGAAACAAGCGGAAACCAGCAAGATGATAAATCTGAGGCCGCAGGGGTATCAATATCAATCGCGGCCGCAAGGCGCTCTGTGCGGGCATATTACCGACGCCAATACAGGACAGGCGGTAACCGACGCGACTGTTACAGTCCGGAATATGTTCCGGGCACAAACCGACGCGAAAGGATTTTATCTTATAGAAAACCTGCCGGCAGGCGGATATTTCAGTGTCCGTGTCGATTCAAATGAATACGTGGGGATAACCGATTATGGGTCAATGCCTCCCGTACGCATCCAAAAGGACGCGCAAACCGTCAAGGATTTCAAGCTCGACAAGGCCTGTATGATACAAGTGCAGGTTGTTGATGAGGCAAACCAGCCGGTTGAAGGCGCGGCATTTTCGGTAGTGCCCTACGATACTGGATTAATGAGGCAACTGGTGGCGCCTCCGAGGCCCTATCCGCAGACGAACAAAGACGGCATCGCCTTGCTTAGCGGCCTTCCAGCGAGCAATATGGGCTATCTCATTGTCGCAACACAATCTGATTACGCACCCGGAAAAATCACTGTGATACTAAACAGCACTGAATATATCGAGTCGGGGCTGATAGTCCTGCAGAAAGGCATTGATATCACCGGACAGGCGATGTATGAAGACGGCGTGCCTGCATCTGATTTGAGAATAGACGCTTCCCGCTGGTACATTTACGGCAATGTGGGCCGAAGCTACTCTCACGGCAGCAGCCTCGTTGACTCAAAAGGAAATTTTACGCTGCGGCACATAGTTCCGGACAGCTACAACATCAATGCAGTCCTTGTGGAAGAAAATAAAGACGCAAAGAGCGTTGCCAAGTTAGATGCCACATTGCCTCTGCCTGACAACGCGCCGCTGACGATAAATATCCCGAAGAAAGCTACGCAGCCCTTAGCTTCCATACGGGGCAATATGATATTTACAGGCAACAGCATTCCCGATTATGTTAATATCCTGGTTTCCTCAATGGATGATAAATATGATTCGTCAATCCAGTGGCAAAAATCAGGAAAAGACGCCTGCGATACGAGTTTCGCAATAGACCGGCTCATGCCTGGAAAGTACAAACTAAAGTTTTCCTCACCTTATATAAAAGAAAAAACGCTTGAAACCGTCGAGGCGCCGGCCGAAGGACTCGAAGTCGAGCTTGAGGCGTTTGAAAAGTTAGTTCTCAGCGGAACTGTTGTAAATTTGCGGACAGGCGAGCCGATACAGCTATTCAGGGCACGAGTTAAACAAGTGCAATCCTTCTCCGGAGCTTCAAATTATCAGCCGGCGGACCAATGGCGGGACATGAACAGCACGGAGGGCAAATTTAATATAGAGGCATTAGGAGCCGGTGTGTACCAGGTCCAGATAGCAGCGGAAGGGTTTGCGTGGGCGCAGAGTGATGAAATCGATACGAGCCAGGACACACCGGTTGTGGTCAAGCTTACCGCGGGCGGCAGCATAAAAGGCAGCGTCGTCGATGAAAAAGGCAGGCCGGTCAACGGGGCCAAAATTATGCCGATGTCAAAGGCAACGGAGACAAGAGGTCCTACGAGGGACACATTAATTTCGGATAGTGACACGGTCGAAACGGTCAACGGCTCATTTGTGTTAAATAACCTGGCGGCAGGCAGGGAAAGCATAAAAGTGGTTCACCCTGATTATCCATTTTCGATAACTGACAACATAGAAGTCAAAGAAGGCCAAACGACAGAAGGTGTAAAAGTGGTATTGCATAAAGGCGGGACAGTGGAAGGTTACGTTTATGATTCCGCGGGGCAGGCGCAACCAGATGTTACGCTGATTTTTCAAAACACATCTTACTTCAGTCCGATGGGGGACAAATCCGGGCGTATCGCAGCCGTAACAACGGACGCGAATGGCTATTATCGCGTTGAAGGGCTGTCTGAGCAGATATGTTATGTACAGAAACAGGGAGAACAGAACGCAATTGGGGTTGCCCGCCGGGCATTTGTGCCGGCCGGAGGCAAGGTGACACGCCTGGATTTCGGGGGGCAACCTGTCGTAAAAGGTCAGGTCGTTTTTGACGGAAAGCCCCTTGCCAATTACCCGCTTAATTTGACGACAACCCAAAGTCCGTACTTCGCTGTTTTTCAATGTTACGCGAAAACCGGCCCCAACGGTGAATTCGCGTTCGGCGGCGTACCGAAAGGCAAATGGTCAATCTATTGCCCGGACCCCGAAGGCAAGGAAAGAAATCTCAAAATAGCAACCATTGACGTTGACGGGCACGATATAAACACAGGCATAATACCGAGGGGACTTTCGACTCTTGCCGTTTCGATTGAATATGAACAGGGCGAGGCAAACTGGGATGTCACGGATGTATATCTACGGGACGAAAATCTATCTTGGGACCGGCCATTAGTTATGCTCGAAAAACCTGCTGGCAATAATGAGCCGTTTATTGCCGGGAACATAATGCCGGGCAGATACCGCCTTATCGTGAACCGGGGCTATGTGACCCAGCAGCGCACAATCGACATCGTCGAGGGTAATACGAATATAACGGTTCGAATACCGAAAGGCACGGCGGGCGTTCGGGGCCGTCTGACCAGACAATATAATAGCTGGCAGATACTATGGAGAGAAGGCAAGGATGTTGTTTGTTATATCAGTCAGGACGCGAATGGCAGTTACGAGTTTAATAATCTGCCGGCCGGAAAATATTATCTCAGCCCCGACTGCTCTATCAATTCAAGGCCCCTGCTGGAATTCGAGCTGGCGGAAGACAAGCAGAAAGAGTTGGATATAGATATAACGAACCTCCGAAAAAACCAGGACGGTATCCTGCATGTATTCCTCCTCGATGAATATGAAACGCCGGTAACAGGAGCAGATATCCGGCTGGAGGGAAATGGGACTACGATTGAGCCTATAACAGATTCAACGCCCGGATTCTATTTTGCCGCAGAGCCGGGAACATATATATTGACGGCGGAAATAGCCGGTTATAAAGAAATTAAACAGCCCGTGGCGGTCAAAATGTGGGATTATCAGGTGATGAAGCGTCCGCCCGACCCTCTTTTTGTCCGGCTGGAAAAATAGAATAAAACGTCAGCGGTTAATAAATATTTTCAGATTAGTTATGTAATGTTTGTTTAATGAAAAAGTTCGGAGGTTTTATATGGTGGCGCAAACACACTCAAGGGGAACAGTAAACACAGGTATTTTGTGCCTGTCGATACTTTTGGGATTTGCGGGTTTTGCCAATGGCGATAGCGAACCAAACAAACCCGCCGACAAACTCCGGTCGGCTAAGCCGGCCGTTAATCAATCGCAACCTCAATACGTTCTTTGCGGACACATTACCGATGCCAAAACAGGACAGCCCGTAACCGACGCGACAATTAGCGTGGAACATACGTATAAAGCTGAAACGGACGCGAACGGTTACTACCACATTGATACAATATATAATGACCGTGATTACAGAATAGCGGTTGACTCGAACGGATACTCAGGCATAACAAACTATGATTCAATGCCGGTTGTGAATTTACGCAAAGGCAAGGAAGCCGTCAAAGATTTCAAGCTCAACAAGGCCTGCATAATAGAGGTGCAGGTTGTTGACGAAGCGAACCAGCCCGTTGAAGGCGCGGTACTTTCGGTAACATCTCCTGCGGACAGATACAACAGAGACCTCAGCGATATAAGACGTCGCACAGATAAAAACGGAGTCGCTATAGTCGGCGGTTTGCCGCCCAGCAAAACACCATATCAAATTGTCGCCAACCATTATGGTGCAACAGATGAACAGTCACATCAAAGGCAACTGGACTACGCGCCCGACAAACTTGAAGCCCTGCTTAATGACACCAACATCGTGGAATCGGGACAGATAGTCCTGCAGAAAGGCGCCGATGTTTATGGCAATGCCCGATATAAAGACGGCGTTCCCGCGTCGGACCTGAAAATCAGTGTCTATCCAGACTGGGGAAGCTTCGATAATGCTTCAGAAGGTTGTTCTGTTGACGCCAATGGGAATTTTATACTCCGGCACATAGCACCAAGTATATATCGGCTTATGGCGTACATACCAATGGCATCGGGCGGGTCAATGGGTATTACCATTTCGCACACCACTTTGCCACCGGCGGATAATGAGCCGCTTAAACTTACAATTCCGCAAAAATCGCCGCAATCATTGGCGTCTATCCGAGGAAGATTGGCCTTTGCCGGCGGCAAAAAAACCGAGTTTGTCAACATAGAGGCCTATCCCTCTGCCGGCAGAGACAGCTTTTCTCATTCATTTCACTGGCCAAATTACAAAGACCCCTGCGATATGAATTTCGTAATAGACCGCCTTGAGCCGGGGAAATACAGAATTACAGTTACATCGGAAGATATGGAGAGAAAAGTTTTTGAAGATGTTGAGGCGCCAAGCGAAGGATTCGAAATTACGCTTGAGCCGGCTGTAAAACCGATTCTCACGGGCACCGTCATTGACTCTCAGACAAACATGCCTATAAGGAGTTTTAAGGCCCGCGCGAAAACAACTAAAATATTGCGAGGTCAATACAATTCACAGCCTGACAAATGGACTGATTTTAACGACGCCGAAGGCAACTTTAACATAGAGGCCGCAGGACCCGGCATATACCAAGTCCAGATAGCCGCTGAAGGTTACGCGTGGGCGTGGAGCGAGGACGTTAATACAGACCAAAACGTCCCCGTTGTGGTCAAGCTCAGTGCAGGCGGAAGTATAAAGGGCAGCGTCGTCGATGAAAAAGGCAATCCCGTCAGCGGGGCGAAAGTCCTGCCGCTATCGAAAGCAGGCGGCGTAAATACCACGATGCCGACATATATAAGAGACCCCTTTATATCGGAAGATAGCGCGGTTGAAACAGTAAATGGAAAGTTTGAGTTAAAACACCTGCAGGCAGGCAAAGAAAGCATAAAAGTTCTTCATCCGGATTATGCGTATTCGATTGTCAGTGATATAGAAGTAAAAGAAGGCCGGACGACAGAAGGCATTGAGGTGGTATTGAACAAGGGCGCAACTGTTCAGGGTTATGTGTTTGATAATCAGGGGCAACCTCAATCAAATGTTACACTGTATTTTAATAATATTTACAGCGGCGATGAAAAATCAGGACGTCTTGCAGAGGTGACAACAGATATAAACGGCCATTATCAGGCTGAATGTCTCCCGGAAAAGATGCTAACCGTTAGAAGACAGAAAACGTGGGAAAGTATGGGAGTAGTTTGCCGAACAATAGTCCCGGCCAAAGGCAAGGTTTCGCGTATCGACCTCGGAGGACAGCCAAACGTAACGGGACGGCTGATTGTTGACGATAAACCAATAGCCGGTCGCAGGGTTATACTGTCGTCTGAAACCGGCGGAGCAAGCTCCGACATCTTCCGCTGTTATGCTATGACGGAAAACGACGGGACATTTACATTTGGCGGAATACCAAACGGCAAATGGACCATTTATTATGACGACATAGAAAAACGCAACAGCCAGATTAAAGCTGCAGAGTTTGAATTGACAGGACAGAATGCGGATTTGGGGACAATTCCAAAGGGAGTTTCTATAGTAAGCATCTCAATTGAATACGAGCAGGAATCGCCCAAATGGGAGATTATAAAAGCGTATCTGAAGGATGATAATAACTTCTTTAATCAGCCGGTAACGGAAATAGCTATACCAAACGATGCCAATCAACCATATATTGCCAAAAACGTTTTACCAGGCGAGCATTATCTTGTCCTGGTGAGAAAAGATTATTCTTCCCTGAAGTATCCCATAAGGGTCGACGATAAAAGCTCGAATATAAATATCCATTTGCCGAAATTCACAGCCGGCATCCATGGCCGAATGACAGGCAAATACCTCGGCTCGCAAACAGTGTGGACAAAAGATAAGACAGTGGTCAGCAATATAAAACCGGACACCAGCGGCAATTACAAACTCGACAATCTGCCCGCAGGCCAATACCTGCTCGGCGGCAATATGCTTCTCAACAACACGGCGATTCTTGAGTTTGAATTAAAGGAAGGCGAACAAAAAATCCTCGACATAGATATCCCTGAAACCCCGCACAATCAAGTGGGAGGGCTACAGGTTGTAGTTCTCGATGAAAATGGCGCCCTACTGACGGGAGCCAAAGCATGGCTTCAGAACGGTGCCAGCATAGTTGAACCTGTCGCAGACATAGGCGGGTTCTATTTTGTTACGGAGCCGCAGAAATACACACTGCACGCAAAATTTACAGGTTATAAAGAATTAACACAACAGGTTCAGATTGAAATTCTTGATTTGAAAACAACAAAACGTCCTCCCGAACCTGTTTTTGTCCGACTGGAAAAGCAATAAACAACCGCGAACGCCTGTCATCGGTTTTCCGGAATATGGCACTTCGTTTGATTTTTCGGGCGATTCTGCTATAATGTTTCCTGGAGTCAAGGGTGATAAATGGCGGTAACTACAATGAGCAATACGGATGCAAGCGGAATCCTGCTGATAGGCGATTCCGGCGCGGCGGTATTTGGCGCTGCTCCGACCGGCAGGCCCGCGGTTCAGGTCTGCGGCAATATACACGACGGTATTGAAACCGCCCGAAAAACCCGTTTCGCCGTAATCGCCGTGGTAATGAAGGGCACAGCGACCAATTTGCGAGACGGACTGGCCCTGCTTAGAGAAAACACAAACGCGAAAATCCTTTTGCTTGCGCGAATGTATGAGGAGCCGGAGGCAATAAAGCTGGTCGGGAGCAACGGAACCAGTTTGGCTGATGATTACATTATCTGCCCGGTTCAAACAGAGCGACTTTACAATATCGTATGTCGCGGCCCGCTTATGGCTGTGGCTGGGAAAGAAGCGGCCATATCAGATACGACTCTTCAAGCGAAGATAAGCCGGCTGGAGAAACTGGCGACCGAGGACGATTTGACAGGCCTGAAAAACAGGAGGTATCTGTGGGAATTCGCAAAACAGATAACAGCACGGGCAAAGAAAGATAACGGGCGAGTAACCGTGCTCATATTCGACATAGACGATTTCAAGCATTATAACGACGTTTACGGTCACGCTGCGGGCGATGAGGTTCTCAAGCAGGCCTCGCTGCTGATAAGGCGATGCTGCCGAAGGCACGACGTGGTGGGCAGAATAGGCGGTGACGAGTTCGCGGTGGTGTTCTGGGACGACCCGAAATGTCCGCAGCAGGCAACGGGCAACGAGAGACGTTCGTTTACTATGGACCACCCCGGGGAAGTGATATTCATAGCAAAGCGATTCCGCAGAGAAATTGAAAAGACCGACCTGCGGTTTTTAGGGCCGGACGGCAAAGGCGTGCTGACGATAAGCGGAGGGCTTGCGAGCTTAAACAGGGACGGCATGACGACCGAGGAGCTTTTCGAAAAAGCTGACCAGGCACTTCTCGAAGCAAAACGCAGCGGCAAAAACAGGATATACCTTGTGGGTTCGACCCCTTCGACAAGCTCAGGGCAGGTAAACTCACCACAGGTAGGCCAGCCAGAAAACGACATCGATAAAATTAAGTAGCTGTCCTACGTCCCCAGAACAATCGTCTCGGTTTTACTGATGAGTTTGTAGCGTATGCCGCGCCAGTGAATAGTCCTGCCAAAGGCCGAAGACAATATCAAAATGAGCATAAGCGGCGACCAGAACCAGAACAGCGTAATATCGGCAATTGCCGCGATTTTTAATCTGGGCCGGTCCTCCGCGAACAATTTACTCGCCATACTCTGCCTGAGTATCGCCCTTGTGAGTTGCATGATAAAAAACAGGATGGGAACAGCGGTAAAAAGCCAAATGTGATGATTCTGCGTGATTCGAGCGTAAATCGCCAAAGCAACTCCTCCCCAAAGCCCAAAAACCGAATATACGCTGCTGAACAAACCTAAGCACCACATCTGCGGGGCATAAACCTTTGTGATTACGAATTGCCTGCGTCCAAACTCAAAAAGTTTTACCCAGGTGGTCGATTCCGAGGTGGCCACAAGACAGCCGGGGACAAACTCTACTTTTTTATGAGCATCTTTCACAGCACAACTCAGCGAGTAATCATCACTTACGGCCTTTTGCCAGAGATTTTCAATGCCCAGCTCTCTGAACACCTGCACCTGAACCGCCATTGACCCGCCCCAGGCATGGTTGAAAGGCGTGTTACCCATAAGCTGGGCAATCTTGGCGTTTATGGCTGATAAGGCAAGGGTGGCAAGGTTGTTGGTTTTGGGAACGAACCATCGATAGCCGGTGGTTGCCCCTCTTGTTTCGACGAGCCGAAGGGGATATACCAAATGACACAGCCAGGTTGGCTTGACGCGAATATCCGAATCCGCAAAAGCCAATACCTGAATATTTTCGGGAATCTGATGATAAGCATACAGAAGATTATGGATTTTCTGGCTGCACTCCTGCCCTGCTCCGGAAACAAGCACCCGGACATCTCCGGCTTTTGTGCTGCCCGCCAATTTATCCTTCAACCTGCACAATGACTCATACGCGGGGTCGGTCTTATCCTCTACAACAAACCACAATAGATAATTTTCGTAGTCCTGCGTGTAAAAAGAGGCGATATTCTGCTCAAAATCGGCATCGAGATTTTTGCAGGGAATAATCAGCGCGACGCGAGGCGAGTAACGCCGTCGTTCTTTATTATATTTGGCCAGCGCGAAAAGGTAATTTTTCAACGGCAGCGTCGAAAAAAGCACCTGCGAAACTATGAGCATCCAGGCAACATAAACATACCAGTCCATATCACCGGATTATCGTTTACCGGCTGGCTCGCTGTCAATCCGCATCTGGCCGATGATGGGGGTTGCTATTCAACTCCCACCATCCAGTTTCCGGCAAAAACGGCAAAGTCAAACTCATTGATGACACCGTCGTTCGGCTCGGCAATATCACAAGCCGGGTTCCAGTTCGGCTGTCCTGGGCTGCTCAGCCATGCGGACATAAAAATAACAAGGTCATCGTAGTCAACGTCGCAATCGGAATCGAAGTCGCCAACAGGCGCCTCTACAACAGAAGTGGCGATTATCTGGACGTCATCAACACCCCAGTACCAGTCATAGTTGGCGTTGTAATAATGCCAGCGAATTTGCACGCCGGCTGCGCCGTCGGCTCCAAAACCAGACAGGTCAAGCTCGACCAGGCCGGCATAATTGGCCCCCTGGTATCTGGCCAGATTTTGCCACTCGCCGCCGTTAACCCGGATATCGACGTCGCCAACCTCGACGGCGTAATACTCAAAATCATGTTTGAATCTTAGCGTAACGCCAGTCAAATTTGTGCAATCGATATTTTGAGTTATCAACTGCTCATTCATATCGACCGTGCCGGCGTAGTCACTGTCAACAATCATAAATGTGCCGGTCCAGTATGAACTTGTTCGATTCCCCGGATTATCCGACCGCCAGGTATCCGTTGAGCTGCCTGAGCCGCTGTGTACAATTGTCCAGCCGGTCGGCAACCCGGTATCAAAATGCGTTTCGTAAATAATCGACGGAGCGGGCTGCTGAACGTTAATACTAACCGTTGCGATATTAGAATCGCCGCCACTCGGGGAAGTGCCGCCGTCGTTTGCCTTGAAATGGAAATTGACGTCGCCCGCATAGCAGATACGCGAGGTATAATTAACATCCTTACCGTAATTGACCAGCGAATACGGCACAGTATTGATTTGACCGGCGCATGGGTCTGAGAGCATCCCGTATTTAGGCAATGAGGTTATTATGTACGTCAGCGCCCCCGGGGGATTGGGCAGGCCGTCGTCAGTGGCCTGAAGAGTAATGACCTGGCTTGTTCCTGCCGAGACAGACTCATTCGAATCCGTCGCTGTGGGGACGGCGGGAAGCTGAATTCCATTAAAATCTACCGCCCAGCAGTTACCCGACGTCGGCTGATTATCCCGCGACCTGCCTGTAGAGGCCGATCTGCTTGTGAAAGAATAGCCGGTTTTTGTGACGGATACCGTATAGTTTGAGCTTGACGGAATCTTGGCAATAGCGTAAATGCCGTTGGTGTTGGTCGTAGCGGAATATGTAGTACTGCCTTTAGTCGCTGTCACCGTCGCGCCAGCAATAGGCAAATTCGTATCCGCCGACAGCACCCGCCCGCTTATAATCTCGCCTGAGCCGCTCATATAGATATTATATATTGTACTATCCACAACGTTGAATGAATAAGGTGAGGAATCGATATTCGGTAAATTATACCACGCGTCGCTGGTTCCTGCCCATCCAAGATTCAAATGATGATACAACGTAGAACTGTCGTACCCATACCCGTCGGCTACAATGGCGTGCCCCTCGTTGTTGGAAGAATTGTAAATACCAAGTATTACCGGGTTACCCCAGTCAAGATTCGGATTAAGCATAGTGCTTAACGCGGCGGTGCTGATGTTATTGTTGCTGTTATAGCCATATATCGAGTTGCTGTAGCCAAACGTATTTGTCATCGCCGTGTCAGCATCGTTCATATACGCACCTGAGCCGCTTGACGCGTATTGCATTTTCACTGCCACACCCGCGTCGTAGGTCAGTGCGCCAATGGCCTCTCTTTGTATTAGCGTCGTGCTGCAATCCGGGACAAGCGTCATATCCATCCAGTCATAAGCGCCTCCCGAACCATCTCCGCCCCGCAAACATTTTGTCGTGGCGGTTCCATCAACTAATACCGTAAAACATCCCGTCCCGACACCCGCCGTCGGGTATTGCCAAAACCGCATATACTGGGCCATCGCCGTAGCCACACAGCCGCAGGGATAGTTGCTCGCGCTGCCGTCGCCGTAAGGCGGGACGTAATAATTGTAGCAGGCGTTTGAGCAAACGGTCGTCTGGTTCCATTTGCTTTGTAAAAGGGGCGAAACCCTGACATCCGAGATACTGCCAGAAGACATTGCCAGTACTGAGCAGGAATCCGCGGCATTGAGCAGTTTTGACCATTTATCGAAGGCCTTCTCGCCCGAATGCCTTATGTTCATCTCCTGCTGTGTAAAACTTTGGATGGCCTTGCCCGAACGCACCATTTTCTGTATGGCCCTTGCGGCATTGACTCTGCCAGGCAAATCCCCGCTTACAAGAGCGCCAAGAGGATTATCCGGAGAAGGGTCGAAACTGCCCGCCGAGGCAAAACAAATGACCGGCTCAATCTCATCATCCGCGGGGACGATTACAAAGCCGTTGGGCCTAAGATAAATAACGTGGTAAATAGGTTGGCTGTTGGCATCCGCAAACGTTTCAACGCTTTCAATGGCTCCGCCTAATTGAACGCCCATAGGTTTCGGATTTGCCGCCACCCACGCTCCAGCCAGCTCGCGCGCACGGCCAGCGGTTACAGGCGATGCCGATATTATGCCGCACCAACACAACAGCAAAACCGAAGGCAGAAACGCCGACAGTCGCAAAATTGTAAAATTATGCGAACGAGTCATCACCCTCATTCTTTCCGTAGTATTTAACTCTCCATCCACGCTGCGTTTCCAACGCTGTGGACAGGCCTATTGTTCTAAATTATACCAGAAAGACGCCACAAACTGGACTGATATTTCAGGGCTTTTTCACAAATCGCCGCTAAAACACGATTTTTCTTGCAAAAACCGGCTATCCGTTATATCCTTAGCGGTGATTTTGGGTCGGTGCCCGAGTGGCTAAAGGGAGCGGACTGTAAATCCGCTGGCGAAAGCCTACGTAGGTTCAAATCCTGCCCGGCCCACTCTCCTCTCGCATTGTGCCCGCAGGGCCTTGTTCTGCGTCGAATTTCGCGTAGCAAAACCAGCCGGGTGCGGGGTTGCGCTTTTTGAGGGATTACCAATCAGCGGTAACCGTCTGTCTGGGTTTGGCCACGAGAAGAGTAAAGAGGTGTTGATGAAGGCAGGCAAATACATATAATAGCCATTCAGCACGCATTATTACTTATGAAAAACCTTATATGAAAGGATTCAAAAATGAAGAAGTCAGTATTCATCAGTTTAATGGCTGTTGCACTTGTTTTGGGGGTACTCACTGCAGGATATTCTAAAGAGCAAGGCAGCAAATCGGGAAAAACAAAATTAGCTTTTATAACCAATAACACGGCTAATTTCTGGTTTTTCGCGAAAAGAGGATGCGAGAAGGCAGCGAGTGAGTCGCCGGATATGGATGTTGATTTCAGAATTACATCGGATGCGACCCCGGCGGAGCAGCGAAGGATTATCGATGATTTACTGGCCAGAGGCGTAAAAGGAATCGCGATATCGCCGGTTGACCCGTTAAACCAGAAGCCGTTTATTGATGAGCTTGCGGGCAAGATAACCGTTATTACCTGCGACAGTGATATACCAGGGAGCAAGCGGAAATGCTACATCGGGACGGACAACGTGGCAGCAGGCAGGCAGGCGGGCGAGATGATTAA
This sequence comes from Phycisphaerales bacterium, assembly GCA_003170415.1. GTDB lineage: Bacteria > Planctomycetota > Phycisphaerae > Sedimentisphaerales > Anaerobacaceae > Fen-1362. The sequence goes on along the minus strand of PMZJ01000033.1, from coordinate 92,929 downwards.
AGAGGTATTGCCAAATGGCGGCAAGATTATGCTGTTTGTCGGTAAACAGGATACGCAGAACGCAAAGGAAAGAATACAGGGAATCAAAGAGGCAATCGCAGGGACAAAAATCGAAATAATCGACGTGAGAACCGACGACGTGGACCAGGTTCGCGCGAAATCGAACGTGGCGGACGCCCTAGTGAAATATCCTGATTTGGCCTGCTGCGTAGGGCTTTGGAATTACAATGGGCCCGCTATCCTCAACGCCATCAAGGATGCGGGCAAGCTGGAGAAAGTGAAAATCGTATGCTTCGACGAGAACGAAGAGACGCTGACGGGCGTGCGCGACGGGCACATATACGGGACGGTTGTGCAACAGCCATTCGAGTTCGGATACCGTTCGATGAAGGTGCTGGCGGACTTAGTAAAGGGCAACGAGGTGAAGATACCGGCGAACGGGATGATTATTGTACCCACGATAATCATTAAAAAAGACAACGTCGGGCCGTTTATGGACAAGGTCCACGAAATCCTGAAAAAGTAATCACGCAGATTAATTTCTGACTGACTTATGACCGCTGACAAGCCATTGCTCCAGATGCATGGAATCGAGAAGGACTTTCCGGGCGTGAAGGCGCTCGATAAGGTTGACCTGACGGTATATGCCGGCGAGGTGGTGGCGCTGATTGGCGAGAACGGGGCAGGCAAGTCAACGCTGATGAATATACTCGGCGGGGTTTTGCAGCAGGACTCGGGGACAATCAAAATTGAGGGACAACCCGTCGTTATTAAAAACGTTTCCGACGCAATCAAGCTGGGGATTGGCTTTATCCACCAGGAGCTAAATATCCTAGATAATCTAAGTATCGCGGGGAACATATTTTTAGGCAGAGAGCCGACGCGACTGGGACCGCTAAGAATTATCAATCGAAAGAAGATGTGGGCCCAGACAGAACCATACCTGAAGCAACTGGGGCTCAATCTGCCCCCAAAAACTGTTTTGAGCCGGATGTCCATCGCGCAGCAGCAAATGGTGGAAGTCGCAAAAGCACTATCACTGAACGCACGGCTGTTGATTATGGATGAGCCGACGTCAAGTTTAACTCTGGCGGAAACAAAAAAACTATTCGAGGTGATACGGCAGCTGCGTTCCAGCAGCGTAAGCATCATTTATATATCGCACCGCTTGTCAGAAGTTAAGGAATGCGCCGACCGCGTTGTGGGCCTGCGTGACGGGGTGAACGCCGGCTCGCTCGAACGGGACAAGATAACTCACGACAATATGGTCCGGCTGATGATAGGCAGAAAACTCGAAGATTTCTTTGTCTCGCCGAAGTCGCAGGCCAGGGATAATTATTTTCGCGTCAGCGATTTGGCCACGCAGAGATACCCACACCATAAAATCACGTTCGAGGCATCACGCGGGGAGATACTCGGATTCGCAGGGCTTGTGGGAGCGGGCAGGACTGAAATGGCCCACGCGATTTTCGGGGTTGATACGATTACGGGCGGTGATATAAGTATCGCCGGAGAGAAATTGCAGATACGCTGTGCAGGCGACGCTATCGAAAACGGGATTTACCTGATACCTGAAGACCGCAGAAAATCGGGTCTTGTAACGGATATGACTTTCCGCGAGAACATCACGCTGCCGGATTTGAACAGCTATACCATTTTGGGCCTTATACAACGCAAACGGGAAACAAGCGTCTCGGAGAAGCAATGCGAAAAGCTGAAAATAAAACTTACGTCCGTTGAGACATTGGTCAAAAACCTCAGCGGCGGAACCCAGCAAAAGGTAGTTCTTGCGAAATGGCTTGCCTTAAAACCAAAGGTAATAATTTTCGATGAGCCGACGCGCGGTATCGACGTCGGCTCCAAGGCGGAAATATATCACATTATGCGCGCCCTGGCTGATAGCGGGGTTGTGATTGTAATGATAAGCTCGGATATGGAAGAGATTCTCGGCGTCAGCGACCGCATCGCGGTGATGCATGAAGGTCAAATCACGGGAATTCTTACCCGCGACAAATTCGAGGAAGAGGCCGTAATGCGATTGGCGGTCGGGCAGACGAGCTGGGCAGGCAATAAAGACAACTAAGGAGCAGAATGAAAAAGGAAATCGGTATATTCGCAATGCTGGTTGTTTTATGCGTTGTGGTGACAATTCTAAATCCGCTGTTTCTGAGCGTTATGAATTTGCAGAACACCGCTCGCTTAGTCGGGATGTTCGGCATATTCAGTATCGGCGTAGGCGTAGTAATTATCACGGGCGGTATCGACCTTTCGGTCGGGTCGCTTTTCGCTTTGTTCGGGGTTTTGCTTTCGTTTATGCTGATGCAGTGGGGCTGGCCGTGGCCATTGGCTATCGCAGCCATCCTGCTGATTGCCATCGCGGTAGGGGTTTTTCACGGCTTCTTAGTCACTAAAATGCATTTGCAACCTTTTATTGTCACTCTGTGCGGGCTTTTATTTTATCGGGGGCTGGCGCGTTATATCGCGGAAGACCAGACGCTGGGCTTTGGTTACTGCACGGGTTTCGAGACATTGCAGAAATTAACCACAGGCCATGTACTGGGCGTGCCAATGCCATTTGTTCTTTTGATTATCATCAGCTTTATTATGTGGGTCGTTCTGCACCGCTCGGTCTATGGGCGATACCTTTTCGCGGTGGGCAGAAACGAGGAGGCGGCGCGATTTTCAGGCATCAATACCTCTTTGGTCATCGCAAGTTCGTACGTTGTATCAGCCCTAATGGCGGGTTTTGGCGCGATACTGCTGGCGTTTTATACCAATTCGATTTCGCCTTCGTCGCACGGGAATTTCTATGAGCTTTACGCAATCGCGGCGGCGGTGCTTGGCGGGTGTTCGCTTCGAGGCGGCGAGGGTTCTATTATCGGAATCGTTATCGGAGCCGCATTGTTGCAGGTTTTGCAGAATCTTGTCAACCTGTTAGGCATTCCGAGCTCGCTGAATTTCGCGGTTATGGGGACAGTCATTCTTATCGGAGTTATAACCGACCAGATTCTTGGCAGACGAAAAGCAAAAAGTTAGTTACGAGATTAAGGGCATTTGAAAATGGCATATACAATAGGATTGGATTACGGGACAAATTCAGTCCGGTGCGTGATAGTTGATATCGCGGACGGAAAAGAAATCGGCACGGCAGTTTATGAATACCCGACGGGACAGGCCGGGATTATTCTTGATAAGAATGACCATAACCTGGCCAGGCAAAATCCGGCGGATTATGTCAAAGGTATCGAAGTAACAATCAAAAAAGCCGTACTTCAAGCGAAGAAAACAGTCAAAAAGTTTGACGCAGGTCAAATAATTGGAATCGGTGTTGATACGACCGGGTCAACCCCCCTGCCTGTGAATAAGAACGGCACGCCTTTGGGAATGCTGCCTGAGTTTAAGAAAAATAAAAACGCACAGGCGTGGCTTTGGAAGGACCACACGGGTTTTGCCGAGGCGGCGGAAATAACCGAGCTTGCGAAAAAAGAACATCCGGAATATTTAGCCAAGTGCGGGCAGGTGTATTCATCGGAATGGTTTTTCAGCAAGATACTGCATTGCCTGCGGACCGACCCGAAGGTATTTGACGCGGCGTATAGCTGGGTTGAGTGCTGCGATTATATACCCGCTGTGCTGACGGGGACTGAAAAGCCGGAGGTGATGAAACGCAGCAGATGCGCAGCGGGACATAAGGCGATGTTCAACGCGGACTGGGGCGGACTGCCTGCAAAAGATTTCCTCGCGAAATTAGACCCCAAACTCGGCGAACTGCGATACCGGCTGTATGACAAGACATATACCGTTGAAACCGAGGCGGGGAAACTCACGCAGCAATGGGCGAAAAAATTAGGATTGAAAGCAGGTATATCAGTTGCGGTTGGCGCGTTTGACGCACATCTGGGCGCAATTGGCTCAGGTATCGGGACAGGGAAATTGGTCAAGATAATCGGGACAAGCACCTGCGACACGTTAGTAACCGAATCCGGCAAGCAATTGGCGGACATCCCTGGGATATGTGGGATAGTTGATGGGTCGATACTGCCTGGGTATATAGGGCTTGAGGCGGGACAGTCGGCGGTTGGGGACATATTCAACTGGTTTGTGAATTATATCCAGCCGGGAGGCAAGGCAGCGGGTTCACACGACGCACTAACCAAAAAAGCGGCGAAACTAAAACCCGGACAATCCGGATTGCTGGCCCTGGATTGGAATAACGGTAATCGCACCATCTTAGTTGACCAGCGGCTGACGGGTTTACTTCTGGGTCAGACGCTGCATACGAAGCCCGAAGAGATATACCGGGCATTGATTGAAGCGACGGCGTTCGGGGCGTTGACAATCATAAACAGGTTTGAGGAATATGGTGTTAAGGTATCGGAAGTAATAAACTGCGGCGGGATAGCGGAAAAAAGCCCGCTGGTTATGCAGATTTACGCGGATGTTACGGGAAGGGAAATGAAAGTGTCTCGCTCGGCACAAAGCTGCGCGCTTGGCGCGGCAATCGCGGCGGCGGTTACGGCGGGTGGTTACAAAAATTTCGCCGAGGCGCAGACGGCAATGTGCGGGATAAAAAAGGTTACTTACAAACCAATTGCGGAAAACCACGCCATTTACAAGAGGGTTTACACCCTTTATAAACATATTCACGACGCTTTTGGTTCGGGAACAATGGCGAACGTTATGAAGGAACTTTTGAATATTAAAGACCTATGCACGAAGAACTGAAAAAATCCGTTTGCGACGCGAATATATTATTGCACAAGAAAAACCTTGTCATTTGTAGTTGGGGCAATGTTAGCGGAATCGACCGTGCAGCGGGGATAGTCGCGATAAAGCCCAGCGGCGTATCTTACGAGGAACTGACGACCGACAAGATAGTGCTGGTGGACCTGGCGGGTAAAGTCGTCGAGGGCAATCTCAAGCCATCATCCGATACGCCGACGCATTTGGAGCTATACAGAAGTTTCAACGCAATCGGCGGTATATGTCACGCGCATTCATTAAGCGCAACGGTCTGGGCACAGGCGTGCAGGGAAATACCATGCTTAGGCACCACGCACGCGGATTATTTTTACGGCGCGGTGCCCGTCACCAGGCCACTGACGAAAAAAGAAATACAAAACGGCTACGAGCTGAACACCGGCAAGGCAATCGTCAAGCGGTTTTCCAAGATTGACCCGATGCAAATGCAGGCGGCACTGGTCGCAAACCACGGGCCGTTTAGCTGGGGAAAAACCGCGGGGCAGGCAGTCGAGGCAATGGTCGTTCTCGAAGAAATAGCGACAATGGCGACGAGGACGCTGGTTTTAAATTCTAAACAACATCAAATCAGCAAAGAACTTTTAGACAAACACTACCTTCGCAAACACGGCAAAAACGCTTATTACGGCCAGAAAGACAAATAAGAAATTTTGCTTATAATTAATCGGGCAGCTCACAAACCAGATAATAAGCTTGAAATTCGGTATCAATCCTGCACAAAGGAACAACAAAATGAAGCTGGATAAAAAATCATTATTCGCAACCCTGATATTTGGGGAGATTCTTTTCCTGACTTTAATCGCTTCCCCTGCCAGGTCAAATGATTCAAATGCGGTCACTGCGTGCCGGGAACGATTGTTAATGGACTCAAACTGGCTGTTTGCATTAGGCCACGCTTACGATACCGATAAAGATTTCAAGTACGGCACTTCCTATTTTTCTTATTGGGCAAAAACCGGTTACGGCGACGGCCCCGCGGCAGGCAATTTTGACGACCGGGCCTGGCGCATCATCAACCTGCCCCACGACTGGGCGGTAGAGATGCCTTTCGACAGCAAAGGCAGCCATAGTCACGGCTATAAAGCCATCGGCAGGAATTTCCCCGAAACAAGCGTCGGCTGGTATCGCAAAAAGTTTTCCATTCCCGAATCCGACCTCGGCCGCAGAATCGTCATCGAATTCGACGGCGTTCATCGTGACTCCCGTCTTTTTATAAATGGTTTCTACATCGGCACGGAACACTCCGGCTACAGCAGCTTCCAGTACGATATTACCGATTACCTCAATTACGGTGGCGAGAACGTAATCGCCGTGCGCGTTGATGTCACTATGGAAGAGGGCTGGTTTTACGAAGGGGCGGGAATATATCGCCACGTCTGGCTCACCAAAACTTCCCCCCTGCACGTCGCCCAGTACGGCACGTTTGTCACCTCCCAAATCGATAACAAGTCGGCCCAAATTACCGCCGCGACTACTGTCGCCAATGATGGTAATAACGAGGCCGCCTTCGATATTGCCCAAACCATTCAGGATGCCGATGGAAAACCGATTACAACGGGAGAAGTAAAATCCCTCATTCTAAAACCAGGCGAAACAAAAGAATACTCCTGTGTTCTGGACGTCAACAATCCCAAACTATGGTCTCTCGAATCCCCTTATCTGCATAAACTTATCACGACCCTGCGTTCAAAGGGCGAGGTGGTTGACCGTTACGAAACCACTTTTGGTATCCGCTCTGTTCGTTTTGACCCTAATGAAGGATTATTTTTGAACGGCAAACACGTCGCGATTAAAGGCACAAACAATCATCAGGACCACGCCGGCGTGGGTACGGCCATCCCCGATGCCCTGCAGGAATTTCGGATTACCAGATTAAAATCAATGGGCTGTAACGCCTATCGCTGCTCTCATAACCCGCCCACTCCCGAATTGCTCGATACCTGTGACCGGCTGGGGATGCTCGTCCTCGACGAAAACCGTTTGATGGGAGTATCGCCGGAGCACTTCCAGCAGTTAGAAAGAATGATTCTGCGCGACCGTAATCATCCCTGCGTTATCGCGTGGTCTATCGGCAACGAGGAATGGGCGATAGAAGGAAACATTAAAGGCGCACGCATCGCCTCGACTATGCAGGCATTCGTAAAACGTCTTGACCCAACCCGCCGCGTCACCGCCGCAATCAGCGGCGGATGGGGACAGGGTATCTCGACCGTAATAGATTTGATGGGATATAATTACATCGTTCACGGAAATATCGATGAGCACCACAAGAACTTTCCCAGCCAGCCCTCTATGCTTACCGAAGAATCCACCACCGGCGCAACACGCGGCGTTTACGAAGATGACAGACCAAACGCCCACATGGCCCCGTCAGACCACGGCTCTTCCGGCCGCCGCTTTTCAGGCCACGGCATTGAAAGAGGAATCCAGTTTTGTGCCGAGCGCCAGTTTGTTGCCGGATTGTTCTTCTGGACCGGCTTCGACTATCGAGGCGAGGCAAACCCCTTCGGCTGGCCTCAGGTCTCTACGCAATACGGTATCCTCGACACCTGTGGCTTCCCTAAAGATACGTTCTATTACCTCAAATCGGTGTGGACAGATGAACCCACCCTGCATATTTCCACTCACTGGAACTGGGCAGGCAAAGAAGGAAAACCCGTCAATGTCTGGGTTTACGGCAATTGCGATGAAGTCGAGCTTTTCCTCAACGATAAATCCTTGGGCCGAAAACCAATGCCGAAACTTTCTCATATCCAGTGGGATGTCAATTACCAGCCGGGAACCCTGCTGGCTAAGGGGTATAAGGCAAATAAAGAAATAATAACCGATAAAGTCGAAACTACAGGCGAGCCCTCTGTGATACATCTGATTCCCGACCGCGATTCAATCAAAGCCGATGGGGAAAATGTATCGGTTATAACTGTCCAGGTCGAAGACGATAAGGGACGCGTCGTTCCGACCGCCGGCAATGAAATATCATTCGCTCTTCAGGGACAGGGCAAAATCCTCGGCGTCGGCAACGGCGACCCTTCCAGCCACGAGCCCGACCAGTTCCTTGATACCACAAGGCCTGAGCTGATTAGAGATTTGAAAATGGCGTTCATAGCCGATAAAGGGAATTTCCCGCAGGTGGCGTATGATTTCAACGATTCGAATTGGGCCGACTTCAAACAGGCAACCGAGGTAAACACCCCGAAGACGGATAACCTGATTGCCGTTCGCGGCTTATTCGAGTTGCCTGCCATCCGCGATGATATGAAAATTACCCTCTTCACAAAGAGTATCAGCGACAATCAGTCCATTTACGTCAACGGCCATTTGATTTCAGCAGGCATTAAGCGTAATACCCCCAATCAGAATTTCAAGCTCGACCTCGGAATCTTGAAAGAGGGCAGAAATGTTTATGCCGTGGTGGGTATTCCTCTTGTCGTCAGGCGTCAGTATGAAGAGTTAAATGCCGACCCGGGTGTGGTTGGGGTCTTTATCCCCGCAAAGGATTGGAAACGCAAAACATTCAACGGCCTGGCGCAGATTATTGTCCAGTCGCAGCAGCAGGAGGGCGTACTGACCCTGACCGCAACATCTCAGGGATTAAAATCGTCGATTGTAAAAATCAATACATTGCCAACAACCTTGCGGCCGGCAGTATCGGCCAAATAATTATGTGCCGGCAGGCCATCATAAACCTCGACTTCGGTTGCAAGCAGCATATTGTCCTGGTCGGTGTTATAATAAAGAAATAGTCATTGATTAACTGCTGTTATCTGTCGCTCTTGCCGGCCTTGGCGTCTTTTTCGGCCCTTGTCTGTTCAATCGCTGGGCCAGGAAAGTCCGTGACCTCGTATTGCTTCTTTTCTACATCGGAAAGCGACGCATCTGCGACAATCCTTGGGGTAATGAAGACAAGCATTTCGCTGTTGGTGGTGTCTTCGCCCTCAAACCTGAACAGGTAGCAAATTAAAGGTATATCACCCAGTATCGGGACTTTATTGACCGTTTTGTTGACGTCTTTTTTGCGCAGGCCGCCGAGCACCACCGTCTGGCCGCTGTCAACCAGCAGGGTGGTCTTAGCTGTTCGCGTAGCCACAATGGGCTGCGGATACGTAAGGGCACCTGAAGCGAACGTCACGTTGCCTGTCTGGACGCTGAATTCCGGCTCAACTATCATCCGTATTTTATCAGCGCGTGTCAGGTGAGGCGTAACCTTAAGTTTTACGCCCACGTCCTTGAAACTCGTTGTGCCGATGTCGCCGCCACCAGATGTCTGGGAAAGCTCCTGATACGGGATTTGAGAAGTAATCCCGATGTTGGCGGTTTCATTGTCCAGCACCAGTATCCTCGGATTAGCGAGCAGTTTGGCGTTAATCAGGTTCTGCTGCGCCTTGAGAACCACATCTATATTCAGGTTGTTTTTCAACCAGCCCAATTTAAGCAGGCCCTGAGTGCCGGTGGTCTTGGCGGTATCGCCGGTGAATATGCCCGTTGTGAAGGGGTCGGTGTCTCCGGTCTTGGTTTGGCCCAGAGCTCCAGGAGCAATGGTGGTCGTGCCGTCGCTATCTTGATAAGTGGTATTGCGACCCGCCATCCATTCGATTCCGAGGTCAAGCTCGTTTTTGCTGGTGATATCGTAGATTCTGGCCTCAACAAGTATCTGAGGGGTAATACGGTCTATCTCCTCGATGAAGGCGCCGATTGCCTTGACATTGCTCTCGGTGTCTTTAACGATAATGTTGCTGGTCCCTTGATTGATCGATATCGCACCGCGTTGAGAAACAAACTTGCCCAGCGATTTTTCGACCTCCTTGATATCAGCATAGTTGACGCGATAAATCTTAGTGACCAGTTTCTCGGCCTCTTGCGTGATCTCGTCAGAAGGCGCAACTCTAATCATATTCTTGCTCATCACGTAATCATAGCCCTGCGAGGCAAGAATGTTCCGCAGCGCCTCTTCGAGAGGAACGTTGCTCAACTTTGCGGTTACGGTTCCGGTGACCTTCGGACTCTTGATTACATCGACGTCGGCCTGCTCGGCCATAATCCTTATCACATCGTCAATCGTCGTGTCCATGAAATCCACGCTGATTTTCTTCTGCATTCGCTGCTCGAGGGAGGTCGGAACCTCCGCCTTGCCGGCATTCGGATCGCCTTCATTGGCAACCGCCGCGGCGAGCGCAACAACACAAGGCGACGACAAAATCGCCGCTATCGCCAACAAACACATTGTTCTTGAGTTGGTCGACATTTTCATACCTTGTTCCTTTCTAAACACGCAACACAAATTTCCTTTGATTTGTGTCGCGTTCAACGCTCAACTTTTTGGGTCCAGTTTTTATCCCCCATAGTGAATTCAACGCTATCGGGGTTGATTTTAACAATCGTAGCGCCTCCGACGGTATCACCCGCCGAGACAATCCGGTCGCCAACAACAGCATAAGATTTATCCTCGCTGTAAACTATGCCTTTTACCACAGGCCCGCTTGTAGTTCCTTTGCCCTGCCCGGTGGCGCCGAAGACCATCGGGTCCCTTAAATTGTCAGGAATGACCGCCGGCAGTTCCCAGTTGATTTTGCCGTTAAAAGCCACAGCAGCAGACGCCTTATTCGATGGCGTTGCTGTTGTGCTGGGCGACTTTCTAACGGCCTGAGTAACCACCAGCAGAAAAATCACCATCAAAATCGGCGCGACCAGAATCATCATTTTCTGCCTTGCCGGGCTGACGCCTTGTTTGGGGTTAAGCAGCTTGGTTTTTACCTGTTCCCAGATTTTCAAAAATGGCGGCTCTTTGTGTTGTCTCAGTACCGGTTCGGGTCTGGACTGTTTTTCGGAAGCGGGAGCAGGTGATACAGGCGCCGTGGAAGATGCAGGCGGTTCATAGGTCGCTTGCCTTTGCATCGGGGACTCATAAACGGTCTGATTAGACGCCTGGGGGGTAGATTGTGTCAGGGGTTCCGGAATTGTGAACGGTCGCGGCGCCGCAGCAGCGGGCTTTGGAGAAATATATTTCGCGGGCACCGGTGCGGCTGGCATCACTGTCGCGGGTGCAGACACCACTGGTGCAGGAGCAGGCGAAGCTGGCGTGGCTGGTGATGGCGCGACCGGTGCAGCAGAACGAACGCCCGTATCGGAGGCATCCTTCCCCGGTATCTGGATACCGGTGGAGATTTTGGAGCCCTCATTTTGCAATCCCAGTTTGCCTTTATGCATTGTTCAAATTCTCCGTGGGCTTTAACTCAGCCGCCCAGTTTCTTTCTGACAAAAAATGACAGGGACATATCAACCCTGTTTGAGGCCCCGCCCTGGTTATCACGCTGTACTTTGAACCTGTCAACAAAAACGACGGGCTGATGCCTCTCAATGGTATTAAGAAAACTCGCAAACTGTAAGAAATTCGACGCGAACGCTACTTCAATATGGTTTTCCTGCAGATTATTGGCTGCGAGGGCATCCTGAGCCCCGCCCTGTTCGGATGTCTTAACGGTAAAATCGCTCACCCGCTTATCGGCGGCGATGCGACTGACGGTGAAAGTAAGATCGGCGGATTCTTCGTACTCTGAAACATAACCGAACAACCTGGCTTTCAACTCTTCCACTTCGCCGGCCAGTTTTTTCTTGTTATCTTCATTAGCCGCGCTAAGGGCCAACTCAAATAGTTGTTTCTTTTCGGTCGATTCCTTCAATAGCTGGTTTTTAACCTTCAGTTGCGGAGCAATAACTACGTAGTAAACCAGCGCAAAGACGATAAATGATGCCGTCCATACTATACCCATTGTCAGAATGTATTTTCTATAAGCACCCATAAGCATTCACTACGACCCTGGTTTGAATATACAATCGATGTCATAAGCCACAACTTCACGTCCATCCAGAGTATTGTGTCCCTGGGAGACAATGACAACATCTTCGAGCTTCGGCCCGAGCACATTTGAAGCACGCAGACGGTCACGGAACGCCTTGATTTCGTGGTCGCAATCGTAACCCGGGTTTCCGCTGACCCGCAGCTCCAACGTTCTGACCGTCACGCTTGTGTCGGCCTGCTTGTCCTTGTTATCTTTTTCCAGGCCGGCTTTCACGACGGACTTTCGTCTTATCGAGCTTTGCCTAACCTCCAAACTGTTCATGATTACCGACTCCGGCAGGTTTTGCACAATTGCTACAAGAACAGGCGACCATTGGGTATGCCTGCCGATGGAATCTGCTACATCCGCCAGACAACCGCTGATGGCGGATTTGTCTTTTTCCCACGCTTCCCTGAGTTTCAACGCATCGGCGAGGCGCTCGGTCTGTGTAACGTAACCGGCTACGTTCTGCTTATAAATAGATATTACGACCTTATTGCGGTAATAGTAGCCGACTATCAGAATCGCGACGAGTATAGGCACGGCAAAGGTGGCGACAAAAATGGCGACCCCCTGCGGCTTTGTTCTGGCCGGACGACCCTGTCCTTTAAGTAAATCAATGGCAAACATATCAGACCGACCTCATAGCAAGCCCCGCAGCGACAACCATTGCCGGGCCTTTCGACTGAATAACGTCGAGACACTGCCTGTCCACACTGCATTTCATCGTATCGAATGGATTCCACAGAACGGCTTTGATGGGCAATTGTTTGTTGAGTATATCCACGAATCCTTTGACCATTCCAAAAGTACCGCACACCAGAAGTTGCTCAACAGGCGATGATTTTCCCTGTGTGCTGTGGTATCTCAGCGTTTCGGCAACGTCGTTGACTAATTTTACGCACGCCTTTTCCATACTGGTCTGCAGATTCTGCGCAGGTATGGTCAGTGAGGCACAACCATAGATTTCATTCCTGGCGACTTCCGGACGAACGTTGTTTTCCTGCGCTATCTGGGCGATGATATCGTTTCCAGCGTAAGGAACTGTGCGGACAAACGGCAAGCCGGTTTCGCCCATTACCGCCAGCGTTGTACAGGATGTCCCGATATGCAGAATTGCCGAGGTGCTGATGTTTGTGTCGCTGTTTTTACTTTCTATAAGACAGTTAAGAAGGGCAAGCCCATCGACGTCCATCAGGACACAATCCAAAGCCGCTTTTCCCGTGATTCGAACTTTTCGACGTATTACATCATTGGGTGCTGCGACAAGAACGCCAGTGACGGCATTATCCGCTTCGTTTGATGGGACAATCTGATAATCAACGACGCCGTCATCCACGTTGAAGGGGCAGACCTGGGATGCCTCCAACCGGACAGCACTATCGATATCTTCGGGCTGCAACGGCGGAAATTTGAAGGGCCGCACGGCCACTTCAGGCCCGGAAACGCTGCATACCGTCCAGCGTCCATGTTTCCGGGCGGAAGCAACGCATCTCTGTACCGCCTGGACGATATTGTCTTCTTTGATGGCGCCGTCTCCGTCATCCTGCTTGATATCGCTTACGCACGCCGCGACAACAGCGTAGCCGTCGTTGTTCTTCACAAGCTGAACCATCCTGACCGAGGACGAACCGATATCCAGTCCGAGGACATCATCCTGGCTAAAACCGAGCATCCATTTCCACTTAAAACTCATATTGCTTTTAGCCCTTTCTTCGGCCAAACCACACAAAGGCAGGCCATTTGCACAACCGCCTGTGCGACTCACAATCAAACGTTATTCATTCATCGGCCTAATAGAGTGGGGTTTTAAGGTAGAAACTGCGATAAGTGAATAATCTGGTGCCGTTGGTACCGAGCTGTAATCGTGAGTCCTATAATGTATGGCGATTGCCGTCGCTAATCAGAACCTCCAGCAATAGCTAAATATTACAATTGGTCCGCTTGATCTACCTGTTTCATAGGAAGATACAGTCCACATTGCAACAAGCAGCACAGTTAAGAGAGTTACTTTAGCTAATCGTTTCATCGTATTCCCCCTGATTAAGTATAATTGCAAGGAATTCGTGCCCCCCTGCATTGGAAACAACACGTGTAAAGCATACAAAACAAAGACCGGTAATGCAAAAATGCGGATAGTGCGAATTGATAATAGGTGATAGATTGTAATATCAGATTTTAAGAAAGGTGTGCATAGCACACCTTGCAAATCAAAAGACAAAGAAATGCCCAACATCGAACATCGAACAGAAAAACCTGTCAGGGTATATCGGTAAAAGTGCCGGCGCTGTCGAGGGTAATTTGCTGCGGAGTAGAAGGCGGGTCGCCACTGGTGGACTTTGCAGCGTTTATCGTGATAAGATAATCGCCATTTTTTGAGAACACTATCGAGTAGCAGTCATCGGTGAAGTATTTGCCGTCGAGGTCTCCCCCGCCTGCACCCAGGTTTATGACAAAGCCGAGGTCTTCGAGGGTTGTGCCTGAAAAGTCGTACCCTGCGCCCTTTTCTCCACAGTATGCCTGCGCGGCGGTACGAATACTGCCGGCAACCGTCTTGCCTTCCGACCATTTGGCAGCGTCGGACCGGCCCAGCATATATGGAATCGCCACGGCGGCCAAAACGCCGATGATGAAAAGGACAACCATTAGCTCAATGAGCGTGAAGCCCTTCTTTAATCCGCCTCTCTTCGACAGCATAGCAGCTTATCCCCATATGAACATCAAAAGGTGGGGGCTTTGCAGACCCCCACCTTTTGACCGCATAATCAAAACTGTGGCAATTAAGCCACACAAACCAGCGTTACGTTCGGCTACGGTATCTCGGTTAATGTACCAGCGTCGTTGAGCGTTACCGAAGTAGGTGTCGTCGGCGATAAACCGGTCTTGGGTGAAGTCACCGTGATGACGTAAGTGGGCGAAGCACCAGCTGCACCATTTGTGAAAACAATCGCGTAAGCCGTCTGAGGAAAATACGTGCCGACAAGGTCTGTGCTGGAAAAACCAAGGCCGTTGTATACAGCCGGAAGACTAAGGGCACCATTAACTGCTGTGAAGTCGTAGGTGTTGCCCTTCTCGGCGATTAACGCACGAGCGGCAGTGCGAATACTGCCGGCCGCGGCCTTGCCTTCCGACCACTTGGCTGCATCAATTCGGCCACGCATAATCGGTATGGCGACCGCCGCCAGGATACCGACGATGAAGATGACCACCATCAGCTCTATTAGTGTAAAACCTTTTCTGCTTGTCATTTTGCTTTCTCCTTAAAAACTAAAAAATTAGGTTGATTACCAATTCCGACCTGCCACAACGCAAATCGGCCGATTTACAGGGTAACTTTATTACCTCCTCACATTTATATCCCGTGGTTAACCTTTGCCGGTCCCGCCCATCGAGAAGATAGGCAGATACAGGGCCAGGATAACAATCAATACAATCCCTCCGACCGTTACAATCATTATTGGCTCAAGCAAACTCAACACTGTGTTTATGGTGGCATCGACTTTGCGTTCGTAGTAATCGCTGGTCCTGTCGAGTACCTGGGGCAGCGAGCCGCTTTCCTCGCCGACCTGAATCATCTTGATGACCATATTCGGGAAAAAGCCCGCGGCAGCCAAACTCAGCGAAACATTGGAACCCTGAACGATGTGCTCTCTGCTGCGAACAATCGCGCCTTTTATTATGTCGTTTTTTGTCATCGTCGAGAGGATGTCGAATACCTCAAGCACGGAAACGCCAGCCGCCAGCAGTGTCCCCATCGTCTTGCAGAAACCGGCTATAAATGCCTGGCTGATTATTTTCCCTATCAGCGGTATCCGCAGGGCGACCTTGGAATAGAAGTAGTGCCCTTTCGGGGTCTTGTTAATTAAAGTCGCGACAAAGCCAAGCAGGAAAACCGAGCCGGCTATGTAAATAACATTGAGCCGGACGAAGTCGTAGAAACCCATAAACGCTCGTGTAAACGCAGGCAGCTCGCCGCCGAACTGGTCGAATATGGCGCGAAACCTGGGGATGATGAACGTCATTATGCCCGTAACAATCAGGACTATAAAAATCAGAACAAAAATGGGATAAGCCATCGCGCTCTTGACCTTTTTGGCAAGGCGGTCCCTGCTGTCAAAATGTTCCGCAACCCGCTTCAACGCTCCCTGGAGATTACCGCTGGTTTCGCCGGCAAGGACAATGGCCTTGGAAAGCTGGTCGAAGACCTTCGGGAACTCGGCGATTCCACCGGAAAAGTTCTCTCCTTTTCTCATTTTATCGAGGATGCAATGGAGCACCTCCTGAAGCTGGAGGTTTTCTATGTCTGAAGATATGGTCTCAATGGCGGTGGTAATAGGAATACCGCCCTCCACCATCGTGGTCAACTGCCAGCAAAGCGCCGCCACATCCGAGGACTTTATTTTTTTTCGGTGTTGCTTTTTCGGCGCATGCTTTACGGCCTCTATAACCTCCTGGACGGAGACAGGCGTGAACCCTCGCTCGCGAAGCCAGCTGATGACATCATTTGAGGAATTGGCCTGTGTCAGCCCTTCCTTCCGCGAACCCGACGTATCACACGCACTATATTTGAAGGTCTTCACTCAAAAAGTCCCTGAAAAATCGTTTCTTATTTGCCGGTTTCCTCAACTGCCGCAATCCCTCTTGCCTCCTGCTCAATCCCTATATCTCCTATGTCATCGCTAAACGTTACACCAAGCACTTCTTCGGCGGTTGTGAGCCCCTGGAGCATTTTTGTCACGCCGCTTTCGAGAAGACCACCATATCCTTTTTTCCTCGCCGCTGCCCTAAGCTGTGCCTCGGTCGCGGTGGCTGTAACAAGGTCACGCATTTCGTGGTCCATAACGAGAAACTCAAATATCGGCAATCGCCCGTGGTAGCCGGTGTTGCCGCATGCGTTACAACCCTTGCCGCGACAAAGATTGGCGTCTTTAATCCTGGCAGGGTCAATCTTGAGCCGTTTCAATACCTGTTCACTCAGCGTAGTCGGCTCCTTGCATTTTTCGCAAATCTTTCTGACCAATCGCTGCGCGATAATCAAATTAAGCGATGAAGACAGCAAATACGGCTCGATACCCATATTGATCAAACGCGTTATCGCGCTGGGGGCGTCGTTGGTGTGAAAGGTGCTTAGTACAAGGTGACCGGTCAGCGACGCCTTTATGGCAATCTCAACTGTCTCCTTATCTCGTATTTCTCCTATTAGAACTATATCGGGGTCCTGCCTCAGGATTGACCGCAGACAGGCAGCGAAGGTGAGGTTAATATCCGATTTGACCTGGACCTGGTTAATGCCCGCAAGGCGGTACTCAACAGGGTCCTCTACCGTTGTGATATTCATTGTGGGGTCTCTGAGGTGGTTCAGGCAAGCGTAGAGTGTGGTGCTTTTGCCGCTTCCCGTAGGCCCCGTTACAATCATAATACCGTGCGGCTGGTTCAGTGCGTTCTTCAGCACGGCCAGCAGTTCCGGCTCGATGCCAAGCTTATTGATATCGTGCGATGCGCCTGCGGTATCAAGAATACGCATTACTATCTTTTCGCCGTATATCGTCGGAAGCGTCGAGACACGAACATCAATGTCCCTGTTGGATGCCCTGATTTTAAGGCGTCCGTCCTGCGGCAGCCGACGTTCGGCAATATCGAGATTCGAAAGTATCTTGATTCTCGTAAGGACGGCTTTCTGCATATTTCTGGCCGGCGGCACCATATCACGCAGTATCCCGTCGATACGCATACGAATCATCATCGTTTTTTCCTGCGGCTCGATATGAACATCGCTCGCCCTGCTTTTCACCGCCTGGCTCAGCAGCAGGTCCACAAAACGAATAACCGGCGCCTTCGTCGCTTCCGCTTCGTTGTCGGTTCCGGCATCCGATGTTTCCTCGAGAATAGATTCTACTCTCTCGTCTTCACTCTGGTCAAACCTGCTAACCTCGCATTGAACCAGTTCCCTTAGCCGCTGCTCCTCGACATCGGAGCCATGGTAAATTATTTCAATGGCCCTGCGAATTTCCTGGGCAGAGCCGATAACGACCTTGATGGGCCGTTTTATCTTTAGCGTTATAGTATCGATTGCAATCACATTAAGCGGGTCGGCCATAGCCACGACAACCCTGCCGTCAACCTCGCCAATACCTATCAGGCAGAATCGCTTTGAAATGCTCTCGTCAAGCATTCTTGCGATGTTGAGGTTGATTTTGGATATGTCATCGAAGCGCACGTATTCCATCGACAGGTGCTCAGCCAGCATCTGGGTAACCTGCTCTTCGGTCATCATACTGAGGCGAATCAACGCCTCGCCGAGCCGCCCCCCAAACCTGCGCTGCTCGTCGAGCGCTTTACTCAACTGCAAACGAGTAAGAACACCCTTCGAGACCAAATACTCGCCGAAAAGATGGGTGGTCTTCGGTTTTTGTATTTCAGCGGTTTCTAATACAGCTTTCATTCCAAACACCTAATCCAAACATATTTCACGAGCACATATCTCGCTGGCTGCCTTCGAATCCGCCGTCCCGAAACTTGCATAGC
Organism: Phycisphaerales bacterium; assembly: GCA_003170415.1. Classification (GTDB taxonomy): domain Bacteria; phylum Planctomycetota; class Phycisphaerae; order Sedimentisphaerales; family Anaerobacaceae; genus Fen-1362. The sequence goes on along the minus strand of PMZJ01000033.1, from coordinate 74,807 downwards.
CGTATAATAACACGACGGAAATCCTCCTCACTCCCAATACAACCAGCAGGAGCGTAATGCTCATCATATAAAGTATACTGATATAAGGCGTTATTGCCAAAACGTCCCTCGAACAAAGCACTTATAACTCGCCCCTGGTAACAGTAAATTTTTCAGATTCACCCTTTGTCCTTTGGCTAAAAAAGTTTATAGGACTAATTTAAATGCCATTTGAGAACTCCCGCGATGTAGCCGCCGAGGCGATTTAATCAAACTTTTTGTTTACTCTCGCCCGTCGATTGAAGAGTCGCCAGCGCCGCGAACTTGTCGTCAGCAAACTCAAAAACCTCATCGAGCCCAACCACGCTAAAAACACTTCTGGTTGCAGACGGAACGTTGCAGAACATCAGCCGATGTCCGCAGTCCGTGAGCAGTTTTCGCAGCCGGAGCAGCCCAGAGATGCTCGTAGAGGTCATTATGTCAACATTTGAAAAATCCACCACAACATCGCAGTCGCCGCGGTCGCGGACGATTTCAATAAGGGTCTTAAGCTCACTCCTCATTCGCGGCTCGCGTGTCAGGTCAACGAGAATAATATCGTCAGACCAGTTCTGAAAGCCCATTGTATTTCTCCTAAAACACTGAAACTCTGGCTTTATCGCGTTCCAACCCCATATCGGCATAGAAGGCGACAGGATTAATCAAAAAGCCGAAGCAAACGGCCAAGCAACCCCCAATTGAAGAAACTATAATAACTCGATTAAGTCCCCTGTTAAACAAGGGCAGAACATATAGAGGGGATTGACCAAAACATAGTGGTTTTTCGGCATCGGCAGGCAGGAAAAGCCGACCAACACAATAGCTACTCAACCACTTCCAGACCGAGTGTGGTAATGTCGTCAACCTCAGCGGGGTCGATGTTCTGATTCTGCGCCATCATATTAAACCTGTCCATCGTCTCGGAAATGGGCAGTTCCTTTAGTTCGGTAAATTCTTTCGTGAAATGAAACCCGGTCAAATCATCGAAGTTGCCGATGAACGGCTCAGCGCCATCGGAATAGAGCAGAATTTTATCGCCCGGCTGAAGCTGAATCTTGTCCTCCGAATATTCGGCATCCTTGAAAACGCCCAGCAGCGAACCGCGAACTTCCAATTGCTTTGGCTCCTGGTCTCGCCTCATTAAAACCGGATATGGATGCCCCGCCCTGGCGTATGTAAGCTCAAGCGTATCGATATTCAAAAGGCAATAGCAGCAGGTCGCGAACTGATACCCGGACAGTTTCTGGGTCGCCATTCGCTTGTTAAGATTCTTCATCACCTCGGCAGGGGAGAAAATGTGATAGGTATTGTCAACGGTAGTCCTCATAACCAGCGCCTGCTTGAGGAAAATGGTCAACAGCGCCGCCGGCATACCGTGACCAACTACGTCGGCCACATAGAAACCGAGATGCTTTTCATCAATCCTGACGGCATTGTAAATATCGCCCGAAACCCATTCTGCGGGTAAAAACACCGCCGCCCATTTTATTTTGTCGGTATTGGGCAACTGCGTGGGCAGAAAATCCTGCTGCACAAGCCCTGCCAGCCGGAGCTGCTCGGTCAGATTGTCAACCATCGCGCCGGTCATACTGAGCTGCTCAGCAAGTTTGTTCTTGTAAATCGTCTGTATCTGTTTTGGCGGAATGGCCGGCTTTACCGCCATCCCTTCGCTTTTCTTGCGATAAGCAAGATTCACACTCACCCTCGTCCAAAGCTCATCGATAGAAACGGCCTCGGTTGTGCCGCTCATAGTAAAGCTGCTTTTGACCGGCGCCAGCGAGAAACTCTTGACCGGGACTTGAACGCGGTCGGTGATAAGAATGACCCCGATATTTTCCATTTCGAGCGTCTCGATTATCCGCGCCAACTTCTGCTGCTGGTGAGCGTCTGAGTCCACCGCATCCACTATCACCGTCCCCACCAGACCAAGCCTGTTTCTTGCATCGGCGAACTTGTCGATTCGAAGTACCTGATGAGTGAGGTTTCTCTCCTTAAGCAGCCGCTTTATTTCCTGCGGTATGCTCTTCTGGTTGGTCAGGTACAAAACATCAACAAAGCTTTTTTGAAGCTCTAAGGCACTTAATAATTCGTTGACCATTCGTTATCCCCTTTTAATCCAATTCAAGCCCCTCAGGGGGCAAACAAAAGTACGATTCGACAAACAATGCCATATTCAAATGCAAATAATAATGAAGCGGCAAAGTTAATTTCGGTATGTTCCGCGTAACACTTTGCCAGTTTTTTTCTTTTTTTGTGTCTATCCGGATTATCGGCTGCAACTCCTGCCGGTTGGCAGCTTTTGCGGCTTTGTGGCTCATAAAATAAGGAGACAGTTGCGAAACATCGCAATAGTAGTCCGAGAATATCGACATTAGCCGTATGATTGTGTTTTGACTGGCTGGTCTTCCAGCAGCCGTCAGCCGGAGAAAATCGCTGAACCGATTCGCAAAATGGTAGCCCCCTGTTCCACCGCAATCTCATAATCCGAACTCATACCCATACTCAACTCCGTGAAATGCTGGCCGACAACCCTCTCCCCTCGCATTTCGACGAAGAGTTCTCTGGCACGTGTAAAGCATTTGCGAATCACGTCCTTGTTATGGGTCAGAGGCGCCATTGTCATCAGCCCCACTAATTTGAGATTCGGCAGGGTATCCATCTGTTCAGCCAGATGCGGCGCCGCCCCGACGGAAACCCCGTATTTCTGCGATTCCTCAGAGGTATTGACCTGCAGAAGGACCCGCGGCGTGATATTCATCTTAACGGCGGCGGTATTGATTTCCTCCGCCAGCCGAAGCGTATCGACCGAATGTACAAGCGTCACCATCGGCAGAACCTGCCTGACCTTGTTGCGCTGGAGGTGCCCAATCATATGCCAACTGACCCCGCGCGGCACCCACGGTTCGCCGGCGTTTCGCTGAAGAAACTCATCCACCTGGCCGGCTACCTTTTTTAGCTGCTGCACCCTGTTTTCGCCGAACTCGACCAGACCCAGCCGAATAACCTCCTCGATTGCCTCCTGCGAGGCGGCCTTCGTAACGACGACGAGTTTGACCTCCGCGGGGTCTCTGCCCGTCCGGGCACAGGCCGAGGATATGCTTTCCTTGAGACGCTTAATACGTTCAGCAATCTTTACCATAAAAAACAAAGTAAAGGACACTATCAATCACGCCAACAAAACCAGGGCAGGATTCTTGCCCGCAAGGTAGTAATTTAAGCCAATACTGCCGATGTTGCAAGCGTATTTGGCAGATTCGGATACGAGTTTCGAGTCGCTAAAAAAGGTGCAAATTAGGCATTTTTAACTTGCTTTTTGAGGCCGGCCGGTATATAATAGGCTTCTATTCAGGCAAATTGGTGGGAAAGGCCCATTTCTGAAAAATGAGGTCAGTGTTGCTTTTTGTTTGACAGTTAATCAGGGGCGGGTTAGATTCCATTTTTTGCTACAAGTTAATCATTCAGAGATAAAACTGCGCGGACGCAGTTCCTGAACCTCGGCGAGGCAGCGTGGCTCACCGGTTTCCCCCCCAGCCGGTCCCACCACCTCGCCTTTTTTTTAACTATTAATCGCCTTTTGGCCTGTAAAATGCCGGCTTAAAACCGCAAAAACCGCAATAGCCGCAATTGCAGTCGCCCCGCCAAAAATAAAAGTGTAAACAGGCGATTTATCCCATAAGAACCCCGCCACGATGCCGGCAGGCAAAGCGGCCAGACCCGTGATAGTAGAGTATGTTCCAAGAGCGGTTGCCCTGTAATCAGGTCCCGCGAGGTCCGATACAAGTGCCCTTTCCGTGCCGTCAACGGCCGCGAATACCACTCCGTATAACGCAAACAAAATAATATAAGACAGAAGCGAATTGCAAAACGCGAAGCCAAACGACACAACCGCGAACAGACCAAATCCGAAAATAAGAACCTTCTGCCGGCCAATCCTGTCTGAAACGACTCCAAGCGGAACGGAGAGCGCACTGTAAAATATATTGAACAGGACATACAAAAGAATAGGGGCAGTAATCGACCATTTGCCGGCGAACAAATGCTGCGCCCTCAGGACAAAAAACATATAGCTGAAATTGCCGAGGGCGAAAATAGCGGCCACCAAAATGAAAAGCTTCAGCGGCCTCGGCAAAATCGACAAGCTGAGTTTCAGTTTTGCGTTTTGCCGGCCTGTTTCCGGTTCACTGACAAACCTAAGCGGAGCCAGCGACGCAAGGCCTATCACTGCGGAGATGATTATTATGGCGCTGAATCCAAGCCCCGTGAATTGCAAAAATATAAACGCCACCCCAGCGCCGAGAACGGCCCCCGCGCTATCCATCCCCCTGTGAATACCAAAGCTTTTACCTCGCTGGGTCGCGTCCACCGATTCGGCTATTATGGCGTCTCGTGCGGCCGTGCGCAAACCCTTGCCGACCCGCTCCATCGAACTAAAAACAACCGCCCCGCCGGCCGTCTTTGAAAGGCCTAACAAAAGCTTGAACACCGATGAAATACCGTAACCCGCGTAAACAAATATCTTTCGCTTGCCCGTTTTGTCGGACCAGTAGCCGCACAAGACCTTCAATAAACCGGAGATGCTGTCGCGAATCCCGCCAACCAAACCCACAATCTGGCCCGTCGCACCCAGCGACTCCAAAAACATCGGCAGTATCGGCATTATCATTTCACTGCTCAGGTCGTTGAGGAAACTGACAATGCTGAGGATTATTACATTTCTAAAACCGCCCTTTTTGCCGGTGTCTTTCATATCCTATTGACCCCTAACTTGAACTGTAAAACTCCTGCTTCTCGGCCCGTCGAATTCGCAAAAGTATATTCCCTGCCATGTGCCAAGAGTCATTTGACCATCCTTTATCAAAACCGTTGCGCTGCAGCCGACAAGCGAGCTTTTGCAGTGAGCGTCCGAATTGCCCTCGTCGTGCCGATACCCCGCGCGAAGATGTGGAATCAATTCCTCAAGCGTAAGCAGAATATCATGGGTAACGGACGGGTCCGCGTTTTCGTTGATGGTTATGCCCGCCGTGGTATGGGGACAATATATTATCGCGTCGCCCTCTTTAACACCGGATTTACTAACCGCCGAAGCAACCTCGCTTGTAATATCAACAAACTCGCAGTGCTTATTCGTGCTTATGTGAAAATCTTTTGTGATTATTTTCATTGCACCCCCCTGCTACATCTGCTCAATAACTTCGATGCCCAAAAGGTTATGCAGGCCGTGTTCGATTGTCTTCGCGGTTAAATCGCAAAGTAAAAGCCGTGTTGGCCGTTTATCAGCCGATGCGTCGAGAACCGGACAATCGTTATAAAAACTGCTGAACTTCTGCGCAAGGTCATAAAGATACGCCGTAAGATAATTGGGCCTGTAATCGCTAACCGCAGAACTCACCGCCTCGCCATAGCGAATCAAATGCTTCGCCAAATCCAATTCGCTCGGCTCGGTTAGTGAAATTGATTGCGACTGAGCAATTTCTTTATCGACCTCAATCCCTTTATCCCGCCCCTTGCGTTGAATCGACCGCACTCTGGCATACGCATACTGCATATATGGCGCGGTGTTGCCTTCCATCGCCAGCATCTTGTCGAAACTGAAGATATAATCGCTCGTCCGGTTATTGGTATAATCCGCGTATTTCACCGCGCCTATACCCACCGCGTTGGCAATTTTTTTCTTTTCATCTTCCGGCAAACCTGGATTTTTATCTTCAACAACCTTCCTCGCCCGTTCGACGGCCTCATCCAAAAGCTCTTTGAGTTTCACGTTCTCGCCCGAACGCGTCTTCAAGGGCTTGCCATCCTCGCCAAGCACCGAACCAAACGTAACGTGGACCAGTTCGGTCTCCGGCTTTACCCATCCAGCCATTTTTGCTACCGTAAAAACCATTTCAAAATGCAAACCCTGACGGGCATCGGTAACGTAAATAATTTCATCCGCCTTCAGCTCCCCTACCCGATATCGAATCGCCGCCAAATCCGTCGTCGCATACAAATACGCACCATCCGACTTCTGGATTATCACCGGCAACGGCTTGCCTTCCTTATCCTTAAACCCCGCCTGTGGTGAGCTTGTCTGCCCTGAGCTTGTCGAATGGGTCGAATCCACCGGGAAAACACATACCGCCCCTTCTGACTCCACCGCCAGCCCCTTTTTCTTCAGTTCCGCGACAACACCCGGAAGCATATCCTTATAAAAACTCTCGCCCTTCTCATGTGCATAAATCAAATCTATTTGTAGTGTTTCATAAATCGGCTGATAATGTCTTCGCGATTCCTTTACAAATTCTTTCCATACTGAGAGCGTGTCTTTGTCGTTATTATGAAGTTTAACTACTTCTTCACGAGCCGAATCTGCAAAAGTTGGATCTGTGTCATACCAATGTTTGGCATTCTTATAAAATTGTTCCAAGTCGCCTATTGAAACCGAGTCAGGTTGTTTTAGTTTGTCCTTATACAAAACTCGCAGGTATGCAATTAGCATTCCGAACTGCGTTCCCCAGTCGCCGATGTGGTTTTGGCGGATGACCTTGTGTCCCCGGAGTTCCAGTAATCGGCAGATACAGTCGCCAATAATTGTGCTGCGTAAGTGGCCAACGTGCATTTGTTTGGCGATATTGGGACCTGAGAAATCAACGACAATCGTCTTCGGTTTTTCGGCCTTTTCTATACCAAATTGGCCGGCGTCCTTGCTGATTTGCAAAAGATTCGCCGCGACCAGTTCAGGTTTCAATCGCAGATTTATAAAGCCGGGACCTGCTATTTCAGGCGTTTCGCAGATATCGCTGAGCTTGTCCGCCGTGGCGGAATTAAGTTTAGCGACAATTTGTTCGGCTAATTTTCGGGGATTGGTCTTGAGTTGCTTGGCTAAAGGCATTACGCCATTGACCTGGTAATCACCGAATTTAGCGTCCGTGGCGGGCCTGACGAGAGCTGAGCAGTCCTTTTGCCCTGTAACTTCGGTCATTACATTGGTAATCGTTGCTTCAAGAATATCAAGAGTTGATTTCATTTTTTTAAGCCACAGAGAGCACAGAGGACACAGAGAAATTAGTTATAAACAGTGTAAATCCGTGTTAATCCGTGTCTAAAAATTACCGTGTTAATCAGTGTCTAAATTTTAACTTTTTTCGCGTCGCCCCAGAGCATTTCAAGGTCATAGTAGCCGCGTGACTGCTTATCGAAAATGTGGACGACGACATCGACAAAATCGAGGAGGACCCAACTGCCTCGCTCATAACCCGCCCTGCCGAAAAGCGGAAAACCCTGCGGCTTGGCCTGCCCGGCTATCTCGTCAGCCACGCTTCGCATCTGCCTGTCGCTTGTGCCGGTGGCGATAACGAAGTAGTCCGTAATATCGGTTACTTTTCGCAGGTCAAGCACAACGACGTCGGAACAGTGCCGGTCGTCCGCCAATTTCGCCGCGGCAACCGCCAACGCCTTCGCCTTACTATTTATCTTTCTGATCGAGTCACCTTCCTGAAGAAAATATTAATAAACACCGACGATAATACTCTCGCGGGCATTATAAGTCAATGTCCCGTTAAGTTGTGTGTTTAGAACCTCTGGCTTTCATCAAAGTAGCGGTATCTCAGGTGTGATAATCCGCGTTGATTGTAACGTAACCCTTGCTGAGGTCGCAGCCGACGCAGAAATCGCTGTATTTGCCGACGCCCAAATCAACCGTTATCGTGTGGCTGACCTGTGAGACAATTCTGCTCGCTTTTTTGCGGTCGAAATTCGTCGGTGCGCCGTTTTTGAACACCGTTAAACCTGCCCTGAGCGAAGTCGAAAGGGCATCGAGTTTGCAGGATACCTTTCGCGGATTCAGTTTAACGCCCGATGAGCCGACCGCGCATAAGATTCTGCCCCAGTTGGGGTCTCCGCCGTGAACAGCGCATTTGACCAAATCATAATCCGCGACTGCTCGAGCCCCCTTTGCCGCATCCGCCCGGCTTGCCGCGCCTGTAATCACCACCTTGAATATCCGAGTTGCACCCTCCGCATCGAGGGCCATTTGCTTGGCTAAATCCTGGCACAGGTCCATCAGTGCAGCCGCGAATTTCTTGTATGACGAATCCTGGTTTTTTATCAGCTTATTTCCCGCCATACCCGACGCGAGGATTATCGCTGTGTCGTTGGTGCTCTGGTGTCCATCGACCGTAAGTTTATTCAGCGAATCGCCTATCGCTGCCTTGAGCGCCTTTGCCAATAATGGTTTTGTAATCGCAGCATCGGTCGTGATAAAGCACAAGGTCGTCGCCATATTCGGGCCAATCATCCCCGCACCCTTTGTTGTCCCCGCGATTACAACTTTCTTGCCCGATATCTCTATCCGCCGGCAGGCGGTCTTCGCCTTCGTATCCGTTGTCATTATCGCCTTGGTGAAATTCATCCCCGCTGTCGCGGAATCACTAAGCTGGCCTATCGCGTCTTCGATACCTGCGGTAACGTTTCCCATCGGCAAACGCTCGCCGATGATGCCCGTCGAGGCAACTAAAACATGGTGCGGGTCAACCACAAGATAATTCGCTGCTTCCGCACACATTCGGACTGCCGTTTTGATTCCTTTTTCGCCCGTGCAGGCGTTGGCATTTCCGGAATTGACAACCACCGCGTAAATCGTATCGCTTTTGACGTGCTTTTGGCTGATTTGCACCGCCGCCGAGATGATTTTATTCGTCGTGAACACCCCCGCCGCCTTCGCGCCGGCCGGGCAGACAATCAATCCCAAATCGTGCTTACCCGATTTTTTTATCCCGCACTTCACCCCCGAAGCCAAAAATCCCTTCGGAGCGGTAATCGTATTATTCGCCATTTAATGACACCCCAAATACAAACATCCTAACACTAAAGAAGCTTTTCAAATTTATTGCGAACTCCAGCATATTCAGGCATCACTTCAAACTTTTCAAGCCAGCCCTTCACATAATCCAAATCTATCTGGCCGACTTGCCTGATTAGTATGCTTTTGACATCCTCTTCATCTATTGCCCTGCCTGCAATCATCTTATGGATTATAACGTCCTCACAAGACGCAAAACGCACAGGGTAATCGGCCAGTTGAACCTTTTTGGCTCTTTTTAACGCCTGCTGTTCATAAGGCGTGAACGAAAAAACGAAATCCACCCTCAATTTAGAAACAGGGTCTTCGGCAGGCAGTACTTTGGTCTGATTCGCAAAGGCCTTTGGCTCGACCGGCAGAATTCTCAAATCAACGTCCCTGCATACTTCCGCAATTGTATCAAACTGGTCGCTATCCACACCCAATGTTATATCGATATCATACGTCAATCTCGGCCTGCCATACAAAAGAACCGCCTGCCCCCCAATTAGCATATAGGGAATTTTTTTACCGTCAAGGCAGCGAGCAATTTGGGCTATCCGTTCTTCCGCTATCATCGCAATCCATTAACCGCTTTGGCAATTCTTATATCAACATCCAGGCCATCCAGGATATTCTCGCAGCTAAATACTCCCAGTGAAATCGCCTCTCTGCGCAAACCATCGAAAATAGCGAGAGCATCCTTGTAAGAAATATCTTTCCTCGCAATCTCGCTTCGCTCGAATTCCCTTAATTTTTCCGTGTTTATTATCATAGGCCATTCGAATGTTAATTATACCAAATAAAGCATTTTTCAGCCATTGTTAAGTTTGCCTGCGATGGCGATTTCACGAAAACCCGCCATAGGGTCGTAAAATTTCTTACTCAAATCAACGGCGTTTACCATAACGCCCGCTTTGTTCTGCTTCAACTGCCCCGCAATCACGCCATCGGGCTGTATAAAGCACGATGGATACGGCGCATAATACCCCGACGCGTTCGACATACTCACCCAGAAATGGTTTGTCGCCGCGTGACATTGCATCGTCTGCCTCATAATATGCGTATGCACGCTTGGCCCTTTTTGCCGGGCGTTATAAAACGATTGAAATACACAATTAACCCCCTGCTTATACAACGCCCGGTACAATTCCGGGAACCGCAAATCGAAGCAAATAAGCAATGAACACTTCACGTCATTGATTGTGAAAAATACAAACTTATTGCCGGTCTCAAAACGCCGCAGCTCCCCTGCCGTGCAAAATCGTTTGTCGTATCGGTCCGCGATTTTACCGTTAGAATCAATCAAATGCAGACAGTTGCTTATCTTGCCTGAACCGCCCAGCCGATGTACAGAGCCCAGCGCCACCCACAGTTTCAATTTCCCCGCCAGAGTCGTTATCTTAGTTGTTTCCTTTTCGAGAGCATCCCAGTCAAAGCCGTCGAAATTCGGAAAATCGAACCCGATGTAGCCACTCAATGCACACTCCGGAAAATGCGCAATCTCCGCGCCTGCCTTTTTGGCCTTTTGCATTTGAGCGCAAATCTGCTGCGCGTTCCGCTTTATCGATGCGCTAACCGCAAACTGACACGTCGCGATTTTCAATTGCCCTGAGGGCATTTTAGCACCTATTTCAGTCCCATCGTTTCATCCAGGCCGAAAATGATATTCATATTCTGAATCGCCTGGCCCGATGCACCTTTAATCAGGTTATCAATCGCGGAAAAGCAAACAACTGTCCCCTTTACAACCGTCGGGAAAACGTGGCAGTAATTCGTCCCAGCAACGTCCTTGACGTTCGGGCTGTCCGGACAAACCTGCACAAACGGCTCACCCGCGTAAAAATCCTTATACAGTTTCATAAGCTGCTCATTGGTAACCTTGCCCTTCGGCTTCGAATAAACTGTCGAAAGAATCCCGCGGTCAAATGGCCCGACGTGCGGCTGGAAAAGCACCGTAACGGGTTTGCCCGCAACATCGGTCATAATCATCTCAATCTCCGGCATATGGCGGTGTGTGCCAATGCCGTAGGCGAAGATATTTTCGTTCATATTCGGAAAATGAAATTTGGTCGAGGGGTTTTTGCCCGCGCCGGATACGCCCGTAACCGCATTGACAATTACCTGCTCGGCTTCAATCAACCCTTCTTTTAACAACGGCGCAACCGCTAACGACGCACCCGTCGGAAAACAGCCCGGATTGGCTACAAGTTTAGCGCCTTTTATTTTATCACGGAAAAGCTCCGGCAAACCATAAACAGCTTTGGCCAGATTGCCGGTGTCAGTGTGCTTTTGATAAAACTTCTCATACACCGCCACATCCTTTATCCGATAGTCCGCGCTGAAATCGACAACTTTCACGCCCGCCTCTAACATCTTCGGCACAAAGCTCATCGACACCTTATGAGGCAGACAGCACAACGCGACATCCGCCACGTCCGCCAGCTTTTCCAAATCTAACGGCTCCACCGTCATCTCGCATCTGCCTTTGAATCGTCCGAACATATCACTGACTAATCCGCACTCCTCAGGCAACGCGCTCAAATACGTCAGTTTCGCCTCGCTGTGCCGAAGCAGTATCTCAATTGCTTCTGCGCCCGTGTAGCCACTGGCGCCAATAATCGCAACGCGTACCATAACTTCTCCTTAAAAAAAAGCCGTCGAGTATGTTCTCGACGGCCATTGTAATAATCGAACTGTCGGTTTGCAAATCAACGTTTCGAGAACTGGAATCTCTTTCTTGCGCCTGACTGGCCGGGTTTCTTCCTTTCGACCATTCTCGGGTCACGTGTCAGGAACCCGCCGTCGCGTAACGCCTGGGCAAGACCCGGGTCGTATATCTTCAGCGCCCTTGCGATACCCAGCACTGTCGCGCCCGCCTGGCCCGTTGTGCCGCCGCCGTTGACGTTGACAAATACGTCAAGCGTCTTCTCGGCCTTGGCCATCACAAGCGGGGCCTTCACCGCGCTTCTGTCCTGGTCGCTCCTGAAAAAATTATCAAGCTCCCTCTTATTGATGAGCATTTTGCCGTCGCCGGGTCTTATCCGCACACGAGCAACCGATGTCTTCCTTCTGCCAGTTCCCCAGTAGAAGCCGCCCTTATCCGGGCCTTTAGCTGCCGGTGCCTCTGTCTTTACTGTCTTTACTGTTGTTTCTTCTGTCTTTGCCATATCCTGCTATCTTTCCGAAAACAGTTATCTCGTGCCGCGCAGCGAATCGCTAACTTTTCGCAGCGGCAATCTTTAATTCTTCCGGTTTCTGCGCCTTATACTCATGTTCCGGCCCGCGGACAACCTTGAGCCGAAGAATCATGTGCCTGCCAAGCTTGTTCTTCGGCAGCATCCGCTTCACCGCCATCTCAATCACCTTTTCCGGCTTCGCGGCAAACATATTGGAAAAAGAGGTGTACCTGTGCCCGCCGGGATAATGCGTGTAATAATCGTATTCCCGCTGCTCGGCCTTTTTGCCGGTAACGCGAACCTTTTCGGCATTTACGACGACCACACAATCGCCGCCGTCAACGTATGGCGTATATGTCGGCCTGTTCTTGCCCATCAGTATCCGGGCTATCTTCGTCGCCATTCGACCAAGAACTATCCCGTCGGCATTCACAAGCCACCATTTACGCTGAACATCCGCAGTTTTCATCAAAAACGTCTTCATACAAACTCCATAGAATCATTCAAAGCCCTTTATTCTAATGAATTTCGCCTATATGTCAAATGTCCATTTGCCAATTTTTCAAGATTTTTTCGTAGCGAAGCGAAGACCTCGGTGTAGTCCTTCGACGAAGCCGGGTCGTGGTTTCCCCGCCAAAGGCGGCTTCCGCATCCCAAAATCATAAATCGAAAATCATAAATCATAAATTTTGCGTCCCCCCTGCCCCGGAAATAACTGGACAGACGCCACTGCCGGAGATATTCTCACTTTGGCACGGAAATCCAATAAAAAGCCATTTTTTTAAGGAGAAGTGGATTATGAAGTCAATCAGAGCAATTGTGGCAGGCGCAATACTCGCGGTCGTTTTGTCGGCATCGGTTGTGATAGCGGCAGAGGGTGTGAGTTCGACCCCTTCGACAAGCTCAGGGCAGGCAAGCTCACCACAGGTCGCCGGCGAATGGAATTTCACAAGCAAATTCGAGGCCATGACCTCGGACGCGATAATGACGATTACCAAAAACGCGGAAGGCAAATACGCCGGGACATGGTCAGCACAATGGGGGGAAAGCACACTATCGGATATCACGGTAGAGAACGGCAAGGTTAGATTTGTCCAGACCAGCAACTTCGGCGGCCAGGATATGAAAACCTCTTACGAAGGCATTCTTGAAGGCGGAAAACTCAAAGGCGCCGCCAAAGGCCAGTGGGGCGAGTTTACTTTTGAAGGAACTCCGCGTGGAGAAGCAAAAAGCCAGGCAGACCCGATTGTCGGCGAATGGCAGATGTATATTATGATTCCAGCCAGAGAAATCGTTGAGAAGATGACTATAACCCAAAACCCCGACGGGACCCTGGCAGGTAAATGGGAAGCAGCAAGAGGCGGAGAAAATACTATCTCAAATTTGAAATTCGCGGAGGGCTCGCTGACCTTTACACGCATCGGTAAAATGGGCGGGAACGAATTCTCAATGACGTTCGAGGGCACGGTCACGGGCAACTCGATAAAGGGCGCTTTTACCAGTGACTTCGGCCAAAGGGAAGTAACCGCCTCTCGCGCAGCCGCAGCCAAACCGGAAACGCCAAAGGCAGAACCAAACAAACCCCCTGCTGGGAAAAAATAGTATTCGCGCGAGTTAACAACATTTAAGAATTCTTCGACCGCCGTTCGTTTAGCGGATTTCTCCGCCTTCGGCGGACAAGTCCACATCCCAAAATAGGCAATCGACAATCCGAAATCTGCAATCTCTTGTGTCTTTGCGTCTTAGTGGTAAAATTCCCCCTATGCAGAAAAAGCTCGACCTAAACCCCAACCAGACGGTTCTTTTCATCGGCGACAGCATTACCGACGCCGACAGGAAACTCCGGGCCTACAAGCCCTTCGGCTTTGGCTACGTCCACTTCGTCGCCAATTTCCTCTTGGGCAAATACCCAACATACAACCTGAATATCCTCAACACCGGAATCTCCGGCGACACCATTGCGGACCTCAAAGGCCGCTGGCAAAAAGATTGCCTCGACCACAACCCCGAGATACTCAGCATCCTCATCGGCGTTAACGACGTCTGGAGGCAATTCGCTACCGAAGACGACTTGCCATACGCCGTCTCGCTTGACGAATACGAGGCGACCTACAGGCAGCTTCTTACGATGGTGACACAGAAATGTAACAGCCGACTTGTGATATGCGAGCCGTTTATGTTCTGCGATGACTTTAACAACCCTATGTTCGCTCATCTTCGCACGTTTATTGAAGCGGTTCGCCGTATCGCCGATGACTTTGGCGCTTGTATGGTTCCTCTGCAAAAGGCAATCGATGAGCGTATAAAGCAGGTTCCGCCGCAGGATTGGTCGCTCGATATGGTCCATCCCGAAATTTGGGCGCACGCCTGGATTGCGCAACAGTGGTTAATTGCTACTGGTCTATAAGAATTTTGTTTTATTTGAAAAATTTTTTCGTTCATAGATTTAGCAGCCATAACGAGATATGACACGGCGAAAAAAAATGATGAAAAAATCGTTAATTTGCCCTTTACACCTTCTCAGTTTGCCGTTAACTTGCCGATACTAATTTCGCGGGCGTTACACTATATATGGTATTATTTTGCCCGCCTTTACTATCTGTGGTATAATTCGTTTTTCGCATGGAGGCGTTAAAATGGCCGAGACATTCAGCCCTGAGAACCCTTTCAAAACCGCCCAAACAAAGGGGGCAGCCGTTTCTGGTCCGTTCGAGCATCATCGCGGCCTGAAGGTTGAACAGTGTTTTTCCACCCCAGGCACTCACCCCTTCGATGAGCTTAAGTGGGAAACCCGTTCCGCAAAAATTACCAGCGACACCGGCGAGGTTGTCTTCGAGCAGAATAACCTTGAAATCCCCGCAAACTGGAGCCAGTTGGCAACCAAGGTCGTCGCCAGCAAATACTTCTACGGTGACGTTTCGACCGGCCAGCGAGAAAACTCCGTCAAACAGCTCGTCCATCGCGTCTGCCGCACGATTGCCGACCGAGGCAAGCGCGACGGCTACTTCGCCACCGACGCCGACGCGGAAATCTTCTATAACGAGCTTACCTGGCTTTGCGTCAACCAGGTTGGCGCCTTCAATTCCCCTGTCTGGTTCAACGTAGGCCTTTTCGACTCCTACGGCATCGCGGGCAGTAAGCATAACTATCGCTGGGACCTCAAACGCAACGAGGCCGTCCCCTGCGACAACTCCTACGAATACCCGCAGGCCTCCGCCTGTTTCATCCAGTCCGTCAAGGACTCAATGGAAGACATAATGCGCCTCGCCACAAGCGAAGCGATGCTCTTCAAACAGGGCTCAGGCACGGGGACAGACCTTTCAACGCTTCGCAGCAGCAAGGAAAAACTTTCAGGCGGCGGAAAACCATCCGGCCCTCTCAGTTTTATGCGTGTTTACGACCAGATTGCAGCGGTAATAAAATCAGGAGGCAAAACGCGCCGCGCCGCAAAAATGCAGTCAATCAAAGTTACTCATCCTGATATCAAAGAATTCATCACCTGCAAGACCGAGGAGGAGAAAAAGGCCTGGGCGCTCATCGAGGCCGGCTACACAGGCGACCATAACGCCGAGGCGTATAACAGCGTAATGTTCCAGAACTCCAACTTCTCCGTCCGCGTAACCGACGAATTTATGATGGCAGTCGAGAAGGACGACAAATGGTCCACATACGCCGTAACCAATGGTCAGAAAATCGGCGAACACTCCGCGCGTGAGCTTATGAACCTTATCGCCGAGGGAACGCGCCTTTGCGGTGACCCCGGCGTCCAATACGACAGCACAATTAACCGCTGGCATACCTGTCCCGCCTCCGGACGGATTAACGCCTCGAATCCGTGCAGCGAGTATATGTTCGTCGATGATTCCGCCTGCAACCTCGCCTCCCTCAACCTGATGAAGTTCCTCAAAGACGACGGCACATTCGACATCGCGGGCCTCAAAAAGGCCGCCCGACTTTTCATCATCGCTCAGGAAATACTCGTCGATAACGGCAGCTACCCCGATAAGACAATCGCCATCAACAGTCATCTTTTCAGGCCCCTTGGCCTGGGTTACGCCAATCTTGGCTCCCTGATTATGGCCCTGGCGTATGCTTACGACTCCGACCAGGCGAGGGCTCTTGCCGCGGCCATTAGCGCAATCCTCACGGGAGCCGCCTATACCGTCAGCGCTGAAATCGCCTCGGTCAAGGGGGCCTTCGACGAATTTACCAAAAACGCCGAATCAATGCTCAAAGTCATAAATATGCACCGCCAGCACGCCTGCAACATCCCGGAATCGCATTGCCCGGCTTATCTCCGCAATGCCGCCAAAGACGTCTGGGATGAGGCCTTCGACGCCGGCTCCAAATCCGGCTTTAGAAACGCACAGGTTACCGTCCTCGCCCCCACCGGCACAATAGGTTTCCTGATGGACTGTGCTACGACTGGTATCGAGCCGGATATCGCGCTTGTAAAATACAAACTCTTGGCCGGCGGCGGTATGCTGAAATTAGTCAACCAGACCGTTCCGATGGGGCTTGAACGTCTGGGCTATAGCGCAGATGAAATCAAATCAATCACCGATTACATCGATGAGCGAGAAACCATCGAGGGAGCGGAAAAGCTCAATCCTGAGCATTTGTCCATTTTCGATTGTGCGTTCAAGCCCCGCAACGGCAAACGATACATTCATTATCTTGCCCATATCAAAATGATGGCCGCCGTCCAGCCCTTTATTACCGGCGCAATCAGCAAGACCATAAATATGCCAAAAGAGGCCACCGCTGAGGAAATCGCCTCGGCTTATACGCAGGGCTGGAAACTGGGCCTCAAGGCCATCGCCATTTACCGCGATGGGTCAAAGATGCTCCAGCCGGTATCCACGAAAAAACACAGGGGTACGAAAGACAAAACGCAGACAGCCGTTGCCGCCAAACCCTTCAGGCACCGGCTCCCCGATACCCGCCACAGCATTACGCACAAATTCTCCGTTACAGGACACGAGGGGTACCTCACCGTCGGCCTCTACGAAGACGGCCAGCCCGGCGAATTATTTATCACTATGGCCAAGGAAGGCAGCACCATCGGCGGCTTGATGGACGTCATTGGTACCTGCACTTCGATGGCGCTGCAATATGGTGTGCCGTTAATAACGCTGGTGGATAAGTTCCGCCACGCGCGCTTCGAGCCGGCGGGTATGACCTCGAACAGGGATATCCCGTTTGCCAAGAGTTTGATTGACTATATCTTCTGCTGGCTTGGCTGCCAGTTCATCCCCGGCTACGCCGAGGCCAATACCCCCAACAGGACAGGCAGCGCCGCCGAGAATAAGAACATCACAACCGCCCGACAGGTCGTCGAAAAGACCCGTGACCTCGCGCAGAAAATCGCGCAGGCAAGGGCGGAAGTGAAAGTTGGCGAGCAGGCAAAGGCCGACGATACCGATGACGATGACGGCTGCGAAGACACAATAAAGCCCTCGCGCATTGTCGAGATACCCGCTAAGCCCGCCAACAGGTTGGCCGGCTTGACCCTTTCGACAAGCTCAGGGCAGGCTGGTTCGGCCCCCGACAACAGCATTCTCCCGAACAGGGATGGCCAAGCCAGAGGGCAGGCAGGCGACCGCACAGGTGCGCTTGTGACGGCGGGTATGCCTGAAAAGACCGATGGCGAGACGCAATCCGATGCGGCTGTTATGCAGCAGTTCAATTACCAGTTCCAGCACTTCCAGGACGACGCCCCCGCCTGCGATATCTGCGGCTCAATCACCGTCCGCAACGGAACCTGCTATAAGTGCTTCAATTGCGGTAATAGTATGGGCTGCTCGTGACAGCAAAAATGTCGTTTTTCGCTGTCATTCCTGCGCAAGCAGGAATTCAGTTTTGATATATTGTTTAGCCCCCCAATTTATTGGGGGGTTGCTTATTTGATAAATTGCAGGGCGGGGCTTGCCCCGCCGATTTGTGTTTTGTCTTGGCGGAATGGAGGCCGCTAAAATTCAAGGGATATTTGAATTATGGAAGATTTCAATTCCAATCAAGCGCAGGTGCCCCCGCAAATTATTGAGAAGCCGACATCGATTACGGTGTTCGGGGTGTTGAATATTGTCTTCGGATGCTACTATCTGGTCCGCGGCTCCCCTGGGTTATACAAAATAGTCGCAGGGGCTTGTAAGAATCCGGAGAAAATAACAGGGTCGGAAATACTGGTTCTGCTCTTATTAGCTGTTGGCATCGGTTTGTCGATTTGGCTGTTGGTGCTGGGCATCGGTCTATTAACGATGAAAAGATGGGCAAGACGCGGGTCTTGTATGTATGCCCGGATTCAAATTGTATTGATGGTCCTGGGTATTTCCTATATTGCGATGTCCATTAAGTGGTCAAGTGTACCGGAAGAGATGTGGGGCCGTTACATTTTTACTATATTAACTATGTTAGCAAATTTGACATATCCAATACTGCTTTTGATTTTTATGCAATCGGCCAAGGTCAAACAGGCGTTTTCCGCCATTGGCGGGTAAATCCAATGTTGGGACGAAAACGGAAGGCAAAAAACAGTTTTTTATGGCCGGAAACGGCTCGGAAGAGATTCACACCTTTGCCCGTCAACTTTGCCGTCCGGAAGGTGTTTTCACAATGAAGTTAATAAGGTGGTTGTGGGGCCGTCCCCGGTTATTCCGCCTCGTTATTCCGCATTGTGACACTTACTAAGGATTTTCGCTGTGATAGACAAGAGTGAGATAGAAAAGAAGGCCGAAGAATTTGACATTCACCCTTCCAACGTTCAGAGGGACTATGTTTTTGGTTGGATTCTTGCAGGTATATATATAGCATCTGATCTAAAAGATCATCTTATCCTAAAGGGAGGTAATTGCCTTAGGAAAGCATATTTCGAAAATACACGTTACTCAAACGACTTGGACTTCACTACGCAAACTCGTCTGTCTCAAGATCTCTTGCGTTCCGAATTAAATAAGGTCTGCGATTTTGTACAAGAAGCGTCTGGCGTAATTTTCGAAAAAGAACGTAATGACATCCGTGACAAGAGAGGCATTGATCGTGAAAAGGAAGCTTATGAGGTTCGTCTATATTTCAAGGATTTCTATGGTACAGAGGGAAAATTTACACTCAAAATAACCTTGGATATCACACAATTTGACCGAATTTATCTTCCTGTCCAAAATAGATTCATAATTCATCCCTATTCTGACTATCAAAACTGTAAAGCAGAAATAAAATGTTTGAAGCTGGAGGAAGTGCTTGCGTCAAAACTAAAATGTCTTTTACAAAGAAGGCATTCTGCCGACTTGTACGATTATGTCTTCTGGTTGTTTTTTGACACTGGATTAGACATAAAGATAGGCGAAATAATTACTACTCTTCTCAAAATTACTATTTTTGAAAGAAATCCGGGTTTCTTAAAAGGCCTCTTCCTCAGTCTACCGCTTCAAATAATGAAGGGGCTTTGGCAGAAGTATCTTGTATGTCCCAAAAGTACAATGATCGATTTCGAGGTTGCTGTTGAACGCTTCATTAGCCACATTGGTGAAATATTTGCCGGATTTCCAGATGGCATAGGAGATTTCATGTTTTTTCCTGTTGAATATAGAAACATTATATTCGAAGCAGGGACCAATATGACAATGATCGATATTGTTTATGATGGCATAAGAAGAATGGTCGAACCATATTCTCTTGTCTACAAACAACGAAAAGACGGCGTAGCAAGGGAATATTTTTATGTCTATGATACAACTGGTGGAAGAACTTCTGGGCCATCAATCAAGTCGTTTGTGCATACAAATATTCAAGAGATCAAAGGAACAGATATAAAGTTCGAGCCAAGATATGATGTAGAGCTGTCAAAAGCTGGAGAGTATCCTAAAAATTCATATTTCGGGAAACCTTTTGGTGGAACAGAATTGCGACAGAGGAGTATTCGACGAGTAAATAGATTACCAATTGGGCCAAGATTTGGTGGCCCTATATATATTTATGAATGTCCAGTTTGCGGAAAGAGATTTCAAAGGCAGAAACAGTCCTCAACACTGAACAAGCATAAAGATAAATACGGGAATCAATGTTTTGGCATGACCGCATTTTTTGTTGATATTAAGTATTGAAAGTCAAGGAGATGATTAATGAAATATGTAGCACCTCAAAGCGGCCTTAGAGCTTTTACCTGTCCCCATTGCGGTGTATTAGCAAGACAACATCATTACTATTCTAATCACGAACAAATACGTGAATTTATGGTAAGAAATTGGTTTGGTGAGGGGATTGCATTTGATAGCCTTTGTTCTATAAGGTACAGCCAATGTGAGCACTGTGGGAAAATATGTCTTTGGTATTATGAACAAATGGTTTATCCAAATCGGGGGAATGCCCCAGCTCCAAATCCTGATATGCCAAAAGATGTAAAAGATGATTACGAAGAAGCAGCGAACATTTATACTCAATCTCCGAGAGGTGCTGCTGCGTTGCTTCGATTGGCAATCCAAAAACTTTGTGTTGATCTGGGTGGTAAAGGAAAAGATATCAATGAGGACATCAAGGGGCTTGTCAAGAAAGGCCTACCCGAACAAATCCAGAAATCACTTGATATCGTGAGAGTCATTGGCAACAACGCAGTGCATCCCGGGCAAATCGATGTCGATGATACTGAAGTGGCAGGAAAACTATTCATCTTATTAAATTTAATCACAGATTATATGGTCTCAATGCCAGGTAAAGTAGATGCCATGTTTTCGCAGCTTCCCGATTCAGCCAAAGAACAAATTGATAAACGTGATGGGAAAAAGTAAGCAACCGTATCTGCTCGACAAGAAATATGGAAGAACTTAAGAAACTCGAAGAAATCACCTTACCTGACAGTCGCAATACGCATTATGTATTAATTAACCGGCAAACAGGTCAGCAAAGGAAATATCGCCTTGAAGACCTCCATGGGGTAGTAAAGTCCATAGAATTGAATGAAGATGTTCCAGAAGATGTTAGAAGTCAGTTTAATGTTGCACGAAATATATCATTGTATTCGTGGTTTTGTTATCCGTTTCATAATATTGCTGACATGAAAACCTTTTCTACGCTGGAAATGGCATTGAGGGTAAAACTAAAAAAACAAAATACAAGAACATCTCTTTTTCATTTGATTGGAATATCTGTGAAGCAAGGCCTTATCAAAGACAAGCATTTTTCCCATATCAGGGCAAAACTGACAAACTTAGAATCGACTTGCTACGTTGAAAGTTTGCCGAAACTAATATCAAGCCTCAGAAATAATTGGGCTCACGGTAGCACAATGCTATACGATGCATCGGCAATGAATCTTCGTATATGTGCTGACTTCATAAATCAGATATTTGACAAGACGAAAAATAATCCTGAAATGAAGGAATAATGGGGACAGCAACCGTTTTTTCCCGCCCCTCGCTGCGCGAGATATTAGAAAAGTTGAACAGTCGAGCAGTGTTAATCCACCTTCGGCGGACAAGTCCGTGTTAATCCGTGTCTAAAAAAACAGCGTAAATCAGCGTTAATCTGCGTCTAAAATAAATCTGTGTCTTTTGCTCGGCTTTATATTATGAAGGCCGAATCTGTGTTTTATATCAGCCGGTAATACCTGAGGTATGGCAACGAAGTTGCCCGGCGGAAGAGACAATGGCCTTGCGCATAAATCATATTTAGAGCAAAGGTCTTGTCGATTACGCCCCGGCTGACATAAACAGTGTAATCAGTGGCAAAGAACTGTGTCTAAAATCTCTGCGTCTAAAAAAACAGCGTAATCCGCGTAATCAGCGTCCAAGAAAACCTCGTTTTTGTTTTACTGCCCGCTACCCACTATCCGCTGTACGCTGTAATAAAATCCGTGTCTTTGCCCGGCTTAAAAATCTGTGTTTTATGTCAGCCTATGAACACCTAAGGTGTGGGCAACAAAGTTGCCCGGCAGATGAGGAGCGGGCATTCACAGATACGAGTATCGAGAAATGACCGTTGCGAATATGCCTCAATGGCTGATATAAACTGTGTTAATCTGTGTCAAATCTGTGGTTAGAAATTCTCTGTGTTCTCTGTGAACTCGGTGGCAAAAAAGCAGTGTAAATCAGTGTGAATCTGTGTCTAAAAAAATCCGTGAGAATCCGCGCAATCCGTGGTTGCAATATCTCTGCGGCCTCTGCGTCCTCCGCGGTAAAAAATGCCTGCCCTCCATAGCACGAAGTGCGACGGAGGGTTAATTTAGGTAACTTGCCCCTTCGTAGCGACCTGTCCTCCGAAGCTTCAGCGTAGGAGGAAGCGAAGATCCCCGAGTGCTGCTAACTTGCCTGCCCCAGCATGTTTTTGGCCGGGGGCGTAGTACATGGGACCCATTTTTCAGGTTAAAAACCAACTTGCCCCTCTACCCCCACACACAAAAACGAGGGGCAACAAGGGGCAAGTAGGGGCAACTAAAAAATTCCTTATAATAGCATTATCACCTCTTATGCTCGCCTCCGGCGTAGCAACTGGATTCCCGCTTCCGCGAGAATGACAAGGGCATTACAATGGTTAAAAGTATGAGTGATATGAAATCAGTACGCGAGCAGATACAGAGCTTCCCGACGGGACCGGGGTTGTATTTTATGAAAGGGCCAAAGGATGAGGTCTTGTATATCGGCAAGGCGAAGAACCTGCGGTCGCGTGTGGCGAGCTACTTCCAACCAGCCAGCGACATAATGGAATCTCGCGGGCCAAAAATCGTCGAGATGCTCAATAAGGTCCAGACAGTCGATTATATCGAGACCGAAACCGAAGTTGACGCAATGCTCAAAGAGGCCCGGCTGATAAAGGACATCCAGCCGGCGTATAATTCCGACCTCCTTGATGACAAGACGTTTCCGTATTTAGAAATTACGACGGGCGATGATTTTCCGGGCGTATATATAACGCGCAAGCCACGGGCGAAGGGCAGTCGCCTCTTTGGGCCATTCGCAAGCGCAAAGGATTTGCGGGCGGTATTCGTGGAGCTGCAAAAGATATTCAAATTCAGAAGCTGCAAACTTGAAATCGAAGCCAGGAATGACAAACGCAGATTTTTCAGGCCGTGTATCCTCCACAGCATAAATCAGTGCGTCGCGCCCTGCGGGGCGAGAATCGAGAAGGCGGAATATAAAACGATTATCAGGGATTTGATTAAGTTCCTGCAATCGAAACGGTCAACGGTGCTGCGGCAGCTTAAAAATGAGATGGAAGAGGCATCGGCGGGGATGGATTACGAGAAGGCGGGGATGCTTCGCGACCGGATTCGGCTGATTGGGAAATTAGACGAGCGAGGTGAGCCGGATGAGGACGTTCAGCCGGAAGTTTTCGCTGCGGAACCAACTGAGGCATTAGTGAAACTGCAAAAGATTTTAGATGCGCCAAACCCAATAAGAATCATCGAGGGGATTGATATAGCGAACATCGGCGGCAAAGAGGCGGTTGGGTCATTGGTGAAATTTATCGACGGCAGGCCATTCAAGGCGGGGTATCGGCGATTCAAAATTAAGACGGTCGAGGGAAGCGATGATTACGCGATGATTGCGGAAGTGGTCAGACGCAGATACAAATACGCGCTTGTTGGCGAGGAGCTTTGGCCTGATTTGATATTGATTGACGGCGGATTAGGGCAATTGCACGCCGCTGAAAATGCGATGCAAGAGTTATTCGCCACAGAGGATAAAGAGATTTTTAGCCACAGAGAGCACAGAGGACACAGAGAATTTATAAAGAATTTAAGAATAGCTTCGATTGCCAAGCGAGAAGAGGAACTTTATTTACAGGGAAGCAGAAGGCCATTGAAGCTGCCGAGACATTCACCGGCGTTGAAGCTGCTGCAATATGTCCGCGACGAGGCACATCGGTTTGCGCAGCATTACCATCATCTCCTCAGGAGTAAAAAACTGCTGGAATGATTTATTAAACCGAGAGACGGGCCGCCTTTAATCCTTTGCTTGTCAGGCCATTTATACGGATGTCATCGCGGATGTGTTTTATTTCCGCACGGCACAAATGCAAACGATTTGTCGCCCATGATATATCTGCGCCGCCTTTGGCGTCCAAAATTTTAGGCGCGACGTATATGACGACTTCATCGGCAAGTTTGGCTTTCAGGAATGAGCCGATAACGGTGGGGCCGCCTTCGACAAGCAGACGCTGGACGCCGCGTTTGCTTAGTTGAACAATCAGGAATTTCAGATTTGAGCGGGAAACAGGGCAGGCGATAATTTCAGCCCCCCTGCCGGCGATTTGCTTTGCCTTTCTGGCTTTAGTCCGAAGAGTGTCGATATTTGTTACGATGAGCACGGGGACATCTTTGGCTGTTTTCAGTAATTTGCAATTGAGAGGGATGCGAAGGTGATTATCGAGAACGATTCGTAATGGTTTTTTGCCATTAGCCGGCCTTGGCGTTAAAAGCGGGTCATCCTTGAGGACGGTATTGATGCCCACAAGAATTGCACCGACCCGTCGTCGCAGTTTGTGGGCATCCTTTCTGCTTTCTTCACAGCTAATCCACTTGTGCTTGTCATCAGTTTTGGCCCAGGCGAGTTTGCCGTCAATCGACTGTGCCCATTTCAATGTTACCCAGGTTTTGCCCGTCGAGGCGAATTTTAGGAACGGTGCATTAAGAACCCGTGCTTCGGCCTCACATTCCCCAACGCTAACTTTGATACCCGCTTTTCGAAGCTGGTGAATACCTTTGCCGTTTGCGTGCTTTGACGGGTCGATAGTCGCGACGACGACTTTTTTCAATTTTGCGGCGATTAGTGCATCGGTGCAGGGGCCTGTTTTGCCGAAGTGACAGCAGGGTTCGAGTGTAACGAACATTGTCGCGCCTTTGGGATTAGCCCCCTGCTTTTTGCAATCCGCAAGGGCGCTGATTTCCGCGTGCGGGCCTCCGAATTTTTTATGCCACCCCCTGCCGATAATTTTGCCCTTTTTGACAATGACCGCCCCAACCGCAGGATTCGGTTCAACATTACCAAGACCGCGTGCGGCCAATTGCAACGCTAACTCCATATAATTCCGGGCGTGTGTCATAACATTTCTTCAAATTCTGTTTCGGTGATGATTTTCACGCCTAATTGACGGGCTTTGTCGAGTTTGCTGCCGGGGTTTTCGCCCGCGAGGACAAAATCGGTATTTTTGCTGACGCTGGAGCTTACCTTTGCGCCGGCGTTTCTGATTGCCTCTTCGATTTGCTGGCGGGAGAAATTTTGAAGTGTACCTGTAACAACGATTGCTTTGCCGGCGAGTTTGCCCTGGGCTTTGGCTTTTTCAGGCAGTTGGGGTTTAACGCCCGCCGACAGCAACTCATTTATGATTGCGATATTCCGCTCATTGTTAAAATACTCATAAACGCCTTCGGCGAGTTTTTCGCCGACCTGTTCAATCGCGTCAAGCTCGGCCTGGGTGGCTTTTATAATCGATTCGAGCGAGCCGAAGTGCCCGGCCAAATCCTGCGCGGTCTGCACGCCAATATGACGAATACCAAGCCCAGCAACGAGCCGCCAAAGCGGTCTGGTTTTGCTTGCCTCGATTGAGTCGATGACGTTTTGCGCGCTTTTATCCGCCATTCGCTCCAGGCCGAGGAGGTCGTCTTTGGTAAGTTTGTAAATATCGGCGATATTTTTTACCAAGCCGGCTTCCACTAACTGGTCAATCAATGCTTCGCCCAGGTTTTCGATATCCATTTGTCCCCTGCCGGCGAAATACCTGATTCGCTCTTTCAACTGGCCGAGACAATGGGGATTGATACAGCGGAGAAAAACGCCTTCCGCGTCTTTTTTGACTTCGCCGCCGCAATTTGGGCATTTTGTGGGCGGCTCAAAAGGTTTCGCTCCTTTTGGCCTGCGGTCCTTTTTGACTTCGACGACCTGCGGAATAATTTCGCCCGCTTTTTCGATAATAACGGTATCACCTTCGCGAACATCGAGGCGACTAACCTGGTCGAAGTTATGCAAACTCGCCCTTTTGACGGTTGTCCCCGCCAATAACACAGGCGTCAGATTCGCCACAGGCGTCAGCGTGCCTCCCTTGCCCACCTGGACAACGATTGATTCAACTTTTGTTTCGGCCCGCTCGGCGGCGAATTTATAACTTATGCACCATCTCGGCGAACGACTACTAGAACCAAGAATCTCACGCTGTTCGAGGTTATTGACTTTGACCACCATACCGTCGATTTGATATTCAAGTTTTTCTCGTTTATCCTCCCAGCTATTACAGATTTCGATGACCTCGTCGATATTTTTTGCTTTTTTGATATGAGGGTTTACAGGCAGACCAAATTTTTTGAAAACCTGCAACATTTCATAATGCTCTTTTGCCAACGGTTTTGAAACCTCGCCGATAGAATACGCGAAAAAGGACAGGTTCCTCTGGGCGGTGATTTTCGAATCGAGGAGCTTTAATGAGCCGGCGGCGGCATTGCGGGGATTGGCAAAAAGCAGCTCGCCCTCTTTTTCGCGTTGTTTATTGAGGCCGGCGAAGGACTTTGTGGGCATATAGACCTCGCCGCGAACCTCAATGGTCTCAGGCGCATCACCCGCCAGTCGCAGCGGAATCGCCTTTATCGTCCTGATATTGTGCGTAACATCGTCTCCTTTTGAGCCGTCGCCCCTTGTAGCGCCAAACACAAGGACTCCTTTTTTGTATCGCAAACTCACCGCGAGGCCATCGATTTTCAATTCGACGACGTAATCGTAATCTTTGCTTTCAAGCCCCTTTGCCACCCGTTCATCGAACGCGCGTAACTCCTCGGCGTTATAGGTATTATCCATACTGAGCATCGGGACAGCGTGGCGAACCTGGGCAAAGCCCTCAATCGGCCTTTCGGATACCCGTTGGGTAGGCGAATCCGATGTGATAAGTTCAGGATGCTTTTCCTCAAGCGATTTTAACTCTGCGAAGAGCTTATCGTATTGCTGGTCGGTTATTTCGGGCTGGTTGAGGACGTAATAGAGGTAATCGTGCCTGCGTATCTCGGCACGTAACTGCTCAATTCGCTTTTTCGCATCGGCGGTCATAATGGGGTAATTTATACGGTTCGGCGAGTTGTTTTGCAATACGCCGGCAGGCAACTATTAAGAATTAAACCGCCTCTTTTCGGGCGACAACAATGCCGAAACATTTGTAACGCGGAATTCTTTTGATGATAATTTTATGGAAACCGGCTTTTTTGCAGACATCCGCCCACTGCTTAAGAGAGATACAGTATTCGCCCTGATTGAGGATATGCTTTTTGCCGTTATCGAACATTTTTACGAACGCATTCACGCCCCCATCCTTCAAAGCAGAAATCCATTCCTGCTCCAATACCCTGATGATACGCTTAAACCTGTTAATGTCCGCGTGGCTGCCGGTGGAATCCATATCAACATCGCCGATTATTAAACTGCCGCCAGGTTTAAGAATACCGCGTATTTTCTTCAAGACGCTCAATTTTTCCTTAAGATGATGAAGGGTCACTGAAGATGCCACTACATCAAAAGTGTTATCCTGAAACTTCAACGAATCCGCATCCATCAATTTACAAACGACCTGCTTATCTATTCCCAGTCGTCTGATTTTATCCTCAAAAACCGCCATCATTTCTTTCGAATTATCGACCGCTGTAATAAAGCAGTTTGATGCCTTGAGAAATTTCAAACTAAGAAGCCCCGTTCCGCAGCCGATATCCAGCACCTTATCATTACTTTTGACCGCGGAATTTTTCACCATCATATCCAGCAGGTTACGATGAAACTTAAGTCGTCCCAAAGTCCGGTCATATTCATTTGACCAGCCCCTGAACCAATCGCGAGTTACTTTATTACCGGTTTTTTTAGTCATAACCTTTACTCCCATAGTACGACAAACAGCACCTGCCGCAACCATAAAGAGGTAGCTTATACGGTCATATTCGTCTTTTTGCAATACATCCCCATAAGAAATCGTCCCACAGGATTAAGAACTTATCACCAAAACCGCATATTTTTAGGACGTTACTTGTTCGCCACTTGTAACAGGGTAATCCACTAAGGCAAAGTAGGAATATGGTCGAATAAAATATCCGCCTGTATATGGTATGTCCAGCACCGGCAAAAAACGGTGCACAGGGGGGACAAAAAAAGAAAATGCGCACATCTATTTACAAAACGTTTTCGGCCTTGGCAGTGGTGGCCCTGGCACTCGCCGGTCCTGCATACGCGACAAACGGTATGAAAATGATAGGCATAGGCCCCATACAAAACTCGATGGGAGGGGCAAGCGTGGGTTTGCCGCTGGATACCGCCACAGCGATAACGAACCCGGCCGGCTTATCGGAATTGCCCATGCGGTTTGACATAAGCGCAACTTGCTTTTCGCCGGACGTCAGTTATAAAGCCCACAGCAGCGCCGGGATGGTTACACACGACAACTCTACGATTTCCTCCGACTTAGGCCTCTGCATTATGCCGACGATGGGACTGGCCGGGCCGCTGGATGAAAAAACAGCAATCGGCATAGGCGTTTCGGGCGTCTGCGGAATGGGCGTCGATTACAAAAGCAACCTCTATAATAACGTAACACGCACCGACTACAAATTTATGAAAATCGCACCGGCGATATCGCGGCGACTCGACGAGAGATTATCACTTGGTTTCGCTTTGAACCTGGATTATGCGATGATGGAATACGAAGCCGGGCCGCCGTCACAGGTTTCTCACAATAACGGTCAGGCATACGGTATCGGGTTTACGACAGGGGCATTATACAAAGCAACGGATAAGATATCAGTCGGGCTGGCATACGAGAGCAAACAGAACTTTTCTGATTTTTCATTTAATACAACAGGCGGCAAAGACAAGCTCAGCTTAGACCAGCCGCAAAACATCACGGCCGGCCTGGGTATAAGGCCCACAGATAAATTTCGCGCAGCTTTTGACGTGGCCTGGATTGACTGGCCTCAGACAATGGGAAAGAACAAACCGGAATATACCGAGAACAACAGCGGAGCAGCACCCTGGAATATGAATTGGAATGAGCAATACGTGTATAAGGTCGGCATTGAATACGACCTCAACGAGAAAGTAAAGTTGCGTGCCGGCTATAACTATGGGAAAAACCCTCTCGATTCGAGCCGGGCATTCGAGAACATCTCTTTCCCGGCAATTGCCGAACATCACATCACGGGTGGGACAGGAATAATGCTGAAAAAGAACCTGGTCTTAAACATCGGATTTGTGTATGCGCCCAAGGTTTCTTTCGATACCAAAAATTCCGCCCAGTATATCGACAGCGCTAACACGAAAATGTCGCAGTATTCAATAGACGTCGGTATTTCATATATGTTCTAAACGCCGGATTTGCAGAAGCATATTTTGAAAACAGCAGGAGAATAAAAATGGCGAACAAGTTACTGGACTGCAAGAAGCTTAACTGTCCGATGCCTGTCGTCAGGATAAGTCAGACAATGAAGAATATGTCGGCGGGCGAAATACTGGAGGTCGAGGCAACAGACCCCGCTTTCGAGGCGGACATAAAGGCATGGGTACGACAAATGGGCCATGAACTGGTAGAATTCAGCAACAGCCCGGTTCAGCGGGCGCTAATCAGAAAGGGCCAGGTGGCAAAATAATGACAAACTCTCAGACAGTAGCAATCGACCCTGCCCTGCTCAGTTACATCGACAAAATCGTAACTGCAAAAGTCGCGAAACAAATGGAGGCAGGCAGGCAGAAGGACGAGCAGGCCGTGTGCAAAGAGGAACGCCCGGACACAACCGTGACCAGCAACCGCGCTACCCTTGTTGTCTTCAGCGGCGACATGGACAAACTATTGGCGTCGTTTGTAATAGCAACCGGCGCGGCGTTGATGGGCATGAAGGTCTCGATGTATTTTGCGTTCTGGGGACTGGTGGTACTGAAGAAAAAAACCGTCTTTAGAAACAAGCCAATCGCAGAGAAGCTTATGGCCCTGATGCTGCCTTCGGGCTCTGATAAGATGACGACGTCGAAGATGAACCTGATGGGTATGGGGCCGGCTTTCTTCAAATATGCAATGAAAAAGAAACACATTTCGACCTTGCCCGAGCTAATGAACCTCGCAAGAGAAATGGACGTCCGGATGATTGCCTGCCAGATGTCGATGGACGTTATGGGCATAACTAAAGAAGAGATGATAGATGGGTTGGACTACGGCGGCGTGACGACGTATCTGGCAGACGCGAAAGATTCGAAAATAACGCTTTTCATATAGGGATGGAAAGAATGAAAAATAAAAAGCAGCTCGATTTGCAGGTAATAATAGCGTCAGGCCCCAAGGACCTTGGCCGAGCAGTTCTGGGTTTTGCGTTTGGCGTTTCAGCCGTGGTTTCGAATATAAGGGTAAAGGTTATCCTGACACTCGATGGGGTTGCATGGATTGTAAAGAACGAGCCAGCCGCCAGGAAAAGTGTGAATGGTTTTAGTCCGATATCGGAATATATGAGTATCCTGACTAAAAACGGCGCTGCTATAAGCGTATGTTCGACGTGTGCGAACAATGCCTGTATTACACGGCAAAAAGCCAAAAAACGTTATGCCAAGCTGCCATCAGCCGGACTGTCGGAACTGGTCTTGGCAACGTGCAACGACAGGGTTTCCACGGTGGTGTTCTGACCAAGACCCGAAGATAGGACAATAGCTTATGAACAAGACAGACAAGCAATTAAACGTTTGTGACTTCGAGGAGACGCTCAAATCACTACAAGCGGAAAACGAGCAACTGCGTCAGGAAAATGAAGGGCTCCAACGGCAGACAAAAGGCGTCGCGACAGCCAACGCATACGCGGCGGAACTTATGGTTCAGCTCGAAGACGCAAACAACGCCCTGAAAAACGAAGTCGCAACCCGCCGGCGTATTGAAGAGAAACTTCGACAGACCAACACAGAGATGGAATCGCGAGTAAAAGAACGCACAGCGGAGCTTACAACGTTAAACGAGCAAATGAAGGAGGAAATCAGCGAGCGAAAACGCACGGAGGACGCACTGCACGAAAGTGAAAGCCGGCTCAAAACCATCTTCGACAAAGTGCAAACAGGAATAATTATCATTGACCCGGAGACGCACACTATTGTGGATGTCAATCCGGTTGCTGCAAAGCTCGTGGGCGCACAAAGAGATAAAATGATAGGCGAAGTCTGTCATAAATATGTCTGCCCGGCCGAGTTAGGCAAATGCCCCTTTACCGACCTGGGGCAGACCGTTGACAACTCAGAGCGCGTGCTGCTAACCGCCAGCGGAGAAAAACGCCCGATTATCAAAACCGTCACAACCATCATACTTGACGGGCGAACACATCTGCTCGAAAGCTTCGTTGATATCGCCGAACTCAAAAAGACCAAGGAGGCACTCGTAAAGCTTAACAACGACCTCGAATGGACCGTTTGTGAATTAAAGCAATCAAACAAACATCTCCAAAACTTCATCCATGTCGCAGCGCACGACCTTAAGACCCCCCTGCGAGGAATAGCAACCCTGGCCCAGTGGTTTATCACAGATTATGCCGACAAGTTCGACAAACAGGGCCGAGAGCGTGTAAATCTGCTCGTGGCAAGAGTAAACCGTATGGACAAACTCCTCGACGACATGCTGCGGTATTCAAAAATCGAACGCACCAGACAAAACGAACGTCTGGTGGATTTAGACCTGATTCTTGCCGAAATACTCGAGGAAATGAAACCGCTTAAGGACGTCAACATCACCATCGAGAAAAACCTGCCTACTGTAACAGCTGATGAGAATCACCTGAAACAGGTATTCCAAAACCTGTTATCCAATGCTGTCAAATATATGGACAAGCCCGACGGGAGCATCAAAGTCGGCTGCACCGAGGAAGGTCAGATGTGGAAATTCAGCGTTTCTGACAACGGCCCCGGAATCGAACAAAGACATTTTGAGAGAATCTTCAGAATATTCCAGACCCTGTCTGAGAACAACGAGTCCGAAGGAACGGGTATCGGTCTGCCGGTCACAAAGAAAATCGTCGAATTATACGGCGGCAAAATATGGGTGGAATCGGAAGTCGGAAAAGGAAGCACATTCTACTTCACTTTCCCAAAACAGCAGGAAATAAACACAGTTACATAAACGAAGATTTAAACCTTATCAGATGCCAGGTCAATCGCCTGCCGGGAAAAAACAAACTCCGCCACCCTTCTTGATACTCGTTCGCCACTTCAAGGAAACTAACCCCAAAAGCAGGCGGGGATTACCCGCCGGAACAGGGTTGCCGTGACGAAATTCATTTTGACAAAAATACAAGATAATTGTTGTGTACAGGCCGCAGAGGTAATAGAATACCGCGAGTTTTGGTAAGTGTAAGCGGGCGGTGTTCGCACCGCCAAAATCGGCCTTAGAGATTAAGAAAGGAAAGCAAATGAACATTTATGTGGGCAATCTGGCACCTGATGTAACCGAAGACGAACTGAAACAGGCGTTCGAGGCGTTCGGTCAGGTACAAACGGCAACGATTATAAAGGACAAGTTCAGCGGCGAGTCCAGGGGATTCGGATTTGTCGAGATGCCGGCAAAGGCCGAAGCACAGACGGCTATAACCGAAATGAACGGCAAGGACCTCAAAGGACGTGCACTGAACGTCAATGAGGCCAGGCCTAAGACCGAGCATCGCGGCGGCGGCGGTGGCGGATACGGTGGCGGCGGTGGTGGCGGCGGCAGACGCGGCGGCGGTGGTTATGGTGGCGGTGGCGGCGGCGGCAGACGCACCGGCGGCGGTGGCGGCGGTGGCGGATACGGTGGCGGCGGCGGCGGTGGCAGGTACTAACCGTTATTGCCCAAACGCAGTGTTTTTCAGACAACCGTGATTCAAGGTAAAGCGGCTCTGCACGGCGGCCATTAGTCAATAAGATATAATAGCCCCTCTTCGTTCACACGAGGGGGGGCTATTTTTTTGAACAATCCAAACCACTAAAAGCTATCAATAGCACAAATGTATTTTCTTCCCGGTCTCTCTCATAATTTCTCCCTTTTCAAAGGTCCTTTTGGAGAAGACGATGGCTCTTGCCTGCCCACAAAGCCAAAAAGATTCCGCCCTTTTGGACAGAATCTTCTCAACTCCCCGAGTAGGATTCGAACCTACGACCTAGCGGTTACGGCTTCCTTCAGATTTCCCTGAAGACCGGACTATCTCATCACCATACCCGATTATTCGGGGTTAGGTGCCGGGCGCTTATTAAGAGCTTATTGGCACAGGTCGCCTCACTCTTTAGTCTCTGCACCTTCCAGTTCACTTAACCAACCCTGCGTGAACTGGCTTGGCTCAGGATTACCATATCCGCACCAGCGGAATCAGGTTTCCCTGAATTCACCCGGTTTTTCATCCTGATGTTTCCATCAGGAGCTGCAACTTTGGCATGAATTTCCCGATGACAGTTGGCACAAAGCAGGACACATTTCTTTAATTCCTTTTCGACCCTTTTCCAGGATCTCGCATAACCTTTTTCTGAAAGACCAAAATTTTTGTCTGATTTGCTCAGATGATGAAATTCCAAAGCTTCCATACATCTGTCATAGCCACATACTTCGCACTTGGCGCCTTTTGCGGCTATTGCCATCAGGCGAATTTTTTGCCTTCGCCTTTTGACCGCTGAAATCAGATACTCTCGTCTTTCATCATAGGTCCTTGTGTCCTTTTTGGCCAACTTCACCGCCTTTCATGCCCCGACTTACAGCCGCTCGCTCTACCGATTGAGCTATCGGGGAAACACAACTATCCTAAGAGGTTATCACAGATTCGGCTGGGTTGTCAAGCGAAACCACAGGTTTCGGGCTAATATCTATGAAAAAATAAGGGGCAAAATCGCACGGGCCACTGGACAAAAAAGCAAACACTTTGTATGCTATGGTCTTTTCCAAGTTTAGCCGGTCGGAGCAAGTGCCGATAATAAACAGGGTTTAGACGCCCGGCTTGTCGGCAGACGAGGCGGACACATAGATTTCAACGGTTTTGAAGATATGGCAAGAGATATACTTGACATAGGCGGGTACACTATCAAGAAACGTATCGGGGTCGGTGCGCGCACGACAATTTACCTTGCCACCGACGATGCGGACGGAAAAGAAGTGGCCTTAAAGCGAGTTATCCTCGAAAGACCGGAAGACGTCCGTGTTTTCGAGCAGGTCGAGACCGAATACAAAATAGCACGGAAAGTAACCCACCCGTACATTCGCAAGTGCTACCGGCTAAAGAAGATTCGCAGCATGCTCAAAACAAAAGAGATGCTGCTTGCGATGGAATACTTTGACGGGCAATC
Organism: Phycisphaerales bacterium; assembly: GCA_003170415.1. Classification (GTDB taxonomy): domain Bacteria; phylum Planctomycetota; class Phycisphaerae; order Sedimentisphaerales; family Anaerobacaceae; genus Fen-1362. The sequence continues at coordinate 40,521 of PMZJ01000033.1, read as the reverse complement.
GCTGGAGGAAGGGCCTGCGCTGAGCTTGCTCGATGTAATGCTGGTATTCCGAATGGTGGCGACGGGACTTAACGCGATGCATCAGTGCGGCCTGGTTCACTGCGATATAAAACCCAACAACATCCTGCTGAGTAAAGCCGGGGCAATCAAGATAATTGACCTCGGACAAAGCTGCCGGATAGGAACGACCAAACGGCGCATTCAGGGGACACCCGATTACATCGCGCCGGAGCAGGTTCATCGCAAGCCGCTGGGGCCAAAGACCGATATATTCAATCTTGGCGCAACGATGTACTGGGCGCTGACAGGCCGGACGGTCCCAACCCTGATACCGAAAAAGGACCCCTTCGGTCTTGCCGTACCGCAGGAGGCGATTCGCCCTCCAAATGAAGTCAGGCCCCAGATACCGGCAGGTATTTCCAAATTAGTGATGGACTGCGTCGAGGAAGACCCCGCGAAACGGCCTACCGATATGATGACTGTCATATCCCGCTTAGACCTGATGATACACAGCATACTAAGCAACAAGTCAAAAACCAATTCTCAATAAACCTTGACAGGGCGTCGACGGAAAGCTATCCTTTAGCAAGCTTATTTGAGAAGCTGCTGTTTTGGCCATGCGGACCTGAAAAATGCCCGAAAAAACAATCGAACTGCTGAACAAAGGAATGGAAGCCAACAACGCGGACAAATTCAGACAGGGCAATCTTGTTTGTCTGCCTTCCCATGGGTCATTAATCATAACCGGGGACCTTCACGGGCATCGCCGGAATTTTGAGCGGATAGTGGCATTAGCCAACCTCGAACACAACAAGCATACCCACGTAATTCTTCAGGAAATCATACACGGCGGCCCCGAGGACGAACATGGAGGATGCCTGTCTTACAAACTGCTGTTTGATTCAATTTCCTACAAGGTGCGATTTCCAGACCGGGTACACATCATAATGGGCAACCACGACACCGCCTTCGTCAACAACTCCGACGTTATGAAGAACGGCAAAGAAATGAACGTGGCGATGCGGGCCGCTCTGGACAGGGAATTCAAGCTTGCCAGCGAGCGCGTTAAACTGGCAATACGGCAATTCTTATTTTCTCAGCCCCTTGCGGTTAAGTGCGCCAACAGGATATTTATCTCGCACTCGCTACCGGGGGACCATTACGCCGACAAGTTTGACCATCGAATTTTCGAGAGACAGCTTAGAATTAACGACATCGTCAAGCCGGGTTCGGCCTATTTGCTGACCTGGGGCAGAAGCCACAGCCAGCACTTGCTGGATAAAATGGCCAGGGCGTTAGACGCCGACATTTTTATCCTCGGCCACCAGCGACAGGAAACGGGATGCTCCCGAGCGGGTAATAACCTGATTATAATCGCCTCGGACCACGACCACGGCTGCGTCCTGCCCATAGACCTCGCTAAATCATATACCGTTGAGAATCTGCTGAAACTTATCATACCCGTAGCGGCGATAGCATAGATTTGCTCCAAAACCGGCCTGGAAAAAGATGTATCCCTTTGCAACTCGCTCGCCAAATTGTCACTCTCCCCTCGCCAAATTCCTTGCCCACGGTAATTCGTCATAAAGCGTCTCTCAATACCCCAATTATATCGGACTATCTCAACTTTAATGGTGTTCCGTTAAAACGCCCTCAAAACTTCACAATACGAACTCCCCCCTCTCGCACATAACCATCTTATCAGCAAGCACTTATGTACTTTATACAACAATTGAGGATTGTACCGGTGGTCCGCCCATCCAAGCCGCATATAAAAACCGTTCTTTGATTAAATCGGGCCTGAAAGATGCCGATGACACAACGTCGTAACTTGCTGAAAATTGTGCGATTGCAAAAGATTTTCACGCACCATTGAACGCAAAGTCGTTTTCGGCTACGGCATATCGATAAATGTTTTGGCCTTAAACTATGAGCGAACAAATTACAATATTAGTCGTCGAGGACGAAGCACACATCAGGAGAGTGCTGGAATACAACCTCAAGCTGGACGGCTTTGAGGTTTATCTGGCCGAAGATGGAGCTGCTGGTCTGAAACTTGCGCGTGAAAATAGCCCCGATTTAATTCTGCTTGACTGGCTTATGCCTGTAATGAACGGACTGCAGGTTCTCGCGGAATTGAAGACCGACAGCAGCACAGAACATATCCCCGTCTTTATGCTTACCGCCAAAGGCATGCTGAACGATGTCACGCAGGCGATAGAGATGGGCGCCGATGACTACATCACAAAACCATTTAACCCAATACAGTTAGGCAAAACCATCAGGGAAAAACTTGAAAAATGCGCACAGGTAAAAAAGAGCTAAAAACCGTTTTGTTCGCCAGTCGTACCGACGATACGAACATATTTATGTCAACTAAATCCGTTACGGGGGAAACTTTCCGTTTGGAAAGCCCTATTATGAAAACACGTGAAAACCAGCCGTCAATAAAATGCTTCCTGCTGTTATCCACCCTGATGGCCATAACCGTGAGCTCGCAAACATTCGCAGCAGAACAAGAAATAAAACAAAAAACTGATTTGACCGAGCTGTCCATGGAAGACCTGATGAACGTCGAGGTCGCGTCAACCGCAGCGCTGACGGATACCAAGCCGCGTCTTGTTCCGGCAGCGGTGACAGTAATCACTGCGGAGGATATCAAGGCCTCCGGCGCCCGCAGCTTGGACGAGCTTTTAGATATTTACGTGCCCAACCTGCAAATACTACGGCACCACTGGGAACCCGACGCTATGGGGCTGCGAGGTATCATTGGTGACCGGGACGATAAATATCTGATGTTAGTCAATGGGCGCAATATAAATGAACATACCCACTTCGGGGCGGTAACCGAGCGTGACCTGGTGCTGCTCACCGATATTCATCACATTGACGTCGTTCGAGGCCCCGGCTCAGCGTTGTATGGACCTGGCGCGGTATCGATGGTGATTAATATCATAACCTACAGCCCCGATACGTTCCAAGGCACAGAGATGACCAGCCGACTCGGCGCCATCGAAGAATTCTATTCAGGCGAAATGAAACACGGCCAGAAGTTCGACGACAACGACGGAGGCGTGTTCATTTACACAGGCATTAGCAAATACTCCGGCGCAAGCAAGTATGACGCGCCTCAGATTTTCCCACATACTTTCAGTTCGGAATCGGACGTAGAGTGGTGGAACACAAAGCCGTGGCCGGATGGCTGGGGCAATAACCCATGGGACGACATTCATTTGCCGGCCGACGGCACCAAGGCGGGGCAGCCGATGACGGGGAATCCAATGAATCGTGACGGAGCAGACGCCAGAAACCTGCCTGAGGTCAAGCTATACGCCGAGGTAACGAGAGATAACTGGGATATCTGGGCACGTTACACCCAAGGCGGCAAACAGTACGACTATGCCCCCGGGCTTGAGGAACGCGCCCGCTGGGGATGGGCCGAATCAGTGTTCGATAGCTACGATTGGACCACCGGCGTGCACACGCCTAAAGACGTGAGCGTCAACTTCTATAATTACGACCAGACGACCGGCTATGTCGGGTATAAACAGGAGCTGGCGAATAACCTCGACATCGATTACGCATTCAGCTATCTAATGACCGATTTTGTGGAATACAGACAAAACACGATAGATGACGCCTATCGTGAAGACGAGTATTACGGCAAGATACTATCGCGATGGCAGCCCAATGACCAGCACAAGATTGCCTTCGGCACTGAGATTGTACACCGGGAGCTTGGTCTGCCCATCCTCGGCGGCTGGCCTACCGGAGACCCCATCAGCCAGCGATTTAAAGACGCGGGTGTTCCAATGCCGCAATGGGGCACCAATATGTATTCACTGTTGGGAGAAGATCAGTGGAACATCAACGACAAATGGACGACCTTCCTAGGCGCACGACTTGACAAGCACACATTTACCGACTACATGTTCTCGCCCCGTGCGGCAATAGTCTACACGCCGACCGATAAAGACACATACAAATTGATATGGTCGCGGTCGGTGCGTGCAAATCTCGAGGAAGAGATGAAGTTGAATGCCGATTCCGGCGGCGGTAAAAGCACGCCGGAAAAACTCGACAGTGTCGAACTGCGTTACGAAAGGCAGCAAAGCAAGAACCTCGACTTAGCCGCATCAATATTCGTCCACTATGACCTGGAAGTAATATCATGGGACGACGCTGATAAAACAATGGCCCCTGTTGGCACACAAAGGGACTATGGCGTCGAACTTGAGGCCACTTACCATACCGAGAAGACCCGTTTGAGTATCTCCCATAGCTATACGAAACTTTATGGTTTTTACCTTATACCGGGCCAGAGCACGTATATCACCGCCGCGCCATACGGCTATGGCGACGACCTGGCCGACTGGGCCAATAACATAACCAAGATAAACTTTCGACAAAAGCTCGATGACAAGTGGAGCTTCAACGCATCACTGCGTATCTACTGGGAATTTCCGGGGATGAAGGATTCTGACGAGTATTACCCCTACAACTACGCTGCTGCTGCGGACTCGACTCTTACATACCCCGATGGGAGTCCCGTCCCGCTTCACCCATCTATCGACCCCGGGTGGGAAAAGGCATATCGCGGCAACTACTACCTGGACATGGGTCTGCAATATCAGGCGAGCAAAAACCTTACTATTGGCGTGATGGGCTACAATCTGCTCGGTATTTTCAACAGGGATTTCAACAAGCGTAACTACATAACGAGCAATGGCATATCGAACGGCGGCGATTACCGTGACTATGCGCCGGCTGTCGGAGTTTCGGTCACATATAAATTCTAACTGAACCGGGAAGCCAATAGACCCGATGGAGATATTACGATGAACCAAGAAAGACAAGCAAACCAATCACGGCTGGCATGCACGGAAAACCGTTCATACCAAACCTTAATTATGGGGACGACCATTAATTATTTATGGAGCAGTATTTATGAAGACGCATAATAAACAGCTATCGGTAAAATGGCCTTCGCTGCCGCTTTTCGTTCTTGTGATGATACTGGCCGTTGGTGTGCGAACATTTGCACAGGAACAAGGGGGTTCCAAACCAAGCGCAGACCTGACTGAGATGTCCCTGCAGGACCTGATGAACATCGATGTCGCGTCAACCGCAACGCTGACGGATACCAAGCCGCATCTTGTCCCGGCAGCGATGACGGTAGTCACTGCGGAGGATATCAAGGCCTCCGGCGCACGCAGCTTGTTTGAGTTGCTCGATATTTACGTCCCCAACCTGCAAGTAATACAACACCACTACGAATCCGACCATATGGGGCTGCGCGGGATTATTAACGACCGTGACGATAAATATCTGCTGCTGGTTAACGGAACTGTTATGAATGATACCACCCACTACGGGGCATCGAGCGAGCGAGACCTGCCGCTGCTCGGCGACATCCATCACATTGACGTCATTCGCGGTCCCGGCTCAGCCCTGTACGGCCCCGGCGCCGTGTCGATGGTTATTAACATTATTACTTACAACATCGGGACATTCCAAGGCACAGAATTTACCAGCCGTTTGGGCGCCGTCGATGAATTTTATACAGGTGAGTTTAAACACGGCCAGAAATTCGACGACAACGATGGAGGCCTATTCATATACGCTGGCATCGGTGATTCTCGAGGCGCTAATAAACAAAACTCTCCTCAAATCTACGCTGTTGACATGCCCTCCGGGTCACAATACAATATAGCGGCAGATGGGTATTCGGGTCAAAACTGGTACTACCCCGGCGAGGGGACCAAAGCCGGCCAGCCGTTTACGGGGCCAGTCACTAATAACGGCGAAGAGACCGATGGCTTTTCGCCGGTAAAGCTGTACACCCAGATAACGAGAGGCAACTGGGACATCTGGGCCCGCTACACGCGCGGCGGCCAACAGCTTGACTGGTACACCAGGGACGTCGCCTTGCCTCCGTTTGGCTGGATCGACGTCTGGGACCCGGGTAGTCGTATAGATTGGAGTACTTGGCCCTATCCCACCCTCACTTCTGTTCCTGCTATGCAAGTCCAAGCTTACGGCTATCAACAGATGACCGGCTATATAGGATATAAACAGGAGCTGACCAATAACATCGACATTGATTACTCAGGCAGCTATGACACGTTAGATATGATACGAGTATTAGGTAAGTCCACCCCTGTCGCCCTTTATTCTGAGGACTACCGTGAGGACAAATACACTGGTAAGGCAATATTAAAATGGCAAATCAATGACCAGCACAAAATTGCCTTCGGCACCGAGCTTACACATTCCGTGCTTGGTCTGAACAGCTCCCTGTGGCCCGTTGAAAGCCCGCAGGACACAGTGCTAAATCCTATGCCCAAGTGGTCAACCAATATGTATTCACTGTTAGGCGAGCATCAGTGGACTATCAACGACAAATGGACGACCTTCCTCGGCGCACGACTCGACAAGCACACATATACCGACTACATGTTCTCTCCTCGTGCGGCAATCGTGTACACACCTACCGCCATAGACGCATACAAATTGATATGGTCGCGGTCGGTGCGTGCAAACTTTGAAGAGGAAATGAAGGCACAGGCCGACGCCAACGGTGGCAATAGCAAGCCGGAAGAACTCGACAGCGTAGAGTTGCGTTATGAAAGGCAGCAAAGCAAAAACCTTGACCTGGCCGCATCGTTATTCCTGCACTACAGTTTCGAACGCATCTCTTATGACAGCGCTACCAGCCAAAATGTCACCGTAGGCACACAGAAGGACTGGGGTGTCGAACTTGAGGCATCTTACCACACCGAGAAAACCCGTCTGACCATCTCGCACGGATATACAAAACTTATTGACTTCAAACTGGCGCCAGGCGCAGACTCTACCATCATCACCGCTTCGCCATACGGTTATGGTGATGACCTGGCTAACTGGGCCAACAACATTACCAAGTTAACTGCTCAACAGAAGCTCGATGACAAATGGACTCTTGATGGGTCATTGCGTATCTACTGGGGATTTCCTGGGCTGAAGGACGTAAACAAATACCAGGCCAGCCTCGCCGGAGCAGACGCCATTGTCGAACCGGGGTGGGAAAAGGCCTATCGCGGCGACTATTATTTAGACCTCGGCCTACAGTATAAAGCGAGCAAAAACCTCACCATCGGCATCACCGGCTACAACCTGCTTGGCCTTTTCAACATGGACCTCAACAAGCGTAACTACATGAGTGACCCCGATTATCGCGACGAAGCGGTGGCTGTCGGAGTTTCGGTAACATATAAATTCTAAACTGAAATTGGGAACGATTGAACAGGAGATATGCTCCGATGACTCAAGAAAGACATGCTAACACGGTCGATACCCAACCGTGGCTGATGCACGGGGGGGCCGGTCGCATTAGCCGACTACTTGGACCAATCCTCGTATTGCTCTCCTGCCTTTTGGTGGCCGATGCATATCCGGAATTCAAGTCCACCCAGTACAAAGAATATGAGGTCAAAGCCGCCTTTATGTACAATTTCCTGAAATTCGTCGACTGGCCTGCAGAAAAAATGGCGAGTGACGGCAACCAGATAATCATCGGCATCATCGGCCAGGACCCCTTTGGTTCAGCCGCCGATATTCTCAATGACAAAAAAGTCGAAGACCATGAGGTGGTAATAAAGCATTTTGATGGTTTTCAGCAGCTCAAAGAGGCCATCGAGAAGGACAAAACAGAGCTAACTAACAAGATTAAGGCCCTGTCGAAAAGTCAGATTATATACAGAGGCAATGACGGCAAAATCGTTATAACGCCGGCGGATGAGTTCGATGAATTGAAGGGTATAACCGACACATCTGCCCGCGAAAAGAAAATCGAAGAGCTTAAAAAGCGGGGATTTCTGCTTGCCGACCCGTCAAAAGCAGGGGATATAAAGACAATCATCGATACCATCGCCAACGGGCAAATGGAAAACCTCAAGAGATGCCATTTGCTGTTTATCTGCCCGTCGGAGAAAAAAACCGTCAACGAGATAATCGACCTTGTGAAAGACCAGGGCGTCCTTACGGTATCGGACACACGGGAGTTTTTCGATGCGGGCAGTATCGTAAACTTTGTTATCGAAGACAATAAGGTTCGCTTCGACATAAATCTGACCGCCTCCGAAAAGGCTGGACTTAAAATCAGGTCTCAGCTTCTGCGTCTTGCGAAAAGGGTGGTCAAGGACGGGGCGGATGTAACAAGCCATAATAATGCTGTCCAGCAGGAGGCCAAATGATTACGCTTCCTGTCCGTAATATGAAAATTAGGAACAAGTTGATAGCCATCGTTATGCTCACCTGTATGTTGGCGCTGACGGTGGTGGGCGGTGCATTCGTGTTCTGGGAGTGGCAAGGCCTGCGAAGTAACCTGGTGGAAAAGCTTCTGACCGAGGCACAAATTACCGCCGACAACTGCAGAGCCGCGTTAACATTCGAAGACGCAGGGGACGCGGATAAAACGTTAAAAGCCCTCAAAGCCGACTCCTCAATCGTCTTCGGCTGCGTCTATAAGAAAAACGGTGATGTATTCGTCAGCTACGCACGAACCGAAGCCGAAAAAACCCAACTGGCAATCCCGGTCAAAGAACCGGGGCACAACTTCTCAACCAACCTGTTGACCGTTTTCGAGCCAATAGTGCTCGACAACCAGAGAATAGGCACTGTATGCCTGCGGTCCAACCTAAGCTCTATGTACGCGGCGTTAAAACGCAACGCCGTAAACACCATTGCAATCCTGTTGCTGGCTGCCCTGGCCGCCTATGTTATCTCGTCGCGACTTCAGCGTTTAATTTCCGAACCGATTCTTGGTTTGGCAAAATTAGCACAAGGCGTATCAGAAAAAAAAGATTACTCCGCGCGAGCGGTCAAGAACACCAATGACGAGGTCGGCCTGCTCATCGATTCCTTCAACGAAATGCTTGAACAAATACAGCAGCGCGACTCCGAACTGGTCAAGGCCAAGGGAGCCCTGGAGCTAAGAGTTCAGGAACGCACCTCTGAACTTACCACCGCCAACAAACAGCTTACCTCCGAGATAGGCGAGCGAGAGAAAGCGGAACACAAACAAGCGGAACTGGTCAAGGAGCTCGAAAGCGTCAACCAGGAACTAAAGGATTTCGCCTATATTGCCAGCCACGACCTTAAAGCGCCTCTTCGAGCGATAAAGACACTTGCTGACTGGATATCCACCGACTACGCCGACAAAATCGACCAGGATGGCCAGGAGCAATTGAAACTTCTCAGACAACGTGTTGACAGGATGCACAACCTCATAGACGGAATTCTGCAGTATTCCAGGGTTGGCCGCGTCAGAGAAAACGTTTCCGAAGTCGAGCTTAACAAACTCCTGCCCGAAATCATCGATATGCTCGCCCCGCCGGCGAACATAAAGATTACCGTCGAGTCAGACCTGCCCACGGTCAAATGCGAGGAAACCCGCATTACCCAGGTATTCCAGAACCTGCTCAGCAACGCCATCAAATATATGGACAAGCCGAAGGGGCTGATAAAAGTTAGCTGCGCCGAAGAAGGCGAATTCTGGAAATTCAGCATCGCCGACAACGGCCCCGGCATAGAGAAGAAACACTGGGAGCGCATCTTCAAGATATTCCAGACCCTTGCGCCACGGGATGAGTTTGAAAGCACCGGCATCGGTCTGACGGTTGTGAAGAAAATAGTTGAGCTTTACAGCGGAAAAATCTGGCTCGAATCCGAAATCGGCAAGGGAACAACGTTCTTGTTCACATTCCCCAAAGCCGGAGTGCCTGAGCCGTCCCCGGAAGAAGTAACCGCTGCCGTCAGCGCAGAAGAGGACTCCAACAGCAACCAGGAGACGGAGGTTTAGGTATTTGAGTTACTGAATGGCAAGAAGATTTGAGATGAAAATAGGACACAAATTAACGCTTGGATTCGTCGGCTTGACGCTGCTAATGGCAGGGCTTGGATACTTCGCCCTGCGCACAAGCCAAACGACCCTCGAAGAAGCCATCGGCAAGAATTCCTCCGACCTTGCCGAACAAATACTGGATAAAATTTCCCGAAACATCTATACCCGAATCGAAGAAATACAGGCCTTAGCAACAGATGAGTTGGCACAAAAATACCTGCCCCTGTCAAACGCACAGTTCGAGAATATGTCCGACCCAAACGGTTACATCGCACAAATCGACCGCGACTGGATAAAGGGGGTTGACCTCCCCATTATCAGCGAACTTACCCACAACGAACTGGCCAGAGAACTGCAATCGCGGCAAAAATTCTACCAAAAGAAATATGGCTATCCTCTGGTAGGAGAAATTTTTGTAACAAATCGATATGGTGCGAACATAGCGCAGACCGGCAGGACAACCGACTATTATCAGGCCGACGAAAAATGGTGGCAGATTGCCAAAAGAGACGGCCTGTTTGTAAGCAACGTTACATACGACGAAAGCTCCAGAATCTTCTCCACCGAGATTGCGGTAAGAATCGACGACGCTAACGGCAACTTTATCGGAGTAATCAAGGCGACCCCGAACATCAAAGAGACAATCGATATTATCAACGAAGCGAAACTCGCCGCCGAATACAAAACAACACAACTGCACCTGATAAACGAAAACGGCAAAATAATATACTCTACAAAAGGTTATGGCTTCCTTGGGGATGTGAACAACCAGATTATTCCACGTTGTGTTGATCCCGACAGGCCGGGACACAAATGCTACCTTATCGGCGAAAAACCCGGTGAAAAAGGAATGCTCTTCGCGCACGCCCATTCACATGGATACAAAGATTTCAAAGGGTTTGGGTGGACTCTGGTAACAGAAACCAACACCGCCGAAATTTTCGCCCCCATTATCAGTTTAAGAGACACGATGCTGCTGGCTGGACTGGTAGTTATGGGTATAGCGCTGCTGGCCAGCTCAATCACCTACCGCTCCATTGTTGTTCCGATTGCAGAGCTTAAAAAGGCAACCATCCAAATTGCCTCAGGTAATCTCGATACCAACCTGACAAAACCCGGCTTCAGCGAAATAGGCCAACTCGCCAATTCCTTCCAGAGAATGGCACAGCGTCTCAAGAAAACAATAGAAGACCTGAATGACGAAATCAACGGACGCAAAAAAACGGAGGGGGCTCTGCGGGAAAGTGAAGCCCGCCTACAAACCATTCTCGATAATATCCAAACGGGCATTTTCATCATCGACCCCGACACGCACAAAATCGTTTATGCCAACCCTGTCGCGGCACATCTCGCCAACGCCAGCGAGGAGCAACTGGTCGGCTCAATATGCCATAAATATCTCTGCCCCGCCGAAAAAGGTTACTGTCCTATTACCGACCTCGGCCAGCGAGTGGACAACGCCGAACGTGTCCTGCTAACCACCGATGGCAAAAAACTCAAGATTATCAAAACGGTTGCAACAATAACGCTCGACGGGCGGAAACATCTGCTCGAAAGTTTTGTCGATGTCACCGAACACAAAAAAGCCGAACAGGCCCTCATGATGTCCGAGCAACGATTCAGCCAGGTCGTCGAAAACGCCAGAGAATGGGTTTGGGAAGTAAATGTGGATGGCCTGTACACATACGCAAGTCCGGTCGTTAAGGAAATACTGGGGTTCAGCCCTGAAGAAATTGTCGGAAAGAAGCATTTCTACGACCTGTTTCATCCTGAAAACCGTGAGGAACTGACGAAAGCGGCTTATGACACCTTCGCTAAAAAGGCGAGCTTCCAAAAATTCCTTAACCGCAACATCCACAAAGACGGGCACACGGTGTGGTTATCCACAAGCGCAATGCCTATACTTGATGAAAATGGTGAACTGCTCGGATACAGAGGAGTGGATGCGGACATCACTGAGCAGAGAAAAGCAGAGGCCATGCTCACCGAAAGAGCCGAGCAGATTATGCACCACCATAACACCCTGTTGAAACTGGCAAACATCCCGGAGCAGGACCTGGATTCGCTGTTTAGATTAATCACTGAGCAGGACTCAGAAGTCCTTAACGTTGCACAGGTAGGTATCGGTTTCTTTAACCACGACAATTCCGAGATTGTCTGCCGCGACCTGTTCCTCAAAGCCAAAAAGACCCACGAGGCCGGCCATTCACTGAAAATACGCGATTATCCGCATTATTTCAAAGCGATGGAAAACAGCCGAATACTGGCCGCGAACAATTCCCTGTCCGATATGCGCATCTGCGAATTCGCCGAGTCCTATCTGAAACCAAAAGATATTAACTCAATAATGCATGTCCCCATACGACTTCACGGACAAATGGTAGGTATAATATGTCATGAGCATATCGGCCCAGCCAGAGAATGGACAAGCGCGGAGCAGGATTTTGCGGCCTCCGTAGCCGATATGATTGCACTGAAACTCGAGGCCGCAGAACGCATAAAAGCCGAGCAGGCACTCGAAAAACTCAACAAAGACCTTGCGGCCGCCGTCCAGGAGCTTAGCCGGTCCAACAGACAGCTTCAGGACTTTGTTCATATCGCCGCTCACGACCTGAAGACGCCCGTGCGTGGAATCGGCACCCTTGCGGACTGGATTATCAGCGACTACGGCGACCGGTTCGATGAGCAGGGCCGCGAACAAATTCGCCTGCTTAAAGCCAGGGTTATCCGAATCGACAAACTTATCGACGGAATGCTGCAATACTCGAAGCTTGTGCGAACCAAAGAAAAAGAGCAGCAAGTGGACTTAAATGCGATGCTGCCTGATATTATCCGCGGGATAACACCGCCCGACAACGTCGAAATAGCCCTGGACAGTTTACCCGGCGTTGCCTGTGAGTACGAACATTTAGAGCTTGTATTCCAGAATCTTTTGACAAACGCGGTAACCTTTATGGACAAAACGAAAGGACTGATAAAGGTCGGCTGCGTCGAACAAGGGGGCTTCTGGAAGTTCTATGTCAACGACAACGGTCCCGGCATTGAGCAGAGGTATTTCGATAAAATCTTCAGGATATTCCAGACCCTGCCCAGACAAGACGAGCCGGAAACCGCAGGAATAGGCCTGGCTGTCGTCAAGAAAATTGTCGAACTTTATGGCGGCAAAATATGGGTAGAGTCCCAGCCCGGTTCAGGCAGCACGTTTTTCTTCACATTCCCCAGGCACATAGAGGAACCTGTATATGCAAAAACCAAAGCCAATACTGCTTGTTGAAGACGACAGTGTCGATGCGATGACGGTCAAGCGGGCGATACGAGACCTTCAGGCCAACCACTCCGTGATAAATTCGGTCAATGGCGAAGAGGCAATGAAGTACCTGACCAGTCCCGACACGGAAAAACCATTCGTCATCCTTCTGGACCTGAATATGCCAAAGATGAACGGCATTGAGTTCTTGAAAGTTATGAAGACACATCCTGAGCTCAAAACGATACCTGTTATAATGCTTACGACCTCGAAGGAACGACAGGACGTTCTCGACAGTTTCGAGTTTGGCGCCTCCGGTTATATGGTTAAGCCGGTGGATTATTCAAAATTCGTAGAGATACTCCGCAGGATTTTTATTTATTGGAATTCGAGTGAACTGCCAGAAAATGAGCTTCTGCTCGCCGAGATAAAACACTAACCGGATAATGCTTAAACCAATGGAAACAGAACGAATCCAGAACGGGCAAACGATTGTGGCCAAAGACGCCGCTGCGGACACAGACCAGTGTCAGGAGCAGCAAACAAAAGAGCAGCTGCTCAGCTACATAAGGTCTTTGCGCACCCGTATGGCGGGCCTTGAACGGCTCGAAAGCGAACACGAGCGGGTGGAGCAGGCGCTTATCACGGCCATTCAGGAGTGGGAAGCCACATTCAACGCTACGCGGGACCCCATTATGCTGGTGGACAAGGACTTCAGAATAGTCCAGGCCAATCACTCCGCGGCGCGATTTTTCGGCAAATCGCCGGGCACAATTCTGGGCCAAACCACACATTCGCTGCTTTATGGAACGGACCTGCCTCCGGATAGCTGGCCGCTGAAAATAGCCAGGCAAACCAACAGGCATGAGGACGCGGAGCTTTATGTGCCTCAAAAAGACGCCTGGATCGCGGTATCGGCGGACCCTGTAACCAACGACGCGGGCAACATCGCGTATTTCGTCCATATCCTCAGGGACATAACCTATCGTAAAAAAGCCGAGCAGACACTCGCGAAGATCAACATTGAACTCCACAAAACCGTCAAAGACCTCGAGAATTCCAACCAGGAGCACCGCAACTTCGCCCATGTTATCGCCCACGACCTGAAATCGCCCCTGCGAGGCATCGGGTCTATCGCCGACCGTCTAATACGGAACTACTCCGACAAACTCGACGACGAAGGCAACAACCAGTTCCGGCTGCTCATCGTAAGGACAAAGCGAATGAGCGATTTCATCGACGGAATATTACGATATGCCGAAATCGGACACGTTGTCGAGGAACAGCATAACGTGGACGTAAACGCTCTCTTGGCGGAAATAATCGGGGAAATCATCATCCCGGACAATTTTGAAGTCATTATCGAACAACCCCTGCCCACCGTGCGAGGCGAACGATTGCGCCTCAAACAGGTATTCCAGAACCTTTTGAGTAACGCGGTCAAATATACAGACAAACCAAAAGGGCAAATCAAAATCGGCTGCACCGAGGAAAACGGCTTCTGGAAATTCAGCATTGCCGACAACGGCTGCGGAATCAAAGAAAAATATTTTGGAAAGATATTCGAGATATTCCAAACGCTGACGTCCCGTGACAAAACGGAAAGCACGGGCATCGGGTTAACCATCGTCAAAAAAATTGTAGAGCTATATGGCGGCAAAGTATGGGTGGAATCAAAAGTCAATGAGGGCAGCACGTTCTTTTTCACCCTGCCGAAGGCCAAAAGCCAGGGAGACGAAAAATGTCATTGCTAAAACCAATACTGCTTGTTGAAGATGATTTTGTGGACGCATCCACCGCAAAACAGGCATTGCAGGACCTCAGGGTCAGGAATCCCGTCATTCACAAAACAGATGGGGAAGAGGCACTTGAATACCTCAAAGACCGGAACAATGACAAGCCGGCGATGATACTGCTGGACCTCAATATGCCGAAAATAAACGGCATAGAGCTGCTGCAGATTATAAAGACGGACACCGGGCTGCAGCAAATACCGGTAGTTGCTCTCACCGTCTCGAAATATGAACAGGACAAGCTGGACACCTTCGACCTCGGCGTGGCGGGGTACGTGATAAAAGCGGTTGATTACGACGCTTTTCTGCGGGCTATGGACATTATAATTCAATACTGGGCCTGGAACGGGCTTGTGGAAAAAGAAAGGGAGACAAATAATGCGAGATTGTAGACCAATTCTGCTTCTTGAAGACGACACCGTTGACGCGATGACAGTGAAGCGGGCTTTAAAAGAACTTCATATCTTAAACCCGCTGGTGCGTGTCGCCAACGGCGAAGAGGCCCTTGTGTACCTCAAAGACGACGGCAGGGAAAAACCCTGCGTTATCCTGCTTGACCTGAACATGCCGAAGATGAACGGCATCGAGTTTCTCAAGGTCGCAAAGGCCGACGAAAAGCTCAAAAGGATTCCTGCGATAGTTCTGACTACCTCGAAAGACGACCAGGACAGGCTCAAAACCTTCCAGCTCAGCATCGCCGGCTTTGTCGTCAAGCCCGTGGATTATGTAAAGTTCGTCGAAGCAATGAGAATCGTAAACTTGTACTGGACCCTAAGCGAACTGCCAAACAGCGAACAGGAGAGCGCAAATGAAAAGCTCCAAGCCAATACTGCTGGTAGAAGATGACAATGTTGACGCAATGACGGTCAGGCGGGCGATGAAGGACCTCAATGTCCCCAACGGCATCATTCATCAGCTCGATGGCGAGGATGCTCTCGAATACCTCAGGTCCAGCGATAATAAAAGGCCCTGTGTTATCCTGCTTGATTTGAATATGCCCAGGATGAACGGTATTGATTTCCTTAAAATTATCAAAAACGATGACGAACTGAAAAAAATTCCGGTGATCGTTATGACCACGTCCAAAGACGAACGCGACAAGATGGAAAGTTTCGAGTTTTCCGTAGCCGGCTACATCATAAAATCCACCGACTATAAAAAATTTGTGGAGGCCCTCAAGATACTCAACCTGTATTGGACGCTAAGCGAGTTGCCCTACCCAGGCGCATAACCGATGGAAGACAAAAGATATAGAATACTGCTGGTTGAAGATGACCGACTTGACCAGATGGCGTTCAAACGCCTGGTCAAGGAGGAAAACCTCCCCTACGATTATACAATCGCCGGCTCGGTCGCCCAGGCCACTGAAATACTCGGCGGCGAGAAATTCGACCTTGTTTTTATCGACTATCTCCTCGGCGACGGGACTGCTTTCGACGTACTCGAGTCCATTGTCGATACGCCGGCGGTCTTCGCTACAGGAACAGGCAGCGAGGAGCTTGCGGTAAAGGCGATGAAGTCCGGCGCCTCCGACTACCTCATCAAAGACCCCTCCAGAAACTATCTCAAGGTTCTTCCTGAGATCATAAAAAACGCCATTCGCCACAAAAAAGCCGAGGATGAGCTTAAAGAATACCATGATAAGCTTGTAGAGCTGGTAAAAGAGCGAACCGAACAACTCGCGGAAGAAAAAGAGGTGCTGGCCGTAACGCTGTCGAGTATGGGCGACGCCGTGGTTGCGGTTGACGCCCAGAACCGGATAACGTTGTTCAACAAAACCGCCGAACAATTGACCGGCTGGCGATTCGAAGAAGTGCAGGGTAAACCAGTCGATGAGATAATCAGGATTGTCAACGAGCAAACCAAGCAGCCGGCCAACAGCCCTATTGACATGGTGCTTGAGTCGCGAAAAATCGAAAGCGGCTCAGACCATGACGCACTAATCGCCAGAACCGGGCGAGAATGCCCCATAGCCGCCACGGCCGCACCCATACGGAGAAACAACGGGGCTATGACCGGCATCGTTATGGTACTGCGGGATGTGTCGCAACAACGCGAAATCGACCGGATGAAATCGGACTTTATCTCATCGGTTTCGCACGAGCTGCGCACGCCGCTTACCTCGATAAAGGCCTACGCCGAGACAATGCTTGATGACCGTAATATGACCGATGAAACAAGGCGTGAGTTCCTTAAAATCATCAACGAGGAATCCGACCGGCTCACCGACCTCATAAACGGAATCCTCGACATTTCGCGAATGGAATCCGGCACAATTGAAATCGTTCGTAAACCCGTCAACGTTGCTTCGGTCGCGAAACGTGCGGCTGAATCGCTGGAACACGTCGCTGGCAAAAAGAAAATCCGCCTCCAAACCGATATAGCGGAATATCTGCCGGAACTCATAGGCGACGAAAACAAAATCTACTCGATGATTACAAACTTGGTCAATAACGCAATCAAGTTCACGCCCGAAAACGGCACGGTCTCGGTATCCGCCCATCTCGTTAATAATGAGCTGGTCGTCAAGGTGTCCGATACCGGTATGGGAATACCCAAAGATGACCTGTCTAAAATTTTCGGCCGGTTCTATCGCGTCCACCGACCCGGCAAGCAAATCCAGGGCACGGGCCTGGGTTTGGCAATCGTCAAAGAAATCGTCATTAGACACGACGGCAGAATCGACGTCGAAAGCGAAATCGATAAAGGCAGCACCTTCACCGTCTATCTCCCCGCCTGTCCCCGAGAAGTCGCTACTTCGGCCCGGTAACAGGGAATCCAGTATCCTTACCCGCCCCCGCCGCAACAAGATAACTCGCCCCCTGGCCCCTCTAAAAAACCCTCCAAAACCAGCAACAAGTTAGACATTGCGCGCTTGACTTTCCCATCCCCAGGCGATAACCTTATCGCCATAAATTGGGCAGCCCTCTCGCGCAAGGGATTGCATACGCAAACCACTATCGGTAACAAAGGATGGTTTGAACCTATGAAACAAGGCAATGAGCCGCAGGAGCGTCTCGAAAGCATACCAATACTCGATGAGTTGAAGAACTCATACCTCAATTACGCAATGAGCGTCATCGTATCGCGTGCGTTGCCGGACGTCCGGGATGGCTTAAAACCCTCGCAAAGACGAATATTAGTCGCGATGAACGACCTCAACCTCGGCCCCCGAAGCAAACACCGCAAATGCGCTAAAATCGTCGGCGATACCGGAGGTAACTATCACCCGCACGGTGATCAGGCGACTTATGGAACACTCGTCCGCATGGCCCAGGACTGGAATATGCGCTACACACTGGTTGACCCGCAGGGTAACTTCGGCTCAATCGACGCCGACCCCCCCGCCGCTATGAGATACACCGAGGCACGAATGACCTCGGCTGCGACGGATATGCTCGAAGACCTCGAATACGAGACGGTCGATTTTGTCCCTAACTATGATGAGACAAGGACAGAACCGACGGTGCTGCCTTCAAAGCTCCCGAACCTGTTAGTCAACGGCTCAACCGGTATCGCGGTCGGTATGGCCACCAACCTCCCGCCTCACAATATCGGCGAGGTTTGCGACGCCCTGCTTTTGGTCATAGACGACCCAAAGTGCGGCTTCAAAGACATAATGAAAAAGCTCCCGGGGCCGGATTTCCCAACAGGCGGAATCATCTGCGGCAAGCAGGGAATTGTCGATGCCTATTTCAAAGGCAAGGGCCACCTCGTCTTAAGGGGTAAGACCCAAATCGAGCCATCAAAAAGGGGAAAAGAATGTATCATCATAACTGAAATCCCCTATATGGTGGTCAAGACAAGCATCGTTTCGAAGATAGCCGACTGCGTCCGCGACGGCCAAATCGCCGAGATTGCCGACGTCAGAGACGAGTCGGACCGCCACGGTATGAGAATCGTGGTCGAAATCAAAAAAGATTGCGACGCACAGGTCGCGATGAATAAACTGTTCGAATATACCCCCCTGCAAACCACTTTCGCAATCGCCAACGTCGCGCTGGTCAACAACCGGCCCGAGACGCTCAGCATCCGCCAGATGCTCGACTTGTTTATCGACCACCGCAAAATTGTCATCCGCAGACGAAGTATATTCCTGCTCAAACGGTGCCAAAACAGGGCACACATCCTCGAAGGTCTGATTCTGGCAGTCAGCGACATAGACGAAATAATCGAACTTATCAAAAAATCTCCCGACGCGCCGACGGCCAGGCAGAACCTGATGAAAAAGCCGTTGAAACTGGCGGAAACAGAAACCCTGCGAAAACTCCTGCCAAAAGAATTCATCAAGGAAAAGACAAAGGAAAAACAATTTCTCACAGGCCCGCAGGCGGACGCCATCCTGACAATGCAATTACAACGGCTGACGGGGCTCGAAATTGAAAAGCTCGCGAAGGAATACAGCGGCCTGATTGAGCAAATCGAAGGTTACGAGGCGATTTTGGCCAAAGACGAAGTGCTGATGAAAATCATTCGCACGGACATCAACGATATTAAGGCCAAATATGGCGACGCCAGACGCACAAAGTTCGCACAACAGGTCGAGACATTCGACCTTGAAGACCTCATAGCCGACGAAGAGGTCATCGTTACCGTAAGCCACTCCGGCTACGTCAAGCGAATGCCCGTTGACACCTACCGCAAGCAGGGGCGAGGCGGCCAAGGCGTCATCGGCTCCGACACCAAGGAAGGTGACTTCATCGAGCATATGTTCACCGCCTCCACGCACGACTATTTGCTGATTTTCACCAACCGCGGCAAGTGCTATTGGCTAAAGGTCTATGACATTCCCAGTTTGACCCGGCAGAGCAGAGGCAGAAGTATCGCCAACCTGCTCAACCTCGGCGACCAGTCAATCGCCTCGGTAATTAACGTCGCTAAACTCACGGAAAACGAGGAACTGCCCGAAGACAAGCAGCCGCAACTCGTTATGGCAACACAGAACGGCCTAATCAAAAAGACAAAACTCTCCGCATACAGCCACCCGCGCTCCGTGGGCGTTACCGCAATCAAACTTGACCCCAACGACACCCTTATCGAGGTCGCCCAGACGTCAGGCAAAGACCACATAATCCTCGGCACACGCGACGGTATGGCAATAAGATTCGATGAGCAGCAGGCCCGTTCAATGGGCAGGGTCTCAAGGGGCGTCCACGGAATCAGGTTGCGCTCCGGCGACGCGGTCGTCGATATGGTCATCGCAGAAGAAAAAGCGTCGCTGTTGACCGTCTGCGAAAAGGGCTACGGCAAACGCACCTCGCTCGAAAATTACCGTTCCCAGAATCGCGGCGGCGTAGGTCTGATTAATATCAAGACCACCGACCGCAACGGCAAGGTCGTCGCCCTAAAGGCCGTCCAGTTCGAGGACGAATTGATGCTGATTACCGCAAACGGAATCATCATCCGAACAGGCCTTGACCAGATTCGCCCAATAGGCAGAAACACGCAGGGCGTCCGGCTGATTAAACTCAAAGAAGGCGACAAGCTCGTCGCCGCGGCAAAAATAGGCCCCGAAGTAGCGAAGGAACAGTCCGACGACGCGGCGATACAAAAAGCCGAACTTCCCCCGCCGGAAGAAACCGAACCGGGCCCGGAAGAAGAAGAAATCGAAGCTGAAGATGAGCCGGAAAAAAACGAACCCAAGGACAAGGGCAAAAAGCCGGATAAGAAACCCCGCAAATAAAATCGGCTTATAGAAATGCAGGCGGGATAGCTATGGCAAAGGCCGGCGATAAAACAAAAGCAAAACAATCGCTTGTGTACGTCATCTCCGGCGACGACCCCTCGCTGGTCAATGCGGAATATACAAAAATCATCGACCAACTCGTCCCGCCCGACCAAAGAGACGCGGGTCTGCTCGTCGTCGATGCAGACAAAGCCGTAATAGCCGAAATCCTCGATGACCTGAGGACACTTCCTTTCTTCACAAAAAGAAAAATTGTCGCCCTGCGAAATGCCGACAAATTCATCTCCGCCAAAAACGAGGAGGATGAAGAGAATGAGCAAACTAAGCAGGATAGCTATAACGCCCCTGCCAGCTCCAGCAACCGCGAAATTCTCGAAAGATACTTTGACAACCCCTGCCCAACGGGCATCCTGATAATGACGGTATCGACCTGGCCGAGTAATACCCGCCTGGCAAAAAAACTCCCCAGTATCGGAACACTGGTTGAAGTGAAGACACCTAAAGGCGAGGAGCTTACTCGCCGGCTTATCGATTACGCCCGCGACGCACACAGTAAAGGACTCGATAACAGAACAGCAGAATTGCTCATCGAGCTTGCCGGCGATAACCTCACCCGGCTATACACCGAAATCGATAAACTCGCCACATACGCCGGAAACGAAAAGGCAATAACAACCGCCCACGTCGAATCGCTTATTGGTCGCAATCGCGAATTTGACGCGTTCGAGGTCATCGAATCCTGTCTCCAGCGAAAAACCGGCCCCGCTATCGAACGGCTGCGCAAAATGTTCGCCGAAGATAAATCCGCCGAATATACAACCATCGGCGCGTTCGCGTTTCACATCCGCAGGATGTTCACCGCGAAAAAACTATTGCTCGAAGGCCATTCACAATACGATGTCGCCGGCAAACTGCGCATCTGGAATAACAAAGAATCGCTTTTTGCGCAACTCAAACGACTGTCCCTGAAGCAAATCGGCGACCAGATTCAGCGGTTAGCCGAAACCGACTACGCCATAAAACGTGGCCAAGCCCAGCCCCGAATCGCAATCGAGCAATTCGTCCTGCAATTGGCCGCGTTGTAACAGCTTCGCTTTTACGCCCTGCTGCGATTAATGGCAGTTGTGCTGTTGGCAGGCGTTTTCGGCGGTGATTTCTTCAAGTCCGCCTTTGGAAAACTGCTGAGCAATTTCCTCAACGGAACCCGGAATGGCCCTGTATGCCTTTATGCCGGCTTCTTTGAGTTTCATAATTGCCCCTGCACCCATCCCGCCGCAAACCACCACGTCGATATTTTTGCTCGATAGCGCCGCCATCGGGTGACACATACCATGCGAATGGTGCTGGTTATCGTTGTTGACAACCTCAACCTCGCCCTTGTCTGTGTCATAAATGGTGAAATACGGTGCACCGCCGAAATGCGCGTGGACCATTGCAGATTTACCGTCCGCCGTGCCTGTTGGAATACATATTCTCATAGCATATTTCTCCTGCATACTTTTTTGACAACGCCCCCTTCTATTTTCAGGGCCTTGCCGTTTACAATCGCATCTGCGATTTTTTTATGTGCCGATTCGATTATATTGCCGAACGTCTGCCTTGAGACGTTCATCATTTTAGCCGCCTCTTCCTGATACATTCCGTTAATATCCGCCAGCCGGATGGCCTCAAGCTCGTCGAGCGCAAGACAAATTTCCTGCAATTCGGAAACAGGTATGCCCCTCGGCTTGAAATAATCCGCCGTCGGGTCGCAACATACTCGTCTGCATTTAAACGGTCGCGGCATAAAATCTCATAGTTATTGGCATATGCCAATAATATAGCCGTTAAAACATCTTATGTCAACACGATTTGAAAAAATTATTCGTCCCTGCCGATTTTCTACAGACACAGGCAGAAAAGAGCATTTGCGTCCCATAAATCCCCCCTCCGGCTATATATATACACATTATCAAACCCATACCATGGTCTCATAATTTTAACCTTTAACATATGTCGCCTTCGGATTTTGACGATATATATATTCAAACGGAATCGGATGTTCATTCGTAGATAGAGAAAATATGCTTACTGAATCGAAAATACGACAGTCATACTATGTTCATTTACGAGGGCTGAACCTGCTTTTGGCCGCGACTTGTATTTTATTGGTCTGTGCCCGTCCGGCTGATGCGATAACAGGCGACGCAAACACGACTTCGGAGCCAACGCTGTCTTTGAAAACAGCCGTGCAAATGGCGCTGGAAAATAATCACCAGATAAAAGCCTTCGCGTACTCAGTGAGCTCCAGTCAGCAGGATGTTCATATTGCCCGCGGGGAACTGCTGCCTAAAATCGCAATCGAGGAAAATCTGACAAGGACCGATATCCCGGCTTATGCGTTTTCATCGAAACTCAACCAGCAGCGATTTAGTTCGGCGGACCTTACCGGGGCGCCTGGCACATTCAATAACCCCGGCTACCTGAATAACTACCAGACGGTACTTTCAATCGAACAGCCTCTTTTCGCGCCTATGGCTTCCGTGGGCCGTGATATTGCGGACAGGCAGTCGCAGGCAAAAAGTGAAGAATACCAGCGTGCCCGTGAAGAAATTGTTTATCGCACCATTCGAGAATACCTGACGGTGCATACGGCCAAAGAAATGGTAATCGCCTGCGCGAATTCAGTTCAAGATGCCGACGAGCACGCCAGAATCAGCCGGCTGCAATACGACGCGAATCTCGGCTTGTATTCGGATGTGCTGCGGGCTTCAACTGCGCAAAAACAGGCACAGCAAAATATTATTACCGCACAGAAAAATCTTCGCATGGCCAAAAGGTCTCTCGGAATGGCGATGGGAACGCAGGATTCGTTCGACGTCGAGTCAGATTTCCCAACGGTAACGATAGAGCCGATAGAACGTTATACGGCCGCAGCGATTTCGCGAAGGGACATCAGGGCGATGGAGAAAAATATCGAAATATCGCAAAAAAATATCGACCTTACGACCGCGGAATACCTGCCTGTGGCGGGACTTCGTGCGGATTATCAGCTTGACGACCACAGCAGCCCCTTTGGCTCCGAAGGCGGCGGCTGGTTTGGCGGCGTCTTTTTGAAATGGTACGTCTTTGAAGGCGCAAAGCGGGACGCACAGCGTGCAAAGGCCAAATTCGAGCTGGCCCGGACCAAAGAGAATATGTATGAGCTTGAGAACGCAATATCGCTGCAGATTTACCAGGCGTGGCTTTCGGTAGATGAGGCCCAGAAGAATATGGAGCTGGCAAAATCGGCTTTGGAGACATCCGAAGAGGGAATCCGGCTGGTCAGAAAGCGATATGAGAATTCACTTTCGCCGCTTGTTGACCTGCTGGATGCGCAGCTTGTGCTGGATAATGCCCGCGCGAATCTGGTGGCGAAAGAAAACGAATACCGCACAGCCGTGGCAACACTGCTGTTTGAGAGCGGCACGATATTATCTGATTTGAAACTGGAATAAACTGTCAGGAATACTCGTATGAATATCAAAAAGACGTCGATAGGCGTAATCGCGGCAATTGCCGTATTGCTGGTTTTGTTTTTTGTTTTTAATCGCCACAAGCCGGGCCATACTTCCGACGTGGGGGTCGCGGTCCAAAACGTTACTATAACGACGATACACAAAAAAGACGTAAACGATTTTTACGAGGCAGCCGGCACGATACAGGCCAAAACCATCAGTGTGATTTCAAGCCGGATTATGGGTGCTGTTACCGATGTGCTCGTAAAGCAGGGGGACAAAGTTGCCGCGGGGCAGGAATTATTGCTGATAGACGATAATGACCTGGCTCAGCGAGCCAAAGCCGCACAGGCGTCCCGCAACGAAGCGATGAAATCGCTGGAAACAGCGAAGAGCAATAAAACGCTGGCTGAAACAACCTATAACAGATACAAGCAATTATATGACGAAAAAGCCATCTCCGGGCAGGAAATGGACCAGATGACAAACCAGAAACAGCGTGCAGTCCTGGATTTTCAGCGGGCACAGGCCTCAGTTGAAGCGGCGAAGGCAAATGCCAACCAGGCAAAGATTAATCTCGATTTTTCGCGGATTACCTCGCCTATTAACGGCGTTGTCACTCACAAGACAATCGATAAAGGCAGTATGGCCACGCCGGGGATGCCGCTGATGACCATAGAGGATAATACCGGCTATAAAGTTGAGACGAGCGTCGATGAAAGTATGGCCAATCAGGTTAACGTCTCGATGCCGGTTGACGTGGTTGTCGATTCAATTCCCAAAACATTCAAAGGTATTATCAGCGAGGTAGTGCCCTCGGTTGACGCATCATCCCGAACGTTTGTTGTAAAAGCGGTTATTACAGAAAACCCGAATGAGCATTCGCTCACAAACGGTCTTTACGCCCGCGTCCTGATTCCGCAGAAAAGCCGAAACATATTTGCTGTCCCCGCCGCGGCAATCGTTCATAAAGGCCAATTGATGGGCGTATATATCGTCGGTAAAGGAAGCCGCATCAGTTATCGAATGATTAGAACCGGGAAAACTTTTAGCGACGACGTAGAAGTGCTCGCCGGTCTAAACGACGGCGAAAAAATCATAGCCGCAGGCGTGAATAATGTTTCCGAAGGCCAAATCATAGGCAACGACAACAATTGAGAGACGTGTATAAGGGAATAAATCGTGCAATTAGCGGGTAAAATCGCCCAGACGTTCATACAGTCGAAACTGACGCCGATTATCATATTGGCTTCGGTGATATTAGGTGTTTTTGCCGTGATAGTCACCCCGCGCGAGGAAGAACCCCAGATAATCGTGCCGATGATAGATGTTTTCGTCTCATACCCGGGCGCATCAGCAAAGGAAGTCGAAGAACGCGTTACCGCACCGATGGAAAAATTTCTGTGGGAAATAAACGGAGTCGAATATGTCTATTCGATTTCGCGTCCCGGCAGCAGTATGGTAACAGTGCGGTTTTACGTCGGCAAAAATATGGAAGACAGTATCGTCAAGCTTTACAACAAGCTGATGTCCAACTATGACAAGATTCCACCGGGCGTCTCAAAGCCGTTGGTCAAGCCACGTTCAATCGACGATGTCCCTACGCTTGCGATTACGCTGTGGAGCAAAAACCCGAATTATACCGACTATGAATTAAGACGCGTCGCGACCCAGTTACGCGATGATATCAAGCAGGATGCCGATACCAGCGAAATTACCATTACAGGTGGGCAGAAACGCCAGGTAAAAATAAATCTCGACCCATTGAAACTGCGTGCATATAAAACGACGCCGCTTCAGATAATGGGTGTGTTGGGTAACGCAAATTATAAACTCGCTTCCGGGACTTTCCCGGCGGGAAACGAGGAATTTGTCGTGGAAACCGGCGGGTTTCTGAATAGTGCGCAGGACGTCGGAAAAATCGTTGTCAACGTAGTTGATGGCAAGCCGGTTTACCTTGGCAGCATCGCTGATATCACCGACGGGCCGGAAGAGATTTCCAGTTATGTCCTGATGAATTTCGGCCCTGGTTCGCCTGTAAAACAGGCCGGCACTTATGAGGCCGTAACAATTGCCATCGCTAAAAAGAAGGGCACTAACGCCACCGACCTGAGTAATCGAATCCTGAAAAAAATTGAGGCGCTCAAAGGCGCCGTTATACCGCTCGATGTATCGGTTACTACGACTCGCAATTACGGCGATACCGCAGAAGAAAAATCGAACGAGTTGCTTAAGCATATGTTTATCGCCGCTGTTTCCGTGACGGTCCTTATCGCTATTGCCCTTGGTATAAGGGCGTCGCTGGTGGTTTTTGTCGCGGTGCCGGTAACGCTTGCGCTGACAATTTTTGTTACATACATTTACGGCTATACGCTGAATCGTGTAACGCTCTTTGCGCTGATATTCTCAATAGGTATCCTTGTCGATGACGCCATCGTGGTTGTCGAAAATATCTACAGGCATTTCAAGCTCGACGGCGTTTCAGTTGAAACCGCTGTGCGTGCCGTTGACGAAGTCGGCAATCCTACGATACTTGCTACTTTCACAGTAATCGCCGCTCTGCTGCCAATGGCGTTTGTCCGCGGGCTTATGGGGCCTTATATGAGGCCGATCCCGGTAGGAGCGTCCGCAGCTATGCTGATTTCTTTACTGATTGCCTTCATCGTAAGCCCCTGGCTTAGTTACAAGGTCTTAAAAAAGACACCACATGGTCACGAAGGTCACGGCGAAAAGAAAGGTCTGCTTGACCGCCTCAATACTGTGTATGAAAAGAATCTGAGATGGCTGCTTGAAAGCAATTCTCACAGGATGATTGCCTTTGCAATCGTCGGGGTTCTGCTGTTCGGCGCGGTTCTTTTACTGCCGCTCAAACTGGTCGTAGTAAAGATGCTGCCCTTCGATAATAAAAGTGAAATGCAGGTCATTATTGATACTCCCGAAGGCGCTACACTCGAACAAACAGCCGCTTTGACCAAGGAAATCGGCCAGTATCTTGCCACGATGCCCGAAGTGATAAATTATCAGTCATATATCGGGACATCCGGCCCATTTAATTTCAACGGCCTTGTCAGGCATTATTTCCTTAGAACCGGCGCAAATGTCGCGGACATTCAGGTAAATTTGGTTTCAAAGGAGCATCGAAAAGAGCAGAGCCACCAGATTGCCAAACGCATCAGGCCTTTCATAAAAGAAATAGGCGACAAATATAACGCGAGAATAAAAGTCCTTGAGATGCCGCCCGGCCCGCCGGTGCTTAGCACGCTCGTCGCGGAAATTTACGGCCCCGATTACAAACGCCAGATTGAAATAGCCGGACAGGTGATGGGCATTTTTGAAAAAACCCCTGGCGTCGTGGATGTTGACTGGTATGTCGAAGCCGACCAGAAAAAAATCGACTTCGAGGTCGATAAAGTCAAGGCATCGCTTAACGGCATCGCAACTGAAGATATAAGCAAAACCATTACAGCAGGATTGAATGGCACAGTTGCCGGGCTTGTTCACATAGCGGACGATAAGGAGCCGGTCGAATTATTCCTTCAAACCCCTCTGGCCAAGCGCGCGAATCTCGCCGACCTGATGCAGCTAACCGTCAGGGGGTCCGCGGGCAATATTGTCCCCATTTCGGAACTGGTCAAAACAAAAGAGGGCATTATAGACAAAACCATTTATCACAAAAATCTTAAACCCGTTGTGTATGTCCTTGGCGAAGCAGGCGGAGACCTCGAAAGCCCGGTTTACGCGATTCTCAAAATGCAAAAGGACATAAAAAATCTCAAGCTGCCTGAAGGTTATTCGATGACGCAGTATTCCACGACGCAGCCCTGGCTGACAACTAAATACGCTATGAAATGGGACGGCGAATGGCACATCACATACGAAGTTTTCCGCGACCTCGGCCTGGCCTTCGCGGCGGTAATTGTCCTGATTTACGTTATGGTCGTCGGCTGGTTCAAATCCTTCATAACGCCGCTGGTAATCCTTGCTCCCATTCCGTTGTCACTTGTCGGCATTCTGCCGGGCCACGCCCTTATGGGCGCGTTTTTCACCGCGACTTCAATGATTGGTTTCATCGCGGGCGCAGGCATAGTTGTCCGAAACTCAATCATACTGGTTGATTTCATCGAACTGAAACTTGCTGAGGGAATAGAGCTTAAAGAAGCCATCGTTCAGGCCGGTATAATCCGCTTCAGGCCTATGTTATTAACAGCCGCAGCGGTTGTTGTCGGCTCATCAGTCATTCTTCTCGACCCTATTTTTCAGGGTATGGCTATCTCGCTTATGGCAGGCGAGGTCGCCGCGACCTTACTATCCAGAACTATGGTTCCTGTCCTTTACTATATGAGCAAATGCAGGCAATAATCTCATTGCTTAATAATATTTCGCGAGGAAACGAGCCGGGGTGAGTTTAACAAGCCCGGCGATGAGACGCTGATGACTTTTGATATTCTTCGCGGCCGGTTGATAGTTGAGCAGTAGAACAATAGAACGCCCCGATAAATAGGGACTCTGTTTTGCCAAAGACAAAACGGAGAGGGCGGGATTCGAACCCGCGGTACGGCAAGCCGCACACACGCTTTCCAAGCGTGCTCCTTCGGCCACTCGGACACCTCTCCATAACAATTTATGATTTATGATTTTCGACTTCTGATTTTGGCCCTTCGGGCCTGCGCTTCTTAAAGAACTCTGTTAATAATGCGCCACATTCGCCGGCCAATACGCCGCTTGTTACCTCGACACGGTGATTCAGGCGTTTATCCCCAACGATATTATACAAGCTTTTCACCGCGCCCGTTTTAGGGTCGTCACAGCCATATACTAATCGGTCGATGCGAGACAATACCAAAGCCCCGGCGCACATACAACAGGGTTCAAGAGTAACATAAATCGTGCAGTCATTCAAATGCCAGTTTTCCAAAGCCGCTGCCGCCTGGGTAAGCGCGATGATTTCCGCATGCGCCGTCGGGTCCTGCAATTGTTCCCGCTGATTATATGCCTTTGCGATGATTGTGTTGTTATGAACAATCACCGCCCCTATCGGCACATCGCCATTCTCCTCGGCAATTTTGGTCTGGTCAATCGCAATACGCATATACTGCTCATCAACCGAGAATTCAGAATTGGGATTGTCTATCGGCTCAATCATAGTTTATGGGGGGCGTCTTGCCACGCCATCAGGCAACATTATCAATAACATTGAAAGTGGAGCATCTGATAACAAAGAGCTTACAGCGCTTCAAACTTCTGTCTTGTCCGCTGGCTTGGACAAATTATTGCAGATACATCCCGAACTTGCAACCATAATCCGGGCCTGGCCAGACCTGCCGGGGCATATCAAAACAACAATCAAGGCCCTCGTAAATCTGCGAAAGGATAATACAAAATGAAAATTTTGAGCAAACGCAAAATGCGGCAAAATGCTTGAAGCTTAACCAGTCTATGGGTATCTTGGATATGTTATGCTTTTCAGGTTGATAATGCATGAGAGGAGTCTGCTTTGATGAAACGATTTTGGGGTATGAGCCCATGAAAAAGGCAATATGGTGGTTTGTCGTTTTTGCCGTGACGGCCGTGTCATTTTCCCTTGCTGCTTGCGCAAAGCAAATGGAAAAGAAGCCAGGTCCCGCTCCGGCCCAGAAAAAAACTCAGCCGCTGTTCATTATCGAGCGGAACAAGAACACCAACGTCGTGCACTACGACGCCCAACTCAGCGCCGACGGTAACTTGGACCCCAATGAACCGGTGATCGTCTACTGGGTCTTGCTCACTGAGGACGGCCGACGGGAGGAACTCAACTGGATCGAGAAGAAGAGGGCCTATGGCTTTCACATTAAGCCGGACCCGTCGGTGAATGGTTATAAAATGACCGTGGTGGCCGTACCTCAGGGGCAGATCACTGTGAGGAAGGATGGGGATACCGTTCGTGCCGAGCTGGTCATCGATGGCCGGCCGGCCGTTTTGGAGAAGATTTACATCAATGCCACCGACGGACTGTTGGGACCCAAAATCCGCTATATCGAGCTCTACGGGAAAGACCTCAAGACAGGAGAGAAACGCTTCCAAAAGATCGGGGCGAAATAGCGCCGTATTCCTCTAAGAAATCAATTCTCCTTTGCTTTTGTCGGCATCATCGTTTTGCCGATCGCGCATCGCCTTCCGCATTTGCTTCATTTAGAGAACAAACAGAGCAATTTAAGTTATAGTGCTCTACCCAGTTAAACGTAAGGACTGCGAGAACGCCGAGGAGCAGGCCCCCAATAACATCGACGGCATAATGAAACATGCAGTAGACCGTGGCAATAGAGAGGAACAGAAAAGTCAGCCAGTAAAAGATTTTGAGCCTTTTAAAATGTTTGCCCCCCCACCACGCTACCAGAAACGTAACCGCAACGTGAGAACTTGGAAAGCATGCGCCCGGATTTTCTCCCTTTGCCCAAATAAAATCCACTATTGCGCGAAACACGCCGTGTTGAAGATAATATTCATTTCGAAACTGGACCGGGCCCTCAACGGGCAGAAATATGTATATGACATAACACACGTAGAACAAGGATGAAAGCTGGAACATGAAGCTCTCGAAAATCTTTGCATCTTTGCGATAGAGCAAAACGCAGGTCAGGGGAATTATCAGATAATAACTAAAGTAAAAAAAGTGAAAAAACTCATCAAGAAAGGCATTGCCGTGTGTGCCGCTGAGGAAGAAACCGGGAAATTTGCCGAAGATACGCACGTCCAGATTAAGAAAAAAGCTATCCATAAACTTTTGTACGACAACCGTGTTGAGTAATCCGGTCTGATAGTAAAAAAAACCGTACAGGACCAGGGGATACCACAGACTCAGAATGCGAAGAAAAGCAGGTACAGGCACGTCTCGGAGGACATCGCTTGTGCCAGTCCCTGTTTTTCTCAAACTGCTCTTCCCGCCAAGGCTTAATAAAAGGACGAAAAGGATAACAGAGAGGTTAAATGCGAGATGGTAACCGTATGCCGCAATATTTACTCTGAAAATAAAGGTGAAAATAACCACGATGACGTTATAGAGTATGGTTATTCTGTCGGTTCCATTTAAGCTGAGATTTCTCATGCGGCTCCGTACACAAAACTGTCCTGGCTGTTAAGCGTTATCATACACTTATCACTGGGAAACCGACAAGGAGAATCCTTGAAAATATACTTGCTTTGTACGCTCCAGATTTTACAATTAATACAAATGTAGCGCGAGTAAACTTTTAAACCGTCTCCGAAAAAGTTGTGAGCAAAATCGGCGGTACCAATCGTAATTATGTTCATGAAAAGCACATATGTCGGTTCACTCAAAAATGCGCGTTAGTCCACATCAGGCTCCAGGCAATCTGGTTCGTATGCTGCGCCGCCACACCGAGGAAAGTCCGGATATGCCTGCATTTATTCATCTGCTCGATGACCAGTCCAATCAAGCCGTCCTGACGTACGCCCGGTTCGATCAGCGGGCCCGCGCCATCGCCGCCCGCTTACAGAACATGGGCTTTGCCGGCCAGCGAGTGCTGTTGGTCTATCCACCCGGCCTCGACTTCATTACGGCCTTCTTCGGCTGCCTGTACGCTGGTTGCGTGGCGGTGCCAACCTACCCGCCGCGTCGCCACCGCATATTAGACCGCTTCCACGCCATCGCCGCCGATGCCGGGGTCTGCGTCGCCCTTAGCACTTCTTCTGCTACGACTCAGTTCCAGGGCTTGATTGGACCGAAAAGTGGTCAAGCGGCCACTTCCTCTGAGATACTGTGGCTCAATACCGACGAGATTTCAGATGACTTGGCAGAGAAATGGAGCGAACCTGCCATCACCTCCGACACGCTTGCCATGCTTCAGTACACCTCTGGTTCGACCAGCCAGCCAAAGGGTGTCATGATCAGTCACGCGAACCTCATTGATAACACCAGCATCATCCACCACGCTTTCGGGATACAGCGCGAGGACAGCGGCGTATTCTGGCTGCCCACGTACCATGACATGGGGCTGGTGGGTGGCGTCCTGGTCCCGGTGTTCGCCGGCGGCACAAGCATCCTCATCTCGCCAGCTGACTTCCTCCGGAAACCCATCACCTGGCTGGCCGCTATCAGCAAATACAGGATAACCATTTCCGGCGGGCCCAACTTCGCCTACGACCTTTGTGTCCGCAATATCACCGACGAGCAACGAGCCGCCCTTGACCTTTCCTCCTGGGCACTGGCCTTCGTCGGCGCCGAACCCATTCAGCCCGCAACGCTCGAACGCTTTGCCGCTGCATTTGCCCCCTGCGGCTTCAAACCCAGCGCCTTTTATCCCTGCTACGGTCTGGCAGAGGCGACGCTACTGGTCAGCGGCGCGCGACGCGGCAGCGGCGCGACCGTACAATCCTTCCACGACACGGCGTTGACCAAAAATCGTGTCGAGCCTGTGCCCGACGATAACAGCCACGCTCGTCGCCTGGTAGCCTGCGGAGCGCCCGTCGACACTATGCGCGTAGTAATTGTCAACTCAAAAACCAACACTGAGGCCGACCCTGGCTGCGTGGGTGAAATCTGGATTGCCGGAGCGTCAGTCGGCCAGGGGTACTGGCACAACCCTCGCCTGACCAGCCGTTCCTTCAACGCCCACCTGAGCAACACGGACGAAGGCCCGTTCTTACGCACGGGCGACCTGGGTTTCATGAACGATGGTCAGCTTTACATCACTGGCCGGCGGGAAGACTTGATTATCGTCCGCGGCCTGAATCACTATCCACAGGATATCGAGGCCACGGCTCGCATGAGTCACCCGCTGCTGGAAGTCGGCTACGGGGCCGCTTTTGCCGTGGAGGACCACGGCAGTCAGCGACTCATTCTGGTACAGGAGGTCAAGCACAACGGGGAAATGGATTTTAAGCCGGTGCTGGATGCAGTTCGCATGGCGGTACTCGATGATCATGACTTGGCGATGGACACAATCGTGCTGGTACGAAGCGGCACGATTCCCAAAACCTCCAGCGGCAAGGTACAGCGTCACGCCTGTCGCGGGGCATTTCTCAGCGGCGAACTTAAAACCCTTGCCGAATACAGAGGCCTGATGGTCGAGAATGCTGACCCAGGCGACACCATCAGCCCCGGCATCAAAGGCACTGATTCTTCCATTCCGCATCCCGCACCGCATTCTTCGCAATTATCCGCTTTTACTGTCATTTGCCAGCACGCCCATGCCTTGGCAGGTGCGGCTCTGCCCGCCCTGACACCAAATACACCCATCATCGCTCTGGGCCTCGATTCGCTGCAGCGTCTGGAACTCGTTGCTGCGATAGAGAAAACCTTCGGTGGTTATATGCCCGATGCGGCGTACTGCCAGGTGCAGACATTGGGGGAGCTGGCTCAGGCAGTACAGAAGCACCTTATCGATGGTCCCAGGTCAGACGTCCCATCCGGCCAGATTCTGCCTGAACAATATGACTTCGCCCAGTTCCCTGAATATGCTCAGTTGAAGCGTCAAGAGCGAATGCTGCTGGCAGTGAACGGTGACAACCCGTATTTCCGTGTTGACCAGGGGGGAGCCGGAAGCGCAGCATGCATCGACGGGCGTCAGCTCATTAATTTCTGCGTCTATGACTATATCGGCATGTCCCACGACCCCCAGGTCGCCGCTGCCGCCAAGGCTGCGATAGATCGCTACGGCACTGGTGCCGGTGCCAGTCGGTTGATATCCGGCGAGAAGCAGGTGCATCGTGACCTGGAGCAGGCCCTGGCCGCGTTTCTGAATGTCCCTGCTGCTATCGTGTTCGTCTCCGGCCATGCTACCAATGTCACCACAATCGGTCACCTGCTGGGACCGGACGATCTGATCCTCCATGACAATCTGGCGCACAACTCAATTATCCAGGGCGCCGAGCTTTCCGGCGCGACCCGTCGAGCCTTTGCCCATAACGACTGGATGGCGATGGATGCGGTGTTGTCCGAAGGTCGCCGCCGATATCGCCGCGTGCTGATCGCTATCGAGGGCGTGTACAGCATGGACGGTGACTTCCCCGACCTTCCGCGTTTTGTGGAACTTAAGAAGAAGCACAAGACGCTGATACTGGTCGATGAGGCGCATTCGCTTGGAACCATGGGGCCAACCGGCCGGGGCATCGGCGAGCACTGGGGCGTAGCCCGCGCTGACGTCGATCTGTGGATGGGCACGCTCTCTAAGTCGTTGGCCAGTTGCGGCGGATACATCGCCGGCTCTGCCGAACTGGTCGAATACCTCAAGTACACAGCCCCGGGGTTTGTCTACAGCGTGGGCATTTCCCCACCCAACGCAGCGGCGGCTCTGGCATCGCTGATGATCCTGCAGCGTCAGCCGCAGCGTGTGGAACTGCTGCACGAGTTGTCAGCGTTGTTCTTGAAACTGGCCGGAGAAAAAGGTCTGGACACGGGCCTGGCCGCTGCTGGTACACCCGTGATTCCGGTAATCGTAGGCAGCTCGGCCAAGAGTTTACGCCTGTCAAAAGCTTTGTTCCAGCGCGGCATTAACGTACAGCCAATTCTGTACCCCGTCGTACCCGAACACGCTGCCCGCCTGCGATTCTTCATCACGACCAACCACACCCGGGCACAAATCCACACCACGGTTAACGCCATTGCCGACGAACTCAAGGCACTTGACCAGCACAGTGGCATTATGGGAACCTGAGCAGTGAAACAGAAAATACTCATGAACATGGCCCAGTGCACAGGCAGTCATCAAAACATTGAAGCACCTTGGCGCCCGACGAGTATGGGACGAGATTAATGAGTAATCGGGTTGTAGTCAGGCCGGTAACATCGTGGCGAGACCGCCGGCGTTTTCAGCGCCTACCCTGGTCCATATACGCTGGTGACCGCAACTGGGTGCCGCCTCTTCTTGCGCAGGAGCGTGGACTGCTGGGCTGGGGGCATCACCCCTTCTTCGACAATGCCGAGATAGTGACGCTGCTGGCCGATCGCGAAGGCCGGGCTGTGGGGCGGCTGGCGGTTTTTATCAATCACGTGCATAACCACAAGTACAACGAACAGCGAGGGTTCTTTGGGTTCTTCGAGTGCATAGACGATGCAGCCGTCGCCGGCGGGTTATTCGAAGCCGGTCAGGCCTGGTTGCGCCAGCGAGGGATGACGGCGGTGCGCGGGCCGGTGAATCCGTCTCTCAATTACACGTGCGGTCTGCTCATCGATGATTTCGATCACCCCCCTTGTTTCCTGATGACTTACAATCGGCCCTACTACCCGGTACTGCTGGAAGCCTGCGGGTTCGCCAAGGCACAGGACCTGTATGCCTACGAAATGGACATGAGCCTGCTGCCGGTAATGGTTGAACGCTACAAGCCGGCAGTGCTGGCTGCGCTGAATCGGCCCGATATGGTGATCCGGCCTATCAACTCGGCAAGGCTCCAGCAGGAAATAGAGACATATCTCGACATCTACAACCGCTCGCTCGACGGCACGTGGGGTTTCACACCACTGCAGCCACGAGAGGCACGCCACATCGCCAGTGAGCTTAAGCACCTCATCGTGCCGCAGTTCACAGCGTTTGCCGAGATCGACGGTCAGCCGATAGGCGCGTTGTTCGCCCTGCTCGACTACAACCAGATACTCCGCAAGCTCAATGGTCGGTTGTTCCCTTTCGGCTTAGTGCGTCTGATGACCGGACGACGGAAAATAACTACGGTTCGCGCCATGGCGATGACAATGGTGCCCGGCTACCAGAATGCAGGACTGAGCGTGGTATTGATCGACAACCTGATCGGACCGGCGAAGAAGTGGGGCATCCAGTGTTGGGAATTATCGTGGATACTCGAGAGCAATAGCCGTTCACGCGGCAGCTTGGAACGCGCCGGTATGAAGAGAATCAAGACCTACCGGATTTACGACAAAATGCTGTAAACCTTTGATGTCGGTGAAATGAGGTCAGAGCCATTCTGCATGGCGATACCATTGGGCCGTTTCGTACAGGCGTTTAGCCAAAACGGCCGCAGGGGACCAACCTAACTGCGTGCGTGCCTTGGCGGGTGAGCATGTCCACGACCCGGCCAAGGCTTCGGCGATCTTGTCGCTGTTTACCCAACTGGGACGCTGCCGAATCCGCCCCATCACGTCACCGCAGAGCCCGACCAGTTTCACCAGTGGCCGGGGCAGGTGTACTATGGTTGCACGCTTCTTTCCCAATGCTGTGGCCATTGCCTGTCCGAGTTCGGCATATGTCGGATAGTCATCCGCTGCCATGAAGTAGATGCCTTGCCCCGGCGAACCGTTGGGATGCAAACGCTCGCCTTTCTCGGCTGCAAGGAGCAGACCCTCGACCAGGTCGGCTACGTGAATCAGCGAGAAGCATCGCTCGCCCTGACCGGGTACAGCATGGATACCCCAGCATTCGATTGGCCGGAACATTTCAAGCATGTCCCTGTCACCGGGGCCAAAGACTATCGGCGGACGTATAATACTGATAGGCACCACTCCGGCATACCTGGTTGCGGCCTGTTCTCCGGCCAGCTTGCTGCGACCGTAAGCTGAAACAGGCGTCGGCGCATCGCTTTCTACCCGAGGTCGGCCAACTGTGCAAGGCCCCGCTGCGGCCAGCGAGGACACCACTACTAACACCGGCTTATCAGTGCGGTCAGCACAGGCGGCAGCGACAGATTCGACACCACCTGCGTTCACACGCAGGAAATCGTCTTTCCGCAGCGCCTTCGTCAGCCCGGCCAGGTGGAACACAATACCGGCCTGTGACACCGCCAGTGCCTGTCTAATGCTGGCCCAATCGGTCACATCGCCAGTGACCAACTGAGCGCCGGCCGACTTCAGTTCGTCGATGCGAGAGGCGGCTCGCACAAGACATGACACCCGATTGCCAAGCTCAATCAGCCGTCGCACCAGGTGCCGCCCGATGAAGCCGCTGGCCCCTGTCACCAGCACAGATTGTGGAACCCTATTGTTCATATTCGAGGTTTTCAAACATAAAAAGCATTCTGAAACCCCTCCTTGAACAGTAGAACAGTAGTCCTTAGGACTCCTTACGGAGAACAGTTGAACGCCCCCGCTGCTGTCTTGCGACAGCAAGACGCGGAGGGCTCCATTTTTTGCCAAAGGTAAAAAATACCCCCAAGGGGAGTCGAACCCCTGTCTCCAGGATGAGAACCTGATATCCTAGGCCACTGGACGATGGGGGCAGAAATAAATCAAAAATTAAAACGCAAAAATCAAATATCTGCCGGGAAAGAGTATAGCAAAACTCACTACAAGGTCAATCATAAAAAAACAGCCGGCAGGAACGCGGATATGCCTCTCTGAATTGCCCCTTTGAATAGTAATGGCGGCGGTCGGAATCGAACCGACGACCCTGGGCTTATGAATCCCATGCTCTAACCAGCTGAGCTACGCCGCCAATTGCCTTCAAATCTACAAAACATTTCCGTTTTTTGCAAGCGATTCTTTAGCCGGACGTCCCGCAGCCGGCGTCGATTTTGCTTTGACACCAACTGCAAATCCAGCTATCCTTTTCGCGACAGAAAATTTAATAAGGAGCTTGAAAGTGAAATACAAACCGGCTGACAAACGATACGAAAAAATGAAATACAATCGCTGCGGACGCAGCGGCTTATTATTACCCGCGGTCTCACTGGGCCTGTGGCACAACTTCGGCGACGTTGACGACTTCGAGAACGGTCGGGCAATCGTCCGCCGGGCATTCGACCTCGGCGTAACCCATTTCGACCTCGCCAACAACTACGGCCCCCCGCCCGGCTCAGCAGAAGAACATTTCGGCAAAATACTCAAACAGGATTTGAAGCCATACCGCGACGAGCTGATTATCTCCACCAAGGCCGGCTACCTGATGTGGCCCGGCCCTTACGGCGAATGGGGCACAAGAAAATACCTCCTCGCGAGTTTGGACCAGTCCCTCAAACGCCTCGGCCTCGATTACGTTGACATCTTCTATTCGCACCGCTTCGACCCCAATACGCCTCTCGATGAAACCCTGTCCGCCCTCGAATCGGCTGTCAAACAGGGCAAAGCCATTTACGCCGGCATATCGAATTACAAGCCGGAGCAAACCGTCGAAGCGGCGAAAATCCTGCGTAATCTCGGCACGCCCTGCCTGATTCATCAGCCGCGCTATTCGATGTTCGACCGATGGGTTGAAGATGGCCTTCTCGATGTATTGGGCAAAGAGGGCATCGGCTGCATCTGCTTCTCGCCTTTGGCGCAGGGGCTCCTTACCGACAAGTATCTCAAGGGCATCCCCAAAGATAGCCGCGCCGCAAAACCACACGGCTTTCTCAAACGCGAGCAGATTACCGAGGCCGTCGAGAAAAAAGTCGCTGCCCTCAACGAGCTTGCGAAAAAACGAGGCCAGTCCCTTGCCCAGATGGCTCTTGCCTGGGTCCTGCGGGATAAACGCGTAACCACGGTCCTCATTGGTGCAAGCAAGGTTAAGCAGCTCGAACAAAACGTCGCCGCCCTCGATAATCTCCAGTTTGCTGATGATGAGCTTAACCAAATTGAAAAAATCCTATCATCGTAGGCCAGAGTTCCCTCTTTTTCGAACATTGGGATTTCGGTAATTGGAATTTATTTAGAATTTAGGATTTAGATTTTAGGATTTCGACTTGTCTTCTAACTTCTCACTTCTAACTTCTTACTTCTGCCCGGCGTCTTATTAACCTGCCAATCCTCGCAAACAATGCCCTTGAATTCTCGTCTTGCTCTGGAAAGTTCAGGCGCGCAAACTCGCCATAATACTTTTTCGCCGCTTCGTCATAAACGCGAGCGGCTTCGATTTCGGATTTGAATCTGCCTATTCGAATCCGTTTCCCCTCTCGTGTTATTCGACAATGCCAGTTGTTTTCCTCTTTGCAAAAACCTACGCCATAATATTGTGATGTTGCATTTTTCATCTTTCGTCTGTTTCGTATATTTTCTGATGGCGTCGCAAATCGCAGATTGCTCTTTCTATTATCTAACGAATCGCAATTCTTGTGGTCAACGAATCTGTCGTCGGTCGGCTTCATTATCTCCCTGTGCATAGAAACATACGCTGTCTTTTTCGGAGTGACCAATTTGTATCGAACCGCGTACAAATTATGTCCCGTTCCATATACAATCCATTTGTAATTCCGCAGCCGGCAATAATCCTCCTGGTCTAAAATCGTCCATTGACCTTCGCCTAAGTAAATCCGCCGGTATGTGTAGCCGTACTTCAACAGCCGATACACCATCACCGGCCAAACCAAAAAAATGTCCACCCAATCCGATAATTTAATCTTCATTCCTAATTCTCTCCTCGGAGCGCAGCGCAGATCCCCGGGAACCCGCCCCATTGGTTCCATAACAGGGGACCCAGTTTAAGTCCAAAAGTTCCAAATCCAAAATTTCAAACAAATACCAAATCACAAATCGCCAATCGGAAATCTTTCTGGAACTTCTGTTCCTGATGCCTTGCCCTCCTGGGGCTGCTACCTTGTCGATCCGGCAGTGCTGCCGGCCCGACCACTTCTCTTTTTCGAGTCACGGGCCTGCCCTCCGTAGCCTTTGGCGAAGGAGGGTCCCTCTATATATAAGGTGAAATTACGTGCATTTTAAACACTTACAAAACATTTTGTTTTATTCAAAAATCCGTAAGTCCTTATGCCGCAAGGAATAAAAAAATAGTTAGAGAATCGCCAGATTTTTTTGGCGATATGGGTAATCTAGAAAAAACGGTTGCTGTACCCATTATTTCTCCCTTTACTATACTCAATAAAAGCGCATAATATTATCGTTGTTTTTGGCTTTCGTTAAGGCCATTTTTGAAAGCCAAACAGAGAAGATAAGAGGAATACAAAAATGTGTGGCGATGGTGTCCAATCCTTTGAGTTTGTAAAAGTATGTCACGAAAGTTTTGTGCAATCGGTGCGCTGAAAATATCAACAATTTTATCAAGGAATAGAAAATGGGTAAATTTGGAGATACCTTTCGGGACAAGCGTGGTTTATGGTATAAACTCGTTCGTGATCACTATGGACGTTTGCGTCCAACCAGAACACCAAGCCCAAAGCATCCTTTGGAGTTAGTCTTAATTGCTGTAGTTGTTGTTTCTGCAATCGTTGTTGCCACAGCTACAGTGTTAAGTGGTAATGACAAAAAAGCGTAGCAAGAACCAGTAAAAAACTTAGAAATAATATGGCTAAAAAGCACTGGGAAATAAACGCTCCTACTAACATTGTAGTTAATTCTATTTTTGCCGCCATAGCTGGTATATTGTTCGTTTTCGTATTACAAGATACACATCTATCATCTTCTGAAGGGCGTTACTTGTCCTTACCATTTTTATTTTCATTTTTTTTTATTTCGTGGGCGGCGGAGAGAACGACCGATGCGATTGATAAAAAGGACACAAAGAAATACGTCGCTTACTTTCTGCCATACAATATTGGAGTTATTTTTTTATTTCTTGGAATATGTT
>PMZJ01000012.1 GCA_003170415.1 Phycisphaerales bacterium | reverse complement strand
AAAAGCCCTATACCAATCGCCATAGCGAAATAAGGCACAATTTGCAACCAGCGTCTGGCGGTAACAGGCGAGCGCTTCAGCCACAATATCAAAATAAGCGCAGCGGGAAGCGTGCACGCCGTCGCCTTGCTGAAAAGAGCCAAGGCACAAAATAACAGTGAACAGGCA
This sequence comes from Phycisphaerales bacterium, assembly GCA_003170415.1. Classification (GTDB taxonomy): domain Bacteria; phylum Planctomycetota; class Phycisphaerae; order Sedimentisphaerales; family Anaerobacaceae; genus Fen-1362. The sequence goes on along the minus strand of PMZJ01000012.1, from coordinate 46,512 downwards.
TACAGCAAAATCGCCTTGCGGCCCGATTTGTTGCCTAAGACAAATTCCACCCAGCACAAAGCCGACAACAGCGAAAAGAACAGCATCAAAACGTTCTTTCGCTCGGTTATCCACGCCACCGATTCGACGTTCACCGGATGCAAGGCAAAGATTGCCGAGGCGAGCCACGCCCAGGGTATGGAGAGGCGTCTCAAAACCAGCCAGAGCAGCAGAGCGTTAATACAGTGAATCGCCACGTTTACCGTATGATAGCCAGCCGGGTTAAGTCCCCACAACTGATGCTCAACCCGAAACGTTGTGTAAACAAGCGGGAAGTATTGCGATGGGGCATCCGTTGAAAACCATATCCGGTAAAGCCCGTCGGGAGCCGCCAAAAGGGGATTGGCGGTAACGTATTTGTCGTCGTCCCAGACAAAGCCGCCTTGTATCGCGGGTATATACGCCGCGAAGCAGCCGACAACGATGGCAATTGCCCCCGCCAGCAGGACCAATCTTTTCCCTGTTTTGTCAACTACCCGTCTCATACCGCTATACTATATCAAACCTGACCGCCCCTGTTTAGTCCCTTCTCGCGTGCACCGTTTGCAGGCGAGTTTGTTTTACGATTGCCCTGCCGGATTAGCCCCCGCTTTTATTTTGCTTAAATATCTGTTTTTTTATGCAAATAGTGTCTTGACTTCTTAGTAACTTATTGCTTAATTGTCACTAAGGTGTCCCTGCAAAGGGACATCGAGGGGTTCCGCTTAGGGTGTGGGCGGGCCCCTCTTTTTTTTAGCCACAGATTACACGGATTATTTAACCGCGGAGCACGCAGAGAACGCGGAGTAATGTCGAATGTCCAATATCGAATATCCAATAACCAATCCCGAAGTAAACCACGCCTGCGGTGAGCATCATCATAAATTTCTGAAAATTTTTAAAAATAGCACTTGACAGAACAGTTAATATGTGTATAGTTGCTATGCGAACAGTATTTGCCAGTGCAAAAGTTAATATAACGAAATGCAATGTTCCAGATGTCACCTGCGGAAAACCAAAACTTGTCCGCCGGAGACGAAAATGCTATACTAAACCGCTCATTCAGGGATGTAAGATTGAAACCGGAGAAAGGACTTATGGAGCAAAAAAAGCCGGACGTAATTTCTTCGCAAAAAACCGGGGGGCGAGGTCTCGAACCGCTTCGAGACAAGCGTACGCTCTGCATCGGTATCGATATCGGCTCGACAAGCAGCGACGTAGTCGTTCTTGACAACGAAAACCGCGTTGTTCTGTCGGACTACCGACGAACAAAAGGCAAACCCGTAGAGACGTTCCGCATACAGTTGCAGGAAATATTCCAGCAAATAAACCCCGCCGGCGTCGAGACAATCGCAGCGACCGGCTCCGCCGCCCGATTACCCGCAAAATTATTAGGAATTCCGTTCATAAATGAAGTGGCGGCACAGGCCGCCGCGATAACGCACCTGTACCCGGACATACAAAACGCAACCGTCATCGAAATGGGAGGTCAGGACAGCAAACTCATATTCCTGCAACCAGGCGAGGGACGGGTGAGGGATTTTGCCCTGAATACCGTCTGCGCCGCGGGTACGGGCTCCTTTCTCGACCAGCAGGCCGACCGGCTGGGAATCAATATCGAAAACGAATTCAGCCAACTGGCCGTGCAGAGCAAAAACGTCCCGCGAATGGCGGGCCGATGCTCGGTCTTCGCGAAAAGCGATATGATTCACCTCCAGCAGCAGGCAACGCCTGTCGGCGACATCCTCGCGGGGCTTTGCCTTGCGCTTGCCCGCAATCTGAAAAGCAATCTCGGCTGCGGACGAGAGTTTGTCAAACCAATCGTCTTTACGGGAGGCGTCGCCGCAAACGCGGGCGTAGTCCGGGCTATCGAGGATGCTTTTGAAACCAAACCAGGCGAGGTTCTCGTCCCGGCTGCGCACTTTTTCACCGGCGCAATCGGCGCTTGTTTAACCGCAAAAAGCAAGGGATTGCAGCACAGTATCTCCGCCAATTCGCTTTTAGAGAAGATTGACGAATATCTAAATCAGCAGGGTTCATCGCTTCAAAACGCCCCTCGCAGGGAACCGCTCGCGACACCTGTTTTGCCGCCTCCGAAAAATCACGTTCGCAGCGACCTGCTCACCAATGCCATTGAGCCAATAGAGGCATACCTCGGCGTTGACGTCGGGTCACTGAGCACAAAAGCCGTTGTGATGGATAGGCAAAAACGCATCCTCGCCAAAATTTACCTTATGACCGCAGGCCGACCGTTAGACGCGATACATCAGGTGATGAAAGCAATAGGCGACCAGGTCCAGAATAAAGTCAAAATCATCGGCGCCGCCAGCACCGGCTCGGGCAGATACCTCACGGGCGACTTTATCGGCGCAGACGTCGTAATAAATGAAATCACCGCACAGGCAACGGGCGCGGCAATCGTCAATCCGAAAGTGGATACCATTTTTGAAATAGGCGGACAGGACAGCAAATATATCTCGTTAAACAATGGCGTCGTCGTGGATTTCGAGATGAACCACGCCTGCGCCGCAGGGACAGGGTCATTTATTGAAGAGCAGGCAAATCGATTAGGCATAAGCATCAAAAACGAGTTTGCCCAACTGGCCTTCGCGAGCAAATCGCCCGTCAAATTAGGCGAGCGTTGCACCGTCTTTATGGAATCGGATTTGTTGAGCTATCAGCAACAGGGAGCGACCACCGAAGACCTTGTCGCCGGTTTGAGCTATTCCATCGTCGCAAATTATCTCAACCGGGTCGTCGGCAGACGCAAAATCGGGGACAATATCTGCTTCCAGGGCGGGACGGCCTTCAACAAGGCGGTATGGGCCGCCTTTGAGAAGGTAACGGGCAAGCCGATTATGGTCCCTGACCACCATGAATGCACAGGTGCGCTTGGGGCGGCGGCAATCGCGGCGGAACATATCGAACAAGCCGCTCAGCAGGCAGGCGTCAGGCCGCAAAGCAAGTTCAAGGGATTTGAAAACCTCGTCAACGCTGATTATACCGTGGAGTCATTCGCGTGCGACCACTGCTCTAATCATTGCGAGATAAAGAAGGTTCAACTGGCCCTGAGTTCGTCGAATGGAATGGTCGGTTCCGAGCCGTTATATTACGGCTCGCGATGCGACAGGTATAACGTCAAGAAAACCGCTCAAAAGAAGAGCCGGTTTGGGGCTTTCGAATACCGTCAAAGCAAATTGCTCGAATTCGCAGGGCTGAATTCGAAATCTCAAATTTCAAATCTCAAATCTAAAAAAATTGGTATCCCGATGGCACTGGCATCGTGGCAGTTATTGCCCACATTTTCACAATTTTTCAGGGAGCTGGGATTTGAGGTTGTGCTATCCGGCAGGACTTCGAAAGAGACAATTCGCAAGGGCGTGGAATCGGTAACGGCCCAGCCGTGTTTTCCGATAAAAGTCGCTTACGGGCATATCGTGGAGCTAATCGAAAAAGGCGTGGATTATATATTCCTTCCGAGCATAGTTTCGACAATCGCCAGCTTCCCAGAGAATAAACACAATCATTTCTGCCCATACGTTCAAAGTTTCCCGTACCAGGTACGAAGCGCATTCGGCGATAAGTTAGGCGATAGTAAACTATTAATTGCCCCGCTGCGTCTTGGCGAGGGCGATAAGCTCGCGAAAAAGACGTTTGTGGAATTGGGCAAGCGATTGGGTGTTTCGCCTTTTGAGGCACGGCGGGCGATGGAGAAGGGATTTGAGGCACAGCGTGGTTTCGATAAGTCGCTGGCAGATAAAGGCAGGGAGATTCTGGCGAGCATCAGGGAAGGCGAGAAACTTTTCATTCTCGTGAGCAGACCATACAACGGCTGCGACGAAGGCGTGAGTTTGCAGTTGCCGAAGAAATTCACGGACGCGGGCGTTGAGATTATGCCGATGGATATGCTCGATTTCAAAGAGGCCCGGCTGAGCGACGAAAAACTTCACAGTGAGATTTACTGGTCATACGGACAAAAGATTTTGCGCGCGGCGGACATAATCAGGCAGGACAACCGGCTCTTCGCAGTTTATCTCTCTAACTTCAGTTGCGGGCCTGATTCGTTCCTGATGCCATTCTTCAAGGACATAATGGGCGCTAAGCCCTGCTTGCAATTAGAAATCGACGAACACTCCGCGGACGCAGGTGTGATAACGCGGTTAGAGGCATTTTTAGAAAGCTTGAAGAATTATAAACCAGAGATTTACCGCGGAGAACCCTTCGACAAGCTCAGGGCAGGCAGCGGAGACCGCCGAGAAAAAACTGTAAAAACAATCTCTGCGAACTCTGCGGGCTCTGCGGTTAAACGGACGCTGTATATACCATATATGGGCGACGCATCTTACGGGCTGGCCGGGTGCCTGCGGGCTTACGGGCAACCCGCCGAGGTTATGCCAATGGCGGACGAAGCCGTGCTTACGCGTGGAAGGGCCTATACGACGGGCAAGGAATGTCTGCCCTGCGCGATAACCTGCGGAGAAATGCTGAACGTGCTTGGCCGGGACGGCGTGAAACCGGAAAACGCGGCGTTTTTTATGCCGGGGGCATCGGGGCCATGCAGATTCGGGCTGTATCACTGTATGCAGCGGTTAATTCTCAAACAAGCAGGCGCAAATGACGCTCTCGTCGTCTCGCCAAATCAGGACAGCAATTTTTACAGTCATTTTGTGAACAGTTTCGACGGTGAAGCCAGGGCTACCGGTACCGTGACTTTTATGAAAGACATCTGGACATCAATTGCAGGCATAGACCTTCTGCACAAACTGATTTTGCGAGTGCGTCCATACGCGGTCGAACCAAAACAGGCACAGGAGATTTACGAAAAATGCGTCCGGCGCTGGGTTGAGGCGGTAGAACGGAGGATGGATGACAGAGGACGGAAGACGGACAAGGTGCGAATCTTCGAACAATTCGCGGAGGAATTCGCAAAAGTAAAATTAGACAAAAGCGTGCGCAAGCCGAGGATAGGAATTGTTGGCGAGATTTACGTTCGCAATCACCCATTCGCGAATCTCAATATCATTCGCCGGCTTGAGGAGCTTGGGGCGGCGTGCGACCTCGCCCCGCTTGCGGAATGGGTTTATTACACGAACTTCACAAGAAACAAAATGGCAAAACGCAGGGGCCAGATTAAGAACCTGTTCGGTAATACAATCCAAAACTTTTTCCAGCACAGAATCGAACGTGCTCTTGCGCAGCCGATGGAGAAAAAATTCGGTAAACTCGCCGAGTATCCAATCAGGCACATCATCGACCTTGCCAAGCCATATATCGACGAGTCGTTTGAAGGCGAAGCGATACTGAGTATCGGCAAAATTGTCGAGTACCACCAGGACGGCTTAGGCGGCGTGGTCAACGTGATGCCATTCACCTGTATGCCCTCAACGATAGTCAACACGCAGACAAGACGATTGAGCGCCGACTGCAATGAAATGCCGATTCTCAATCTCAGCTTCGACGGCCAGGAGGACGCGACGCTGACGACACGATTAGAGGCGTTTGTCGAACAGGTTGGGGCGCGAAGCAAGGTCGGCGTCGCCGAACTGGTGATACACTAACGAGCACGGACGTTAACACGGACTGACACTGGACGCACGACGCGAAGAAATTGATAATCGATTATTGATTATTTTAGGATTCCGCCCCGCCTTTGGCGTGGTTTTGATAATTAAACGGTTGTTTGCCTTCGGAGATTCGGGTTTGGGACTGCATATCTCTCATTGTTTTGGTCAGCATAGCGGCGAAGACGTCATCTTCCATACCCGTGATTTTTTCAACCGATATCGGTTTTCCGTAAGTAACTGTAATCTTCGAGCCGATTTTGAATGACTTTCGATGCCTGGGCCAGCATTCGAATGCGCCGTCAATGAGGACGGGGACAACAGGGGCATTGCCGCGACGGCAGAGAAGGCCGAAGCCGCCTTTGAAGGGGGCGATTCTGCCATCGGTTGTGCGAGTCGCCTCGGGAAAGAGGCAGACGCCTTCGCCCTGCTTTAATTTGGCAATAATCATTTTAATTGATGTGATGTCGGCCTGGCCTCGCCTGACGGGGATGGCCTTGACCGATTTAAGCAGCGGGCCGAAGATTCTGCTTTTGAACAGTGTGTCGCGAGCCATAAAGCAAAGCTGGCTTTTCAACGCAATGCCTGCAAAGAGCGGGTCAAGAAAACTCTGGTGATTGACGGCGAGAATATAGGGGCCGTCTGAGGGGACATTTTCCAGGCCGACGAAACGCATACGTAAAAACGTAACGCAGAACAACCTGCACCACCAGCGGGCAAACAAGCACCAACGATTTTTCAAGGTTTCATTCAACATCTTTGCCACATATTTTACAGCGGAGGTCGCGGAGAACGCAGAGATTTTAATTTGTTTTTCTTTGGTTCAAAGCTCATTTGCTTCGACGAGTATTCACGCAGTCAACCAGCTTTTCGACAACCTCATCTATAGTCAGATCGGTGGTATCAACGATAACGGCATCATTGGCGGGCTTCAAAGGGCCGACGGCCCTGTTTTCATCGCTCTGGTCTCTTTTAAGAATGGCCTGGCGAATTTCATCGTCGGTCTGTATTACCCCTTTGGTTTTCAGCTCCGCCTGTCTTCGACGTGCCCTTTCGTTGAGGTCGGCGGTCAGGTAAAACTTCACATCGGCATCAGGAAACGCGACTGTCCCCTGGTCTCTGCCCTCGGTAACAACCTTGCCATACGCCTCGGCGAACCGCCGCTGCATATCGACCAGACGTTGGCGGGCGGGCGCAAGGCAGGCAACGTAACGGGCATTGGCGGTAACTTTTGGGTCGCGTATTTGCGCGGTGGCATCAACGCCATCGATTTGCACGAGCATACCATCGGGGGTCGCGTCAAATTCAAATACCGTATCATCCAGCACATCGAGTATTCGCTTCTGGTCAGTCAAATCCGCCCCATCGAGCATCGCGGCCAGAGTAGCCGCCCGATACATCGCGCCGGTATCGAGGAAGGTAGCGCCAAGTTTAGCCGCTACCAAGCGGGCAACCGTGCTTTTGCCGCTGGCGGCTGGGCCATCGATAGTAATAATAAATCGAGCCATAAATTTAACCGCAGAGTTCGCAAAGACCGCAGAGAATTTTAATTATCTAATGCGCAAACGGGTCGGACGATTTCGCGACCCTGACGACGACCATACTCGTGTCATCTATCTGTCGAGCAAGACCTACGAAGCGTCTCCTGTAGGCGAGTATATTATTAATCACCTGGGAGGCAGAACCGAGATGGCATTTATCGAATGTTTCGAGAAGGCGGTTTCTGCCCCAGATGTCTCCGTCGAAATTCGCCGCGTCAATAAGACCATCGGTATAAAAAAGGAGATAATCGTTTTCGTTCAACTGGACGGTTTCGGACTGGTACTCAGCATTCGGCAAAACGCCAAGAACAAGGCCGCCCTTATTGAGGTCCACAAAACTTTTGCCTCTTCGCATCGCGGGCGGTTCGTGGCCGCAGTTGCAATAGGTGATGTTTTTTTTGCTCACGTCGATAATGCCATAGAACAGGGAGATAAATTCTCCCGCGGCGCATTCCGCACACGCCATTTTGTTAAGCCGACGAACGGTTTCAAGAAGGTCATCCGTTCCGCAGTGACACTCCGAATAGGCGCGCAGCGCGCCGCGGAACGAACTTGTCATAATCGCGGCGGGAATGCCCTTGCCGATAACGTCAGCGATGGCGATACCGATTCTGTTATTATCCAGCCGGAGGAAATCGTAAAAGTCGCCGCCCACATCGAAGCAGGGAATATACTTCGCGGCAATATCGAGCCCGGACACCTGCGGCGCCTTTTCGGGAATCATTCGCCTCTGAATAAGCCCCGCCAGCCGCATTTGCTCGGTGATTCTTGTCGCTTCAATCGCCTCGGCGTAGAGCTTCGCGTTGGTGATAGCGACGGCGCACTGGGAACCGATGGCCCTGGCAAGGTCGATGTCGTCATCTCCAAAGTGGACGGGTTTTCCGCTGTAAAGCCGCAGGACGCCGATGGGCTTATCTCTGAATTTCATCGCGACTGTAAGCTGGCCGACAAGCCCTTCTTTTATCGTGGATTCCTTGAATAAAACCCTGCCGTCATCCTGCATATCATCGAGGACAACAGCTTCGCCGGCAAAGGCCGCTTTGATTACCGGGTCGTCCTTGTTAACAACGCCTTTGTTGCGGTATTCTTCGCTCAGCCCGTAGGTGCTTCGCATCTTCAGGTCGCCGGCGTCTTCGTCGAGCAGGCGAATCGAGCAGGCCTTGAGGCCGGTAATCTTAACCGCGGCCTCGGCGAGCTTGTCGAGCGCCTCCTGAAGCGTAAAGCGACCAGCTACCAGCGTCGTTATCTGGTATATCTGCTCGTCTCGTTCAATTTGCTCTTTCGTTCTTACAGGCATAGCCACTCAATACTGATACAACCACACAGTTGTGCTGAAAAAATCAGCATTTTTCGCAATAAACAATTCGGAGATTATACCCGACGCAGGGCCGGCAGTGAACATCAAATTAGCCATTAAGCCGCACTTGCATAAAATACGTTTTTTGGTTAGCATAGAGTTTTTGGAAAGTTAATTTTTCACAATAAGACACAAACAATGGAACTGACCGCAAGAAAAATCGTGTTCTCAGGACGCATTCAGGGCGTTGGTTTTCGATTTACGGCCCTGAATATCGCCAGCCGATACGAGCTCACGGGCTACGTGCGAAACATTCCGGCCAGCGACGTCGAAATGCTCGCCCAGGGGCCTGCGGAGGCGATAGATGACTGCGTTCGCGACCTCCAGGATTCCTTCGTGGGAAGCATAAGCCACATAGAGATTGAGCCGGCGACGCCCGACCCGAAGATTACCGATTTCAGAATCACGTTCTAACAATCAAAATAATCAGGCCGCCGAATACCCATTGATAAACTTTCTCGGCACTTCCAGCCCGTGGCTCGTCATAAGTTTTGAGTCGGACATTATTTGTTCAGCCGGTCCCGCGGCAATAACTCGTCCGCCGTCAATCACCGCCGCCTTATCCGAAACAGCGGCGGCAAAATCCATATTGCAGGTCGCTATAACAAGCGTCTGAGACAATCCAGCGAGCAGCTTGACGAGGTTATCGCGGTTTCGCGGGTCCAGGGAACCATCCGGCTCATCGAGCGTTATAATCTTCGGGGACATAGAAAGCACAGTTGCGATAGCCGCAGCTCGTTTCTGCCCGGCGGAAAGGTGATGCGGCGCACGCTCGGCCATTCCGGCAAGACCGACTTCGGCCAGGGCAAGATTAACTCGTTGTTTAACCTGTTGCGAATCAAGGCCCATATTCAACGGCCCGAACGCCACATCATCAAAAAGCGTCGGCATAAAAAGCTGGTCTTCAGGATTTTCGAGACAGCAGCCGATTCGTGAACGCACCTTTTTTAGATTGCCGTTTGTGATTCCCATCCCGTCAATGACCACCCTGCCCGTTCCCCTGACAAAGCCGGTAATCGCCAAAAGCAGCGTGGATTTGCCCGCGCCGTTGGGGCCTATCAGGGCGAGTCGCTCGCCATATTCGACATCGAGCGTGACGCCGTTGAGAGCAATCGTCCCGTCGGGATACTTATAGGAAAAATTTTCAACCTCTATCGCTTTTACCATAGCCAGCTATCCCAAAAGCGGTTTGACAAAAAGATACAATCCAAGAATGAAGCTTACGGCAATCGCAACAAAGACGTAATCGACGACGCGGACTTGCAGCCGATTAATGGTTCGCCAGTTGCCGTCGAAACCACGCGCCTGCATCGCTGAGTTTATATGCTCAGCGGTATCGATGCTGCGGACAAACAATGAGCCGACCATAGCCGCGGCGAATTTGGCGCCCCTGCCGAAAGCCACACCGCCCGCCGAGCGTGCGGCACGGGCACGCAGAATATGATGGGCGCTGTCAATCAAAAGAAAAATGTAGCGATACAAAAATCCCATCTGGATAACCAGCAGCCGGGGCACGCCGAGCTGTTGAAGGCCCGCAAGCAGATTCGCAAAACGGGTAGTCGAAATCAGCGCAATCAGGGCCAGCATAGTAACCACAAACTTGCCGAGGATGCTCCAGCAACGCATCCAGCCAACGGTCGTGTGCCAAATCCACGGGCCAAAAATAATCGTGGCGGCTGTCCTGTCATACCATGGGCTGGTTAACGCCAGCACAAGCACAAACGGGCTGACATACAGAATATGCTTAAGCACAAAACGAAGCGGTATGCCTCCCATAACCAAAACGACAAACGGCCCGACCGCATAGCAGAACAGGATACTGACAGTGGTACGGGGCAGCGATATTACCACGGCGGTAAAAACAACCGTAATAACAAATTTCACCCTCGCGTCAAGGCGATGTATTGGCGAATCCTGGTAGGCGAATTTGTCTATGTATGCGTGATGCATTTACGAACTACTCAGCGTCTTTGCTTGTTTTCTTCTCATCAGCGACATACCCGCCCAAACCACCAGCATTGTCAGGAGCGAACCCGAAACGCCCGCGAAGCTTGTCCAGCCCTTTGAAGTATCAGCCGATGCGCCACGCATGGTATAGTCGGGCAACAGCGTATATTTTGACTGCAACTGGTCAACCGCCGTGATTGTGGTATTTTCATTGGCGATAATCGGTTTAAAATCGGGCTGGTTGGGCCTTTCACGATAGCTCCACTCAAGACCATCGGGCATCTTCGATGCCAGCAGTGAAAGCCCGGCGGCCGCAATCATCGCGAAGACCAGCAATGTCACCAGCACAGTTTTTCGGCTTAGCCGGATTTTGCCGGGCAGTGAATCCAAAACCAAATCGGGCCTGACCTGCTGAAGATAGCTGAGCACCGCCACCGTAACCAGACCCTCGACAAGACCAACGAGAAAATGAACGCCTATCATCGTTACCAAAAAAGTTGAGAAAGGAACCGCAAGCACGCCGGAGAGAGCCGCCTCGACGGGGACTAAAACCGCGCCCGTTTCAAGGGCAACCAGACAAGCCAGCATCGCTCCGATGTATGTTCGCCGGCTACTGCTTTGTCCTGCGGTTACCACTTTATAAAGGAAATAACCGACATAAGACGGTACAAGAGCCATATTGATGATGTTACAGCCGAGGGCAAGCAGACCGCCATCCTGGAAGATGAGGCACTGCACTATGATAACCGAAGAAATAACAATGGCCGCGAGATGCGGGCCTAATATAATCGCCAGCAGGACTGCCCCGACCATATGGCCGCTTGTGCCGGGCATCGCGGGAAGCTGAAAGTTGACCATTTGCGCCGCGAATATGAACGCACCGAGAATGCCCATCAGGGGAAGTTTATCAGAGCTGACAATCTTGCTGACTTTTCTGCAAATCAGCCCCAGCCCCCCTGCCGCTATCGCCAATGTCCCAGCGGCCACCGGCACTGACAATAATTCATTCGCCATATGCATAATTAAATTTTCCTTTCGGCGTCTGCTGTGCGCCATTAACATTTTGAGCAAACAGCCAGCGCATAAGAATAACAAATTCTTATGAACCTATCAACGCAAAAGGGGCCTCGGAAAAAACTATCAACCCGTTGCTGCTATTTAGTGCTGGTGCCCCTGTTCTTCCGTATGGTCTTCGATACTCTGTCTCACGGGAGCCACACAGTAGATATAAACAAGTGGCAAGTCGCCGGTGTTTTTGATGTTATGAAGCGTATTGGGTGGTATGTAACAAATTTTACCCTGGCCAACTTCAAAAGCGGTTTCCTTTTCACCGATAAAAGCTGTGCCATTACCCGAAAGAAAGACAAGCGTCTCCTCGTGGGCTTTTGTGCCGTGCTGTCCACATTCCTCGCCGGGTTTCAAATATACCCTGCCAGAGCGCATCCCTGACGTTTGCGGCACACCTTTCAAAAGCGGCTGATATTCGGGGGCATCTGTCAAATCGATTACCAGAGCTTTTCCTGAAAGCATCTCAACCCTTTTATTATTTCCCATTGAGCATCCCGAAACAAATATGCAACCTGCAAGACACACAAAAACCAGAGCGACAACCGTCCCTTTTACTCGCACACAACTCATAGTCAACACCTTTCAACATACAATTAAATTGCTTTCGTTTACTGGTTACCTTCAAATGACCCGATTTGCGACCCGTTTTTAATTCGCATTCTTACAATGAAACCCCTGCGTTCCTTCGGCGTGTACCACAATTCTTTAGGCACAGGGTACCTGTTGGAATTATCTGCGCCGAGTTTTTCATCGAGCCAGTCCTGGCTGAAATTCGGCCCCAAGCTGAAAACCACCCAGCTCACCGGCGAAACCAGGGGAAACAAACGCTGACAACCATTTCCCGTTGTTGGGTTGCATTCGTTTTCGTCAGGGCGCCACCGGCCTTCTTCAGGGTTAATGCTGCTGACTGCGGGAAAATTATTTGGTATCCATAGCTCTGCGCACATATATTTCTCAATGATGTTTCTATTCACAATTATCTCGCCGACGCTTCGATACTTATAAGTGTGGCCGAAGTGATACCTGTCTTCCATATTCGTTGTCATCGCCTGACCTTTGGGCATCGACGGCAGATAATGGCTTGTAATCAGCGCCATGGGGAGTTGATACAAGTGGTCCGCCAATCTTCCTGTGGCGCAATCCTCATGAGTGGGCGGAAATTTGCGGCTGTCATCAAAATACATATCGAGCGCAATACCTATCTGACGAAGCTCGGCGTTGACCACGGTAACTTTGGCCTGCTCTCTTGCGCGTGAAACAGCAGGCAGCAGCATTCCCATCAGGACCGCTACGATGGCAATAACAACCAGTAACTCGATTAGCGTGAAAGCTCGGTTCATCTGCTTACAGCCCCGGTGCCTGCTGGAGCCAGTGGTTCGCAAGCTCGGCGAAGTCAAGGAAATCAACTATGTAATCCGAATTAATATCGCCGGGCAGGTTACCTCTCTTGTGTCCGCGGTCGGTCAATACCAGGCCGTTGCCGTCGTAGTTGGTAACCCATAGCCGGTATCCATCCGTATTAGCGGAGCTTTCCTGGTCGAAAATCGCGATGATGCTGATTTGGCCCGTCGGGCAGGCGTATCTTGTGAAGCCGTCACCATAACCGAGCAGCAGCGGGATAGTCCGGCCGGTTTTATCCTTAACCGTCAGGGTATTATTAGGAGCCCAGTCGCAGGGGTCAGTGATATTCACGTCGTCAACACGGACTAATCGTGCCTGGTAATATTCGCCGCCGGTTGCCCTGGTCTGGTCAAAGATAAACTGGTTGCTGGCGTCCTTGACCAAATTGAGGGTGATAGTTTCCGGCTGAGGCAATCCTGCCGCCGGGGTTACCAGCTCAACATTAACGTCATAGAACGAGTCGGTTTTATGCTTTTCATTAATGTTCGTCTTGCCGTTGTGGAACATATACCAGCCGGTTACTCTTACCCTGTCGCCTATGTTGAAAGTGTAACCGGTATTGGGGTCGTGATTCATACGAAACATTTCCGATAACCACTGGTCAGTAGTATATACCCCGCCCCCCATATAAACGTATCTTTCCGCCATATAAACGGCGGTGCCCGCATGGTCGCTGCCTTCGCCCTGGATGTAAACCTGCCATTGGCCGCCCATACCGGACGTTCCATGTGAGACGACGAGCATCTCTTCCGGATTATTAAGGACGATTCCCGTAACGCTGACCTTGTCGGTTGCGCTATACGTCCCCACACCGTCGCCGTCAACCGCCTGAAGCTGCTGGTGAGTAACCTCGGCAACCGTGGGGTTATCGCCCTTAACCGCAGCTACAAAAGCCAATACTGTCATTGCTGTCAAAACCATAATTCTGTTCATAATCAACTTCTCCTAAGACCATAAATATTATACGTTCAGCCAACGCAGCTTTTTAATCTGCGCATACCAATATCAAATAAGTGCTACCGCGCCAATGGGGAATTTTCACGAATTGCAAAAAAAAATAATAGTCCAGCGTCTATACGCCCTTAGACAGGTAATCTAAAACGGTCTGAAAACGCAGTTTGTGCCCGGCCTCCTCCTGGGCCAGGGCAAGCAGTATATCTTTGGAATGAGCATCTGAAGTCATCCCCGCCAGGTCAACATAAAGCCGGAATGACGCATCCTCCTTTTGCATCCCCATAAGCAGTATATCTTTGTAGTCCATTTCAATTTCGGGCGGCACATAATCGGCACTGTCATCCTTAAACCCGGCCGGCGTCTTGTCCGTATTAACCACCCTGCCCGTCTTCATAATCTCCAGTTCGATTTTGGCCTTGTGTTCGAGTTCTTCAGCCGCCAGTTCTTCAAATACCTTTCGTATGCGGGGATTTTCCACCCGTTCAGCAAGCACAAGGTAAAACCTGTTGGCGTCCACCTCGCGGGCAACGGCCATCTCAAGAATCTCGTCATCGATAAAATCCGCCATATACGCGACAGAATAGACCGCCGGCGTTCAACCGTCAATGCTATTTGAAGACACGTAATGTTCGGGTATTACCTGTGGAAATACAGAAAATGCGGCAAAATTGATTAAGGAAGAAAAAGATTCCTTATCTCCGCACAAACATACTGCCCGGCAATTGCTTTATAAGGCCTTTTAGTCGAAGCGAGACGATTGAGGCGCTAACGCTGCCCGCGGGCAATTGTGAATCCGTGATAACCTGCTCAATATGAACAGGTTCGCTATGCAGACATTCATACACCGACTTTTCGCTGGCGCTGAGATTTAATTGAGCGATATCGAACAAAGGCATTTCGGCTTTTGCTGTAAGCGAATCGGCCGTCTGATTGACGTGTCCTCTGATTTTATCGCCTATGTACCCAAGCGATTCCATTATGTCATCGACGCAGTCAACCAGTTTGGCCCCCTGCTTAATCAGCCGATTTGCACCCCGGCTGAGCGGAGAATCGATTTTTCCGGGCATCGCCATAACTTCGCGATTGTATTCGAGGGCCGATTTGGCGGTATGAAGCGCGCCGGAATTGCTGCCCGCCTCGATAACGATTGTCCCCAGCGACAGACCCGCGATTATCCTGTTGCGGGGCGGAAAATTTTCAGCCAGTGGTTCATAACGAAGGGGTAATTCGCTGATACAGGCGCCGGATTCAGCTATGGACTCGAATAATTTTTTGTTCTCCGGAGGAAAAACATTGGCCAACCCGCAGCCCTGAACAGCGATGGTGCGCCCGCCCGCTGCAAGAGCGCCCTGATGAGCGGCAGTATCGATGCCACGGGCCATACCTGAGCATATAGTAAAACCAGCGCCGGCCAATATGTGCGCAAATCGCGACGCCTGCTCGCTGCCGTATAAGCTGCACCGGCGGGAGCCCACTATCGCCACACTGAGGTTGTCCGCCTCGATGAGAGTCCCCTTAACATATAATACGGGGGGCGGGTCGTAAATCAGTTTTAACTGGGCGGGATAACGTTCATCCTGAAGATGAACAATCCATACCCCAAGCTTTTCAGCCAATGCTATCTCGGCATCTGTGTTTGTGTTGTCACGACTGGCCGATATTTTTTCCGCGGTGTGATGACCTATACCCTCAACCTTTGACAGCTCATAAGCCGATGCGCCAAGAACACTTTCCGCCGAACCGAAATAATTTAACAGCTTGCCGAAAGTTACTGGGCCTACGCCATTTGCGCCTGCCAGTTTCAGCCACTTCTCGATATCTGGTGAATTTGGGTGCAAGTCCGACATCCTGAAATAAACAAAATAATCTGACCAAAAGTATATGTCCCCCTTGTATAAGGTCAAGCCGAATTATCGGTGACGGCAAAGTAATATGAGTGAACGCAGAATATATCCCATACCGCATTTGTAACACGATGCTCGTTGCTAAGCGAACAAACCCCTGGCAATCTCGTAAATAAATACAGTTTAGGCGTTGGTAGTATATAACAATCTATCTTGTTATAAGCACTCATAATAGCGATTTTATGTTTTCTAATATCATGGCTTGCCTGGTACAAAAGAACAGAACCATTTGCAGGTTCACAACCTTTTGTTTACCAAGAGGTTACATTTATTTTTGGCCGATAAAATGGCTTTCTGTTCGATTAGTAGCCCTATGGGGTTGAAACGCACAAGATATTGTGTTATACTTATCGTCTCATGGCACGAATAGTAACTAAAACTCGGAAGAAACAGGGCAAAAGCCGCAAATCCAAGCTGGCTGTGGTGGTCTCACGTAAACCCTTCAAGACCTACGACGAGGCAATAAAGTACCTTTTTAACAGAACTAACTATGAGCAGGAAAAGCACTTACGGTACAACGTCGATACGTTCAACCTGAAGCGAATGGAGCATCTGCTTTCGCTGGTAGGCAATCCACACACGAAAGTCGATACAGTCCACATAGCCGGTACAAAAGGTAAAGGCAGCACAGCTACGATGCTGGCAAGGATGCTTGAGGCGAACGGCTACAAGGTGGGCCTGTACACTTCGCCGCACGTGGTTGACCTGCACGAACGAATTATCGTCAACTCTGAGATGATAAGCAGAACCGCGATGCTTGGTTTGCTTAACCGTATATATAAAGCGGTCGAAACCGTTTCAAAAACCAGCGCCCCCACTTTCTTCGAAATAATGACGGCGATTGCCTTTATGCACTTCGCGGACACTAAGGCGGATGTTGCGGTCATTGAAACAGGCATGGGCGGCCGATTAGACAGCACCAACGTAATCAAGCCCAAAGTTGTCGGCATTACCAATTTAAGTTTCGATCACCAGAAGCAATTAGGAAACACGATTGGAGAAATCGCAAAGGAAAAGGCCGGGATTTTCAAGCCGGGCGTGCCTATTGTCACGGTCCAGCAGGACCCGGACGCAATGCGGGTATTGAAAGCACAGGCGGCGGCAGTTAAAGCACCTCTCAGCGTGACAGGCGTGGACATCGATTTCTCACATCGCTTTGAAACATCGTCCGAACACGGGCCGCATAATCGCGTGTGCTTGACGACGCCTACCAGCAAATTCGAACACCTTCGTGTCCCCCTGCTCGGGATACATCAGGCCGTAAACTGCGGTCTGGCCCTTGCGATGCTCGACAAGCTCAAGGCCTGCGGGTTCGACATAGACAACGACAAAACAATCGCGGGGCTTGCCAAAGTCAAACTGCCCGGCCGGATGGAGATGATTTGCGAGGATCCGAGAATCCTTATAGACGGGGCGCACAACGCGGCCAGCATAAGGGCGCTTATGTACGCGATAGGCCAAAGCATCCCCTACGATTCAATGATAGCAATCTTCGGCTGCAACGAGGACAAGGACGCAAACGGAATGCTCCAGGAGCTGCAATTCGGGGCCGACAAGGTGATATTCACCCGCAGCAACTCCGCCAAGGCGAAGTCGCCGGATGAGCTGGTCGAAATGTATGCCGCCATATCAGGCAAGATGTGCCAAAGCGCTCCAGCGATTGGAGAGGCATTGCGATTAGCTAAAAGCGCAGTGGGCAAGGAAGACCTCATTTGTATTACGGGCAGTTTCTATTTGATAGGCCAGGCCAAGATTCGTTTCCAGGCAAGCTAAACCTGTCATTAAGCAGCCCATTTTCCCCATGCGCGTAATCAAGGGACTTGATGAAACTATCCATCGTCATACCGGCGTTTAACGAATGCGGCAAAATTGGGGGCGACGTCGAAGCCGCCTGCGAATTCCTGCAAAGAAATGGTTTCCAGGGTGAGATTATAGTCGCCGACGACGGCAGCAAGGACGCTACGACTGATGAGGCCAAAAAAGTCGGCGAGAAATATCGCAATCGAGTCAATGTAAAGGTAATCCTAAACCAGCAGCACAACGGCAAGGGTTACGCCGTCCGCAGCGGAATACAACAGGCAACCGGCGATTACGTTATGTTCGCCGACAGCGGCAGTTGCGTCCCGTTTGATAACGCCCTGCGAGGGCTGGAACTGCTCAAGGCAGACAAATGCGATATCGCGCACGGCTCACGCAGATTAGCCAGGGCACACCTCATAAAAGACCAGGGGCCTTACAGGCATATATGCTCGGCACTTTTTCACTGGTTTGTGACACGAATTATGAAACTACCGACCCAGCTTACGGACACTCAGTGCGGCTTCAAAATTTACCGCGGCGACGTCGCTCGCCTGCTTTACGGCAAATGCGTAACCGACGGATTTATGTTCGATATCGAAATAATCAGGCGAGCGATAAACCAGCATTACCGGATTGCGGAATTCCCAATCGACTGGACGTGCGACCCGGACAGCCGATTGTCCCCAACAAGGAGTTTTTGGCGAATATTTTCCGAACTGCTAAAAATAAGAAAAGCAACTTAAACAAGCGTCCCGCATTATTTCGAGTAAAATTTCGCCTTGCCCCATCGCCCGAAACGCAACAATCGCCCCCCTGTCTTTTTGTTTTTGCCCGACAGAACCAGTATCGCGGACGCATCAGGGCGCTTCTCGCAAAAGGAACGCACCACATTAACGGGCATCACCATAAAAGCGGTTGAAAGAGCGTCCGCCTCGGCTGCGGTCTTTGCCATCGACCAGGCGCCTGGTCTTGTAACCGGTTTTCCAGAACGAGGATTGATTATGTGCTGACCTTTGCGAAGTCCCGATGCGCTAATCGCCCTGCCCGACAAATGAATCCTCGCTATGAGCTGGCTGTAATCCGCCGGGTTTGACAATGATATCGGCCAGCCGGCTAAACCATCCGGGACACCAATCGGCAAAATAGTGCTTTGCCCCGCGGAGATAAGAGCAACCTTTATCCCCCACTCACCGAGCAACTGTGCGATTTTATCCGCGGCGTAACCTTTGCCGACCGCGCCGAAATCTATATGAACATCACTGGTTCGCAGTGTAACGGTATGTTCGGATTCATTAAGCACAAGCAGATTGCTGCCCGTTTTTTTAAGTGCGGCCTCAATATCCTTTTTAGATGGTTTATGCGGCGTCCGGTCTTTATCAAGCCAGCAGTCATACAACGGGCCAATAGTAACATCGAACGCGCCCTTTGTTTGCACAGACATCTCAACACTTGTCTGGAGACATTCAAAAGCCGACAGCCCGAGTTGCAGCGGCTGACCAGCAGCAAGGGAATTGATACGGGAAACATCGCTGTTATCCATAAACCGGCTGAGATTATTTTCGACGCGGTCAAGCTCTTCAAACACGGCCCAGGCGGCCTGCTCGGCGTAAACGGCATCACGATGAACTATGAATATCTCGAACGTCGCCGCCATTGCGTTATGCCGAAACTTCCTGAGATTGGCGATACCGCAGTGGTCTTTTTCAAACGAGATTGTATCAGGTTGCTGCTCGGCCATAACTTGCTCTCATTTGACGGCCTGATTATCGGATTTACTCGATTGCCATTGGTCCCACAGGTCTTTTGTTACGTAGCCGCGCAATTCAACCTGTGGCCTAAGCTCGATACCTTTATCAAACAGCGGAACATATAGATTTTTTTGCCCCGGCGGCGAAAGGTTAAATAATCGGCTGATGAGTTGGTCCTCAATGCCGGCGGACGCGATTACGACAGGGGCAGGCGAACGAATCTCGTTAACATCATTATAATAGCCCACGTTTTTGAATGAGCGCAGATACCAGGGCAGCGGCCAATAATACCCATCGGGACAAACCACCAGTACCGGCATATCACGCCCTGCCGGATACGAACGCGAAACATCCTCGATTCGCCTGGCGATTGTCAGCACGTCTTTTGTAGGGTGAGCATACACATAAGGATTGCCCGGCTCGGCAAAAGAAATAAAATTCGCCACGAACGCCTGCAAAACAAGGTCTATTGTGAACGTCGCAAAAAACGCGGCCACTATTACGCGGGACAACAGCCGACCGAGCGAATTTAATATCGCGACGACGGCGACCGCCGCCAGCAAAATCATCCCGTGATAAAAACTCAGCAGGCACCACGGCGTCTTATAGGGTATCGCGGAATAGACGACGGTCATTATCACTGTGTAAAAGGCAATAAATTTAAGCAGGTTTGAATCGAGACCGGATACGCCGCGCCTGCTTATAATAACTAACAGGCCGACCAAAGCCATTACCACTATAAACCCTTCAGTCCACGGCGGCCCACCATCGGCTTTGCTATAAAGCAGAAGCTTAAAATAATAATACCACGGATGAATATGAAACTGATTATGGCCCGCTCGCTCAAAATATATCTCATAGGTTCTGAATGAATCTATAAGCCCCGCCGGATTATTAAAAAAGGAGGAATAAAATAATACCCATACAACTACCGCGCTCGCAATCGCCAAAACCAAATGGCCGGGGCGCACCAGGTTACGCATCGGCTGGCCGTCTTTTCGGATTAGTAACACAACCGCCAACGCGACAATAACCGCCCCAAAGGCGATGACGGACGTTTCTTTTGTGGCAAAGCACAACGCGGCAAAGACACCGGTTCGCAACGCCCATATCCACTTTTTACTGCGAGCGTACCTGTACCCACAGGCAATCATCCCGAAAGTAAAACACACAAGCAGCATTTCCGGGATATAGTATCGGCTGTAAAAAACAAACGCGGGTGATATGGCAGTAAGCGCACAGGCAACAACCGCAACCGGCCTGCCCAGGCCATCGAGCAGCAATAACGGCATCAGGACCAGAACCAATCCGAAAAACACAGGAACGATTCGCAGGGTAATTTCTGTCAGAGAAGCGTATGTATGCTGGCCGGAAAACAAAGCGGGAATCAGCGTAAAATAATTAAGTGTCGGCCCGTGGAATTCGGTGGGGTCATAGCGATAGTTGTTTGCCTCAAGCAACTGCCCGAATCGATAAGCATGGACCGCTTCATCGCCGTGCATCGGGCGGATATCCAGGCGGGAAGTCCGCAATGCCACGGCCAAAATCAGGACGGCTGATACTGCAAGCCAGAATCTCATCTACTTCATTTCGCAGGAGTTCCGTAAACCTCGACCTCAATATAATTATTCAGGTCGTTGCTTGTGTTGCCGTTACTATAGCACCGAACGTAGCGGCCCACCACACCCTTGGCGTCGATAAGCTTGCCCTCGGAGGTCTCGACATAATTCCTGTCTTTGCCGGCACCAAGGCCCATTGTATTGTCTGTGTCATTGTTGAAAATCGTCTGGACATTTTTGATGAAATCCGGGTCGCCGGCAATCTGCACAATCACATCCTTATAAACGCGGGCCTGCTTGTGATAATGCCAGACAATGACGGCGTAGATATTATATGACGCTCCAAGGTCTATTGTTATGTTTTGTTTTAACGGGCCTAACTCGACATAGCTGCCGTCTGTAGCTTCTTTGTCCCCGTCGGTAATCATCTCGATTTCGCCGATAATCGGCTGCTCGTCCGAGCTTTTCACCGGCTTCTTAAACGCTACATTGGTCGTGCCTTTGGGAGCGTAAAACGGCTCTCTCGGCTTGTTTAACGGCTTTTCGAGATTAGCGATGCCCTGAAAATTCTGCGGCGTTCCGACGAATTGCGGCTTGGGCAAAACCAGCGGTATCGGCACTAAATCACCGGCGGGTTTTGACGCGGCGGCATTGACATCCGCTGCCGGGGCATTGCTGTCGGCGGGTTTGGTGTCGGCTTTCAGTGTTGCCACGGCAACAAATCCCAAAAGTATTACTAACGCTATACTCGCTGTTATGCGAACGCCTCTGCGTGCCATTTTTTATCTCCTTCGTCAAAATCCAAAACCAGCTAATCGGCTACTTATACATCTCATCAAAATACTTCTGGGCAGCCACAACCGCGGCCCGCATCATATCTTCGGCCCTTGCGGTTTCGCGTTTGGCAAGCAACGCCATTAACGCCTTTGTATTCAGCTCTTTGGCGGCCTTCTCGCAGGCCTCCCAGCTCAACACGCTTCTTATAATCCTGTTATCTTTGACAGTCTATTGCACAATCCGAGGAACTCGGCTTAGATGTAATCATTCAACAGGTTTTCGAGCAGTTCCTGGCGGCCGCTCTGCAATTCCGGCTCACCATGTTCAAAGATATAAGATTCAAGCTCTTCAAATCCAACCTTTCTATTTTCAATTTTGGAGCCCAGCTCTCCAGCCCAACCCTTATAACGTTCATTAATGGCGTTTTCCAAAACTTTATCTTTAATCATCCTCGCGGCACTTTTGAGCCCCCGTGCAAAAACATCCATCGCACCAATATGAGCATAGAAAATATCAACGTGGTCTATTGATTGTCGTCTGACATGCGCATCAAAATTAAGACCACCAGTCGTAAAACCGCCGCCCTTGAGAATGATATACATAGCCAATGTTGCTTCATAAATGTTTGTCGGGAATTGGTCGGTATCCCACCCCAGAAGCATGTCGCCGCGATTGGCATCCACTGAACCGAGGATGCCGTTAGCAACGCAAAATGCCAGTTCATGGCAGAAATCATGGCCGGCCAAAGTTGCGTGGTTGGCCTCGACATTCATCTTAAAGTGGTCGAGCAGATTATACTTCTGCAAAAACGCGAAACAGCTCCCTGCATCAAAATCATATTGATGCTTGGTTGGCTCCTTAGGTTTTGGCTCAATATAAAGCTGCCCCTTGAAACCAATCTTCTTCTTATAGTCAACCGCCATTTGCAACAGCAAGGCCATATGGTCCAGCTCTTTTTTCATATCCGTGTTGAGCAACGTATCGTAACCTTCGCGTCCGCCCCAGAATACATATCCTTGTCCTCCCAGCTCCTTTGTTATCTCCATAGCTTTTTTTATCTGGCTTGCCGCATAGGCAAAAACTTTCGGTGACGGATTGGTGCCTGCGCCGGCCATAAACCGACGGTGCGAAAAAGCATTTGTCGTGCCCCAAAGAAGTTTCACTCCGGTATCTGCTTGCAGCTTCTTTGCTTTCTGAACCAATTTGTCAAGACGTTTATTTGTCTCAGAAAGACTGTCGGCCTCAGGGGCAATATCTCTATCATGAAAACACCAAAAGTTAACGCCCAATTTGGTAAAGAATTCAAATGCTGCATCCATAGTCATGTTGGCTGTTTCCATTGCATCGGATGAAGCGTTGTAATTCCGAATAATCGTATTGCCGCCAAACTGGTCGGCGCCAAGATTCTTGAAGGTATGCCAATAACATACAGCGAAACGTAAGTGTTCCGCCATTGTTTTTCCTAATACCACCTCATCCGGATTATAATGTTTAAATGCAAGAGGATTCCGCGTGTCTGACCCTTCATATTTAATCGGTTTGATTCCCTGGAAATACTCTGCCATTTTATCTGCTCCTTATTAAGTTGTATGTCGTACTTTTACAATAACTGCTGTTTTAGAACTCCAAGCCATCTTTTATAAGCGTTTTCGTATATGGTTGTCAATTTCTTATTTGGCTCAATTTTGCTTACGGGTTTCAGGCCCGCGAACGCGTCTTTGGCGTCTCTGTATAACCCGGCGCCGATACCTGCCCCGCGAGCGGCACCCTGCGAGCCGTCGGTGTTATACAATTCCACTACCGATTTTGTAACCGTAGCGAACGCCTCCGCGAAAATCGGGCTTAGGAACATATTCGCACAGCCCGCCCGAACCGTGCGGACCTCAACGCCCGCTCCTCTCATAATCTCAAGCCCGTAGTTCAGCGCAAAGACAATACCTTCCTGCCCGGCCCGCAGCAAATGCGATTTGTTGTGGATATTGAAATTCAAGCCGTGTATCAAAGCACCAGGATTTCTGTTTTCGAGGGTCCTCTCCGCGCCATTGCCATAAGGCAAAATCACAAGCCCCTCAGAACCAACAGACGCCTTTTCCGCAAGAGCGTTCATTTCAGGATAATCAATCGCCCCGGTATTGTGCTTGAGCCAGCTATTGAGTATTCCCGTTCCGTTTACACACAGCAGCACACCATATCTTGGCTTATCCGCGGCGTGATTGACGTGAACGAACGTATTAACCCTCGATTTAGCATCGTATTTCGCCTTGGCGGCTATTCCATACACAACTCCCGATGTCCCCGCGGTAGCCGCTATCTCGCCGGGATTAAGAACATTCAGTGACAGCGCGTTATTCGGCTGGTCGCCCGCCCTGTAAGAAACAATAGTGCCCGCCTTGAGTCCCAGCAAGTTGGCCGATTCCTTGGTGAGATGCCCCTGAACCGAAAACGTCGGCACCGCCTCCGCGACAAGGTTTTGCGAAATCCCGTATTCCTCGCAAACAAACTGTGACAATCCTTCCTCTTTGAAGTCCCACATTATGCCTTCCGAAAGCCCCGAAGGCGTCGTCTTGATTTCGCCTGTCATTTTCATCGCGATATAATCGCCGGGGAGCATCATCTTATAAATTTTAGCGTAAATTTTCGGCTCGTTGTCCTTGACCCATTTGAGTTTTGACGCGGTGAAGTTACCCGGCGAATTCAAAAGATGCGTCAGACACTTTTTCTCGCCGATACTTTTCATCGCCTTTCGCCCGATTTCGACCGCGCGGCTATCACACCAGATT
The DNA here is from genome assembly GCA_003170415.1 of Phycisphaerales bacterium. Classification (GTDB taxonomy): domain Bacteria; phylum Planctomycetota; class Phycisphaerae; order Sedimentisphaerales; family Anaerobacaceae; genus Fen-1362. Next base: position 22,097 of record PMZJ01000012.1, on the reverse strand, counting down.
ATCGCCGGCCTGAGCGCCTCGTGTTTGGCGTCAACAATCACCAGCCCGTGCATCTGGTACGAGATTCCGATTGCCCTGACGTCTCCCGCGGCGAAATTGGTCTGCGCCTTTATCTTCTGCGTGGCAGTAACAACGTTTTCCCACCATGTCTGCGGGTGCTGCTCCGCCCAGCCGGGCTTTTTCGCGATGATTTCCATCTCCCTGTCCGGCACCGTTGCCGACGCAAGCACCTTGCCAGATTCCGCTTCCATTAGCGTCGCCTTTATCGACGAGCTGCCGATATCATAACCGAATAATAACGCCATCAACTCACTCCTTCACAAATATGACTATTTCACAAATACCACGGCGACCTCATCGGCCGGGCCAGCATTTTATCCGCCTCGGCATCATTTATAAAGCGTTCTCCTTCCGGGTCCCACCGCAGTTTTCTGCCAAGCCGAACCGCTATACCGCCTAAGTGACAAACCGTCGCGGAACGATGCCCCGTTTCGACGTCTGCAACCGGCTTTGTCCACAGCCGAACACAATCGAGGAAATTCCGATGATGGTCCCTGCTGCGATAAAGATGAACTTCATCCGGCCCTATTATTGACTGAACAATCGAACCCGGCTGCGATATGAAACTTGACCTGCTTACAAATATCCAGCCCTCTGTCCCCTCGAAGCGAACAGGCGATTCCGGGCCTCCCGCTTTGACCGTTTTGCATAACAGGCGAACCCCATTGGCATATTTGTATTCTATGTCATAGCTCAAAGGCGTCTCAAACAATCCCTCTTTAGGAAACTCGCCTGTTCCGCTGACCTCCACTGGGCCGGTCAAATCTGTGCCGTTACCCCACTGAGCGATATCGAACACATGCGCTCCCCAGTTTGTCAACTGTCCCCATCCGAAATCGTAGATAAAATGCCAGTTATAATGGCATCCCTGTTCGATATATGGCCTGTACAGGGCAGGGCCCACCCACAGGTCGTAATCCAAACCCGCCGGCGGTGATTCAACTTTCCATGTAAGCGGATTGGGCCTGCTGTTTTCCGGAATCTCGACTTTGATTGTTTGCAACTTCCCGATTCGGCCGTTGCGAACAAGTTCGCAGGCATGCCTGAAATTATTATCCGACCGCTGATGTGCCCCTGTCTGCAAAACACGCTCGTATTGTTTTACCGTATCGCACAACATTCTGCCTTCGGCAACGTTAAAGGCGAGCGGCTTTTCGCAATATACATCTTTGCCCGCCTTTACCGCGGCGATTGATATGGGCGCATGCCACTGGTCAGGCGTGCAAACCACTACCGCGTCAATATCCGGCCGCGCAAGCAATTCGCGAAAATCATTATATGATGAATCTTCCGACAACCTGGCTATTTTTCTCGCCTCCTCACGATGCGCGTAATCAACATCGCAAACGGCCACAACCTGTGAGGACTGCTTACGCAAAAACGCCTTAAGATTCAATACACCCTGGCTGCCCGTGCCGATTATGCCGACGGCGATTCTGTTGCTCGGCGCATCTTCGCCAAATACCGAAGATGGAACGATAACAGGCAACGCGCAGACCGCGCCTGCGGCAAACCCTTTCCGCAGAAAAGCCCGTCTTGATAACCTGTAATATCTTTCAGTCATTTTCTCGCGTTAAAATAAAACGGCAGAGACCCTAAGTCCAAGGCCCCTGCCGTATAGTCATTAGAACACCGTTCTGACAATTACCCGTTTTGCTGCATCTCCACAACGGGCGGCTGTAAACCTGCCTTTGCGAGCAACGCATAAACAACAAGGCCTATGAAGAACGCGATTACCGGGGCCGGACTGATAAAACCAAACTTTTCGGCATTTATCATCGGCAGTATCGCAACGACAAATCCAATGGCCCAGGAGATATACCCCGCCAGGTTAATTCCCTTGCGAGGCCCGGCCCATTTCTTACCGCTCAGGAAATAATCCGCGACCATCGCGCCGCAAATCGGCCCAAACGACGCGCCAATAAGGCTGAAAACACCGACAAGATTCAGCGCCCAGCCGCTTGCCGCGAGAATAATCGCAATCACTCCGCCAATCGAAACCATAACTACCTTGTTTGCCTTGGGGAACATCGTGCCGATACTGTTGGCTGCTATAAATGTACTGAAACACGCGGGAGCAAAACTTGCTATCGCAAACAGTATGAACATCGATTTTGCCAAAAGCCCGCCTTGTGCGCTAATGACGGCGTCAAAGGAGAAACTTGTCATCGCCGGATTGGCCGCGTGAGCGCCTGCTATGGCTATCAGAGGCAAACCGCCGGCCACTATTATCGCCAGCATTATGCCCACAACTCCGCCCAATTGAACGTCTTTCGAGTTCCGATTACCCATACCGAAATCAACGCCCGCCGCGCCCGCGGTTGCGAAGAAACCCACGACAATAGTTATTATCATGAGAAATCCTTCAGACGCGTCTGCGCCGGGTGTCGGCTTAAAATTGCCTGCCGAGCCGACGTTGGTAAAAAACACAAGCAGAATCATAATCAATGGGACAATCGGCAGAAACGTCGAGACCTTGCCGACATATTGAATTCCCTTAAGCGCGACAAATACAGCGAGAATCGTCCAGATTATCGACACGATGATGAACCTGGGTGTTCCCGGCGAGGCATCGGCGCCAAATGCCTGGAGAATGAAACTCGTCGATACGGCTGAATTGACCGCAAGCCAGCCGAACTGCAAAAGCCCCATCAGCAAACCTGGCATTAAAAAGCCGCCCACTGTGCCATACGTCGAGGAGCCAACGACGTAAAGCGGGTAACCTGTCTTCATACCCAAAAGACCCGGAACCAAGTAAAACATGAAATAACATATCAGGGCGCCAACAACCAAACCGAGCAAGCTTAATCCCAGCCCCGCTTTCGACAGCGTCCCGTCGGCTATCTTCATATAAAAGACAACCCAGAGGAAGATGCCCGCGTACACAGGGGCGGTGTTTTTGTACCACGGGGCGCGATTCCCGGGCGGATTCGGCCTGGCCATACTAATATAGCTTGGCAGCATTCCATTACTCATAATCGTTTCTCCTAACAATAATTTATAGTTGCACAACCCGGCTCGCCAGCCGGGAACATTTGTCTTTGCCGTCGAATCACTTGGCCGCGATCCTGTTCATCTCGGTCAAAGCAGCAAGATACAGATAAACTATTGCGAATAATGACAAGAGTAATGTGCTGTAACGGTGAATCTGTAGCAGCGCTTCCTGGCCGTGTGTGCCAAACAGCGGGAACATACTCACAACAGCGCTAAGAATAACGGGCAATGACATTGTCAAAATCACCCAGAAGCATATACGCAGCTTAAGCTCATGCTTTTCGGGAGCAACTGTGCTTTTCGGGTTGCGACCAAGAATCCTGTTAAGCAAAGGCCAGTAGTTTTTATCAAGACGATTCCTGTCCGCCCACAGCACCGCCAGAACAGCTACGCAGCCCGCGAAAACCGGCGCAGCCGTCGCGTGAATCATCAGCCACCAGCCCGATATCGCACTGCCAAAAATCACCCTGGGGACAAAGCCGGTAACAGCCAGGATAACAAAACACAAAATCGCAAGCAGGAAAACCAGCTTTCTCAACACCCCGACCAAGCTCCATTTCTGCTCGACGAAAAGAAGCGTCGCGAAGAAAATCACCAGCCGGACAGGGTCGAGGATGCGAAGCCCCCTGTCTTTGCCAAATACATCGTCGAACTTCGGCTTTGACACGACAAAATGCAGCAGTATCGCCGCAACCGCCGCCGCGAATCCGGCCACAGCCACCATGCGAAACATACTGACGTCCATCAACCAGCTCACTACTCGTCTCCAACAACAACCTTAGCCACAAAACCAAGCGCCTTTAGGGCATACAAAACCAGCACGCCGAGAATAACCAGCGACGACAAAATCGCCACGACCTTCAGCCAGGGCCTGAACACAAATGAGAACGCAAACGCCTTCGTATAAAATCGCGGCAGGTCCTCGAAAGCGACCATTTCCCTGCCTGTAAGATTTTTCAAAGGCGAATCAATCGAAACAAGCCCGAATAAAAATGGCGAATTGGTCGTGTGGCAATCCTGGCAATTACGAACGCCCAGCGATTGAGCCGCGGGCCTGATATCGTGTGCAATCGGCCACATATATGGTGCCGCCATATTGCTGTCAGCCGACATAAGTTTCCCGCCCTCATCCAGCGAATAAAGTTTGCCGCCTGTTATATAAACCGGCTTGGCGCCCGCATCAACTTTCGAGCCAAGCAAGGTCAAGATTTTAACGATGTCTTCGTCTTTCAAATCAGGCCAGCTGCCCGTCTTTGATAACGCCGTCCTCGTGATTACCCTTGAAGTTGCCGACTCGACTGTTTCCATCGCCAGAGGCGTTACATTGCCATCCGCAATTGTCGCCCAGTACGCGGGCCAGAAAAGTTTGAATATGCCGATTTTGCCGTCCTGTCCCCTCGCAAAAACCGGGTATAGCAGGTGAGGCAATACATCGCCCGATTTGTTCGCGCCCGCAATCCCCAGCGCGTGGGCCCTGGCGGTCTTTGTCCGTATCGTCTCCTTTGCTGGCCACGGGCCTGAATGACACGCCGTGCAGGTTAGCTTATCAAAATGAACGGTTGGTATCCCCGCGTGCTTCGGCGTCGGCGCAGTAAAGCGTCCTGCGTCCGGTTTTTTCCCTTTGGTGCCAAGATGACAGCCCTCGCACGATGCATTGGCCGCTAACGGATTCGTCGAATAGTTCGGCTCCGACGCGTAACCGCGTGTGATGTTATGGTCAAGACCATTTCGGTGACAGTCCGCGCATATCAATCCCGCCGCAAGATGAACATCCTCGTCTCTGAACCACTTCTCGGTTTTATCGTCCTTGACGTCGATATTAGAATGGCAGAAATAACATCGCTGCTTCGGCGGCTCTCTGCGGATATCAAAATCGACCCAGTCGTTGTGGCCAAACGCTCCCTTGCGGTATGCCACAACAGGCGGCTTGATCTTCAAATCCGCAGACACATAAGGCGCCCTGAAGTCATATTCGTTGGCCAATCCTGTTATCGAGCCGGTTACATAAGCAAACTCGCAGGACGACGTCGCCGCCCAGCGATAATTGCCCCGGATTACATTAATCGAATACCCGCTCGCCCCGCCCATATCCTCTCCGGGGCTTCCGTTGTGGCACGCAAGGCAGTTTATCTCCAGCTTGCCCGTAACATCCGAACGCAGCGACTCTTCGGGATTGTCGCTTTTATCGACCATTTCCCCGATAGCGCCCCCCGGCATCTGCCTGCCGAACGTCTGCAAAAACGCCATCGGCGTTAGCCCTATCTGCTCAGGTCTGAATGTCCCCGGCCAGTGGCGATACGAAAGCGGTATCTGCGTCGCGCTCGTCGGGTCCGCGTAAATCCACGCCTGTCCTATTCTGCCCGGATTAACATTAGGGTCGGTTGCGTTGAAATGCCAGCCGGCGCTGATTTTGTCGTAACTGTGACACGCCCCGCAGGTCGCCTTAGTTGAGAAAGGCAGCACAGGGTCGGCATCCGGATGAATCTGGTCCGGCTCCTTGCCCGGCAGCGGTTCAGAAAGCAGCGGTATCAAATGAACGAAATTGCTCCTGCTGCCGTCGGGGGTATCACCAATATCCGTCTTCGCACCGACAGCTATTCCTGTCACCAGAACAACCACTAAAAACAACGATTTAGGAAGCAATCCGTTTCTCAATGTTCAACCAGTCCCTTGAACCGTTAAACCTTAAATTCTTCCGGCTTGAATTCGAGCTTGCAGCCCGCCTCGATTGCCTCGTTGACCTTCAGAACGGTCGCCGCGGTCTCATAGCCGACCTCAGCGGGACAATTCAGCTTCTCTTTGCCGCGAACCGCGTTAAAGAAATTCTCCAAATGCGGCTTGTGATACGGTTCCTTGAATTCGACGCCGATTTTGTACGCATCTGGAATCGGCGACTCACGAACATCCACAAGTGCGCCTGAGTCCGATTTTTCTTCCTTCTTTTCGGGAGGCGCAAGCAAAAAACCGTTCTTGACCCACTGGTCCCACTGCGGGGCCGTCGGCTCACGATACGCCTCGCCCCTGCTGCCCGCTTCTGAAATAAGCAGCGAACCCTGGTCACCCATAAACACCTCGTAGTAACCCTGATAACAGTTGGTAGTGATTGTCTGGTAAAATGCCCTGACAACCCCTTTCTTCGTTTCGTATGTATAAACCGCCATTACATTATCATACCACTCGTGGTCTTTCTTGTTGTAGTAATCGGTCCCGCCGCTGGCGATAACAACTTTCGGTGACGTTTCGAGGAACCAGTTATATATGTCAATCTGGTGCGAACCGAGGTCAACTATCGGCCCGCCGCCAAGTCCCTTATACCATCGCCAGTTGCGGAATTGTTCCATCGATTTGAAGCCGTATTTGTTCAGCGTCGCTTCGTCGATACCCTTGCCCTGGGGGAAACCTAACGTCGGCTGAACCGAGCGATTCCACTGCCCGTTAACCGTCGTAATACGACCGAGGATTCCCGCTTCTTTCAGGAGTTTATTATAGCAGTGCAGATACCGCGGATTACTCCGTCGCTGATGGCCTATCTGGAGCAGTTTGCCCGTCTCCTTCGCCGCCACAACCATTTTGCGGGCGCCTTCCAGCGTGTTCGACATCTCTTTTTCGCAGTAAACGTGCAATCCCGCCTTCAAGCACGCAACTGTCTGCTCTGAATGCCAGAAATCGGGCGTCGCGATTATGACCGCCTGCAAATCCTTTTCCTTATCGAGCATCTCTTTGTAGTCAACATATACGTTATGCTCTTGTTTATATGCCTTGAGAAATCTTGACGCGTTTTGCTGATTGAAACTCGTCCAGATATCGCACAGGGCCTTGAACCTCAGGCCTGGTATTTTCACCGCCGACTCAAGCAACACCCTGCCCTCGTCGCCCACGCCGATAATCGCCACGTTTATATCGTCTGATTTGGCGCCGGCTCCCGTTTCCCCCAGAACCATAGGCGAAAAAATCAGCCCCGCCCCAATCGCCGCCGTCGAACGAATGAACTCCCGCCTGTTAATCCCCGTTGCTGCCTTATTTTTGCTCATTTCAGCCCTTTTCAAAACTCGACCAAACACACTTCAACCCCACCCAACAACGCCGTTCAATAATACCCAAATTCACTCATCGAAGCAACTACAAAGTCCAGCCCTCGCGGTACTTGCGGCCTAACAGCTCGTTGGCCTCCGGGATATTGGTAACCTTCATATTTGACCCGTCCCACTCAATCCGCTTACCCGTGCGTATTGCGACATTGCCTAACAGAACGGTTTCCGTCAGAGGTCCGGCGTATTCGAAATTCGAGCATGCCGGCGGACCGCCCTTGCAGGCGTCAATCCAGTTCTGCTCGTGTGTGCCTGTTATTCGCGGTATGCTTTGAGCCGGTTTCTTATAATCCTTCATTCGCGACTCAGGGACAAGCCGGCCCTCTACTATCGTGCCTTTATCACCAATAAGGATAATGCCGTTGGCGCTAAGGTTCCGTTCTTTTTCCAGTTCCGCCGGGCGAGGTGGTTTCAAACCGCCATCAAACCAAGTCAGTTTCACAGGCGGCATATCCCCCCGAACAGGAAACTCGTAACGGACAATTTCGGCATCCGGATATGTTTCTTTGTTTTCCACCTTCTCCCATATCTTCACTACCCGCGACGAAACATACGCCTCGACGGAGGTAGGATACCCCAGCTTCAGCGCCCAAAAAATGTAGTCAATTTTATGGCAACCCATATCGCCCAATGCGCCGGTTCCGAAGTCCATCCAGCCCCGCCAGGTAAACGGATGATACGCGGGGTGATAAGGCCGAACAGGCGCAGGCCCCAGCCAGTTGTCCCAGTCCAGCCCTTCAGGCACGACAGGGGCGGTAACAGGTCGTCCGATACCCTGTGGCCAGACGGGTCTGTCCGTCCAGGCGTATGCCTCATGAACATTGCCTATAGCGCCTAACCAGACCAACTCACACAACACCCGAATATCCTCGCCCGAATGTTCCTGATTGCCCATCTGTGTGGCGACTTTGGCCTGGCGGGCCGCCTCCGTGAGTTTATGCGCCTCTTCAATCGACCACGTCAACGGCTTCTGCACATATACATGCTTACCCATTTTGATGGCCGTCATAGCAATCACCGCGTGCGTATGGTCGGGCGTAGCCACAACCACGGCGTCGATATCCTTCACCTCATCGAACATCTTGCGAAAATCTTTGTATTTTTTCGCGTTCGGGTGACTTTGAAAAACCGGCCCTGCGTAACGCCAGTCCACGTCGCAAAGAGCAACGATATTCTCGCCTTCACAGGCCTTGATGTTCTCCTTGCCCTGACCGCCTATACCCACCGCAGCTATATTCAGCTTTTCGCTTGGCGGCTTGAAGCCGGCTCCGCCGAGAACAAACCGCGGCAGAATCGTAAACCCGGCAATCGCCGACGCGGTTCCCGCCACAAAATCCCTGCGCGAAATACCGTTACTTTTCATAAATCAATCCTCAGTTTTTTTACAGCGTCCAGCCCGCCCGATACGGCGGATTAACGAACTCATTGGCTGTCTCGTCATTCGTAAACTTCATATTTTCACCGTCCCATTCGAGCACCTTATACGGGTTTATCATCGCCAGGTTTCCCATCACCACAGTTTCCGTAAATGGCCCCGAATATTCGAAATTCGAGCATGCCGCCGGTCCACCCTTGCAGGCCTCAATCCAGTTTTTCTCGTGACCGTCAATGCCGTCTTTGATTCTTGGCAGCGTCTTTTTGGGCCTCTTGTACGCCTCCATTTTGCTTTCCGGTATCAGACGCGGATTCAGGCCGTAACAGCCGCACATCAGCTTGCCCTTGTCGCCGACGAACAACACGCCGCCGTCATCATCTCCCATCATCCGACCCGGCTCAAGCTCTTCGGGTCTGGCCGGCATAAGTCCGCCGTCGTACCAGTTAATTTTCACTTCAGGCATCTTGCCTCGTGCCGGGAATTTATAGCGAACGATGCTCGCCTGCGGATACGTCTCACGCACGCCGACCTTGCCCCATCCCTCGCCTGACATTCTCGTTGACGAGCACGCCTCGATGCTGATTGGGTACTTCAGCTTCAATGCCCAGAATGCCGGGTCAAGAATATGACAAGCCATATCGCCCAGAGCCCCGCATCCGAAGTCCACCCACGCCCTCCACGCAAAAGGATGATACGCCGGGTTATATGGTCTCTCCGGAGCAGGTCCAAGCCAAAGGTCCCAGTCCAGACCTTCCGGCACAGGCGGCGTTTCTTTTGGCCTGTCTATTCCCTGCGCCCATACGGGCCTGTTAGTCCACGCGTGAACCTCTCGCACAGGCCCAATCGCCCCATCCCATATCCATTCGCACATCAGTCGAATACCCTCGCCTGAATGTCCCTGGTTACCCATCTGCGATGCCACCTTATACTGTCTGGCCGCCTCCGTCAGCTCCCTCGCCTCATAAACCGTATGCGTCAGTGGCTTCTGAACATACACGTGCTTACCCATCTTAATCGCCATCATCGCCGCAACCGTATGCGTATGGTCGGGCGTCGCGACTATCACCGCGTCGATATTCTTCATCTCTTCGAGCATCTTGCGAAAATCTTTATACTTCTTCGCGTCGGGATACTCGCTGAAAACCCTTACCGTCCCCGGATTGTTCTCGTCAACGTCGCAAAGCGCGACTATATTCTCGCCTGCGTCCGCGCATCTGCGGGTATTACTGCCTCCCATACCGCCAACGCCTATCGTCGCAATATTCAGCTTCTCGCTGGGCGGCTTCTTGCCGCTAACGCTTTCGCCAAGCACATAACTCGGAATAATTGTAAACGCCCCCGCCGCCACTGCCGAACCCAGCAGTTGCCTCCGTGAAATACCATATTCCTTTTCTTTGCCGACGTTTTCATTAGCCATAATAAGGTCTCCAGTTTAGTATCGTGTATAAAACCGTTATTTCCCCTGCTTAAGCAGCTTCTGCGCCTGTTCACGCACCGATTCATTAGTCGTGCCGTCGATAACCTTCTGCAAAATATCTTTTGTCTGTGCCGAAATCCTCGGGGAGTTCTTTGCCCTCTCTTCAGCTATCTTCATTACAGCCGCTTCCGCCTCCTCTTTCAGCTCCTTGTCGCCGAGATAGCTCTCCGCCATTTGCATCGCCTCAAAACTATCCGTGCTCCCAAGACCCGACAATACCATTTTCTTCTCGGAAACATCCGCCGCAAGCGCCATCGCATCCTTATACATCTTCATTGTTTCTTCAGCAGGCCTGTTGCTTTTCAGCCCTGCCAGCCGGACGTAGCCGCGAAGAGCTAATGTCTTGTGCACCTGGTTTTCCGACGTCTGCGCGACCTTCAGCAAATCCGCCGCCGGCGTCGCGGTTGGCCAGTCCGAAAGTGCCCTCACCGCCGCGTCTTTTACCTGGTCATCTTTATCCCCAAGCGCCTCTCGCAGAACAGGCAAAGCCGACTCATCGCCAATTTTCCCCAGAACGCTCAACAGCGAACATTTCGCGTCCAAATCTTTTGCCAAAGGTAACGCCGCAAGAACCGCTTGTCCCTGCCCCTTGTCTTCCGGAATTTTCTTCGATACAACCACTACCGTTTTTTCAAGCTCACCCCTGTCATTGCCCGAAGCGGCCAATTGTAGTTCAATAAGTGCCGGTATATCCTGCGGCCCCGCCAGTGCTCGCAGCGCCTTGATTGATTCGATTCTCACCTTCGCGTCCGCGTCTTTGGCCGTCTTCATCAGTACGGGCACTGATTTCTTTATATCTCGTTGTTCGCAGCTGCGAACAAGCTCGACCTTCGCCTTTGGCTCGGCGTCCGGCAGCTTTTTCAAAATCGCGTCGTCAACGTCAGGACCGCGCAGCCGATACAAGCTTTCCTGTGCGGCTTTTTGCTCCTCGCCCCCGCTCGAAACCGCCGCCGCGACAAGCATATCGACAGACGATACGTCGCCTAATGTTCCCATTGCCCTCAAAGCCGTAACCCTGACAAAATCGTGTGAGTTCTTTGCCGCCGCCAGGACCGTCGGCAACGCGACCTTGTCCCCGCAATCCGCCAGGGCTGAAATAAGTTGCGCCTGTTGTATGGCTTCCAGATTCGGTATTTGTTCCATCGCCGCCTTTATCACGTCCGTTTTTGCGACTTCTTTCAGCGTCGCTATCGCAACCGTCTGTATCGGCTTGTCGGCTGACTTCAGCATCTCAACAACCACTTCGCCGGTCTTGTCGCCCGCCGTTTCAATCATTCCTCGCGCCGCCGCGACGCGAACTATCATCGGTTCATTTGCCGCGTATAACTCTTTATAAATCGCCCCCGCCGCGTTCTTTTGCCCTTTGGCCGCAAGCCGGTCCGCACAACGCAAATACGCGTCGAGCGCCGCCGTTTTAATCGCGCCTGTCGCCTTGTCTTTTGCCCTGGCAATCGCGTCCGTCGCGCCCTGGTCGTCTATCCTGCTCAGAGCAGCCACTGCCGCAACCGCGACCGTTTCATTTGCGTCATTAGTCAGTTTTGCCAGCGACTCGACCGCCTTCTTGTCCCCTCGAACCCCAAGCGTATTTATTATTCCAATCTTTGCCTTGCCTTCGGCCTTCGGCAATGCCTTGCGCAAAGCATCATCAACAGCCGGCCCAGGTATCCGCTCCAAAGCATAACGCGCAATATCCGAAACCTTCTCGTCTGTCAGCATCGAGGCCAGTGCGGGAACCGACGCCTCCGTCCCCGCAATGCTCAATTCCCTGCAAACAAAATCCTTCGCCGCGTATGTCGCGTCCGATTCGAGGAATGCGTCTAACTGCTTTTCCATCCCCTTCATTTCCGGTTTGCCGCTCGCCTCGCGAATCATATCGCTGACCTTGATACAATCCACCCGGCTTTTATCGAAATCATACGTCTTGATCTTGCTTAACAACTGGCCAAATTCGTTGGAATCGGCAGCGTATATCACCCCGCCAAAACACAAAACAACGGCTACAATTACTGAAACTTTTAACAGGCGATTCATATTTTCTTCCTTTCTTATTTGCCTTCTTTAACAGGCGTCGCGTCAACCTTCAAATCACCCAGCGCAAACTGGATACCGTCAAGCTCATACTGCAATATGGCGGGACGATAATATATCTCGTTATTATGCCCAAGCCCGCAGAAAAATATCCTACCCTTGCCGTAATCCTTTATCCAGCTCACAGGCATATCACGGTCGCTCTCCCTTGCTCCTTTGACGTTCTTCGTTGCCGGGTCATTAAAATCGAGCGTCAATAAAATACGACGGTCCTCGACCGTGCCGAACTTCTTCTGGCGATAAATCTCGTCCCTGACCTTGAATCCCTCTCCCTTAAACGCCGCGTTCAGCGGATGATTCGGCTCATAATCCTTTATCGCCCAAACCCCGCTGGCCCCCCACGGATGCTCGTTATATTGTCCGCCTATCATCGCTGCCGCCTCGGACCACGTATAAAAATTGTCCGACGCCGCGTGTAAACCGATGATGCCCTTGCCGCCCTTTACAAAATCCATCAGCGCCTCACGCTGCCCCGGCTCATTGAAATCCAGGTGGGTCGTGTTGTTAAATAATATCGCGTCGAACTCCGCCAACTTCTTCGCGTCGAACATATTCATATCGTCGCTGAAAACCACGTCGTATGCCCCGGTCTTTTTACCCATAATCTCTATCGCCTTGTTCGTCGCCGGTATGCTTTCGTGAAAATATCCCTTGCAAAGCCAGAACACTAATATCTTTCTCGCCTTTGCCGGTTTTGCCGTCGCCTTTTCCGGCGCAGCCGCCTCAATCTTCGCCGTTATCTCATCCGACACCGGCTTTAGTACCTTCGGCGAACCGTCCGCCAAAACGCTTTTCGTAAAAACCATAATAACTCCCAATGACACAACAACAGTTAATAACCCTGTAATCCAACTCTTCATCTTTATCTTCCTTAACTATTCACTATTCACTATCCGCTATACGCTATACGCTATACGCTATGCTATCGCCTACATATACAAATGCCACGGACTTCGCATCGGCCGAGACAGCATCCGGCTGGCCTCTTCATCGCCGATAATTGCCTCTTTTTCCGGGTCCCATTTCAGCTTCCTGCCCGTCAGCATCGAAATCTCACCCAGCAACGCGGGCGTCAGCGACCGGTGCGCAATTTCCGCTGGCGTTATCGTCTCTCGCCTGCTCTTGATGCAGTCCAGAAAATTCTGGAAATGGTCCTTGCTCTCGTACAAATGAATCTCGTTTGGCCCTATTACCTCGTCCACCACGCTCTTTGGTTCCGCGTGTATCGGCTCATCTCGCGTAACGTGCAGCCAGCCCTTGTCCCCGTAAAAACATGCCCCCATCCCGTGAGGAAGCTGCCTATCGTTGGCAATTATCATCGTCAGCCCGTTCGCGTATTTCGTCGTTACCTTGTACTGATAAGGAACGTTAAATATCCCGTCCTTCGGATATGTCCCGTGCCCCTCAATCTCCACTGGTCCCGTATGCTCCAAATCCAGCGCCCAGTGTGCGATATCAATATGATGCCCCGCCCAGTCCGTCATCTGGCCTCCTGAATAATCCATTATCCACCGCCAGTCCCAGTGCAAAATTCCCCTGAAAGGAACCCACGGCGCAGGTCCTAACCACATATCCCAGTCAACTCCCTCAGGCACCGGCTTAATCGATTCATTGCCCCGTGTGCTTCCCGTCGGCAAACCAACCTCAACCGTATGAACCTTGCCTATTCTGCCGTTGCGCACAAGCTCGCACGCCCGCCGGAAATTATAAACCGACCGCTGCCAGCTTCCCGTCTGCCAAATCCTCCCGTATCGCTTTACCGCGTCGCATATCGCCCGCCCCTCTTTAATCGTCCTCGCCAACGGCTTTTGACCGTAAATATCCTTCCCCGCCTCCGCAGCCATTATCGCAGGTATCGAATGCCAGTGGTCAGGTATCGCCGTCGATATTATGTCTATATCGCTTCGCGCAATTACGTCGCGAAAATCCAGGTACGTCTTGCAGTCGCTGTTGCCGTATTTCAGGTCCGTCTCCGCCTTGGCCAGCTTCTGATGCTTTACATCTATATCGCAGACCGCCACAACCAGCGTCTCGGATTTATCCAGGAATCCTCGCATATCCCATGTTCCCTGCCCGCCTACGCCAATCATCCCTACGTGAAGCCGGTTGCTCGGCGCAACACTGCCATCGGCTCCGAATACCGACGATGGCACAATATAAGGAATCGTTATTGCCCCCGCCGCCACGCCTGCCGCTGTCTTTAAAAAGCCACGTCGATTTACTTTATTGTTCTCTGACATCGTTATGTCCCCTTTACAAAAAATATTTATACATGCCGCGGGCTTCGCATCTCTGTGCCAAGCAACCTCGCGGCCGTAGCGTCATCTATAATTTCTTCCGTTTCCGGCTTAAACCGTATCTTCCGCTCAAGCAGCATCGCTATCTGCCCTAAGTGTCCCACCGTCGCCGAGCGATGCGCAATTTCCGCCGGCGCTATTGTTATCTTCCTGCTTTTCACGCAATCCAGAAAATTCCGCCAGTGTCCAGGCGATTCATACAGCCGTATATCATTTGGCCCTATTTTCTCTCCCACCACTTCCTTCGGCTCCGAATCCATTCCCCCGCGAGTAACACAAATCCACCCTTTCTCTCCGTACCACTTCACTCCGCTTTCGTCCGTCCACTCTTTCCCCAGGTTGTATTTTATCCTGCTGGTTATCAGCATTGTCAGCCCGTCGGCGTATTTCACATTTATGTCATAATCCGTCGGACTGTTCCACACGCCCTTCACTGGAAACTCCCCCTTGCCCTCCACCTCCACAGGCCCCGTGTAATCAAGCCCCATCGACCAGTGAGCTATATCAACGTGGTGCCCCACCCAGTCCATCAATTGTCCGCCGCCGTAATCGAGGTTCCATCTCCAGTTCCTGTGTACCCTCGCCGGACAATATGGCGCGTATAGCGCCGGCCCAAGCCATGTATCGTAATCAAGCTCCGCAGGCGGCGGCCCGAATTTCTCCTGCCCTTTGGTCCCCGCGAAATCCCGGTGACCCGGATACAGCGCAACCTCAATATGCCGAATCTTGCCTATCCTGCCGTTTCGCACTAACTCACACACATACCGGAATCTTTCCTCAGACCGCTGCCAGCTTCCCGTCTGCCACACTGTTCCGTATCTTTTCACAGCATCGCACATCGCCCTTCCCTGTTTCAAATCGTGCGACAATGGCTTCTCGCAGTAAATATCCTTACCCGCTTTCGCTGCTTCTATCCCTATAATCGCGTGCCAGTGGTCCGGCACACTTATCACAACCGTATCGATATCGCCCCTCGCCAAAACCTCCCTGAAATCCGCGTAACCGGCGCAATCCTTGTTCCCGTAATGGTCGTTCACTATATTAACGCCGTCACGCAGATTATTCTTGTCGATATCACAGATTGCCAAAATCTTGCAGTCATCCTGCTGAAGAAACTGCTTGATATTCCACGGCCCCTGCATCCCCACCCCGATGCCGGCCATCGTAATCCGGTTGCTCGGTGCAACGCCCCCGTCACCCCCAAGTACGCGCGCAGGGATTATATATGGAAGTGCGATACCGCCTATTGCGACACCGGCCGTCTGCTTTAGAAACCGGCGCCGATTCAGATTCACTTTCATCTAAATCAACAACCTAACTAAACCAATTGTCCGGCGTGGTTTATTTATCGAACTGAGCGTCGAACGCCAACTGCGACGACTTGAAGTCCGCTTTCTTAATGTATTCGCACGCCTCTTTCGCTCCGTGCTCTCGGTCCATCCGGCTGTCTTCCCACTCAACTGAAAGCGGCCCCTGATAACCGATGTCGTTCAACGCGACTATAATCTCTTCGAAGTTTATATCGCCGTGCCCAATCGACCGGAAATCCCAGAATCGCCTCGGGTCCGCAAACTCCGTATGACCGCCGAATACCCCGACCGTCCCGTCCCCATGCCCCCACCACGCGTCCTTCATATGCGTGTGAAAAATCCGTTTTCCAAACGTCCGTATGAATTTCACGTAGTCAACCCCCTGATACCCTAAATGGCTCGGGTCATAATTAAATCCGAACGCCGGGTGATTCTTCACCGCCTCCAAGGCCCTCTGCGCCGACGCGATATCAAACGCTATTTCCGTCGGGTGAACTTCAAGTGCGAATTTTACGCCCTGGCTCTTGAAAACATTGAGGATAGGCGTAAAGCGTTTTGCGAAATCTTTATACCCCGCTTTTATCATATCCGACGAAACCGGCGGGAACGAATAGACGTAGGCCCAAATGGAACTGCCGGTAAAACCGTTGACGACCTTGACGCCGAGTTTTTTCGCGGCCTTGGCGGTATCCATCAGCTTCTTTGCGGCTCTCTGCCGAACGCCCTCCGGGTCGCCGTCGCCCCAGACGTCCGGGGGCAGTATCGATTTGTGACGCCCGTCGATATTATCGCAAACCGCCTGGCCTACCAAATGCGTCGATATCGCGTAAACCTCAAGCCCGTGTTTCTTCAGCAATTTGTGCTTCGATTCACAATAGTTATCGTCCGCCAGCGCCTTGTCAACATCGAAGTGGTCGCCCCAGCAGGCCAACTCCAGCCCGTCGTATCCCCAACTCGCCGCCTTCTCCGCCAGAACCTCAAGAGGCAGGTCCGCCCATTGTCCCGTGAATAATGTTACCGGTCTTGCCATTGCTTACTCCTTTCAGTCGTAAATTGCGAATTGAGAACTCAGAATTGAGAAATATTTTGGTTTCCGCTTGCGTTAACTTTTCTAAATTCTAAATTCTTCATTCTAAATTCTAAACTCTTATTTCTTCATCGGCGTCCATTTTTTCGCGCTTTTTGCGCTTGCGACAACCGTTTCGATAAACAATATGCCGCGAACGCCCTCGTTGACGCCCGGGAAATCCTTCTCAAGCTCGCTTGGCTTATCGCCCGCAATCGCGCATTTGACCGTCTCCGCGAAATTGCGGTAATTGTTCGCGAACGCCTCGAAAAACGCCTCCGGATGTCCGAACGGCAATCGCGTCCCGCGTCCAGCCGCTGCACTGTATTCGCCTATGTAGCCATTGCCGCGTTTCCAAACCTGCTCAGGCGCGTTCATCGCCCTTGTATATAAGTAGTTGGGATTTTCCTGATGCCATTCCAAACTCCCCTTTTCGCCGTGGACCCAGATAGCAAGATTATTCTCTTCGCCAATCGCAATCTGGCTCGCGTGCAAAACACCCTTTGCCCCGTTATCGAACTTGAGCAGGCAGTTAACGTCGTCATCGAGTTTGCGCCCCTCGACAAACGTCGTCAGCTCCGCGCAGATATGCGTGATTTTCAATCCGGTGATGTATTCAGCTAAATTGGCAGCATGAGTTCCGATATCGCCGACGCAACCGCCCGCGCCGCTTTGTTTGGGGTCTGTTCGCCAGCCGGCCTGCATACTGCCTGTCCGTTCCAAAGCCGTCGCCAGCCACCCCTGCGGATATTGCACAACGACCTTGCGTATAGCGCCGATGTCGTCCTTTTTGACCATATCCTTTGCTAATTTCACCATCGGGTAGCCGGTGTAATTGTGCATCAGGCCGAAAACCTTGCCCGTCTTTTTGACAAGCGCCTGTAATTGCTTTGCCTCAGCGGACGTAATCGTCATTGGCTTTTCGCACATAACGTGGAATCCCGCCTTGAGAAAGTCCCTCGCGATGGGGAAATGCCAGTTATTAGGCGTCGTTATCGAGACGAAATCAATCCGCTCGCTTTCGGGCAGCTTTAATTCCGATTTTATCATCTCGGTATAAGTGCCGTAAACCCTTGCCTGGTCTAGCGCAAGCTCTCTGCCCATTTGCTCGGATTTTTCAGGATTGATATCGAATGCGCCTGCTACAAGTTTGATTTCGCCGTCTAAACGTGATGCCTTGCGATGAACGTCCCCGATAAATGCGCCGGGGCCTCCCCCAACCATTCCCATCCTCAACTTCCGGTCGAGTTTCATAATCACTCCTTTCAAAATCCGACCTTTAACAATCGTGTGGTGGAATCACCACTATACGAACCGCGACTGCGACTGTCAAGAAGCCAAATTTGTATTTTCTTTGCCACTAAGGCACGAAGGCACAAAGAAGGTTTTAAGTCCTTAGTGCCCTGGTGTCTTTGTGGCTGATTCCGGAAAGTTTAACCTTGCGAATTCGCCATGGTATTTCTTCGCCGCGGCATCATATGCCCGAGCGGCCTCAATCTCGCTCTTGTATCTGCCGAAAAACACATATTTCCCTTCAAGTACAACCTGCACATTCCAATACTTCCTCTTTCTGTCAAACGATACCCCGCGATACTGCGAGCTGCATCCTGCCCTTTTGTTTTGTTTATTGCAGGTGTTTTGGCTGTGTGTCGCCAATCGCAGGTTTGAACTTCTGTTGTCTAATGTGTCGTGGTTCCTGTGGTCAACTAACATTCCCTTTGGTGCGTCCATAATGTCCCTGTGCATACTCTTCATTCTTGTCAGCCCCGGCCCCACCACCATATTCCTGAAGGCGTAAAAATTAACCCCGTTTCCATTGACGTACCACTTGAATCCGCTCAATCGATAGTAATCCTTCTGGTCCAGAATCGCCCATTTCCCTTCGCATAAGTAAATCCGCCGATACGTGTAACCGTATTTCAACAGCCGATAAACCGTCACCGGCCACACAATAATCCTGTCAAACCAACTCGGCATCCCAATTGTCAAATTAACCTTCATAATCCTCTCCCTTGTCCTCGACTCAAGCTCCATAGGAACCGCAATCGGGGATCCACTTTTTCATAGCTTTGCAAAATTTAGCCCCGCAATTTATTGCGTGGGTTACTTTCAAATCTTAAATCTCAAATTTCAAATCCTGTCCTCCGACATCGGTCATCCGTCCTCGGGCCGCCAATGCGGCCCTCTACTATATGGCGCGAACTTGCGCGATATTGACGAAAAATCGTGTTTTGGGGATAGGCCGAAATGCACTTAAGTCCTTGTGGGAAAAGGAATAGAAAATTTTTTAAGAATTTTGGATTTGGCCAAAAAACACCTGCGCGAAATCGGTGAACAGTTGTATCATACAACTGTTTGATACATTTGTTTTATACGACTTTTTTAGTCCTGTTTTATGTCCTTATTTCACAAGATGTTACAGCCAAACACCTGCCTGAAAAACATGCAAAAAATGGCCACGAAAAGGCACAAATTTCTTAACCACAGATTACGCAGATTTCACGGATTAAGGCGTAACTTCTTTATCAGAAGCGATTTACCACACAGAAAAAGCATGCTCGCGAAACAAAAAAGGCCCCGCTAAGCAGGGCCTTTTTTTGGTTTCAATTGATGATTGTCTATTTGGGGACTACGTTTGTCGCGCAGGGGCCTTTTTTGCCTTGGCCAACCTCGTACTCAACTGCCTGCCCTTCGCTCAAACTCGCGGAACCGGATGACTTGATTTCCGAGTGGTGAACGAACAGGTCCGGGCCGCCATCGTCAGCTATGATAAACCCGAAACCTTTTTGATCATTGAACCATTTTACTTTACCTGTACTCACTATACTACTCCTTGGCCTTTTAAGCCGGCCGTCAATCTATAATGCCTCTCACATTTTATGTTTGAGAATACCCTCGAGAGACGAAAAGATATGCCCTACAAGACAACCATTATACCACATCTTTCCCACGCCGCACCATAAATAATAAAATGTTATTCAAATTTACAAAAAAGAAAAGGGGGCGTAGCCACAGATTTCACAGATGAACACTGAACTATAACTGTTTATATTAGCAGGCCTTACAGCAGTTTTTGATGTACCCATATCGCCTGTTTTTTCATGCAAAAATTTGAAACGGAATTGATAATTATCTGTCGGATTAAGCAACGGCTTCTATGGTTGAAGCTGGCTTTTTCTTCCATTGTTCGAATTGCGTTTTTCCGTCTTTTATCTTTTCCATTATTTCTATGCAGTCACAATTATCGTTTATTATCATATAACCTGTAGCCTCATTTGGTGTCCAACCTCCTAACAATGTGGTTGCAGAAGCACCGCTGGATTGGATTAAATATTTACCGCTCATGCCACTAATTGAACCTTTTAGGTGATTTTGCTTACCCGCTTCTAGTTGGATATTTGTTTCAAAAGCATTTAAAGATTCATCAAATATTAACTTTAAAATGCCTCGTGAAGTCTGCCACTCGCCGTCAATTTGATTCTTTTTTATTTTTACATCTGAACATAAGGCGTTTGAGTACTTAACTCTGTATTGGCTTTCTTTTCTGGCTTCGAATAGAATTCCTTCTTCTTTCTTTTTTTCTTCTTCCAAAAGTGTTGTTATTTTATGCTGAGCATCTCCTACCCTAGGATTTACTTTGATCCCTTCGGTTGACAGTTTATTAGCTTTATCTATCTGATTCTGCGCATCAACAATGAAACCAGCGTCTATATATGCATGAGCAAGGTTACCCATAGAAATCGTTTCATTTTCTTTCGCAGCTTCAAAATACTTACTTACAGATTTACCTTTAAGCTCCAAATTTCCATAAGACGCTCCCATATTATTTAATCCAGAGCTGTGTTTGATCGCGTCTGTAAGTTTCTTGTAATGCAGCAATGCCAGCTTTTCGTTGGCGTTACTACTGTACGCGTAAGCCAGATCGAATCTTAATTGTTTGTTTACTGGATTATTATCTAAGGACGCCTCAGCATATACAAAGAAGTCTTCAAATATGCCTTTGTCCTTTGAAATCCTCGCCATCGCCTCAAATATCTCTGCCCTATATTCTTGTAAATGAGGATTGGATAATAGCTTTTTTAATTCACCAATGGATGTATCTTTATCTCCGTCATTAGCTAAACACCAAGCCGCTTGAATATATGCTTCAACTAATCCCTCTTTTTTGTCAGTGTCATTAATATCATATTTCTCAGCAGCAAGAAGAAATTCATCTCTTGCTTTTTTGAATTCGCCAATTTCTTTGTAACGATAAGCAAGTTGTTTAATCACACGTGGCTCATCCTTTTTTTCTTGCGCCAACTCTTTTAATTTCTCGAAGGCATTCTCATCGCCAAGTGAATGAGATGTCTTGAGAATATATGCGTGCAACCAGCTTTTGTCATCTTCATCAAGTGTTGTCTCGGCCTCTTCATTAAATATTTTCCATGCCTTCTCGTAGTCTTTGTCCGACCATAGGGCGATATAAACCCTGCGAAACAATTCCGCCTTTTTGTCTTTAACTTCTGTCTTGGGTTGTTCTTTCTGCTCTTCCGGCTTGGTTTCTTCTGGTTTTGATAATCCATCGCTTGATTTTTCAGTAGCTCCACTAATAGCTTTGTTCTTTATATCATTTATCATTTGACTTATTTTCAGGAATGATTCTTCTAGGTGGTTTCTATCAAATGGGATGTATTCCAAATTCCCCTGAAGTTTTGGCAGCTCACAAACCCCATTTTCTTTAAGCAAAATTAGCTTTTTATTTCTACCTAATGCAAAACCGGATTCCTGTATCACCCAGTTAGACGTTGTAAATATTGTAGTTTCGCTTCCCGGTTTACAATGCCACTTCGTTTCCTTTTCTTCTTTACAGATAGGCTTGTCGCAGGTAAATATCCCGACAAATATATCGCAACCATCGATCAACTCCGTGATTTTTTCCTCCACCGGTTTGCTTTTTGCTGATTTTGCATCACCACAATTTATATCCAGCGATTCTATAAATTCGACGATTTTTGTAACAAGTTGGTTATCGTATTCGTCAAAACTGCGGCCAATGAAAGCTTTCATGTTTTATTCCCTCAGTTTTTCTTAAACGCACTCTTTAAAAAACTGTAAACCCAGATACGCCATGTTTATTTCCTTATTATTTATAAAGACATCTGCCGGACGGCGATGTTGACGGTCAAAGGTGCGAACCTGCCCTCCGTAGCCCTTGGCGAAGGAGGGTTTCTCTTTTGGCAGTATATTGTTAATTTGGAAAGAAAACAAGGATTTTTGTAATTGCCGATTTCCGATTGCAGATTGGCGATTTAGGGATGAGGAATAACCCTGCCGCTCGCCAAGGGCGAAGATGGCAGGGC
>PMZJ01000036.1 GCA_003170415.1 Phycisphaerales bacterium | reverse complement strand
GAAAAGCCGATCAGGAAGGCATTCTTCAGGTCGAGCGTCTCGATGAGCTCCGCGAGGTCGTCGGCAAAGGTGTCCATTTCGTTGCCATTCCAGGGCTGGCTCGACCGGCCATGGCCGCGACGGTCATGGGCAATGCAGCGATAGCCGTTGGACGCCAGGAAGAACATCTGGGCCTCCCAACTGTCCGAACTCAACGGCCACCCGTGGCTGAACACCACGGGCTGACCCGAACCCCAGTCCTTATAGTAGATTTTTGTGCTGTCTTTGGTAGTAATCGTGCTCATTGTTTATCTCCTTATATAGTGCAGGCGATGACTGCACGGTTCTCTCTACGGAACTGGCGGTTATGCCAATGTTCTAACGGACTTTTCTCGGTCCCATTGCCGTGTCTTTGCCGCAGCAATAAATGCGTCTTTATCGTTGGTATCCACGACGCCGGCGTCGTGTCCGACATTCGCTATTTTTAAAAGCGATCGGCCGCCTTTATCGACAGCGATTGCCTTGAGATGACCGAAAGCATCACGCACGAAATCGATCGCGGCGCTTTCCATAGACAGTGCCTTTGCGCCTTTGTCGGAGAGGATGACTGCGACTGCGTCGAATAGCACAGAAGGCGTACCAGCCAGTTGTCCGTCAGCCGCCAGCATCGAGCCATCGTTAAGCTTCACACCGCCCACTTTGGGCGAGATGATCTTCACGGTAGCGCCCGCATCGGTCGCGGCCTTTTTAATCTTCTTAATGACAGCGCCGTCTGAATCATCCGCTATCAGGATGCCAATCGCTCGTCCCATGAGCGTGTCTTTCATCTTTCCGATTATCTGCAATGCGGGGGAAAGTTTCATCTCCTGCACGGGCGCTGAGGCCAGGGGCGCATCGGGCATTTTGTCGAACGAAAGACCCGCGGCGACCCGGGTGGCGAGGTCTTCTTCGATATGCCGCAGGTGTCCGACCATCGCCTCACGCACGTGCAGATGTTCGACCTTCGAAAGCTCAAACACTAACGCCGAGGCGATATGTGCCTGCTCATACTCGGTTTGGCTGCGATAGAACTGCCTCGCCTGGCTGTAATGGTCGGCGAAGCTCTCGGCACGGATGCGGCCTTTCTCGCCGGTTTCAGTTACCGCAGCGCTATGAAAGCCGTTGGCCGGTGTTTCGCGTGGCGAGCTTTCAGACAAGGAGTTTGGCTCATACGCGACTCGGCCAGCAGGTTGTGCCATCTGCATGTGTCCGTCGCGTTGCTGGTTGGAGAACTGGCACTTGGGCGCGTTGATAGGGATCTGATGGAAATTGGGCGAACCCAGGCGCGAAAGCTGCGTGTCGTGATAAGAGAATAAACGCCCCTGCAACAGTGGATCGTTCGAGAAATCGATGCCTGGCACGACATGAGAAGGACAGTAAGCAACCTGTTCGGTTTCGGCGAAAAAATTATCCGGCCATCGGTTAAGCACCATTCGGCCAATCACTTTCAAGGGTACCAGTTCTTCGGGAATCAGCTTGGTCGCGTCAAGATGATCGAACGGAAATCTGTCCGCTTCCTCCTGCGTGAAAAGCTGAACTGCGAATTCCCACTCGGGGAAATTACCCGCCGCGATGGCCTCGAACATATCGCGGCGGTGGAAGTCCTGATCAGCGCCGGAAATCTTGACGGTCTCATCCCAAATAGTGGACTGCAAGCCGAGCTTGGGACGCCAGTGGAATTTGACGAAGGTTGATTCGCCGGCATCGTTAATCAGCCGGAAACTATGAACACCAAATCCTTCGATCATCCGTAGCGAACGAGGTATTGTGCGATCAGACATGATCCACATCACCGTATGCATGGATTCAGGCGTGAGCGAAATGTAATCCCAGAAAGTGTCGTGCGCGCTTGCCGATTGCGGAAAGCCGCGGTCGGGTTCCATTTTTACGGCATGGATGAGATCAGGAAATTTGATGGCATCCTGGATGAAGAAAACAGGGATGTTGTTGCCGACCAGGTCCCAGTTGCCTTCCTTAGTGTAAAACTTGACGGCAAATCCGCGTATGTCACGAGGGGTATCTACCGAACCCGCGCCGCCTGCGACGGTAGATATACGAGTAAACACGGGTGTCTTCTCGCCTACCTCGGTGAGTATCCTGGCAGTGGTATATTGTTTCAACGAAGCGGTCAGCTCGAAAAATCCATGCGCGCCCGTCGCTCTCGCGTGAACGATACGCTCGGGGATACGCTCGTGATCGAAATGCGTGATTTTTTCGCGAAGGATGAAATCCTCCGCAAGCGTGGGGCCTCGCGGATTGGCCCTGAGCGAGTTTTGATTATCGGAAAGCGCGACGCCCTGATTCGTGGTGAGCGCGGGGTGCTCTCTACCAGCGATATGATGCAGCTCGCCGCCGGCACCCAGTTGTGAGTCTCCGTTGGGAGCTGATCCCTTTTCCTGTTTGCGTTTTCCGGAATTACTCGTCGTCTTTTTTTTGCTCATGATCAATCTCCTTAGTGTGTAACGCCAACCGCGAGCGGAACCGAGTCGGCTAATGCGCCTTGATATGCTTGTTTTAGGACAAAGCTTGCGACTGTTAGGGCTGCCATCAGCCAAGGTTCTCTACCACGTCACAGCAAGTTTTTCTTTCCCTTTTCTATATTAAGCTTCCTTTTCTTGATACTACTTAAGCTTATCCAACGAAGCTTTGATAAATGCCGGAATATCCGCAGGATAGCGGCTCGAAATGAAATTTCCGTCCTCCACCACCTCCTGGTCAAGATACTCAGCACCGGCATTTTTAATGTCCTGAATGATGGATTTCCAACCTGTAACCCTGCGTCCTTTTAGTAGGTCTGCGGTAATCAATAGTTGGGCCCCATGGCAAATAAACAAAATTGGCTTACCTGTCGCGGCAAATTGTTTCACGAAAGCGACTACCTCGTCATGGCTCCTCAGCAGATCCGGAGAATATCCGCCGGGTATAAAGAGCGCGTCAAAATCATCGGCAACCACGTCGCTGACCGCTTTTTCTACTTTAACCTTGATGCCGGCCGTTTCTCCTTTAACGATTCCTTTTTTGACCCCTAAATGCACAAGTTCGTGTTTTGCCTTTTTAAAACCCGCTGCGGGTTTTTGGTACTCCGAATCCTCAAACATATTCTCAATCAAAACTCCTATCTTAGCCATATCCGTCTCCTCTGTTAGAGATACATCCTTTACCATGCGATGCGCCTCTTATTTAAATCCAACATTCCGAGTTTCCGGCTAACCTCAAATCCTGTTCCGCGGTCGGCTCCGGTAATTATGGCAACTCTTTCATTTACATCGTTGCCTGCTTTATCCTGCTTTAAAAGTCGTCTCGTTCTCTTCCCTTACCTGAAATATTCCGGAGTTGGTGATACAAGATGATACTGACAAGGCCATTCTATCTTTTTCTTCAATTCCTGCGCAGCATGCAAAGGCCAATAAGGATCTCGCAAAAACTGCCGCCCTATTACAATAACGCTGGCCTGTCCGCTCTCCAGTATGGTTTCTGCCTGCATAGCTTGAGTAATGATACCAACAGTTCCGGTCATAATATCAGCTTCTTTATGAATGCGTTCGGAAAACGGCACCTGATACCCTGGGCCTGCAGGTATTTTGGCGTAGTCAACCATACCGCCTGAGGAACAATCTATAAGATCAACCCCCTCTTTTTTTAGAATACAAGCTAACTTTACTGACTGTTCCAAATCCCAACCTTGGGGCTCCAGCCAATCCGTAGCTGAAATTCGAATAAACACAGGCAGATGTTCAGGCCACAACTGCCGCACTGCACGCACAACTTCCAAAGGCAACCTGATACGATTCTCAAAAGAACCCCCATACATATCAGTGCGCTTGTTAGCTACAGGAGAAAGGAATTCATGGAGAAGATATCCGTGCGCGCAATGTATTTCGACTATGCTAAATCCGGCTTTGAGCGCGCGTTCAGCAGCCCTTACGAAAGAATCCGTAATTGCAATAATACCATCAATACTAAGTGCTTCAGGCAACACGTAATTATCGGCAAAAGGTATGGCGCTGGGAGCAAACACCGGCCTCCATCCGCCGTCTTTTTCGCTGACCGCCCCCCGTCGCTTATCCCATGGCCTATAGACAGATGCTTTCCTTCCGGCATGCGCAAGCTGGATGCCGGGCACAGCGCCCTGGGATTCAATAAATTCAACAATCCTCTGCAAGTTCGGGATATGCTCATCTTTCCAAATACCCAGGTCTTGCGGAGTGATACGGCCTCGTGCTTCTACTGCGGTCGCCTCAACCATAACTACACTTGCCCCGCCCACCGCGCGGCTTCCCAGGTGAACTAAATGCCAGTCATTGGAGAAACCATCCTCATATGAATACTGACACATCGGAGAAACCATTATCCTGTTCCTTAAGGTTACTTCGCGTATTCTAAGCGGCTCAAATAACATAGCTTTTTATAATACACCTTTCATTTTGAGGTCCGAATAACAGAATAACATAATCGTTTTCCTTTTCCTCTTTCTTACTTCTTTTCGGGCTTCCGCCTAACGACAAAGCTTGCTACTGTCCATACTGCCATCAGCCAAGGTTCTCTGCCGCAAAGCCCCAATTAATCAGTTTGTCGAGAACAGCATTGACGTAGTCCGCGCGGCGGTTCTGATAATCCAGGTAATAGGCGTGTTCCCAGATATCTATAGTCAATAGCGGTTTAATGCCCTTGGTTAAAGGTAAATCCGCATTGGCGGTTTTGACCACCTTGAGCTTGTTGCCATCCAGCACGAGCCACACCCAGCCGCTGCCGAACTGGGCCATCGCCGCTGTCGCCAACTCTTTCTTGCATACATCCAGGGTACCGAAAGAGGCCTCGATCTTTTTCTTCAACACTGCTGGTGGTTCGCCGCCGCCCTTTGGCATCAGACTGTGCCAGTAAAACGTGTGGTTCCATGTTTGCGCTGCATTATTGAAGATCGCGGTCTTGTCCGCTTTGCCGGATGTCTCGGTGATGATTTTCTCCAACGGCATGTCCGCAAACTCCGTTCCTGCTACCAGCTTGTTCAGGTTATCGACATATCCCTTGTGATGCTTGCCGTAGTGGAAGCCAATCGTATTCGCGGAGATTACAGGATCCAGCGCGTTATCTGCATAGGGCAGAGATGGCAGTATAATCGGAGATAAACTTTTAATTTTGTCATTGCTCATAATTTTGACTCCTAATTTGGTGACGTGAAAGTTTAACAGTTGGTTAACTTGGGATTTTCCATATTTATCCGCCAGAGTTTACCCGCCGTACCCGTGCTGAGCTTGTCGAAGCAGGCGGGGCGGATTTATCCGCCAACAGTAGGGCGGATTAACCGCTTGGCTAAGCAGCCAATTCTTTCAATCCAATGATAATACCAAAACTTGTCTCGAATTGCCTTTTATTTTTAAAATATTTTCTATCCGCCGTCTTAAACAGCGTCTTTGTGGTGAAATCTTTGTTGCCTCTTTTGCGATTATTTGCCTAACTGCCTTAAAATCCTGCCCTGTGCAGCTTTCCTGTCCTCCATAGCATTGGCGAAGCAGGGTGGCAAAATTAGTACCCGCCCGGCCCGGAAAGGCCCGTGTATCGTCTGCTGCTTCCCGCAAGCTCCGGCAATCCCTCTGGCCAGATGTTGAACATAATTGACTGCTGGCCAAGTGAAGCGTCCGTGCTAAATGACAACGACCAAAATACCCGGTTGTAATGCCTGATGAGTGTTATTCTGCTTTCCACGTTTGCCCTGTATTCAAAATCATACTGCTGCGAAACCACAATCGTATATCGCGGGTCGAGAATATAACTCGCCTCGAAGACAAAGGCGTTGGACCCATGCTCTTCGAGAACGTTGACGTCGCGCAGATACCTGAGGCCGACGTAATAGCTCAGGTCGGGCAATCTCGTCCGCGAAAAGCCGATATCGAACTGCTCAACCGTCCCGCTGTGAATGTCATAATACCCGTCGCTCAGCAACTTCGTCGTATCGCTTATCTGCCACATATAATCCGCGTCGTAATAATCTCTCACTGGCCCGTATGTCTCGAATTTCTTAAGTCCATGGTCGATGTCGCCTTTTTTGTCGATGTCGCCGTTCAAAATGCCGGGCATCGAATACGTCCGTAAAGGCGTCATAGGATTATTCCATAAATATCTGTATGGCCCGGAATCCGGCGTCCTCTCCTCATTGTCCGCAAACCACGTCCCGCCCAGATTCAGCCGCATCCAGTCCACTATCCGTTCATCCGGCCCTCGCTTTGTCTGTAATTGCTGCGACAACTCTAAATGCACCACGTCGTGCTGTTTCACTACGGTGTCGCTTTCTCCGTAAATCGACGTGTCCACTTCGGGTCTTACGATATGACGCAGACCCTCCAAATCCCACAGCCGTGATTTGACATCAGGATATGTCTTCCAGTATTCGCTCGACGCCCGCACTCCCGCCTCGCCAATCCCAACAGTGCTATCGTTGGGATCGCCGTCCGGGTTGCTCCCATCTACCAGCGACCGATTAAATCCGCTCCGCTCATCGTAACCTACGGTCCCCGCCACGAACGGCACCGCCTTTATCCCGCTCAGCCACATCGGCATATCAAGCTCAGTCCGGTGTGTCCCAAACCCGAATACTTCCTCGTTCATCGCCGTCGTGTGGTCTTCGCCTATCAGCTGCCGATATGCTCCTCCCTGCGTATCACTGTAAAGCGTCATACTGTCGTCAAAAATCGACTGCCCCGTCAGGTGATACTCGCCTGTTGGCGCCTCTTGTAATTCGTCGGCGAAATTATTGATTCGCCCCTTGGCCAAAAACGCAAGACCCCAGTTATCTTCGATTCTTTTCAGGTGGACATACGTCTCGCGGTCGGCGTCGGTATTGAATTCTTGCCTGCGGTAACTTTCAAGAAAGTTTTCGTCCGATTCGTAGTCAATGCCTGTGGTAACCTGCCAGTTATAAGGCATAAACTGCCGATGCACCCAGTCGAACCTTCCCCGCAAATCTTCCGGCGGTTCAAGATTTTGCCTGAAGTCAACCCGCCCCAGCCGGTCCTTGCCCCT
Source organism: Phycisphaerales bacterium (assembly GCA_003170415.1). GTDB lineage: Bacteria > Planctomycetota > Phycisphaerae > Sedimentisphaerales > Anaerobacaceae > Fen-1362. The sequence goes on along the minus strand of PMZJ01000036.1, from coordinate 5,937 downwards.
GTCGTCTATCAGGTAACCGCTAATCTTGCCCAGTCGATTCTCCTGGGCGTAATCTACGTCCATTCCCGTGCCGACGCCCCGTTTGCTGAGGTAATCCAAATCGAACGTTCCATTGGTTCCATCCGGCTCGCGCAGGTCTAACAGCCGGGATAAATACCATCGGCTCTCCACCGTAGTTCCCCAAGTACTGTCGTTGCCGATGCGCACACTCTTTAGGGGCATGTCCGGCCTTTCCAGGTTACTTCGCATAAGGGGCCAGTAAAATACCGTCACGCCTTCCGATTTGAGCCGGACATCGCGCATCTGCGCGTCGTAGCTGCTATCCTTAATCTGGTTGCCGGCTGACTTGGACTGGTCTATCGTTGTCGTATCGGTAATAAGTATGCTCGATGCCTCCAGCGAAACCTGTGGCATGGCAAATTCGCTGGTCGTCAGGACCGCGTTATCAGCCGCGAATTTACCCTCCGCCAATTGCCTTATCCTGGCCGCACGAACGTAAATCGGAATCCCGCGATCGGCGTCAAAAGTTCTTATCGTCGCGTTGATCGCCAGCCCTCTTTTGTTCTCGAAATCGTAATATACCTCGTCTGCCCGTATCGTCCGCAGGCCCTCCGTCATCACCACGTCGCCTCGAACGTAAATTGTCTTTATCGCCCCCTTTGCCCCGACGTCTTTTACCCTGCCCGACTCCTCGTCTGCGTTAAGTTTCTCTCCTGAGTAGAATACAACCGCGGCATCCGCCTGCATCTCCAGCAATCGGCCGGTCTCGTCCTGTTTTTGCCACAGGTAGAATCGCCCGATTACCGTTGCGAACCCCTCATCCTTAGTCGAACCACCCCATTCGATGTTGGGCTCCTGCTCTCCCGCCGGCGCCAGATTCACCGGATATTTTATCTTTGTCTGCTGCGGGGTTTTCTCTATTGCTGTTTGCGGTTTTTCCGACGGGCCAAACAGCCGGTCAAGAAATCCAAATGCGCCGGATTCCGGTTTTACCTCCGCTGCCGGCGTCGCGGTCGGCCTGGCAGGGGGGCGACTTGTCCTGGCTGCGTTCGTTCCTGAGATTTGTTCAGGTTGCGCTGCCGCGGGTGATACCTGTGCAGGCGAGACCGTCCCGCACTCATCCGCGAATGTTTTGTGTACCTTTGCGGTCGCTGCGAACGCCTGATTGTAAAACTCCCCGCCGCGAACATCGCTTTTCTCAATTGTTTTGGCGGTAACGAATACCTCGCCCGTTGCCTCGAACCGGATTACTATCGCCTTGCCTTTTTCGATTGTTTCCCAGTTAAGGCCCACTAAGCGAGTGCCGGCGCCCCTTTTCGCGGAAACCCTGTCCGACACGTAGCACCAGGCGCCGACGTTTTTGCTTCCTGGGCTTCTCTTGAGCCATACGACTGCCCTTTCGCCGGCGAACGTGTCCGCGCCTGCTGTAATCGAAAATCTGCCCTCGGCGACAAGGACGTCTGTGCCGTTGGCGTCGTGATAATTAGTTAATTTGTCCGCGGTGATTTGAACGTCGCGGCCCGCGAACGCTTTTGCCTGCGTGTTGTCAATCGCGTATGCCGAATTGACCGGCATATACAGTGCGATCGCAATCAAAATCAGTTTTGCCGTCTTTGCTCTCATAGCCTCAATGATTATTCACTACGGCCGTCCGGGCCGGCACTTTCGTCAGATTATACTCAACCGCAACCCTAATGCCAGTGTAAACCTTGCGAACGTAGTTCGTCTTTCGTATTTAGTATTTCGTGGTTTCTTGCCTGAATATTGCCCGCTGCACGCTAAACAAAGTTTAGCCGGGCGAATTCACCATAATACTTTTTCACCGCCTCATCATACGCCTTCGCTGCGTCGATTTCGGAATCGAAGTAACCAAGAAATATCCTTTTTCTGCTTACGGAAATTCTGACGCGCCATTGCTTTTTTCGTTTGTCAAAAGTAACGCCGACAAACCGAGACGAGGACTTTGATTTGTTTCTTCGGCAATTGATATTATTTTGAGAAAAAGTCGCGAGGCGAAGATTGTCCCTTCGGTTATCGAGTCCGTCGTTATTCCGATGGTCAACCAGAATGCCTGGAGGCGCATTCATCATTTCTCTGTGCATCGTAACTATTTTTGCTCTTTTATCTGCTTCAATTAAAAATCGCACAGCATAAATACATTGGCCGTCCCCTTTCGCGCACCACCTGAAAGTATTGAGCTGATAAAAGTCCTTTTGCTCAACAAGGGTGAATCTTCCTTCGCCTAAGTAAATCCGCCGATAGGTATACCCGTATTTGCGCCTGCGATAAACCATCGCCGGCCACGCGCAAATTTTGTCTAACCAGTTTGGAACTTTGATTGTGATACTTGACATAATATCTTCCCTTCGTAGCTTTGCGAAATTTAGCCCCGCAATTTATTGCGTGGGTTACTTTCACACGGAGCGAAGCGACGAGCCCGCTTCGGAAATTTCAAATTCTTTTTCACCTGCTCACCTGTTCACCTATCTACTCTCTCGCGAAGCGACACGCTTCGCGCGTCCCTCCATAAATAGGTTTGGACTTGCGCAAAATCGGCGAAAAATCGCAAAAAGAGCACACGCGCAAAAGTGCATAAGTGCTTACGTAATAAGGAATAAAAAAAATTTTAAGAATTTTGGATTTGAATGAAAAACACTTGCGCGAAATCGGCGAACAAATGTATCATACAAACGTTTCATACAAGTGTTTTATACGACTTTTTTAGTCCTGTTTTATGGCCTTATTTCACAAACAGTTACAGCTAAAGACCTGCGTTAAAAACACGCAAAAAACAGGCCAAAAAATGACCATAAAAAGGGGCTTAGCCACAGATTTCACGGATGAACACTGATCTATAACTGCTTAATAATAATGAAGTTGCGTCGTTTTTTTAATGTCCCCTTAACGCTGCCTTCATCTCCCCTAAACCACTTTGGTAACAGTTATTTGACGTCAAGAAACTAGTGTGGTGTCTCCGGGTTTCAATTGAACTATGGAAGGACTACCAATTTGTTCGGCTTATTAGGCAAAAGTTTATTGACAGAAAACGGGGCGGAAAGGAAAGATTACCTCGTAGGATGGTGCATATCTGCTATCCATGCTGTCTCTGGATTTTACTTTCAGCATCGTTTATTGCATAATCAATATCTCTGAATTGAGCCATCAAAAGCCAGTCTTGGAATGGGGTAGGTTTAAAAGTTTTTTGTGATTTTAGGAATTATTCAAAAAAACCCGTAGTGTTTTTTCCAGTCATCTCGACAAAACAAGCCAAATCATACTTATAGATAGGCAAAGGGCAAAAGGTGTATGCCTTTGAAATTGCTGCAAATGCTTTATCAATAAATTTCCCTTTCTTGTTGTGGTCTGAGCAAATCTCCGAAAGCCCTATTTGGTCTTTGGCATAGTTAAACAAGCCCAGAGAGGTCAAACCGTTGAATGCTTCGTTTGCGACACACATGTCACCTTTTTGGCTTCCTTGCTCACAGGAAACATCCTCTACGTCATGAAAAACTTTGCTCACTTCTTGCTTCTCTTCCTCCGTCAATTCAAAAGTCAGGTTTTCTTGACCATCTTTGCTGATACCAGGCGGATACATTTTTTTATTAAATGGCCACATAGATCAACCTATATTGTCCGCAAATTTTCTAATTTCTTTCAGCACCGGTGATTGCGATGTTATTAGTTGTATGTTCACTATACCGAAGATATTTGTTTCTCTCCCTGTTGATTCGGCTATAATCTTGCTAAATTCCCAAAACAAAGTGCCTTTTAACGACTCTCGTTCTCCTCCATGAAATGCTATCTTGCATTTTGCGTATTCATTGAAACGGGTTTTAAAATTGTCAATACATTCACCTTTCATTTTTTCAACAACGTCCTTTGGTTGTCCTCTACATATCGGATCAAGGGCGGCATTAATCGTTTGCAACCCAATCTCATCCATTACTTTATCTCTTTTTTCTGCTCCCCATTTGTTGAAGAGGTTTAAGTCCGTTAAGAAAAGATAGAAGTACAGACACTCAAACTGCACCGCTATCCATCGGCTATCTACTTCGTCAGAAAGATTCTTGCCACAATGGATGTTTGCAGCTTCTGCTGAATACTTTACTAGTTGCAGTTGAAAGTCTACCAATGGATCTTTTTTAAAACTATTTAGCCAGCTCATATTATTTGGTTAACCCTTCTATAGAAACATCAATCGCTTTTGCAATTTTTGCCGTTGTTTGCTTGTTAGCAACAATGTCGTTTTATATGCGCCATCCTTAGCCATAATCTTCCTCTTCGCCTAACAATGATTATACAGTCTGTATAAAACGGAAAACACTGCTTCTGTCAGTATAGGAAGTTCCCGTTGCTTCTTCAATACTCGTCCAATCTTTTGCGTTTCTAGTTTGGTATCTCCCACTGCGGCACAAAGAACTGGCCGTGAATAGAGCGAGTACCCGGTTCATTGGTGTTGATTAGTCTGCCACTTTCTGGGTCGTACCGGAAACGGCTGTAGCATTTGCCGTCTGCGTGGATGATCTCAAGTTTGCCACGTCTAATTCGCCAACTGTGTTCATTGCTGTTGCGACCTTCGCCGATCTGGCCATTCTGTGAGAAAGTGATTACCTTACTTTTGTTCGCATCTGGGTTGTATACGAAAAGAAACCGCCGATCGATGCCGATGATTTTGCGAATGCGCCGAGCGTGAACCAGCCACTTCACAGGGCCAAGTACCCATGATCCCACAGCCATGATCGCAATTACCCCGATGCTAGCTAAGATGTCGAGGATCACGGTTCCTGCCGCTGTGCTTGGGTCAATCATGTTCCTATCCTCCGACCGAGTAATGATTATACAGTCTGAATAAAACTATTCAAAGGCGTTTGCCGGACAGCAAAATTGACGGGCAAAGGTACGTTTCTCTCCCGGCTTTAAAAAACTGTTTTCCGCCAAACCCACTATAGATTTTCACAAACGAGGTGTCAATAAAGAAACAGCGTTCAGCGTGTTTTGCCCGGCTTCAAAATGAAGGCCGAAGGACTTCGGCGGACGAGGCGAAAGGGTATCGCAGATGCTTGAATCGAGAATACCCTTAGCTGAAGAACGCAAGCCGAGCACACGGAGCGAAGCGACGAGCCCGCTTCGGAAAAGCAGTGTAATCAGTGTAATCTGTGGCTAAAAAAACAGCGAAACCTGCGCAATCAGCGTCTAAAAAAAATGAATTCTCTGTGCGCTCTGTGTTCTCTGTGGCGAAAAAATCCGCCTTGCCTGCCCCCGCGTCTCGTTTTGAGAATCAAAACGGCGGGGGTTGCTATTATCTTAATGGCAGGATAAAATCATTGGAAACCTGTGCGATAAGCAGAGTATATGTGGAACAAACATAGGATTATTCAGGATGCGGGGAAATGCGGGTAAACTATAAGATAATTCAAGCCAAGGATTTCATAAAGGCCAAGCCCACCGGCGAGATAGACCTTGATGAGAGTAAAAAAGTGCTCGGTCAAATCGCGCAGATGGAGCATCTAATCGGAGACCATGAGCTACTGATAGACCTGCGGGAAGTCCACAGCAACCTGGACCACGCCGACCTGCATGAGCTGGTTCTTGAACTTGGGCGACACAAGGAGGCATTCCGAAGTAAGATCGCCGTCATTGCAAGAGATGATGAACAATTCAACAAAGCTGTTTTTCTGGAGATGTGCGCGAATATCGACAGATTTACCGTTATGGCGTTCACCGATTTTGAAAAGGCGACAAATTGGCTCCAGTCCGATGAGGATATACAAGACCTGTGGGCATAGGCCTGCTGCCGCAATAAAGACGTAACGTAAGCGAAACTAAAGAGTGTTTACCACAATAGGTAAGACAGTGCCAATCCGCCTTCGGCGGACAAGTCCGCAATTAAAACCCTGCCACTTGCCAAGGGCGAAGATGGCAGGGCTGCTATGAGGT
>PMZJ01000006.1 GCA_003170415.1 Phycisphaerales bacterium | reverse complement strand
GATGACCTTCATATTATCTAAATGCTAATTGTATCCTTCCGGCGGTTATTGCCCGGTATATCCTTCGAATTTGCCGAATATCATTTTTCCGGCGGACGTCTGAAGCGAGCTTGTTACCGCGATGATAATATCTTTGCCGATTTTGCCGCGGGCCTCCTCGACAACCACCATCGTGCCGTCGTCGAGATAACCGATACCCTGCTGAGGTTCTTCGCCCGGCTTTATGATGCGAACCTTCATATTTTCTCCCGGCAGGGCAATGGTCTTGAGCGAGTTGGCCAGGTCGTTTATATTCAGTACGTCCACCTCTCGCACGGCCGCAACCTTGCTGAGGTTATAATCCGTTGTTACGAGTCGTCCGCCGCAGTTTTTGGTGAAGGGAATCAGCTTCTGGTCAACACCTTTTACGCCTTCGATGTCCGGCACAACGGTATCGTCGATGGTTATATCAATCGAGGGATTCGTCTGCATATCCTTGAGTATATCCAGGCCGCGTCTGCCGCGGTTGCGTTTCAGTTTGTCCGCCGAATCGGAAATCAGCTGTATCTCGTTCAAAACGAATCGCGGGACAATCAGCGGCGAGTCGAACAGTTTGCTTTTATACAGGTCAGCAATCCTGCCGTCGATAATCGCCGAGGTATCCAGCACGAAGGGTCTCGCTCCTTTGGTCTGCTTTGTAAACTCGACGTATGGAATCACGAATCGCACGTCGTCTTTTGTGCGTATGACAATAGTGATAATGATAAAGCATATACATATTCCGAGCATCCATTTTATGGCCGTGGTTGCCGTCGGGCTAAGCGATATCCGATAGATATCGATAACCATATCGAACACCTGGGTCAGCGCCCAACTGACCACTATTCCGACGAGCAACCCGAAGAAGATGCCCGCAAGGGCCGCCAAAGATTTCTTGGGTGTCATGATATCCACAAAGAATGCCGCTGCCACCAGTACGAGGCCGCTCCAGAGTATGGCGTAGAAATTGGCCCGGCCCTTTTCGATAGAAATCTCCGGCACCGTCAGATTTACAAGAAGAACGGCAACAATTATAACGACAAAAAACGCCCTCATAGTCCATAGCAACATACCTGCAACCTCCAAATTTTATAATGTATTTTTATATTAGAATTTACCTGCTAACAATTGTGTCTGTACTTTGCTTTTGAATTCTGCCGTTTATATCGCATCTGCTAATTGCCCAGTGCCTTTTGCGCCCGGTCCGCGTCTTTGGCGTTGACCACCACAAACAGGTGGTACCGATTGTCGCAAACCATTGCTGCGCCGGTAATTCCGCGGATGTCCTTTTCGGCAAGACGTTTTAATACGTTTGCCGCCGCACCTGCGTGGTCTTCGCCGCCGATGATGAAGCCGGTCGCCTCAGTTATTTTTATCCCGGCTTCACGGGCAAAATCCTCGAAACTTTTCGGGTCCTTTGCGCTTACATAGACACGGCTACGGTTGTCGCTGCAGGAGAACGCCGAGAAGCACAGGTAATCAACGCCTGACATGCTGCTTTGCGCCAGAAATTTCTGTAAACTGCCTGGTTTGTCCTCGATGTCAGCGCAGTGGACGGCGATTCGCTTAACGCTCATTTCCGTACCCTTTCATTCCGAAACGGTTTCGCCTGGACGGCATCATCCTAATCATCGTCTCTGCATTGTCAACATCAAAAACTTTTACCTGTCGCCCAACCTTAACCACATTGCATCCATATCATCCGGAATTATCCAATTTGCTGCCTGGTTTTCATACCGCCATTTTTCTTTTCAAATAGAATCTCGCCCGCCGAGCACCGCCTCGGCGATTATTTTTGCGGCGTCCCTGTGTCCGACCAGCTTGCAGGCGTTTTTCATTTGCAGGCGTTTTTTTTCATCTTCCAGCAACGGCTCAAGCTCTTCCCAGAGCCAGTCCCGCCGGTCTTTTTCATCGCCGATGTCATCCACGATAACCGCCGCGCCCGCTTCGACGAGCTTGCCGGCGTTGAGGTACTGGTGCATATCCTTATGATACGGGTAAGGCATACAGATGCTGGGCACACCTGCCGCGGCATATTCGGCGACGCTGACGGCACCGCTTCTGCCGATGACGATGTCCGCTGCGGCGAGCAGGTCCGCCATATCGTCATAGTAGTCCGCAACTCTGCTCCTTATGGGGGCGTTTGCGTAGCCGGACTTGACCTGGTCGAAGTTTGCCCTGCCCGTTAAATGAACTATCTGCCAGGAATCCGCGTAATCCGATAATTTATCGAGCAGCGAGCATACGGTTCTGTTTATGTTTTGCGAGCCGGTTGAGGCGCCTGTTATGAGCAGAATTTTCTTTTTGCCGTCGAGGCCGAGCGTTTCTTTTGCTTTTTGCGGATTGGGGTTATTGAAACTGTTTCGCAGGGGACAGCCGGCGACGATTACCTTTGTTTTTTGCCTGCCGAAGTATTCGGTAGTTTCCTCGAACTGCACAAAGATGCGTTGTGCCCACCGCCCGATTAACTTGTTGGCCTTGCCGGGGATAATGTCCACGTTGAGCAGGAAGAGGGGTATTTTTGATTTGTAAGCTGCCCGGCAAACGGGTGCGGCGATGTATCCGCCGACGCCGATGACAACCGGATTATCGCATTTGGCCATCGCGTCGGCTGCGATTCTACAGCTCGACAGGAACGAACTGCAAAACCTGATAAACTGGTCAGGCCTGATTGAGAATCCGAGGGCGGGCAGGGCGGTGTATTCAAAGCTGGTTTTAGACAGGACGTGCTTATCGATGTCCCGGCTGCTGATGAAGAAATGGATTTTCGCTGTAGTATCAAGTTCGGCAATTTTCTCCGCAACCGCAATCGCAGGGTAAATATGTCCGCCCGTTCCTCCGCCGGCAAAAAAGACACTTTTACCTGCCATCATCTCTCCTCTCCGGCTCTCGTCTTGCCGCACTGAGACGCGATATTCAACAGCACGCCTATTGCCGCGGCGGACAAAAGCATACTTGTTCCTCCCGCGCTCACGAAGGGCAGGGGCAGCCCCTTTGTGGGCAGGACCACCGTTACCACGCCGATATTTAAAGCCGCCTGCACTCCGATAGCCAGTACGATGCTTGTCGCGAGTAGCTTGCCAAACGGTTCTTTGCAGCGATTTATTACCATAACACCAAGCACTATAAACAGGATGAATAACGCAATAACCGTTAATGTTCCGACCAGGCCCATTTCTTCGCCGATAATCGAGAAAATAAAGTCAGTCGTGTCCTCTGGAAGATGGCCATATTTACAGACGCCCATTCCAAGCCCTTTGCCGAAAAATCCGCCGGAGCCGATGGCGATGAGCGACTGACTGGCCTGATAATTTGATGAGCCGGTCCACTGGTCGGGGTGCAGGAAAGCCAGTATCCGCATTCTTCGGGTTGGCGAGGCGAGTATCGCAGCGGCAAAACCTATTGCGGCGACAGGCAGCGGGGCAACGAGGTATCGCCAGTTTGCTCCGCCTATGAGCAATATGAAAAAGGCCAGCAGGGCAATCAAGGCCGCCGAACCGAAGTCCTCGATGATTATAAGTCCCACCACCAGTCCCAGCGCCATACAAACCGGCAAAAACCCCTTTTTGAAGGATTTGAGCCGGTCGCCATATTTCACGCAGAAAGCCGATAGCGAGAAAATGACCGCCCACTTTGCCAGTTCCGAGGGCTGGAAGCTGATTGTGGCAAAGCCCAGCGGAATCCGGAGCCAGCGTCTGGCCTGGTTTATTTGCGAGCCGATATGGGGCACTAACACTAACGCCAACAAAATCACACTGATACCGAATAAATAGGTCATCGGCGAACGCCATAGTCCATTGTCAAAACCGAGCCGACGATAATCGATTCGGGATACCACCAGCATAACCGCTACGGCTAACGGGAAAAACAATGCCTTTCGCAGGTTGGCCGATTCGTAAAACCGCGACAGATTGACACCTTTGGCAACCTCTACCCCCGCCGAAAAGACAAATATCGTCCCGATTGCCATAAGGGTAATGACGACCGCGCCGATACGCCAGCCAAGCCCTTCTTTATCGTCCATTTCAACTAATGTTGTCGCCATTTCAGCCATCGCAGACCCTAAATTTTCACCGCAGAGGCCGCTGAGACCGCAGAGAAAAGACATAATAATATCTGCGCACTCTGCGTTCTCCGCGGTAATATACTATTCCTCTTCTATTGTCGGCTTGCCTGCCCGAATCGCAGTAAAAAATCGTTTCTGAGTCGAGTTGGCTCCTAGAGAACACACATTACTCAAACTACCTCATTCTGTGAGGCGTAGTAATATAAGAACCTCTAATAGATTGAACCTGCATTTTTAATTTTTGTTGGGCAGGCGATAAGGGTATAATCCATTGTTTATTCGAAGATTAACCGCAGAGACCGCAAAGCTCGCAGAGATTTATTTTGGTTTTCTCTGTGTCCTCTGTGGCTAAAAAACTCTGTGGCTAAAATTATGTTTGAAATCGTAAATAAAGAAACGTTAGGGCCGAATGTGACCCGGTATGAGATAAAGGCGCCGCGAGTTGCCAAGTCGCGGCTGTGCGGACAATTTGTAATCGTCCGGGCAACTGAGCATTCCGAGCGCATACCGCTGACTATAGCCGATGTCAATACCGAGACCGGAACTATCACGCTGATTGTGCAGACCGTCGGCAAAAGCACGCTTGAGATGACCACGCTGCAAAAGGGCGGATACTTCGCGGATGTCGCGGGGCCTTTGGGACAGCCAAGTCATATCGCCAAATACGGAACAGTGGCGGTAATAGGCGGCGGACTGGGGACCGCGGTCGTATATCCGCAGGCGGTTGCGCTGCGGGAGGCGGGGAACAAGATAGTCAGCATTATCGGGGCGCGCACCAAAGAATTAGTCATTCTCGAACAACTGCTTGGCTCGGTAAGCGACCAGTTGATTGTCATAACCGACGATGGCTCATCGGGTAAAAAAGGGCTTGTAACCGACGCGTTGCGGGAACTTGTCGAAAACCCGCAGACAAAAGTGGACGCTGTTTATTGCGCTGGACCCGTAATAATGATGAAGGCGGTAGCGGAGCTGACCCGGCCAATGAATATCCCGACGATTGTAAGTTTGAATCCGGTTATGGTTGACGGGACGGGGATGTGCGGCGGCTGCCGGGTAACTATCGACGGCAAACGTAAATTCGCCTGCGTCGATGGGCCTGAATTCGACGGGCACAAGGTTGATTTCAATGAGCTGATGGACCGGCTCAAAACCTATAAGGGCCACGAAAATAAAAAATACGAAGAACATAAATGTAAGCTTTTACAAGGTAACAAGTGAGCAGTGAACCAAACAAATTGACCGCAAAAGAACGTATGGCGATACCACGACAGCAGATGCCTCAGCGTGACGGCATCGAGCGCAGCAGGGATTTCAAGGAGGTCAACCTGGGGCTGGCGGAGCAGGTCGCAATCCGCGAGGCGCAGCGATGCCTTCAGTGCAAGAATCCGAAGTGCGTCGAGGGCTGTCCCGTTGGTATCGATATACCTGGTTTTGCCAAGCTTGTCGCTGAAGGGGATTTTCTCGCTGCGGCGGAACTGATTCGCAAAGATAACGACCTGCCCGCGGTAACGGGACGTGTTTGCCCGCAGGAGATTCAGTGCGAGGCGTTATGCGTGCGATGCAAAAGCGGAGCGCCTGTGGCAATCGGCTGGCTCGAGCGGTTCGTCGCCGACTATCAGATGAATCACCGGGTTAGCCCCCAGGCCCGCCTGGGGGTTCAGAAAACCGGCAAAAAAGTCGCGTGTATCGGTTCGGGGCCGGCGGGCATTACCTGCGCGGGCCAGTTGGCCAAACTCGGTTACGATGTAACCGTCTTCGAGGCGTTTCACAAGGCGGGCGGCGTGCTTGTTTATGGAATACCGGAATTCCGTATGCCCAAGAAAATCGTCGATGCCGAGATTCGCAATCTCAAGGCGCTGGGCGTAAATATCGAGACAAACGTCATTGTGGGGAGAACCGTAACAATCCCGCAGCTTATGAATGACGAAAAATTCGACGCGGTCTTTATCGCTGTCGGTGCGGGGCTGCCTGAGTTTATGAATATACCGGGCGAGAACCTCAAGGGCGTTTACTCCGCGAATGAATATCTTACCCGCGCCAATCTTATGGAGGCGTACAACCCTGAATCGGATACGCCGATTATACGGGGCAAACGCGTCTGTGTTATCGGCGGTGGCAATACCGCTATGGACGCGGTGCGAACGAGCAAACGGTTGGGCGCGGACGAGAGCATCATTGTTTACCGTCGCAGCCGAAAGGAGATGCCCGCGCGTGTAGAGGAAGTTCATCACGCGGAAGAGGAAACAATCAGGTTTGAGATGCTGACCGCGCCGCTGGAAGTCCTCGGCGACAAAGACGGCTGGGTTGCAGGGCTAAAGTGTATCAGGATGCAACTTGGCGAGCCGGATGCCTCGGGCAGACGCCGGCCTGTGCCAATCCCCGGCTCGGAATTCGTAATTGATTGCGACCTTGTGATTGTCGCAATCGGCATAGGCGCAAACCCGTTGCTGACCAAAACCACTCCGGGTCTGAAACTCAATAAGTGGGGCTATATCGAGGCAGACGAGAATCTTATGACTAATATCCCCGGCGTATTCGCGGGCGGAGATATTGTTCGCGGCGCGGCGACGGTCATATTGGCGATGGGCGACGGCAAAAAGGCCGCCCAGAATATTCACAAATACCTGTCCCGCTAATCGGCGAAGGGCAGCCAACCCTTGACCAAACGCTTTATTCCTGCTAATCCTTATTATATGTCAGTGAATTTTAGCCAGATACCGGAAGTGCTTGACGAGCTTCGCGCGGGCAAAATGATTATCCTTGTGGATGATGAGGACCGCGAGAACGAAGGCGACCTTGTCTGCGCCGCGGAGAAGGTTACGCCCCAAATTATTAATTTTATGGCAAAATTCGGCAGGGGGCTTATCTGCCTGCCTTTGACAGGCGAGAAATGCGACGCACTCGCGCTTCATCCGCAAGTCCAGGATAACACCGCACGAATGCACACCGCTTTTACCGTGAGTATTGACGCGGCTGAAGGTATTACCACGGGTATCAGCGCAGCGGACCGTTCGCATACCATACAGACGGCGATTGCCGACAATACCAGGCCCGCAGATTTTGCCCGGCCGGGGCATATTTTCCCGCTTCGGGCGCGTGAGGGCGGGGTGCTGGTTCGCGCGGGGCAGACCGAAGGTGCGATTGACCTGATGCATCTGGGGGGGATGAAGCCCGCGGCGGTGATTTGCGAGATTATGAACGATGACGGGTCTATGGCCCGTGTGCCGGAACTGCTTGAGTTTTGCAAAAAGCATAATCTGAAAATTACCTCAATCGCCAAGCTGATTGAGTATCGCCTTCAGCGGGAGACGCAGGTCAAGCGGGTCGAGGCGGTGCATTTGCCGACGGATTTTGGGGATTTCAAACTCATCGCTTACGAGTCGCTTTCGTCGCCTGAGCCGCATCTTGCGATTTGCAAAGGCGGCGTAGGCGACCTTGATGAATGGGGCAAACCAGTTCAGCACGATGAGCCGGTCCTTGTTCGCGTTCACTCCGAATGTATGACTGGGGACTTGTTCCGCTCGCAGCGATGCGAGTGCGGCAGGCAGTTAGAAGCCGCGTTGCAGTTGATTGAAAAGGCGGGCAAAGGTGCGCTTGTTTACCTCCGGCAGGAAGGCAGGGGCATCGGCCTGACTAATAAACTGCACGCGTATAAGCTCCAGGAACAGGGCTTCGATACCGTGGATGCGAATATCGAGCTGGGCTTTTCGCCGGACAAGCGCGATTATGGCATAGGCGCACAGATTCTTCGCGACCTGGGCCTCAAGCAGATTAAAATCCTCACCAACAACCCGAAGAAAACCAGCCGGCTCGAAGTTTACGGCATAAAAGTCGTCGAGCAGATTCCTCTTCAAATAGACCCAACGCCCCACAATATCGACTATTTGCGCACCAAGAAATATCGTTTCGGCCACATCCTGGACAACGATTTATGACAGGTGATTTTGGTAACGCAAAGGGGCACAATGAATACGATTTTGGTGGTCAAGCTGTGTTCCACGTATCCGCAACTAATAGCGAAGCAGGGCGATTTTGATGACTGGGTAATTCGCCGGCTGGATTTGTCAAAGAGTGCGGCGAGAGTGGTTGATGCTGTCGCGGGTGAGAATCTTCCGCAGGATGGCTTCAGCGGGGCGATTTTCACCGGCTCACATAATATGGTTACAGACAAGCCGGACTGGAGCGAACGAACAGCCGAATGGCTGAGACGACAGGTTGAAAAACGGACGCCGATTCTCGGTATCTGCTATGGGCATCAATTGCTCGTTCACGCCCTTGGCGGTGTTGTTGGGCCCAATCCTAAAGGTAGAGAATTCGGCAATCAGAAGATTTATTTGAATGATGCCGCGAAAGGCGATTTGCTTTTTGGTTCGCTGCCAAGGGCATTCGAAGGCCATTGTTGTCACGCTCAGTCGGCGTTGAAACTGCCCGCAGGTGCGGTTTGCTTAGGCGGGAATGCTCACGAGCCAAATCATATCGTTCGCTTTGCGGAAAATTGCTGGGGCGTGCAGTTTCATCCGGAATTTGATGCTGAAGCGACGCGGTATTATATCGAGCAATGTAAAGATTTATTGACCAAGCAGGGGGTTGATACGAAAAAGCTTTCTGCTGCCGTCTGCCCGACTCCTGAAAGTTACGCCCTGATAAACCGATTCGCAAATTTTGCTTTTTCGGCGTGATTTAGTTTTATGTCAATTTGTTAATCCCGCGATAGCCGCGCCAATGAGGGTGGCGTTTTCGACGCTGATAATCTCGTAGTGAATACCGAGTTTGTTTTCGAGGTATTGTTTGAGATAAAATTCAACGCGGGGCTTGAGAGATTTCATCTGGTAAAAAGTCGTGCCTTCGGCGACGATGCAGATTGGTTTTGAGGGGTCGGTTCCGGAGCCGGATTTGATTGCCATAGCGGAGAGGTTGATTGCGGTGAGCTTGGCAGCGCGTTCGGTCAGGCGGTCAGCTATATAATATAAGGTAAGGGAGTCATCGGTATTGCCCTGTTTTGCGGCGTCGGCGAAGGGGTTGTTGCCATAGGGATAGAGCAGGAAGGCGTTCAGAGCTTTTGTGTCGAGTTCTGGTATCTGCCAAAGGGCGTTTGCGACGGCGGTCGAGAACAAGCTGGCATCGCAGGCCTTGTGAATTGTGGCCAGACACAGGGGGCCGAGGTATGCGCCGGAAATCATTTTCTCGAATTTGTGGACGCCGGGGTTGACGGTGGATTTGTCGAAGGCGGCATCGATTTTGCCCTGTTTGATTTTGCCGAAGTTGCCGGATTCGGTATTGATAATCTGGCTTTTCAAAAGGTCGAGATTTTTTGTTTTCTTAATGTTGCTGTTTTTCTCGACGTAGCAGGTATTGGTGCCCGTGCCTAAGATGAAGCCGATGTATGAGCCGAAGGAGCGGTTTTGGCAGCCGACGCCCGCGAGAAGGGTAACGACGGTATCGTTGAGCAAGACAATATGTTTTTCGTTGCCAAGCCCCATTGAAACGAGCGCTCGGTTAAGATTTTCACCGATGGGCTGACCGACGACGTCTTTGGCTTTGATTTCTTTTGAGAAGCGGATTAGTCGGCCGTCTTTGTTGGGGGACATTTCGACCGCGTATGAAAAGCAAAAACCGATATTTTGTGCTGCGCCGGCGACATCCTTGAGATAGCCCGCCATAATTTTGAAGAATTCGTCTTTGCCGATTTCGTGCTGGACGCCGGGCATCTTGTAGAGACGCAGGTTTTCGATAATCGCTTTTTTCTGGTCGTCGAAATAGACGGTTGCGACCCGGAAGTTTGTGCCGCCCGCGTCAACGACGATTACGCGTTTGTTCGTCGGGACACCAGCCCCGACTTCGATATAGGTGGGAATCATATCGAGGGTGCTTTTTTTGCCGGCGAGTCCTCGCCGCATCTCGGACAAAAAGGAATCGATTACCATATCGATATCGACGTCGAGGTAATCCATCTGGTATTTTCTAAGGAAGCGGGTGACATTTTGCTTTATCTTATTCATTCGCAAGTATCCTTCTATTCAGCGTATCCGTTCGGATATTTGCTGTGCCATTTCCAGGCGGAGGCGACGATTTTTTCGAGATTGGTCCATTTGGGCTGCCAGCCGAGTTCGGTTCTGGCTTTTGCGGAATCGCAGACAAGCACCGGCGGGTCGCCGGGCCTGCGAGGCGTCTCGATGACTTTGAAGCTTTTCCCCGACACTTTTTTAACGGTATCAATGACCTGTCGAACAGAATATCCCTTTCCATTGCCGAGGTTATAAATTGATTCGGCCTGCTTATCGAGTTTTTTCAACGCAAGCAGATGCGCAAGGCAGAGGTCTTCGATATGAATGTAATCGCGGATGCAAGTGCCGTCGTCAGTTGGATAATCGGAGCCGAAGATTTTGATTGCGTCCGTTTTGCCCATCGCTGCGAAAATCGTCAGCGGAATCAGGTGCGATTCTGGATGATGGTCTTCGCCGAGGGTACAGTTGTGTCCTGAACCGCAGGCGTTGAAATATCGAAGCGCGATGAAATGCAATTTGCCCGCGACGGCCTGATGGTGACACATTTTTTCGACGGCTAATTTTGTTTCGCCGTATGGGTTGATGGGATGCGTGGGTAAATCTTCCGTGATGGGCTGTTTGTCGGGCATTCCGTAAACCGCAGCGGTGCTGCTGAATACGAATTTGCTTACGCCCGTTGCGTCCATTGCGCTGAGAAGCGTCTGTGTATTGGAGACGTTGTTTTGATAGTACTTGAGAGGATTGGTTACGGATTCGCCCGCTTCGATGAACGCGGCGAAGTGCATCACGGCTTCAATTTTGTGTTTTTTGAGGGTCGCGGTCAGCAGATTTAAATCCGCCAAATCGCCTTTAATGAACTCGCATCCTTTTATCGCGGCTGTATGTCCCTTGCTTAGGTTGTCGTAGATGATTGGCTGATGTCCTTCGGCGGCCAGACAAGCCGCCATATTACTTCCGATGTACCCGGCTCCGCCGGCGACGAGTATTCTCATTTGTTTTGTTCCTTCTTAGTCGTTGCGAGTTGTTTTTCGATGCGTTTCAAAATCTCCGTTTCTAATTGGTTATCCCTGCCGAGGTCTGTCCATGTCAGGTTTGATTTCTGCTCGTGGCCGAGTTTGAACGTTTGGACGGACCTTTGGTCCGGGGACATTATGGAACGGCTCTGTCCGGTGGTGCTTTGGCTTTGGGGCAAGCTTAATCGCTGTGTAGTTGCTCTGCAATTGATACACAGTTGGCCGGCTTGTTCGCTTATGTTGATTTCGACTGCCCTGCGGATACTGTGCAGGTCGGCTTCGGTCTGGTTGAATGAGCCGACGCTGTCTGAACGCCAGAATTCAAATGACTGTGCACCTGATAGCGGGGCGGTTCTTATATAGCCGGCATCGACGTCGAGTTTTTCGATACTAAAGTGCATCCCGGCGAGCGCCTGTTCCGCGGCCGTCATCGCATCGGCTTTGGTCGCAGCCGGCGGCCAGAGTTGTTCTATTGTCTTTGTGTATTTGTTTTCCGCGCAGCCGGCCAGCCAAAAGAGCAGCGAGCAGGCAAACAATTTGTTCAATATCGATTTATTCATTCTTAATACCTCAATCATTCCGCCAATTCAGCATCTGCGGGTGATTATATTGTAAGTGTGAAGCGGTGTTAAAGGGTTTTTTGGATAATGGTCGATGAAGTTGATAATAGCATTAACGCGGAATCTCTATGCCTTCAGTTCAGACACAGACAATTGCGAACAAACTTGACGAATTGCCATTGGGTCGGCTGGTTCGGGACTTTTTAGGTTACCTGACAGTCGAGGGGGGGTTGTCTGACAACACAATTCAGGGTTATGGGCGGGATTTGAGGGATTTCCTGGAATTCTGTAAATCCGGCAAGGTTAGTGAACTGAAGCAGATTACGCCCACCCTGATACAGAAATATATGATAATACTGGCAAGAGCCAGCAGGGCGGAGGCATCAGCCAAACGGGCATTGGTGGCGATTCGGATGTTTTTGCGGTTTGGCAAGCTAAACGGGCTGGTTGAGGATGATTTTACAGGGATTCTGGAGGGGCCGAAGCTCTGGCAGCGGCTGCCGATTATATGCTCCAAGAAACAGGTAGTGGATTTGCTGGAGGCGCCCTCGCCGAAAGAGAAGTATTACCTGCGCGATAAGGCGATTCTGGAATTGCTTTACGCGACCGGGGTCAGGGCCAGTGAGGTTGCGGGCTTGAAGATATCGGATTTGAATCTCGACGTGGGGTATTTGCGATGTATCGGCAAAGGAAACAGGGAACGGGTGATTCCGCTTGGCAGGGTGGCGGCTGCCGCGACGCTGGAGTACTTAAAGGATATGAGGCCTAAGCTGGCAAAGTCGTTTAGCGGAGATTTTTTACTATTGAGTCGAACAGGCAGGCCTATGGGGCGTATCGAAATCTGGCGTCTTATTAAAAGATACGCGGCCCGCGCCGGGATGCCGAAAAATTTGACGGTGCATACGCTGAGACATTGTTTCGCGACGCACCTGCTGGCAGGCGGGGCGGATTTGAGGAGCGTTCAGGAAATGCTTGGGCACGTGGATATATCGACAACGCAGATTTACACGCACGTTGACCAGGAGAGGTTACGGGAGATTCACAGGAAATATCACCCGAGACCATAGATTTATAGGACTATTTCGGAATCGGCGGTTGACGTGTGTGATTATATGGGGTTATCATCGGGGTTAAAAGCCGTGATTACGAGTAACCACTTCAAGAAAGTGTTGGTAATAATGATACAACGAGCATATTTGCTGGTGTTGGTTTTATTGGTTTTGGCGGGATGCGAGCAGGGGGCGAATAAGGTTGATAATAATATGATGGCGCCGAGTGTGGAGACGGACACGCAACTGAAGGTAAATCAGGATGCGCTGTTACGGGGGGCAACGGATGAAGTTCGCTTAGACGCCGCGACGGTGATGCTTTTCAGTGACAGCTCTCGCGCAAGACAGGTTCTTATAGATACGTTAAAGCAATCGGAGAATAAGCAGGCGAGGATGGCGGTTTGCAGGGCGCTGACAGTCAGCAGGGAGACCAGGCGGCCGATAAGGAACAAGAATGATTTTATTGAGCCGTTAGCGGAGGTTTTGAAAACGGAAGAAGGGAATCCCGCCAAATTCGCAGCCGAGGCGTTGCTTATTTTCGATTATGACGCGATAGAGAATGTTCTGGAGCCAATGGCAAAGGACGAATCGATGCCTGTCAAGGCACGATTAAACGCGATATATGCGATGAAGGTACAACTCGATATAAGAGCTATAACGCGGATAGCTGAGCTTGTAGAGGACAAGGATAAGCAGGTTTCAGTCGCCGCAGGTGATGCGCTTCGGTCGTTAGGCATACCCGTCAGCAGGGACGCGAGGAGACGGGCGCAAATTTTGAGCGACCTGCGAACAAACGGAATGGAACGGTTTCAGCGGGACTGGCTTATTCGGCAGGAATCGCGGGTAAACGACCTGGAGAAGGAACGTGACCAGTGGCGAAAACTTTATCTGGGTTCACTGGACAGGATATATGAAGGAATCAGCGATGATGGGCAGCGAGGTAAATTTCTGATAGAGCAATTGAACAATTCCGAATCGACGATTCGGCTGTGGGCTTTGGATAAGGTTTCGCAGTGGCGGATTGGGACGCAATCGAAATTGCCCGCGGAGCTTGGCCCGGTTTTGGTAAAGCTGGTTTCCAGCGACAACAGGGACGTGCGTCTTGCGACGGCGAAGCTGCTTTCGCTGACGGGCGAATTAAGCTCGGCGGAGCGACTGGCGGATCAGTTCAAGGTTGAGCAGGACGAAGAGGTCAAGCTGGAATTATTTGTTGCCCTTGGCGCGGCGTGCCATTATGCGCTTGTTCCCACCTCTGGGAGTCAGCTTTCGCCGGAATTGCGCAAGCAGACGCTGGAATGGGCAGCAGGATATCTCAACGATGAGGATGCGAAAAAGGCGCACAGGGGGGCAGAGGTAATAAGGGAACTGCTTGAGCCGGGCGGTCTTACAGATGACGAAGTTGCAAAATATATGGACCTGCTCGTCGAAAGATATAGCCGGGACAAGCAAGCCGGTAACAGCACTCTGCGTGGCGATTTGCTGGTAACAATGGCGCGATTGTGCGGACAGAACGTTTACAAGCCGGAGTCGGCCAAGCGATTCGCGGGGCTTTTCGAGCAGGCGTTGAGTGATGAAAGCGACTTAGTCAGAGAGGCGGCAGTCGATGGCCTTATTTGTGTTGACAGGCCAAGGGCGCTCAAATTGCTGGCGAAGGATTTTGTTAATGACCGCAGCCAGATTGTCAGAAACAGGGTTATGGAACTGGCGGGGGAAGTGGGCGGCAAAGACGACCTGCCGTGGTTGTGGGACAAGATAGGAGCCAATTCTGAAGGCAAGACGGCGTGGCAGGCGATGCTTAAGATATTTAACAACTGCGACGTCAACGTTATTGAGGACTGGATTGGCAGATTCGATTCCCAGGCAGGCAAAGGGAAGCTGTCCGACGAGCAGTGCGTATCGTTTTTTGAACTGGCAGAACGCAAGGCAGTTGCGGAAAACAAGGCGGAAATGGTAAGGGCCACCCGGGAAAAGCTGGCACAGCTTTACACAAAAGCGGGGCAGTTTGAGCAGGCGGCGGAGTATTTGGGCAAGTTGCGGGGGTCAGCTAAAACCGCGGAGCAAAAAGAGGCGATTTTGGGGCAATTAGTGGATGTATATCTGCGCTGGCCAAAGGTGGAGGCGGCGAGTTTGCTTGTGGGTAACTGCCTGCTGGAAAAGGACTTGGGACATGATAGTGCGGTTATTCGTTCGATAGATGCGTTTCTGGATAATCCGTCGGAAGGGTCAGACCCCAATATGGTGTTGAAGTCACTGCGGAGAATAAAGTTGGCTGACCAGCGTCCTTTGTGGCGTCAACAGCTGGCCCGATGGAATAAGCGTTTTGGTTCGGCAGAAGACCCGAATACAGGCGGATAACAATACTGATAAAGGCATTGAATTTGGGTGGGGGCTGTTAACGGCCGTCAGTCTGAAAAAGACGGCCTATATGAGGGGGTAAAAAAAATACATTTTTTTATTTTTTTATGTTTGCAGGTTGACCCGGATTTTTGTAAACTACCCTACTCACATTAGGTTAATGACGTTTGTTTGGCTGTCAGTGCAGGATTTGTTGTGCAAAGACGGCCGCCTTGGGCGTCCCCAAGGGAGTGGTTTTTAAGGCCTGCGGCTGAGCGTGGGGACTGTTTTTAGGTGTCGCGGGCGTCCCGCCCGCGATTGAAATAGTCGCAGGCAAGATGCCTGCGACACAAATCGCGGTCAAGATGACCGCGACACAATAAACTGCTGCTGTAGCTCAGTTGGTAGAGTGCGTCCTTGGTAAGGACGAGGTCATGGGTCCAAATCCCATCAGCAGCTAAGTGCAGATGTGTCGAGGGCGTCCCGCCCTCGATTAAAATAGGCGCGGGCAGGATGCCCGCGACACTGAAGCGATGTTACATCGGGAAACAGGAACAAGGACACGCTGCGGGCCTGCGTTTCGCAGCAATTAAAGTGCTAATTGGAGGTTCATATAACCATGGCTAAGGCGGTATTTGAGAGAACGAAGCCCCACGTCAACGTCGGAACTATTGGACACGTCGACCATGGCAAGACGACGCTGACGTCGGCGATGACGAAGGTAATGGAGTTGCAGGGATTTTCTAAGTTTAAGAGCTATGATGACATAGCCAAGGCCTCGGAGTCACAGGGCCGACGTGACCCGACGAAGATTTTGACGATTGCGACCGCGCACGTCGAGTATATGACAGCAAACAGGCATTATGCCCATGTTGACTGTCCGGGCCACGCCGATTACGTGAAGAACATGATTACCGGCGCCGCCCAGATGGACGGAGCAATTCTTGTGGTCAGCGCTTATGACGGCCCGATGCCCCAGACCCGCGAGCACATATTGCTTGCCCGTCAGGTAAACGTGCCGAAGGTTGTGGTATTCCTGAATAAGGTTGATCTGGTTGATGACAAAGAGCTTGTTGACCTGGTTGAGATGGAGGTGAGAGACCTCCTGAATAAATACGAGTTCCCGGGCGACACGACGCCGATTATTCGCGGTTCGGCGACCGCGGCGCTTGCCGCCAAGACGATAGATGACCCCGCTTGCGCGCCGATAGTTGAGTTGCTCAAAGCGATGGATGAGTTCATTCCGATTCCGCCACGACAGATTGACAAGCCATTCCTTATGCCCGTCGAAGACGTATTCAGCATTAAGGGCAGAGGAACGGTCGGTACGGGCAGGATTGAAAGAGGCGTTGTGAAGGTCGGCGAAGAAGTGGCTATCATCGGGCTTTCCCCGGATATTCGAAAAACCGTTGTTACGGGCGTCGAAATGTTCAACAAAACCCTCAATGAAGGACAGGCAGGCGACAACGTCGGGTTGTTGCTGAGAGGCGTCGAAAAGAAGGACCTCGAACGCGGACAGGTCGTTGCCAAGCCGGGAAGCATTACGCCGCACACGCATTTCATGTCGGAAGTTTACGTTCTGACGAAAGAGGAAGGCGGAAGGCATTCGCCGTTCTTCGCGGGATATAAGCCGCAGTTCTATTTCAGAACGACAGACGTGACCGGCAGCGTCAAGCTCATACAGAGCAGAGACGGTAAAGCCGCCGAAATGTGTATGCCTGGCGATAACATAGCGATGGAAGTTGAGATTATTTCGCCCATAGCGATGGAAGAAGGCCTGCGATTCGCCATTCGTGAAGGCGGCAGGACCGTTGGAGCAGGTGTTGTAACCAAGGTTATTGCTTAGTGAACGATTAAAGGACGGCACAGCAGGGTCGTATGGCTAAAAAAAGCAAAAGGGAAAACGTTTGGCTTGAGTGCAAGGACTGCGGGCAGCGCAACTATCGAACCAACATCAGTGTGGTTGACGGCACGCCCAAACTGGAGTTGAAGAAGTACTGTAAGTTTGAACGCAAGCATACGACTCACAAGCTGAAGCGGAAATAGAACGGGTTTGGCGCAAAGAGCAAATGATAGGCCAGTAGCTCAATTGGCAGAGCGTCGGTCTCCAAAACCGAAGGTTGGGGGTTCGATTCCCTTCTGGCCTGGTGTGTGGCCAGTCGTCGACGCTCCGGAGCTTTCGCCTTTGTCCTGATAAAAGACATTGGGGTTATGGCGGGCAAAACACGGATGGCGATTAAGCGGTCAGGCAAGGATTCGGGTGCATTATGGGTTTGAGCGTTTATAAGCGTGGCCAGGGCAAATATACGCGGATGATTAGCGCATTTGGCGGCGCGGTGATAGTGGCAATCGGGTGTTTGCAGCTTTACCGAACACTTGATGCGGCGGACATCAGTTTGTGGGTTGAGACAATGGTGCCCGTCGGGCTGTTTATCGCCCTGTCTGTATTGATGATGTGGATGGTTAACCATCCCAGCATCGCTGACTTTATGATTTCTGCCGAAGGCGAGATGAAAAAGGTCAACTGGTCCACCAGGCAGGAAGTGGTGGTTTCGACGGTTGTTGTGATTTCGGTTGTGATTATCCTGGCGATGCTGCTTGGTGTCTCGGATTTTGTTCTTCAGTTGTCTGTAGGATGGCTGGTGCTGTAAAAAGCGGCCGCAAGCCGGGTTTCAGAGCATATTATGTTATTGAGTCGGGGCGTTTTGATGAAATGGTACGTGCTGAGAGTTGCATCCAATAAGGAGATGCACGTAAAAGAGGTGCTTTCGCAGAAGGTCAATGCGGCCGGCCTGACTGACATTATCGGCAGGATAGAAGTTCCCGTCGAGAGGGTCAAGAAGGTTCGCGGCAACAAGCAGACCGTGCACAAGCGCAAGTTGTACCCCGGCTACGTTTTTGTGGAGATGGAAGCCGCAGAAGACGGGAAGGTGCCTGAAAGGGCGTGGTTTGTAATAAAAGAGATTCCCGGCGTCGGCGATTTTGTTGGCACGGAGGGTATTCCGACGGCGATGCGGGACACCGACGTTTCAAAAATGATGCAGGAGGTTGAAAAGCCGGAGGAAGCGCCGAGCATCAAGGTGGACTTCAAGAAGGGCGACCAGATTAAGATTCGCGAAGGGCCGTTCGAGAGTTTTGAGGGGATAGTTGAGGCGATTGACCAGGATAGAGGTATTGTAAAAGTGATAGTGGAGATATTCGGGCGAAGCACCCCGCTGGATATAGAGTATTGGCAGATTGAGAAGGTGTGAAGCCGGTTCAGCGGCGATCCAAGTGCCTGTTTTGAGGTTGAATAATGGCAACAAAAAGAAAACCAGCAGCAAGAAGCGGCGTTAAAGAGGTAATGGTCAAGATAAAGTTGCAGGCGTCCGGCGGGCAGGCGACTCCGGCCCCTCCGATTGGTCCTGCGCTTGGCCAGCACGGCGTCAATATTGGGCAGTTTGTCTCTCAGTTCAATGAGCGGACAAAAGAGCTTAACGGGACGACGGTGCCTGTCGTGATAACTGTCTATACGGACAAGAGTTTCACCTTTGAGGTGAAAAGTCCGCCGGCGGCTGTGTTGTTGAAACAGGCGGCGGGCGTGGCCAAGGGCAGCGGCGTGCCGAACAAGGAAAAGGTGGGCAAGGTTACGGCTGAACAGGTGCGACAGATTGCACAGACAAAAAGCAAGGACCTCAATGCGTATAGCATAGATAAGGCGGAGAAGATTATCCGAGGTACCGCCAGGAGTATGGGTGTTGAGGTTGTGGACTAATAGAAAAGTAAACCAAAGGCGATTCGAGACATAAAAATTATGATAATTAGCAGAGGCAAAAGGTACCGCAAAGAGGCAGAGCAGGTCAGCGAGGCGCCGATTAGTTTGGCCGATGCGGTGGCAAAGGTTAAGACGTTTAACTCAACGAAGTTTGACCAGACGATTCAGTGCATATTCTGGCTCGGTATCGACCCGAAGCAGTCGGACCAGATTATCCGCGGCGCGATATCGCTGCCTCACGGGATAGGTCAGCAGAAGAAGGTCATTGCATTTTGCGAGGGGGCCGATGCAGAAGCGGCAAAGCAGGCGGGCGCTATTGAGGTAGGCGTTGACGAGCTGGTTGCCAAGGTAACAGCGGGCTGGTCGGATTTCGACGTGGCGATTGCCTCAACGAAGGTTATGGGCAAGGTAGGCAAACTGGGCCGAGTTCTTGGTCCGCAGGGCAAGATGCCCTCGCCCAAAAACGGCACGGTAACTGCTGACGTCGCTACCGCGGTGCGTGAGTTTGCCGCGGGAAAGGTCGAATTCAAAAACGACACGGGCGGAAACGTCCACGTTGTGGTCGGCAAGGTGAGTTTTGACGCGCAGAAACTGATAGACAACATCGACGCGGTTATATCGCATATCAAGAAGATTAAGCCGATCAGCTCAAAAGGAACTTATATAAAGAAGATTAATATCCACGCGGCGATGAGCCCTGGCGTGTTGATTGCCGTATAGGCGGATTTGGGTTTTTGTTGTGCGCAGAGATTCGCTGCGTATAGCGCGTTTGTGAAAGAATCAGGCAGGTGAAAATATGAGCAAGTTCGTAAAAGATTTACTGTGTTCAGAGCTGGAAAAAAGAATCGCTAACGAAAAGGTTACCGATTTTATCGTTATCAGCACGCAGGGAGTTGACGGCGTTGAGAATAACGTGATGCGAGGGGCGCTCAAGAGCAAAGGCATTAAGCTTTTGGTTGTCAAGAACGCCCTTATGAAAAGGGCGCTGGTGAATTTGAAGATGGAGTCGGCGGGGTCGCTTTTCATGGGACCTTGCGTGGTTGCTTATGGCGGCGACAGCATAGTTGATACGGCCAAGGAACTGAGCAACTGGGTTGGCAAGGTGCCGGCGATTCATATAAAAGGCGCATATCTTGAAGGCGATACTCTGGACAGCAAGGGCGCCGAGGGGCTTTCGAAGATGCCGAGCCGGGTGGAATTGCAGGGTAGGATTATTATGTTAGCCAAGTCGCCGGCGGCGAGATTGGCCGGGGCGATTGGCGGACCTGCCGGAAGAATAGCCGGTTGCATAAAGACGATTGTGGACAAAGGCGAAAGCGCGGACAAGCAGGCCGCATAAGGGGTATCTTAAAAACGAACATAAACGGCTCAGGTGGCTGCCTCCGAGTGAGGGAGTTAAACGGGACGGCGTAGTCCCGGCTACCATCGAGCAATTCGATATAGGAGTTCAACGAACATGTCAGAAGAAACAAAACAGGCGAAAAGCTGGAGCGACGAAACAAAGAAACTTGGCGACGCGATAGTCAAACTGACGCTGATGCAGGCCAAGGAGCTTGGCGATTATCTTAAAGAGGAGTACGGCATAGAGCCGGCGGCGGGCGGCGCGGTAATGATGGCCGGCCCGGCAGCAGCGGCTGAGGCGGCCCCTGAGAAGACGATGTTTGACGTTATCCTCAAGGTAGTCGGCGAAAAGAAGATTCAGGTCATCAAGGAAGTCAGAGCATTGACAGCACTGGGCCTCAAAGAAGCGAAGGACCTGGTTGATGGCGCTCCCAAGTCGGTCAAAACCGGCGTAAGCAAGGATGAGGCGGAGGCCGCCAAGAAGCAGCTCGAAAGCGCGGGAGCAACGGTAGAAATCGCCTAACGGATGCAAGTGTGCCCCGAAGAGGGCTAAAGACAATAATCGGGCAGTGTAAAAGTTGCCGTTTAATTCGGGACTGAAAAATGGCTGAAT
Organism: Phycisphaerales bacterium; assembly: GCA_003170415.1. Taxonomy (GTDB): domain Bacteria; phylum Planctomycetota; class Phycisphaerae; order Sedimentisphaerales; family Anaerobacaceae; genus Fen-1362. The sequence goes on along the minus strand of PMZJ01000006.1, from coordinate 73,122 downwards.
TGAAAGTTCGTAATTTCGGCAAAATGCGAGAGAAGGTTGCAATCCCTGACCTTGTGGTCATACAGAGGAAGGGCTACGACGAGTTTCTGCAAAGGGACGTCGCCCCGACGAAGCGTGCTCGCAAGGGACTGGAAGAGTTGTTTCGCGAAACCTTTCCGGTAGAGAGCTACGACAAGGGGACAATACTGGAGTATCTTTTTTATGAGCTTGAGCAGCCCCGGTACAACGTAAACGAGTGCCGGCAGTTGCGTCTGACATACGGGTATCCCCTGAAGATAACCTGCCGGCTTCGCAACAAGGACGGGCAGGACATAGCTGAGCAGGCGATATACCTGGGCGAGATACCCGTGATGATAGGCGGCGGCGAGTTTGTCATCAACGGCGCCGAGCGGGTTATCGTAAGCCAGTTGCACAGAAGCCCCGGCGTTGATTTTCTGGTCGAGAGCAAGGAAGGCGACCGCATATTGCACGGCGGCAGAATTATCCCGGAACGCGGAAGCTGGATAGAGATAAGCGTTACGCACAAGGACGTACTGGTTGTAAAAATCGACCAGTCGAGCAAGATTCCCGCGACGATTTTCCTGCGGGCATTAAGTGCCGATTTCAGTGAAACCGAACAGATAATCAGGCGGTTCTACGAGACCAAAGAGGTCCAGAAGAACAAGCTGACGCCTGATATGTGGGTGGTGCGCGACATCGTCGATACCGAAAGCGGCGAGATAATCGTAAAGGCAGGCGCACAAATCGGCGACAAGGTTTCGATTATTCAGCAAAGCGAAATAAAGAAAATAGAGGTCGTCGAAGGGTCGTGTGACGCGCTGGTTTTCAATACGCTTGCGGAAGATGACTGCAAGAGTCACGAGCAGGCGTTGTTGAAGTTTTACGTCAGGTTGCGGCCCGGTAATCCGGCCAACCAGGAGAAGGCCAAGCAATTTTTCGATGAGAAGTTCTTTGACGTAAACCGGTATCGGCTGGGCAAGGTTGGCAGGTTCCGGCTGAACCGCAAGTTCGGGCAAAACGTCGGCGAAACCGAGATGACGCTGCGGGCCGAGGACTTCATCAATGCGGTGAATTACATAATCGGGCTGCGGAATAACAAGGGCGAGGTTGACGATATTGACCATTTGGGTAATCGTCGGTTAAGGACAATAGATGAATTAGCAGGCGGCGAAATTCGCAAAGGGCTTTTGAAACTTCGCAAGACCGTGCAGGAACGAATGAGCACGATGAAGGAAGGCGAGCAGCCCCTGCGGATAGCGGACCTGGTCAACTCGAAGAGCGTGTCGAGCAGCATCAACTTTTTCTTCGGGCGCGGAGAGTTGAGCCAGATAGTGGACCAGACCAATGCGCTGAGCCAGTTGACGCACGAGAGACGATTGTCGGCGCTTGGACCCGGCGGGTTGAACAGAAGACGCGCGGGCTTCGAGGTCCGCGACGTGCATATCAGCCACTATGGTAGGATATGCCCGGTTGAGACGCCTGAAGGTACAAACATCGGTCTTATCAGCTCATTAGCGATATTCGCCACTGTTGACGAATACGGTTTTCTGCTGTCGCCTTATTACAAGGTCGAAAAGGGCAAGGTAACTAATAATGTTGTCTTCCTGCGGGCAGATGAGGAAATGAAGGCGATATTCGCTCCGCCCAGCGCGGTGGAACCTGAGACGGGCAAGATACGCGAGGGGATGGCGCTGGCACGACAGCGAGGGGAGCTTGCACAGGTCTCGCACGAGGAGGTCAACTACGTTGACGTCTCGCCCAAGCAGATTGTGGGTTTGTCGGCTGCGCTGATACCATTCCTCGAACACGATGACGCAAACAGAGCGCTGATGGGTTCGAATATGCAACGGCAGGCGGTGCCTTTACTGAGGTGCGAGCCGCCTCTGGTACAGACGGGTATGGAGGAGATGGCGGGACGGTATTCAAGTATGGCTGTTCGTGCACAAAAAGCGGGAACGGTTACCGCGGTCGATGCCACCAAGGTTGTCATCAATCATACGGATGAATATAAACTGGAGAAGTACTTCGGATTAAACGAGCGGACGTGTCTTAATCAAAAGCCGGTTGTAAAGCTGGGACAGAAGGTTGAGAAGGACCAGACGCTGGCCGACGGCGGGGGTACTGTCCAGGGCGTGCTGGCCCTGGGCAGAAACCTGCTGGTTGGTTTTATGTCTTACGAGGGGTTCAACTTCGAGGACGCGATAATTGTCAGTGAGCGGTTAGTCAAGAACGACAGTTTCACAAGCATTCATATCAATGAGTTTGACGCTGAGATACGCGAAACTCCGCTGGGCAAGGAGGAATTTACCGGCGATATTCCAAATGTCAGCGAAAAGGCGTTGCGTAATCTTGATGAGCATGGCGTGGTATTCGAGGGCACGAGGGTACAGCCTGGCGATATTCTGGTGGGTAAGGTTGTGCCGAAGGGCAAGACCGAGCTTACGCCGGAAGAAAAACTGCTGCACGCGATATTCGGCAGGGCAGGCGAAGACGTGAAGAACGATTCACTTGAACTGCCCAATGGTTATGAAGGGGTTGTAATCAAAACCGAGCGGTTTGTGCGGCGGGGAGCAGGCGGCGAGGAAGGCAAAAAGGCGCTGAATGCCCAGATAAGAGAGTTCGAAAAGGACGTAAGGGCGAAGCAGTGCGTGATATTCAGGCAAATGGTGGCCGCGATTCATGAGAAGTTCGAGGTCGATATTATTGACCCGTCCAGCAGACAGAAAGTCGGTGTCAGCGAGGATGACGAGGTCGTTTACGAACAGGTTGCCAACTGGGACCTCAAATGGGTCAAGCCGGCCGCGATGCGTGAAAAGGTGGAAAAACTTGTGGACAAGTTCCTTGAGAAAATCAAGGCCCTTGAGGAGGAAGGCAAACGGCGTATTGAACGGCTGAAGCACGGCGACGAGCTGCCCAGCGGCGTGATAGAAATGGTCAAGGTGTATGTAGCGACCAAGCGGACTATGTCGATTGGAGACAAGATTGCGGGTCGCCACGGCAACAAGGGCGTTATTGCGAAGATATTGCCCGAAGAGGATATGCCGTTCCTTGAGGATGGCACGTCGCTTGACATACTGCTCAACCCGCTGGGGGTGCCGAGCAGAATGAACGTAGGGCAGATTCTTGAGACGCACCTCGGCTGGGTGGCTAAGGTATTGGGATTTACGGCGGTTACGCCTGTTTTCGACGGCGCCAAGGAGCAGGACATCGAGCAACTGACCGGAGAGGCCAATGAATTAATGAGCCGGCGAAAGGTTGAGCTTGAAAAGGCGAATCAGGCGCCCTCCGATGAAGAGCTTTTCGTTAAGGTTCCCAAGTCGCTGAAGACGCAGTTGTATGACGGGCGGACGGGCGAGCCGTTCGACCAGCAGGCGACGATTGGATACATTTATATAATGAAGCTGCATCACCTGGTGGACGACAAGATTCACGCGCGTTCGACGGGTCCATACAGTTTGATAACTCAGCAGCCGTTAGGCGGCAAGGCACGGACGGGCGGACAGAGGTTCGGCGAAATGGAAGTATGGGCTTTGGAGGGTTATGGTGCGGCTTATACGCTGCAGGAAATGTTGACCGTCAAGAGCGACGACGTTGAGGGCCGGACCAAGATATACGAGTCGATGGTTAAGGGACGCAACACCCTCGAAGCGGGGACGCCGCTTTCATTTGACGTGCTGTGCAATGAAATAAGAGGGCTGGGTTTGAACATCCAGCTTGAGAAGAAGCGGCTGGGAAATACTGTTTTGTAAATTCGACAGGCGGTCGCGAGATCGTTGTTGGTTATATGGGCAATAGGGTTGTTTCCGCCACGGGCGGACAAAAAGGAGCCAGAGATAAATGATAAGCAATATCTATGATCGGATAAACGATTACGGTTCGGTCAAGATTTCGCTTGCCGGTCCAAATGATATTCGCAGCTGGTCGTTCGGCGAGGTTCGCAAGCCCGAGACAATCAACTACCGGACGTACAGGCCGGAGAAGGACGGGCTTTTCTGCGAACGGATATTCGGGCCTGAGCGGGACTGGGAATGCGCGTGCGGCAAGTACAAGGGAACGAAGTATAAGGGAATAATCTGCGACCGCTGCGGCGTGAAAGTTACGCATAGCAGGGTTCGCCGCAAAAGGATGGGGCATATCAATCTTGCGGCTCCATGCCTTCATATATGGTTTTTCAAGGCCGTTCCGAACCAGTTAGGGACAGTTCTGGGAATGAAAGGGTCGGACCTTGAGAAGGTAATCTATTATCAGGATTATTTAGTTACTGACCCCGGGCAAAGCCCGCTCAAACTTGGGCAATTGTTTACCGAGGATGAATACCGCGACGCGGCCACCAAGTACGGCAACAGTTTCAAGGCGTTGATGGGTGGCGAGGCGATAAAGACCCTGCTGACCCGGCTTGATCTGGAGGCCATCAGCACGGAGTTGCGGACCGCGATAAGCAAGACCAGCAGCGTCCAGCGGATGAAGGATTTGAGCAAGCGTCTCAAGACGATTGACGCGATAAAGAACAGCAGCAACAAGGCGGAGTGGATGGTGCTTGAAGTGATTCCTGTTATCCCGCCTGATTTGCGTCCTTTGGTGCTTCTGGAGAGCGGCAATTTTGCGACCAGTGATTTGAACGACCTTTACAGGCGCATAATCAATCGTAACAACCGGCTGAAAAAGCTGATGGACCTGAATGCGCCGGAAGTTATTATTCGCAACGAAAAGAGAATGCTTCAGCAGGCGGTGGATTCGCTGATGGACAACGGCAGATGCCGCAGGCCGGTGCTGGGAAGTAATAACAGGCCGCTGAAGAGCTTGAGCGATATGATAAAGGGCAAGCAGGGTCGATTCAGAGAGAACCTGCTTGGCAAGCGAGTTGATTATTCGGCCCGGTCGGTGATTGTTGTAGGGCCGACGATGAGATTGCATCAGTGCGGGCTGCCGAAGCGGATTGCGCTGGAGTTGTATCAGCCGTTCATTATCCGCCGGCTCAAGCAAAGCGGGCTGGCCGATACCATCAAAAGCGCCAAGAAGATGATTGAGCGGCGAGGCGAGCAGATATGGGATATCCTGGAAGAGGTGATTCACGAGCACCCGGTGCTGCTTAACCGAGCGCCGACTTTGCACAGGATGGGCGTTCAAGCGTTCGAACCGGTGCTGGTGGAAGGCAACGCGATAATGCTGCACCCGCTGGCTTGCAAGGGGTTCAACGCCGACTTCGACGGTGACCAGATGGCGGTGCATTTGCCTTTGAGCGTGGAGGCCCAAACCGAATCGCATACGCTGATGATGACGACAAACAATATTTTCTCGCCGGCCAATGGCTCGCCGATGGTCGGTCCTTCGCAGGATATGGTGCTGGGCAATTACTATCTTACCAGTATGCTTGCGGGCCAAAAGGGCGAAGGCAAGGCATTTGCGGGCACATTCGAGGCGATGCTTGCTTATGATATGGGCAGGATTGCCCTGCATGCCATAATCAAGGTCCGGATTGCCAAGCCCGTTGTTAAGGAAGGCGAGCGGGCAAGGGACCTGAAGCATAAGGAAATTACAAAGCCGGTTGTGGTTGAGACAACTGTGGGCAGATGTATTTTCAACGATATTCTGCCTGCGAAGATGCCTTTCTATAACTGGCCGATGGGACAAAAGACGTTGAGCCAGGTAATCAGCGATTGTTACGCGATTGCCGGCAGCGCGGCGACGGTTGATTTGTTAGACAGGATAAAAGAAAAGGGGTTCAGGCACGCGACTCTGTCTGGTCTTAGCTTCGGCTTGGTGGATTTGAAGATTCCGCCCAAGAAGAAGGACATTATTGACGAGACGGAAAAGCGGGTCAAGAAGATAATAAAGAACTATCAGGCCGGCGTATTGACCGAAGGCGAGCGGTATAACCAGGTTATCGACGCATGGACCAACGCCCGTGTGGCGGTAACCAGTGAAATGATGAAGGGCCTCAAGGAGGACAGGAAGGAAGACGGTTCGCCGCATTTGAATCCGATTTATATGATGAGTATCTCGGGCGCCAGAGGCAGCGTTGACCAGATTCAGCAGCTTGCGGGTATGCGAGCGCTTATGGCCAAACCCAGCGGCGAGATTATCGAGACGCCTATTAAGTCAAATTTCCGCGAGGGATTGACGGTTCTTGAGTATTTCAGCTCGACGCACGGCGCCAGAAAAGGTCTTGCGGATACGGCGTTGAAAACAGCCAACTCCGGGTATCTGACGCGCAAGCTGATAGACGTGGCTCAGAATATGATAATTACCGAGCGTGATTGCGGGACGTTGCAGGGCATTACCAAGAGCACGGTTGCCAGGGGCGAGCAGGTTGATGTGCCTTTGACTCAGCTTATCATCGGCAGGACCGCAAGGGACAACATCCGCAACCCGATTACCGATGAGATGATTGTCCGTGAAAACGAGGTCATAACGCCTGATGCGGCCGTGAAAATTGAGGCGCTCGGGCTTGATGCAATCAGGGTCAGAAGTCCGCTGACGTGCGATAGCCCGTTTGGCATGTGTGCGAAGTGTTACGGCTGGGATATGAGCACGGGGCAGCTTGTCGAAGAAGGCCTGCCCGTTGGGATTATAGCAGCGCAATCGATTGGCGAGCCGGGCACACAGTTGACACTGCGGACGTTCCACACCGGCGGAATTGCCTCTCGCGCTATTCTGGAGCGCGAGCAGAAAGCGACTCAGCCGGGCAAGATTAGCTATCGCGATATAAACGCGGTATCATTCGTTGCTGAGGACGGCAGTTCGAGGGCGGTTGTCCTGAAACGCAACGGAGAAATCGCTATTTTGGATGACAAGGACCGCGAGCTTGACAAGTTCAAGGTTCCATACGGAGCGATTGTCAGAGTCAAAGACGGCGAAGAGGTCAAGAGCGGGGCGATGTTGTTCGAGTGGGATCCGCACCGCACGCCGATATTGGCTGAGATTTCCGGTTTGATTCGTTTTGTGGATGTTATCGACGGCGAGACGATTCGGTTTGAGGAAGAGCGCAAGGGACAGTCCGGCAAACCCGTCATAATCGAGCACAAGGGCGACAAGCATCCGCAGATTATGATAGAGGACGCCGATGGCAAGATTCTCGATGTACACTATTTGCCTGCCGGCGCCAGAATAGAAGTTACGGAAGGCCAACAGGTCCAGGCGGGCCAGTTGCTTGCTCATCAGCCGAGGGCCACCGGCGGAACGCAAGACATCACGGGCGGATTGCCGCGTGTGACGGAAGTATTTGAGGCACGCAAGCCCAAAGACCCTGCGGCCATAGCGGAAATCAGCGGACGCGTTGAGCTAAAAAGCGACAAGCGCAAAGGCAAGATGACGATTATTATTCGTTCCGAGTCCGGAATGGAAAAAGAGCACCACGTGCCGCGTGACAGGCATCTGAACGTTCACACCGGCGATTTAGTGGAAGCGGGCGATACGCTGACCGACGGCCCGCTGGTGCCGCACGATATTCTGCGGATTAAAGGCGAAGAGGCGCTGCAGAGATACCTGATAGGCGAAATTCAGAACGTGTACCGCTCGCAAAACGTGACAATCAACGATAAGCACATCGAAATAATTTGCTCCCAGATGATGCGCAAGATTGAAATTGAGTCGGTAGGCGACAGCGAGTTTTTGCCCGGCGAAGTGGTTGATAAGTTTGGGTTCCGCGGGGAAAACACGCGGCTCAATGATAGCATCAAGGTATCCAGTGTTGGGGAGGCGACCGAGCTTAAAGAAGGCCAGGTTATCGAGAAGGCCAAGCTGGCGACCATCAACGAGAAGCTGGAGGCAATCGGCGGCGAGCCGGCGAAGGGCAAAAAACCGAGGATGGCGACCGCCAAGACGCTGCTTTTGGGTATTACCAAGGCGTCGTTGCGTTCGGACAGCTTTATAGCCGCGGCCAGCTTCCAGCAGACAACTAAGATATTGACTGAAGCGTCGTTAGCTGGTAGTATAGACAAGCTCTGCGGTTTGAAGGAAAACGTTATACTTGGACATTTGATACCTGCGGGCACGGCGTTCAAGCCGTATCTGGAATTGAAAATCAAGCACCTTGCCGAGGCACCGTTGCCAAAGGAATTCAAAGAGGCCGGTGAAATTGAAGATGCCAAGGCGGCTGAGTCGCGTAAGGACGCGGCTGTCAAGGAAGCCTTGGGCATTAAGTAGTTTTTATAGACGTTGGAGTGATAGAGTTATGGCGACAATGAACCAGTTGGTAAGAAATCCGAGAGCCAAATCAAAGGGTCAGAAAAGACGGTCGGACATAAGCGGCTCACCCCAGAAGCGAGGGGTATGTCTGATTGTCCGGACGATGACGCCCAAGAAGCCGAATTCGGCTTTGCGGAAGGTTGCGCGTGTTCGGCTGACCGACGGCAAAGAAGTTACGGCTTATATACCGGGAATTGACCATAACCTGCAGGAGCACAGCACGGTAATGATACGAGGCGGAAGGGTGCGGGATTTGCCGGGAGTTCGTTACCATATTATTCGCGGGGTGCTGGATTGTGCCGGCGTCGCCAACCGCAGGCAGGGCAGAAGCAAATACGGGGCAAAGAAAGGCAAATAATTTACTGTTACGATTTGAGTAAGAGGCAGCGAGGAATACAAGAATGGCAAAAAAAGCAACGGCATCAAAAGAGCATTTGAGACCCGACGGCAAATACAACAACAAGCTGGCGGGGAAATTTATTAACTGCCTGATGTGGGCAGGCAAAAAGAGCGTTGCGCAGCGGATATTTTACGATGCGATGGACATCATAACCGAGAAGGAAAAAGCCGCTCCGGCGATTGATATTTTTGAGGCCGCGGTAAATAACGTTAAGCCGGCGATTGAAGTTCGCAGCAAGCGAGTCGGCGGCGCAAGTTACCAGGTCCCAATGCAGGTAAGCTCAAGGCGTCAGCAGTCGCTTGCGATACGATGGATACTCGACGCTTCCAGGGGCGCCAAGGGCAAACCAATGTGCGAGCGGCTTGCGGCGGAACTGCTTGAGGCCTACAACAAAAAAGGCGGCGCAATGATGATGAGGGAGAACGTGCACAAGATGGCGGACGCCAACAAGGCGTTTGCTCATTTCGCGTGGTAGCAAGAGCGTTTCGAATTGCCACGGTGCCTTGCGGCAAAAACCGTGGCAGTTTTTTTTATACTTATTTGTGTTTGCTGCGGTGGTGTATTTGAGATGATGTGGGACGAACTTAAAAAGTTGCGCAATATCGGGGTTATCGCTCATATTGACGCCGGGAAGACGACGGTGTCGGAGCGGATTCTTTATTATGCCGGCAAGACCTACAAAATGGGCGAGGTGCACGAAGGCACGGCGGTGATGGACTATCTGGAGGAGGAGCAAAAAAGAGGGATTACCATTACTTCGGCGGCGACAAGATTCCCGTGGAAGGGCGCCGAAATTAATTTGATTGATACGCCGGGGCATATTGATTTTACGGCCGAGGTCGAAAGGTCGCTGAGAGTGCTTGACGGGGCCTTGATGGTTTTCGACGGCAGCGAAGGGGTGCAGGCGCAAAGCGAGACTGTGTGGAGACAAGGACAGAAATACGGCGTCCCCTGTCTTTGCTTTATCAACAAGATGGACAAGGTTGGCGCCGACTTTGAAATGAGCGTTGATAGCATTAGGGAAAAACTCGTTGCCAATCCCCTTGTTTTGCAGCTCCCTATAGGGGCGGCGGACAGTTTCACCGGCATTATAGACCTGGTTAAGATGCACGCGGTTATTTTCGACCTGAACAAACTTGGGGCGAGTTTCGAGGAAATTGAAATCCCGGAGAAATATCGCGGCAGGGCGGAACAGGCCAGGCATACGATGCTTGAGCATGCGGCCGAGCACGATGAGGAAATGATGGACAAATATGTCCACGATAAACCGATAGATGAGGAGTTGATTCACAGGGCGATAAGAAAAGGGACGATTGCCAACAAACTGCACCCGGTATTTTGCGGGTCGGCATTGCAATATATCGGCGTTCAAAGGCTGTTGGATGGGGTTGTGGCGTATTTACCATCGCCGCTGGAAAGGCCCGCGATTGTTGCCCATACACCCGGCGATGAGGAAAAGAAGATTACGGTCAAGTGCGACCCCGAAGCCAGTTTAGTCGCGCTTGCTTTTAAGATTGTCAGCGAGCCGCACGGGGACCTGAATTTTATCAGGATATATCAGGGGACATTAAAGTCGGGCAGCAGGGTGCTCAACGTTACTCGCGACAAGAAAGAAAACATCACGCGGCTATTCGAGATGCACGCCAACGAACGCAAGATTCTTGAGGAAGCCCACGCTGGCGATATAGTTGCCGTGGTTGGTCCCAAGCATACGATTACGGGCGACACGCTGAGCGACCCGAAGCATCCGGTTCTGCTGGCGAGCATTACGTTTCCACAGACGGTCATCAGTATGTCGATTGAGCCGCGGACGTCTGCGGACAGGAATAAACTTGGGGAAGCGCTCGCGGATTTGCGGCGTGAGGATCCCACTTTTGAATCGAAGGTTGACCACGAAACCGGGCAAATGGTTATCAGTGGGATGGGAGAGCTTCACCTTGAGATTTTGCAGCACAAGCTGCTGAAGGAAAAAGGGCTGGATATCAAGGTAGGCAGGCCTCGGGTGGCTTACAAAGAGGCAATTACAAAGCCCGCTGAGTCGGAAGGCAAGTTTGTTCGCCAGAGCGGCGGCAGGGGGCAATATGGACATGTTATTTTACGGGCGGAGCCGATGCTGGGCGAAGATGGGCATTGGAGCCGTGATATAGAGTTTGTAAACGAGGCGGGAGGCGACAGGGTGCCCAGGGAGTTTGTCGGGGCGGTTGAAAAAGGCGTCGAGGATGCTATGGGGACCGGGGTACTTGCGGGCTATCCCGTTATGGGAGTTAAAGTTACGTTAATTGACGGTTCGTATCATACGGTGGATTCATCTGATATTGCATTTGAGCAGGCGGCAACAATTGCGGTTAAGGCAGCGCTCGAAAAGGCAGGCCCCGTGCTTTTGGAGCCGGTTATGAAGGTTGAAGTGGTTGTTCCGGAGGCCAATTTTGGGGTGGTGCAGTCCAGCTTGCTTGCCAAAAGGGGATTTATTACGGATTGCAGGATTCACGGCAAAATCCGTACAATTGACGCGAAAGTGCCTTTGTCTGAGATGTTTGGGTATTCCAGCGAGATAAGAAGCGCAACGGCAGGGCGCGGCACGTTTACGATGGAGCCGTGCAGCTATGAGAAGGTGCCTGAGCAGATTGCCGAGCAGGTTATTTCGCTATAAATAAAAAATATATTTTTAATTTTTTTTTCGTAAGTTGTTGACGGATGTCGGGCGGTATGTTAGATTACCCGTCTTTCAGCCGTAGCGAGCATTGCCAAGGATGGCTTTGCGATTGACGAGTTGGGCTGTAACACGTCTGCGAATCGTGGTCGTCAAGGACGGTTTAATTGATGGTTTGTTTTAATTAAGGGGTACAGTTGGGGCTGCCAATAAGCCCCGTAAATCTGGGATGCGTTGTCGGTTTGGCGAATAGTCAGGTTTTAACGCAATCTGAAAAGTTTAGAACCCCGATTCGTTAAGGAAGGCGATTGTGGTGTCGGATGCTTGTGACCGCAGGCGTTTGATAACCAGGTCAGGTCTTTCCTGCTAAAAAGGCAAAACAGGCCGCTGAAGCCGGCGACACGCTTCGAGCCCCGCCTCGGGCAATTATCCGCCGGTGGCAGTGATAGTGGAATTGTAGTAGTCGTGGTCAAAGGTGTGAAAAAACAGGTTGCAGTAATACTGAGAATTTGGGCGCAGTTTTATGGCCGGTGAGACAGAAAGAATAAAGATAAGGATGGAGGCATACGACCACAGGATTCTGGATGCCTCCGCGAAGGAGATAGTGGAGCACGCCAGAAGAACCAATGCTCGTATCAGCGGCCCCATTCCTCTTCCGACTCGAATTGAAAGATATACTGTGCTGAGAAGTCCTCATGTTGACAAGAAATCACGCGAGCAGTTTGAGATGCGGACACACAAGCGTCTGATTGACATTCGCGAGGCGAATGCGCGGACGGTTGAGGTGCTTAATCGGCTGGTGGTGCCGGCCGGTGTTTTCGTAAAGATTAAGGCATAATAAAGCAAGTCAGTAACAGGGAAGACAAAAGTGGCAATGCTGCTGGGAAAAAAGGTTGGAATGACGCAGGTTTACGATGAGAAGGAACGGCTGTTGCCTGTTACGGTCATACAGGCCGGCCCCTGTGTTGTTATGCAGGTAAAGACCGTTGAAACAGACGGCTATAACGCGGTGCAACTGGGTTATGACGATAAGAAAGCGTCACGCAGGACAAAGCCCGCGATTGGACACGCCGAAAAGGCCAAGACCCTGCCGAAGAAGTATATCAGGGAGATGCGGCTTGCGGGCGATGCGAAGGCGGAGTTGAATCAGGGCGACTCGGTAACGGTTTCAATTTTTGCCGAGACGAAATTCGTGGACGTTATCGGTACAAGCAAGGGCAAGGGATTTGCCGGCCCGATGAAGCGATACCATTTTGGCGGTATGCCTGGTTCGCACGGTACCGAGCGCAAACACCGTTCGCCGGGTTCTCAGGCGGGTTATGGAACCGACCGTGGTCACGGCGGAGACATAAAGAAGGGCAAAAAAATGGGCGGACACATGGGCGCTAAACGGATTACGGTCAAGACCCATCGCCTTGTTTCGATAGACCAGGAAAATAACCTGCTGGTAATCAAAGGGTCGGTGCCGGGGCCCGCGGGTGGTTACGTTGTAGTGAGAACTTCACAGAAGAATAAGGTATAGATATCAGCGCAGGGATTAGCGGATGATTAGCTTGTCTGTATACGATAAAAACGGTAAAGAGGTCGAGAGCTTGAAAGTTGACGAGTCAACGTTCGGTGGGCGCATCAGGTATTCACTGCTGAAGCAGGCGATAGTGATGTACCAGGCGAACAAACGGGTGGGGACAGCGGCGACAAAAAGCAGGGGCATGATTGAAGGTTCGACCAAAAAGATATACGCACAGAAGCATACCGGTAACGCGAGAGCCGGCACAATCAGGACGGGCAAACGGGTTGGCGGCGGCGTGACATTTGCGAAAGTTGCACGAGATTTCAGCAAGCAGATGCCTAAAAAGCAGAAAAAACTGGCGAGGGATTCGGCGATACTGTCGAAGCTTTTGAGTAATAATGTGGTCGTCGTTGACCAGTTGAAATTTGAGAAGCCAAAGACCAAGGATTTTGCGAATATCCTGGAGAATCTGAAAATTGACCGCAGTTGCCTTGTGATGATAGGCGACTATAACGACACGATTTACCGCTCGGCAAGGAACATAGCGAAGGTGTCGGTGATGCCGGTGGCGGAGTTGAACGCGGGGGATATTTGCAGACATACCAAATTACTGTTTACCAAAGAGGCGTTTCTGTCTCTTATAAACAAAAATGAGTCAAGTGAGAATTAGCTGTTGGCATTATGAAAGATCATAATATCATAGTTCGGCCATTGATTACGGAGCAGGGGACGCACCTTGCGGGCAAGGTAAGCGCGTATGCATTTGAAGTGAACAAGGACGCCAACAAGATGCAGATAAGAGGCGCTGTTGAGCGGCTGTACACGGTGAAGGTTGACAAGGTCAGGACCGCCAACAGAAAAGGCAAATTCAGGCGCAAGGGCAAAACGATGGGTTACACGCAGGACTGGAAAAAGGCCGTCGTGTACCTGAAGCCCGATTATCATATAGACCTGTTCTAATAAAGAGAGCAAGAGAAGCAATATGGGAATTAAAATATACAAGCCGACGAGTGCAGGGCGCAGGAACAGTTCGGTCAACGATTTTGCCGAGCTAACCACCGACAGGCGGGAAAAGACCCTGTGTATTCGCATAAAGAAGTCAGGCGGCAGAAACCACAGCGGTATGACGATGGTGCGTTTCAGAGGAGGCGGTGCGAGGCAGATGTACCGCCTCATTGATTTTAAGCGGGACAAAGACGGCGTCGGCGCAAGCGTGGCAAGCGTGGAATACGACCCGAACAGGAATTGTTATATATCATTGCTGCACTACGTTGACGGCGAAAAACGGTACATATTGGCCCCGGACGGCGTAAAGCTGGGCGATAAGGTTGAAAGCGGCATGGTTTGCGAGCCGAAGGTCGGCAACGCGATGCCGTTAGAGGCGATTCCGAGCGGTCTTGAAGTTCATAATATCGAAATGTCAGCCGGCCAGGGCGGCAAGTTAGTGCGTGTTGCCGGCGGGGCGGCGAGAATAATAGCCAAAGAAGGCGACTGGGTAACACTTCAACTGCCCAGCGGCGAGATGCGAATGGTTCGCAAGGAATGCCGTGCGACAATAGGCAAGCTGAGCAACACGGACTATCAGAACATCAGGTGGGGCAAGGCGGGGCGGACAAGACATAAAGGTCGCAGGGGCCACGTAAGAGGCAAGGCACAGAACCCGGTAGCGCATCCCATGGGCGGCGGTGAAGGCAGGAGCAACGGCGGACGTCATCCCTGCTCGCCGACCGGCGTGCTGGCAAAGGGCGGAAAGACAAGAAACCCGAGAAAGGTCAGCAGCAAGCGGATTATTCGGAGACGCAGAAGCAGCCCGCATGGACAACAGGAAGTTTGATATGAAGGATGTTATCGAGGCCGGTTAGCCGGCCTGAGGAAATCGAATGGGAAGATCGCAGAAAAAAGGGCCGTATGTTGACGTAAAACTGTTTGCAAAGGTTAACAAACAGATACAGACGGGGTTGCGCGACCCGATAAAGACCTGGGCACGAAGGTGCACGATAACTCCGGAATTCATTGGTTATACTTTTATGGTGCACAACGGGAAGATGTTCCACAAGGTGTATGTTACCGAGGATATGGTGGGGCATAAGCTTGGGGAATTTTCGCCGACCAGGGTATTCAGAGGGCATTCAACAAGGAAAGTAGAAGAGGCACCGACACCGGCACCGGCGAGGTAAGGTTTTGAATAGTTATGTTGAATTCAGAAAAGTTAAAAAAACTTAGTGGGCAGCGAAAGATAAGCGTGGAGCAGTTGGCCGGGCAGCTTGTAAGAGCCGGGCTGGATAAGCAGGACGCCATATCGGCCGTGAAGAACTGGAAGCACGGCTTGTTCAAGCCGATACCCAACACCGAAGACGTTAAGCGTCTGGCGACGGCGCTGGGTGTTGAGCCGAATGATATTGCCGGCTGGTGTTCAACGTGTCGGTATGCTCCATTCGCACCTCGCAAGGCACGGTTAGTTACGCAGTTGATAGCGGGCCGGAAGGTGCAGGACGCGCTGGATATTTTGAAGTTTACGCGGAAGCGTGCCGCGGAAATGATAAGCAAAACGCTTCGTACTGCGATTGCCGACGCTGATGAGCAGGAAGCGGACGTGGACAATCTTTATGTGAGCGAGGCGCGTGTAGATGACGCCGGCGTTCGGATCGGCACCAAACGATGGATAGCCAAGGACAGAGGCAGGGCGCATTCTCTTACTAAAAAAGGTTGTCATATACATATTACGGTAACGCAATCGTAAAGGCCGATTCAGAGGCGAATTAAACTATGGGTCAGAAGGTATCGCCAATAGGTTTCAGGACGGGAATAACCAGGGGCTGGCAGAGCACGTGGTTTGCGTCGAAGGCGGACTACGGGACGTTTCTTGTCGAGGACCAGGTTATTCGCAAGTTCATCGACAAGAAATTTAACCGGCAGATGCCCAAGGGCGGCGTTGCGAAGACGGAAGTAATCAGGACCCGCAACGAGGTAACGGTAACACTGCACAGCGCAAGGCCCGGGGTGGTGATTGGTCCGCGAGGCGGCGAGGTTGAGAAGCTGCGGGAAGAATTGGAAGCGTTGACCGGTCGCAAGGTAACCGTCAACGTCGTTGAAATAAAGGACCAGGACCGGAACGCTTTTCTGGTTGGCGAGGCGATGGCGGAGCAGCTTTGCAAGCGAGCGTCTTTCAGGCGCACGATGAAGCAGTTCTGCGATGCGGCGATGGACGCCGGCGCCAAGGGCGTGAAGATTATGTGTTCAGGCCGACTGGGCGGAGCTGAAATAGCCCGGCGTGAGACGCAGAAAAAGGGAAGTATTCCGCTTCACACTCTGGACGCGGATGTTGATTATGCTCAGGCCCGTGCCGAGACGACATACGGGACGATTGGTATCAAGGTGTGGATATACCAGGGTCTTTTTGGGGCACAGCAGGAGTCCAGGCAGGGACCTCGTCGTCGCCCATTCAGGCGTGACGAGGGTTCAGGCGGGCCGGCGAGTGGTCATCAGAGGCAGTCGCAGGCGGGCAGCGCTCAGGCCGCTCAGACAGATACCGCCGCACCAGTGGTCGAACGACCTGAAGGCGAAAGCCCGCAAGGGAGTTAACGGTCGAAACGACGGAATTACAGGATTTATAGATTAGATTAGCTTAGGGTATACAAAATGGCATTGATGCCGAAAAGAGTTAAGTACCGTAAGAGCCAGCGTGGCAAAATGAAGTGCAATGCCGCCAGGGCCAATTATGTTGCGTTTGGCGAATACGGTTTGCAGTCGCTGGAGCAGTGCTGGCTTGAAGCCAAGAATATAGAGGCCGGTCGCGTTGCGGCGACGCATTATCTGCAGCGTGAAGGCAAGGTGTACATCAGGGTATTTCCGTACAAGCCGGTTAGCGCCAAGCCGCTTGAGACGCGAATGGGTAAAGGTAAAGGTGAGCCGGCGTTTTGGGTGTCGCGAGTCAGGCCGGGGGCGATTTTGTTTGAAGTTGGCGGCGTTGATGAGGAATTAGCCAAACGGGCGTTGTTGCGTGTGGCGCACAAAATGCCGATAAAATGCAGATTAGTCCGGCGCAGGCGCACGGTGGGATAAGGGTGTACAGATGAAGGCACAGGTTTATCGTGAAATGAGTACGGATGAGCTTGAAGGCAAGGTGCAGGAGTTGCAGCGGCACGTGTTTGATTTGCATTCGCAGGCGACGACTGAAAAACTACAGGATTGCCGCGCGGCGATTAATGCGCGTCGTGATATAGCGAGGATAAAGACGGTGTTGCGTCAGCGTCAAATAGAGGCCAAACCGGCAGTAAAGGCCGGCGGTAAGGAATAAGAAGGATGCAGGAACACAAGGTAAAGACAACGAAAGCGGTAGTGGTGAGCAAGGGCGGCAGCAAGAGCATAAAGGTTGCCATAGATTACGTGTACAGGCATCCTAAGTACGGCAAGACCCTTAAGAGGCAGACGCGTCTGATAGTTCACGACGAGCGTAACGAGGCCGGCGTAGGGGACGTGGTCGAAGTGACCGAGTGCAGGCCGTACAGCAAAACCAAAAGATGGCGTCTCGTTAGCATTTTAACAAAAGCGGCTCAGGAGCAGCTGCAATAATAGCTGGAAAGTAAAAGATGATACAACAAGAAACAATGTTGAGTATAGCCGACAACTCCGGCGCAAAGACGGCACAGTGCATCAGGGTTGTGGGCAAAAGCGGCGCTCACGGCAAGTTCACGCGCGCGGTGGCGGGCGTCGGGGACATCGTGTGCGTGGCGATAAAGAAGTGGCTGCCCACCTGTCAGCTCGACAACAAGAAGGTGCACAAGTGTGTTATCGTTCGCACCAAACATCCGATAAAGCGAGCCGACGGCGGCTACGTGCGGTTCGACACAAACGCGGCGGTTATGATTGATGAGGAAGGCAACCCGATAGGCACGCGTATTTTCGGTGCGGTTGCCCGTGAGCTTCGTGAAAAGAACTATATGAAGATTGTCTCGCTGGCAAGCGAGGTTGTTTAACAGACGACAGGATACGGCAGATGGCGATGCACGTTAAAAAAGATGATATGATACAGGTGATAGCCGGCGACTATAAGGGTACGACGGGGAAGGTGCTTCGCGTGCTGCGAGAGGAAAACAAGGTAATCGTTCAGGGTATAAACCTGGCGAAGAAGCACGTTAAGCCGTCGCAAAAGAGTCCTTCCGGCGGGCGGATAAATATCGAGCAGCCGATACATATAAGCAACATTCAGCCGGTCAACCCGAAGACATCAAAGGCCGGCAGGGTGCACTATGAGATCGGCAAGGACGGCGGCAAGCAGCGAGTCGCCAAAGACGGCACAAAAATAAGCGTAATCAGACATCCGAAAAAGAAATGAGCAACGGTAAATAACGATGGCACGTTTGAAAGATTTATACAAGTCGAAGGTTGTCGGGGAACTGGTAAAAGAGTTCGGGTATAAGAACCGAATGGCGGTGCCCCGCTTAGAGAAGATAGTCGTTTCGATGGGTGTCGGCAAGGCGGCGCAGGATAAGAAGTACATTGAGCTGGCCAAGGCCGACCTGACATTGATAACGGGACAGATGCCGTTAGTGTGCAAGGCCAAGAAAAGTGTCTCGAACTTCAAGGTTCGCGAGGGGCAGGAAACCGGGTTGAAGGTTACCATGCGAGGCGATCGGATGTACGAGTTTATGGACCGGCTCATCAGCTTGGCGATACCGCGAGTCAGAGATTTTCGCGGGCTTAATCCTCGCGGTTTTGACGGTCGAGGCGCCTATTCGATGGGACTGAGCGAACAGACGGTTTTCCCTGAAATCAACCCGGTGAAGGTTGAGTTTCAGCAGGGTATGAACATAACGTTTGTAACGACGGCCAAAAGTGATGATGAGGCAAGACGAATGCTGGCGCTGTTTGGTATGCCGTTCAGGGTCCAGAAGGCCGATTCGAAGTCGGAACAGGACTAATTTGACTTATAGAACAAGTTAAGGATTTTAGCAGGTAACTATGTCTACGAAGGCCCTTGTTAACAAGTCAGTAAAGAAACAGAAGTTCAAGGTAAGGCAGTACACTCGTTGTAAGATTTGCGGCAGGGCCAGAGCTGTTTATCAAAAGTTTAAGATTTGCCGACTTTGTTTCAGGAAGCTTGCCCACGAAGGCAAGATACCCGGAATCAAGAAGGCGAGCTGGTAAAAAAAGATGCCGGATGAGCCGGTAGGAGAATAAGAGAATCGAATATGAGCTTGAATGACCCAATAGCGGATATGTTGACAAGAGTTCGCAATGCTGCTCGGATAATGAGCAAACAGGTGAACATCAAGGACTCGAAGGTCTGCGTGGCGATTGCGGCCGTGCTTAAGACAGAAGGTTACATAGAGGACTTTGATAAAATCGAGAGCGGCACGCAGGGGATATTGCGGATTACGCTGAAATACGATGAGACGGGCCGTTCGGCTATTGAGGAAATCAAGAGAGTAAGCAAGCTTGGTAGGCGGGTTTATTCGTCGGTTGATGATTTGCCCTGTGTTATGAACGGGATGGGCATAGCCATAATCTCGACAAGTAAAGGACTAATGAGTGACAAGGGTTGCCGGCAAGCTAAGATTGGCGGCGAGATAATCTGTACGGTGCGTTGATGAGTCGAATAGGCAAAAAACCAATAAGTGTTCCTCCCGGCGTGAAGCTTGAGCAGAAAAGCGGGCAGGTAAAGATATCCGGGCCTTTGGGCAGTATCGAAGTGACCTGTCGCCCGCAGATAGAAGTTCGGCTCGATAAAGCGACCGGCAACATAGTGGTTGATAATAAGAACCCGCAGGTTCGAGAGGACAAGCAACTGCACGGGACAATGCGGGCGCTGCTTGCGAATATGGTTGAGGGAGTGAGCAAGGGGTTCGAAAAGAAGCTCGAGGTGTTCGGGACGGGCTATACCGTCAAGGAGCAGGCCGGCAAAATAGTTTTGCAGGTGGGTTTTGCCAATCCGAGAGAGATGGCAATACCAAAGGGCGTTAAGTTGAAAATAGACGTGGCGGCAACCAGGGGCGATGATACACCGGCAAAGTTCAGTATGACATCGGTGGATAAATGCGAGCTGGGTCGGTTTGCCGCGGACGTGCGAAAGATAAGACCACCCGAACCCTATAAGGGCAAGGGAATTCGTTTCTCAGGCGAAGTTGTGAAACGTAAGGTCGGTAAGACGTTTACTTCAGGCACAGCATAATCGAGGATTGTTGATAAGTAATGAGAAGGAAAAGCATACAAAGAGCCGCACTAAGACGTAAGTTTCACGTGCGCAAAAAATTGCATGGAACGCCTGAGCGGCCGAGATTGTCGGTATTCCGCTCGAGCAGACACATATACGCCCAGGTAATAGACGATATGGCGGGGTTGACCCTTGCTTCCGCCAGCACCAAGTCGAAGACCATGCGGGACAAAATCGCAAAAACGGGCAACAAGAAGGCAGCCGAGCTGATAGGCGAAGCGATTGCCAAGCAGGCGATGGGTGTGGGTATTAAGTGCGTGTGTTTCGACAGGGGGTCATACAGATATCACGGCAGAGTTAAAAGTCTTGCGGATGCGGCCAGAAAAGCGGGACTGGTATTTTAATGGCAATAGTAACGCAGTAGGTTTGGAGAAAAAAATTGGCAGCAGAATTTAGACCAGGTGAGCAGGAAGGGTCGCCGTTGGAAGATACGGTGGTAAAGATATATCGATGCGCCAAAGTGGTAAAAGGCGGCCGCAGATTCAGTTTTGGAGCATTGGTGGTCGTGGGCGACCGTAAGGGGACAGTCGGCATCGGTTACGCCAAGGCCAACGAAGTTCCGGCGGCGGTTGAAAAAGGCATAAAAGAGGCAAAGAAGGACCTGCGAAAGGTTCCGCTTTTGGGCCGTACGCTTCCTCATCAGGTTATGGGGAAGTTCGGTGCAACGCGGGTAACGCTGGTGCCGGCCAGCCCGGGAACAGGCGTTATAGCCGGTTTGAGCGCGCGTGCGGTACTGGAATACGCAGGAGTACAAGATGTGCTTACCAAGGTGTACGGCAGCACGTCAGCCAAGAATGTTCTGAAGGCCACAATGGACGGATTGATGAAGCTTCGAACCAAAGAAGTGATTGAGCGGCTTCGAGGCGTGGAAGTGCAGCCGGTAAAAAGGTGGTGATGATAGATGTACGAGTGGCAGATAACATCTGTTGCGGGTAAACATAAGGCGCGCAAACGTCTGGGCAGGGGTTCAGGCAGTGGTAACGGCAAGACATGCGGCCGGGGACACAAGGGCAGCCGGAGCAGGTCTGGCGCGAGGCGGTCGGGGCAGCATGAAGGCGGACAAATACCGATGTTCAGGCGGATGCCTAAACGCGGTTTCAGCAACTTCGATTTTGCCCAGCGGTACGAGGTTGTGAACGTATCGCAATTGGAGAGATTTGAAGACGGCAGCGTCGTGAGTTTGCAGCAGTTTTCGGATGTCGGCCTGATTGACAGCGGCAAAAGCAAAGTAAAGATTCTCGGAGGCGGAGCGTTAACGAAACGTCTGCAGGTGACGGCGCACAAATTCAGCAAGGCCGCCGAGCAGAAAATTACCGATTGCGGAGGAACGGTGCAGCTTGTATAGCGCGTCGTTCATAATTTTAGAGATTATTGTGGGCCAATAATACGAAGATGCTTAAAACGGTAGTCAACATATTCAAGATAGCTGATTTGCGGAGCAAACTGTTGTTCACGCTGGGGATGCTGGTTATCTATCGCATCGGTTTTCATATCCCAATACCGGGGTTTGATATCAATGCGATAGCGGATGCGGCAGGTGCCCGTGATACGGAAAGCCCGCTGGGACGGGCCGCCGAAATGATGCAGATGTTCACGGGCGGCAACCTCAATAGCAGCAGCTTGTTCGGACTTGGTATTATGCCTTATATCACGGCGTCGATTATTTTGATGCTGGTGCAGGAAGTGGTGCCGGCATTGAAAAAGCTGCGTCAGGAAGGACAGACCGGCTACAAGAAGATACAGGAATACACGCGGTACCTGACGGTGCCGATTTGCGTGATTCAGGCGTGGATGTATATGCGGCTGCTGGGCGGTTACACCTATCCGGGAATGCACGTACAGGCGGCGATTATGGGCGTCGTCGGTATGACCGCGGGAACTATATTCCTGATGTGGCTCGGCGAGCAGATTGACGAGTACGGCATAGGAAACGGCATCAGCTTGATAATTATGGCAGGTATCATTGCGCGTATGCCATGGGCTATACATAAGCTGTTAAAAAGTGTTTCCTTCAACGTAGCGCCTCCCCCCGGCAGCATTGGGCCGACAAAGATTCTGATTCTTTTGTGCGCATTCGTTTTCGTTGTTGCGGGAGCTATTTTAATAACACAGGGCCAAAGACGCATACCAGTTCAGCAGGCGAAAATGATGCGTGGTCATAGGATGTATGGCGGCCAGAGGCATTATTTGCCTTTGCGGGTCAACCATGGTGGCGTGATGCCGATAATCTTCGCCTCGGCGTTTATGTCCTTTTTGCCGGTGATTGTGGCGCAACTGGGACGGATAGAGGCGGTTGCGCGTTCGGCGATATTCATAACTGTCCAAAACTCTTTTGCCCCGCATGCGTTCACCTACAATATCATATATATGATTTTGATATTCCTTTTTGCGTACTTCTGGGTTTCAGTTCAGTTCCAGCCCAAAGACCTTGCCAAGAATCTTCGTGATGCGGGCAGTTTCATCCCCGGATTGCGTCCTGGTCGCAGAACCGCAGAGTATCTTGAGACGGTGATGACGAGAGTGACTTATTACGGCGGGGCGTTTTTGGCTGTAATCGCGGTGGTGCCCTCAGTGGTGATGGGACTGTTGGGCGTTGACTGGCGAGTAGCTACGTTTTTGGGCGGGACGGGACTGTTGATTGTCGTCAGTGTTTCGCTGGACTTCGTTCAGAGGATAGAAGCCAGTTTGCTTATGCACAGCTATGAAGGATTCAGCGAGACCGGCAGAATAAAGGGAGCGTATTCATGAGAATTGTGCTGCTTGGCGCTCCCGGTGCCGGCAAGGGCACACAGTGCAAGTATATAGTAGAAAAGTATGGTTTGCTGCATCTGTCGAGCGGTGACATCCTTAGACGTCACAGGGCGCAGGGAACGGCGCTGGGCAAAAAGGCCCAGAGTTATATGGATTCCGGGGCGCTTGTGCCGGATGATATTATTATAGATATGATGATTGATGAAATCGCCAGGGCGCCTGCTGGCGGTTATGTGCTGGATGGTTTCCCCCGCACGGTAAAACAAGCGGCGGACCTTGACAAGGCGCTTGAGAAAAAGAAGCAAAAAATAGACGCGGTTTTGAATCTGAGTGTGGACGAAAAGGTTATTGTCCGGAGAATAACCGGCAGACGGATTTGTCCGAAGTGCGCCGCGGTTTATCACGTTGAAAATTTGAAGCCCCGTGTTGAGGGGAAATGTGACAAGGATGGTAGTTCGCTTTTACAGCGGCCGGATGATACGGCTGAGGTTGTGGTTACCCGGCTGAAGAATTATAACGAGCAGACGGCGCCGTTGGTTGATTATTATAAGCGAAAAAATACAGTATTTGACATTGACGCCAATGAAGAAGCAGAAGACGTAAGAGACCTGATATTCAGCAAGCTGGCCTCTTTGGCTTGATGTGTGGTTTTTTAGATGGCTATAACGCTTCGCAGCAGACGTGAAATTGAATTGATGCGTGATGCAGGCGCCGTTGTAGCGGGTGTTCTTTCAAAATTGCAAGAGATTGCCAGGCCCGGGGTGAGCACGGCTCATCTGGATGAGGTGGCGGTACAACTGACGTCCCAGGCGGGAGCGCAGCCCCTGTTTAAGGGGGTTCGCAGTCCCTATGCCAGGATGCCGTTTCCCGGAGTGATTTGCGCGTCGATTAACGAGCAGGTGGTTCACGGGATACCGTCGAACCAGGTAACGCTCAAACCAGGCGACATCCTGAGTATCGACTTCGGCGTGCGGCTTCGAGGATATTGCGGCGACGCGGCTGTTACGGTTGCCGTCGGTGAGATATCCGTGGAGAATCGCCGGTTGATGGATATCACCAAAGGGGCGCTTGATTTGGCGATAAGAATGGCTGCCCCCGGAGTTCGCTGGAGCAAAATAGCGGGCGAAATGCAAAAGATGGCTGAATCGGCGGGTTTTTCGGTTGTGACCGAGTTTGTCGGACACGGAATCGGAACCCAGATGCACGAAGAGCCGAGGGTGCCTAATTTCGTCAGCGATGAGCTTTTGGCGAATGACATTGTCCTGGCAGAAGGAATGATTTTGGCGGTTGAGCCGATGATTAACAGCGGCACCAGCGACGTTCGGACGCTTAAGGATGGCTGGACGGTTGTAACTGCTGATGAGAAGTGTTCGGCTCATTTTGAACATACTATAGCGATATCCGGTCGCGGATGTGAAGTGTTGACGTTAAAGTAGGTTATGACCAAAAAAGACGCAATAAGATTGCAGGCAGAAGTGCTCGAAGCGCTGCCGAACGCGATGTTCAAGGCCAAACTCGAGAACGGGCATCAGATTCTGGCGCACGTTTCCGGCAAGATGCGGATGCATTTTATCCGGATACTGCCGGGCGACACGGTTACGGTTGAGATGTCGCCCTATGACCTGAACAGGGGCCGGATTATTTTGCGAAATTAGATGATTGGTTGTGTAGCGTTTGTTTTACAAGGCGGATTTAGGCAATGAAAGTAAGAAGTTCAGTAAGACGTATTTGTGAGAATTGCAGGATTGTGCGTCGTAAAGGCGTGGTGCGCGTGATTTGCAGCAACCCCCGTCATAAGCAGAGACAGGGGTAGTTTGGCGGTCACGGCCTGAAGGCAATTTATAAGGAGCAGTTATGCCGCGTGTTGTTGGTATTGATATTCCAAATCAGAAGGCAATGTGGATTGCGCTGACCTATGTTTACGGCATAGGCAGGCATACCGCTAAGGAAATTTTGCGGGAAGCTAAGGTTGACGAGAATACCAAGGCAGGCAAGCTGACCGAAGACGAGCTGAGCCGAATAACACAGATTATCGAGCGCAGTTACGTCGTTGGGGGTCAGCTTCGCAGGCAGGTAACTCAGAATATCGCCCGTTTGCGTGACATCGCCTGTTACAGGGGCGTTCGTCACAGGAAAGGGTTGCCTGTTCACGGCCAGCGGACGCGGACCAATGCCAGGACGCGCAAAGGGCCGAGGAAGACGGTTGCCGGGAAGAAGGGTGTGAAGGAAATACGAGGATAGTTTTTTGTTTTCATAATTTGGTTCGCGGAGTTTTTTGAACAATGGCGAATGTCGTAAAACATAAAGTCAGGAAGAATATAGCAAAGGCGGTCGTTCACATAAAGGCGTCTTTCAATAATACGCTGATTACGGTGACGGATGTTGAAGGCGGCGCGATTTGTACGAGTTCGGCCGGTTGTGTCGGCTTCAAGGGTGCGCGTAAGAGTACGCCCTTTGCGGCCCAGCAGGCGGCGCAGCGTGCTGCCAGCGCGGCTATGCGCAACGGCGTCCGTGAGGTCGAGGTGAGAGTGAAAGGCCCCGGCCCGGGACGGGAATCCGCGGTTGCCGCGTTACAGCAGGCGGGATTGCGAATATCATCGATTGAAGACGTAACGCCGCTGCCACATAACGGGTGCCGGCCTCGCAAGCGCAGGCGAATATGATTTTGTGTTTGGCTGTTAGTGATTAAAAACAATGGTTTGTATTAGAGAATATTAGGAGCTTGGCTGGAACAAATGGGACGTTACCTTGAATCATCTTGTAAGCATTGTCGTCGCGAGGGCATCAAGTTGATGCTGAAGGGCGGCAGATGCGAGACGGCGAAATGCCCGGTGGAAAAAAAGCAGAAGAATCTTGCGCCTGGGATGCACGGCTGGCGACGAGGGCGGATGAGTGAATACGGCGTTCGGCTTCGTGAAAAGCAGAAAGTGAAGAGGTACTACGGCATTTTTGAAAGCCAGTTTATGCGGTATTTTCACCAGGCCGAACGGCTGAAAGGCAACACGGGGCAGACACTGTTGCAGCTTTTGGAAAGACGCCTGGACAACGTGATATACAAGTTGAATTTTGCGCCGTCGCGTAAAGCCGCCCGGCAGTTGATTACTCACGGACATATACATGTCAAGGGGCACAAGGTTGATTTGCCGGATTACAGCGTCGATGTAGGCGACAAGATTACGGTAAAAGGTTCGGAAAAGAGCGTTAAGGAAATCAAGCAGCAATTGGCGTTGAACCCGAATTTCACGACACAGGGCTGGTTGCAGCTGGATCGTGATAAGCCGGAGGCAACGGTAGTGGCAGTTCCAACAAGAGATGATGTGCAAATTCCCGTAGAGGAACAATTAGTTGTTGAGTTCTGTTCGAGATAGTTTTGAATTGGCTGATTTTGAGGAGGCCAGTATGCGAATTACATGGCGTGGTCTGGAGTTGCCGACTCGTGTCGAGCGCGACAGTAAAATAGCGAGCGACAGGTATGGGAAGTTTTATATTGAGCCGTTTGAGCGAGGTTTAGGCACGACCATCGGCAACAGCTTGAGGCGGGTTTTGCTCAGCTCGCTTGAAGGCAGCGCGGTAACCTCCATCAAGATAGCGGGCGTCAATCACGAGTTTACCTCGATAAAGGGCGTGATGGAGGACGTGACGGATATTGTTCTGAACGTCAAGAATCTGACGGTCCGACTTCAAACGGACGGGCCGAAGACGATGAAGGTTGCCGTCAACAAAGCGGGTGTAGTGACTGCGGCCGATATCGTTGCCGACCCCGCAATAGAAATCGTGGACAAAGACAAGGTCATAGTCACTTTGACTGAAGACGTGAAGTTCGAAATGGAGATGGTAGTTGAAAGCGGTCGTGGCTATATACCTGCTGCGGAGCGGCTTGCCGCGGCGGACAGATACGAACAGGAAGTCGGCAGGATAATGCTCGATGCCGTGTATTCACCCGTCACCAGGGTTCGATACATCACCGAGGATACGCGAGTCGGACAAAAGACGAATTATGACCGGCTGATACTTGAGGTATGGACCAACGGGGCAATTACGCCGGATATGGCTATGGTCGAGGCGGCCAAGATTCTGCGCAAGCACATCAATCCGTTTGTGCAGTATAGCGAAATGGGAACCGAAACGGTATCGGGCGAAGTGACGGTTGACCAGCCGCAGCCCAAAGTTGGCGAAGAAATGCAGGCCAAGCTGAATATGCCCATCCAGGAGCTTGAGCTTTCGGTTCGGGCAAACAACTGTCTTGAATCGGCGAAGATCGAGACCGTCAGGCAGCTTGTAAAATTGACAGAGGCGGAATTGCTTGAGATTCGCAGCTTTGGCAAGACCAGCTTGCGCGAGGTCAAAAGAAAACTCGTGGATATCGGCTTGTCGCTGGGAATGACGGGAATAGATTGATTTTGATTTGCCCCCCGTTTTGACGGCGGGGCGGAAAAGGGGATTTTTAGTTTATGCGTCACAGAGTCGCAGGCAGACAGTTAAGTCGAACAAGCTCGCATCGCATAGCGTTGCGTCGCAATCTGGCGGTAGCTCTTTTTGAGCATGAGACGATTTCGACGACTACCCGAAAGGCAAAGGAAGTCAAGGGTTTCGCCGAGAAGCTGATTACGCTTGCCAGGAAGGGAACATTGGCGGCAAGGCGGCAGGCAATCTCGCAGCTGGGCGACCGTGACATAATCAAGGAGGAGCAGGGTCAGCAGGTTCGCAAGGGCACGATAATCGGCAAATTGTTCAGCGAGCTTGGCCCGCGGTATCTGGATAGAAAAGGCGGATATACGCGAATTATTCACCTGGCAAAAAGACGGCTTGGCGATAACGGCGAACTGGTTTTGCTCCAGTTGGTTGGCTCCGAGCACATTGAGAAGAAGCCGAAGGGTGAAAAAGGCGAACATTCGAAGGCCAAGCAGAAAGCCAAAGTTGCCGCCGGCGCAAAGCAGTAATTTTTTATTACGTGTTCGGTGAGGGGGCCGACGAATGAGCGCTCAAGAGTGCATTTTCTGCAAGATAGCATCCGGCCAGATACCAGCGGTCAAAATATATGAGGATGAGATTGTCGTCGCATTTCTCGATATTGGTCCCATCAGCGATGGTCATACGCTTGTGCTTCCTCGTCAGCATTTTGAAAAGGTGCATAATTGTCCGCCTGAACTGCTGGGACAAATCTGGACTCGTTTAGGCAAGATTGCCAATGCGGTTGCCTTGGCGACCGGTGCTGATGGGTATAATGTGTTGTGCAACAATGGCAGGGCTGCGGGACAGATTGTGGACCATTTGCATTTTCATATAGTGCCCCGCAAGGCAGGCGACGGGGTTTTTGCGAAGTGGCCATCGTATAAATACGGCCAGGGCCGGGCAGAGGCGATTGCCGAGAAAATCATAAAATTTCTCTAAACGGTTTTATTCTTGCTGAAAAGATGGTTTAGTGGTATTATTTTTTGAATGACCGCGGGGTAGAGCAGTCTGGTAGCTCGTCGGGCNNCATAACCCGGAGGTCGGAGGTTCGAATCCTCCCCCCGCTATTGATGTAAGTAAAGCGTTCGCCGAGACCATTCGTGCCGCGATTGATGCCATTGTTTGGCATTTCTTTTTCTATTTTACCTGCCTGATGTTGTAATTGCCGTTCACAACCTGCACTATTTGTATTTCAACACCATTATTGTTAAGGGTAAAAGAGTCCCCCTGAAACAGTGCATCGGGCCTATCTGAATAAACGAAGTAGATGTCATATTTTCCATTTGGCACATCTACCGTTTGTACCCCATCAGCGGGAACGTCGAAGTTCTTGCCGTGTCCCCCTGAACGTATGCCAGTGGATACGGCAAAGTTGTTTGGATTTTTCACGCGCACGGGGTTATCCCCCTGAAGTTCCTCACTAAAAGGAGGAAGCAAATTCTGCGGCTCGGGTGAGGGTTTGGCTTTTTCCTGTTTTGTCTCACCATTTGTCGCTACGGGTATCGCCGCGTTCATACTGGCACGGTGTAAACTGGGGATCACTATCGCAGCCAGTATCGCAATTATGGAAATGAGCACCAAAAACTCAATCAACGTAAAGGCCCTTTTTTCGTGTCTCATTAATTTATTTCCTTCTTTGTTTAATACCACAAATCCGCTCCTTGTTCGGTGTGCTCCACTACAGCGCCCATCTGAGATTATTATATACGCTATTGTCAAAGCAACAAACTGATATAATGTATATGGCTGTCCCAACGATTGTGGGGGGCAGGTGTTTTCGATTAGTTCTTAAATTACTTTTCTCAGGTTGCGGACGCCCTCGACACGCCGCAGCAGGTCTTCTGACAGATAGCGATGATTCAGTGTCTTCGGTGTGTTCTTAAAACCACGCATTGTGTACTATAAAAAATTCATCCGATGCTAAGTTTTTGGGAGAGCTGATATTATAAGCAACTTATTTTGCTGAAATTGGTCGTCTTCCCTTTGGTTCCGCGATATAATTCCTATGTCGGGAGTATCTTGGTGGGCTTTTGAAATCATACAGGATGGCAGCATGATGGGTGAGATGAATATTTTTACAGTACGTGGTAAATCCATGAGGAGATTGTTTTTCCTGTTCTGGGCGGCAGTCATCCTTTCATTTTGCATGACTGTCTTTTCGGCTGATGCTGACACCCTCACGCTAAAGCCCATCGGGCGACCACGGCTCTTGCAGGGGCCCGTTTTCGGAGCTTCCACTACAGCGTTTTATGAACATCTGCTGGACGATCCGGTCAAAACAGCAGTACTGAAGACAATGGCCATAGGGCTGGACCGCTTTCCCGGCGGATCCGACTCCAACTTTTACAAATGGCGCACAGGACTGATAGAAATTCAGGAGCGCCCCGACAGTTCCCCCTATGTGCGGTTTTGGGCCAAAGCGGCTGCAAACATCGCCCGTGGCAAGCCAACCGGCGTAACATTTGAACAGTATGAATCTTTTTCTCGACAGATTGGAGCCCAAATAATCCTTGTCCCGAATCTGGAATCTTCAAGCGTCTCCGAACAGGTAGAATGGTTTAAGCGCCTATCTCGTGAAGGTATGGTTCCGCAACGCATTGAGTTGGGAAATGAATTTTGGGTTGCGATGGGTAACGATCCGACGAGCCTGGCTCGCTGGCCCGATGAACCGACGAGCATGCGGATTATGAAACAATATCTGGATGCCTTGAAGCCCTACTTGCCCGCGAATACCAAAGTCGCTGTACAAGCTGCTGCAGGCGCCATTGATGTGCTAAGGGGTAAGTTTGGGCAACGGCTCCGGCAATGGGATGAGAATCTTCGTCCGGAACCCTGGTTTGATGCCGTTACGCTGCATCTCTATCCACGCTTGCGCGAAGTGATGGGAGACCCCGAGGCAGGGATAACACCGCCAACGCCACAAAATGCAGTGGCACGCCTAAATGCTATGATGGCCAGGGTGGATGAAGGAGTTGAGCGAATCCTTCAGGATATAGAACACCGCCTGCCTGGTAAAGAAATCTGGATTACAGAATGGAATACGTGCGGAGCCAATACGGTCACCGAGCGTAGTAATGCTATTGAACCAATGTCTCCTCTGATGGAGATGCTGACCACGGCGCGTATGGCGTTGGTCCAACTGCGTCATCCTTCGGTAACCACGTCGCTCTTTTTCATGTATAGTTTTAGACCACGAGATTCCCACGCGATGTTTGTTCCGGATGGCCGGGGAAGCTACGCCCCAGTTCCCACGGCTGTCTCGCTGTGCTGGTTGAGTGAGGCCGCTAATAGCGGCGGTTCTTTCCAACGCATAGTACAAGAAGGCGAACATTCGGTTCCCGGTGGTGGAGCGAAGAATGAATCATATCTGCCAGTCGAGGGAGGGCTTTTTGAGTCTCCGAAACATACGACGCTCCTGGTTGAGAATGTTTCTTCTGCCAGTTCTTCGTTTGACCCTTCAACGTTGGTCAAAGGACGGCATCCAAACCGGGTCGAAACTCTCGCCGTATCAAACCTTCTCAATCTCGATAGAACAGCCGCAAAAATAGAGACGCAAGATACTGCGGGGCCAATCGTTATACCGCCATTCTCCTTGACCCGGATTGTCTGGAATAAGAACTAAGTAGAAACACATAAACATTTCAGGCGGTGTATTATAGAAGTATTCATCCGATGCTAAGTTTTTGGGAAAGCCGATATTATTGTATGTTGTCAACCAAAATAGACCTCTTT
Organism: Phycisphaerales bacterium; assembly: GCA_003170415.1. Classification (GTDB taxonomy): domain Bacteria; phylum Planctomycetota; class Phycisphaerae; order Sedimentisphaerales; family Anaerobacaceae; genus Fen-1362. The sequence continues at coordinate 42,227 of PMZJ01000006.1, read as the reverse complement.
ACTGTTTTATTTAGGCTGATGACATACAGTAATGGCTTTCAATACTGCCATCGACAAACTTGCCGAATAATCCCACGCTGAACCATTACCCAGAATCCCCAATTCAAGCACTGTGCAACATGTGTTACTGTAAATACGTGTCTGCTCCGCTGCTTTTGACAACTTGGTACTCCGGCCCAGCGGTAATCAGGATGGCCTCGACGCCGGCCAGCGACTCAACGAGTGCAAGGCCCTTTTGGGCCCCCATTACATTTACAGCCGTTGAAAGTGCATCCGTATCCACAGCATTTGCGGCGAGGATGGTGTCGCTGCTTAACTTACTCGCCCCTGTGGCAGTGCTCGTATCGATGATGTGACTGTATCTCTTTCTGCCTATAGCCACAAACCGCCTGTAGTCGCCGCTTGTTGAAACCGCCATATCATTCACTTTCAAGACCATCAACACCTGTTCTGCACCAATGGCGCCATTTGAGGCCGGTTGGTTTGCCGCAACTGGGTTTTGCAGACCAACCCGCCAGGTGTCTTTGTCTGCCGGTTTGCCGAAGCAGCGTATATCGCCGCTCGCACAGACCATACCGCCAATGGCCCCCTCCCGCCGCATTGCCCCAACGGCCTTATCGACGGCGTAACCCTTTGCTATCCCGCCCAAATCCAGGCGCATCCCCTTGACCGCAAACTGCACCGTTCGCTCATTCGCATCCAGTATCAGTTTTTCAAATCCGACGCGCGCTTTGGCAGCGGCAAGGGTGTTTTCGTCAGGTACGACATTCGCCTCGCCCGCTTTATGCCAGAGGTCCACCAAAGGCCCGACGGTAACGTCAAACGCACCATTGGAAAGCCGGCTGAACTCAACGCTTTTTTGAAGTATTTCAAAAAGCTCGGGGCTGACCTTGACGGGGTTTGCAAACGCCTCGCGGTTGACTTTGCTAAGTTCTGAATCTGGCTTGTAATCGCTCATCATCTTGTCGATTCGCACCAGCTCGCCGAAACCCGTCTCGATGCAACGTCTGGCCTGGCGTTCGTGTTTTGCTACAACCACGATTCTCGCCAATGTTCCCATTACCTCGCGGTAGCCGCCATCAATTTCAATCGGCCGGCGTATTTTTTCCGCCACAAAAAAATAAACTCCGGCCAAAAGGACCACGGTGACAGCGATCTTTATCGCAACTCGCCTGCTACTGTTCTCCAATTCTATCTCCAGAAAAATAAAATTAGGGCAACTAAAAGGTTTATTGCGAGTCCGTCTTTTTATAGAAATCGGCCTCGTGTTCCGACAGTTTGTTTTCACGAATCAGGTTTTTGATTTTCTGTGTATCGACGTTTCTGGGTTGTCCTGCCGAAGGCAATGCTGCAACGGCGGTCGATGGGACCGGCAATTCCTTGACGAAACTTTCGACAGACACAGAGGCAATACCAATAGCAATTATAAGCACCGTCGGAAGAAAATAACGAGAGGCAAAACCAGCAGGTGATTCAGCGACAATAGATTTTCTCTCATATCGGCATTTGTCGCAATAGATACAATCGAGCTTATCATTGAAGCTCAACCCGTATTCGCAGTTGGCATATCGTTTCGCAGGCAAGTATCGGCTGAATATCGCGATTTTATTAAATAGCGACAAAAACGCCCCAGCCGGACACAGATACCGGCACCAGAAACGCGAATAGAAAAAAGAGCCGATAAGTGCCACGGCTACGATGACCAGTAGTAACTCGTCAAAATGTCTGAAACTGAAAACTCTAATCAAAGGGTCTATGGCAAGTGTATTATGATTTCGAGACAGGAAAAACGTAGCTACGAGAACAAAAAGAACGACGAATTTGACAAATCTTCCTTTTTGCATCTGCTCTCTTGACAGAATCGGCCTGAATCGGGCCGGTAGAACATAACCGATAAATTCCTGCAAGGCGCCGAAGGGGCACAGATACCCGCAATAGATATTGCCAAAAACAATAGCCAGCAGCGGCGCTCCGATTGTAAGAATAAATACTCCCGTCGGTACTGTAAGCGGAATAGCCAATGACAATAAAGAAGCAATCTGTTCGGTAGAAAACTGGGCATTGAGAAAAATACCGCCGAGGAGAACGTTAAAACCGAGGACAAACAATCGTGTCCGGAAGCTGCCTCGATATATAACGATTAGAGTAAGTACTAAGACAACAATAAGATATGCGCCCTGTGAATCGGGCAGCCAACGGGCGGCAACGGTTGTCCTTTGCTGAGCGGTTTGGCCGAGGATTTGAGTTGCAAAGGCGCTGCCTGATTGAGCGAGAGATTCGAGGACTGCTTTTGAACTGATGGTTGCGCCTGTGACGGCATCGACATTTGCGAATGGCTGAGGACTGAAAAGAGCATGGTCTTTTAGTGAAGGCAACCAGTTAGTGAGCATATCGAGATAAGAGGGAGTTTCATTTGAACGAATTATGTGAAACTCGAGGAGATTGCCCTCGGCATCGGTACGAATAGCGATATTTATTTTACCGCCGAATCCTTGAACATTCGGGGCCAGGTCGGCGGAGCTGAAGATGAAACCAGCGAGTTTGTCGTTGGCATCGTAGGTTTTAAAATAGGTCGCGGTCCTGCCGGTATTGGGTAGAGCAATGGTTGCGGCCTCAATTCGGAGCGAACCGGCCAGGGCCTGAGCTTCGCGTAGCGGAAGTGCAGGAGCAAATCTGGCGCCTGCGGTAACGAGCAGGTTTGAACAAAAGATTAACGATGCAGCAATGCCAAACAGTGCATAGCCCGTTGAATGAAAAATTGGTGACGCGAAAATTTTTTCTGGATGGCCTATTCTTAGCAAAGTTGCGGGCAAGTTGGCAAGAGTGAGTAATATGAACATCAGTATTGTAATCTTTGCGCCAAGGATGGGGATAAGAACGAGGGCGGCGAACAGTCCTCCTGCCGCTGCACCGATATGGTCGGCGTATTCGAGTCGTGCGGATGTCTGTGTAGTATTCAAACCGCTCACGGCCAAAAGATTGCCGGTTATCGGGAAGTAAGAACCGGCGCACAAGCCGCAGGCAATAAATGCAACTGCGAAACTTATATGAGACCAGCCCGAAGCAGGCCAAAAGGCAACGGCTGCCAGAACAGCGCAATGGATTAACAGGACCGCCATAAGAAGCGCCTCAGAATTCCGCACATATTTCTTTTGCAGGAGGTGATTGGCGATTGTTGCGCCTGCGGCGAGGCCGGCCATATACATCGAAGAGATTGCGCCTATATGAAGATAGAGAGAGCCGAAACGGGTCTGGTATAAATACATCAGGACGATTACGGCACCGATACCGACAACGCCCGTGGAGAAAAGCAAAAACGTGAAGTCAAATGTTGACGGCTTAGAGGCAACTGGAGAAGTCAGAATAAATATCAATCGCAGAATCACATAAATGATAACAGGAACTAAAAATACCGGAAGGCCGGCAAGCAAAAGATGCTTGAAAAACAAAGTTACAGGTGCATCAGATTGTTTTGCCGCGAGCAATAGAGCATATAGATTGGCCAGCGGCCTCGAATCACGATTGATAAGATGCTCGGTGGGCAGGTCAACGGCGTTATATGCGTCGAATGCCTTGGCAGCGCGGTCAGGCAGGTAGATACTCAAAAGGCCATTAGGCGGATAGACATCAGCAGCACCTGGGATTGAGGCGAAACGTTCCCGCAATAGACCCGGGTTGCCTGTAAGATTAGAATCAGAAGCGATGAACCAGGAATTGTCGCCCGGCACAAGAACCAGATGAGAGAAGGCCTGTTCAAGCGTAAGTTTAGTGGATGCACCGATAGTGGCAAGCTCGGTTCCCATAATGTTTTCGCCGGCTGGAATACGAACGGCCAACACGCCCGATGAACCAATCGCGGTTTTCAACTGCTCATAAAACTCGATTGTAAAATAGCGATTCAGGATTGAACTTGTTGCATCGGGAAGATTGATGATTACGAGGTCGAATTGCTCTTTTTGCCGGCTAAGCGAAGTACGCGGGTCATCTGTAAAACTTTCAAATCGCTTATCAGAGATGCTCATTTGCTGCGGCACAAATTCCAGGACGCGACGGATATATTCACTGTCAGGATTAGCCCAAACAACACTGCCAATCTGCGGAAGCTGGAGAAACTCACGGCAAAGGCCGAGTCCCGAACCAATCACGAGAACGCGAGACGCCTTTGGATTCTGCGATAGAGTGAGAGCAACGATTCTTCCGGCGGAAGTCGGGTCGGGAACGGCCTCGACAACACTGCCCTGGCGGACGGCGACCCACTGGTTCTGGTAGAGGCCATAGAGGTATTCGGCCTGTGCGGTCTGAAAGGAGCCGGTAAGGGAATCCGCCGGAAGAAGGCGGGACCACTTGATGATGCGCAAATAATTGGCAAGTGGTTTATCGGCACCGGACGCCGCTGCAAAACCAAGGAAAAGAATCAGCAGAAAAACCGGCGGTACAGTTATTTTGCGCGAATTATGCGACACTACAAACAAAGATGGCAGGATAGCAAGTGAGAGAACAAAGGCGAGAAGAAGAAAAATTTTAACGGAACTTATACCAAAGGTCAGCAGCACCGTTGTTCCGAGACCACCGATGAAGCTGCCAAGTGATTCGAGCAGGTAAACCCGCGAGACAGCGGGCGTGGTTTCGAGGGCGACCCAGCGACAAGTTAAAGGGAAAAGTAAGCCGGTAATGAAGCTGGCGGGGGCATTAACCAATGTGCTTAAAAGCAAGGCGGCAGGGATGGACAAAAGCATATAAGGGGCAATGCCTGCAAGCTGACGAATATGAATAATCAATAGCACCTGAAGAATAAAAGCGGGAAGATAACTCAGGTAGAGCAGCTCAATATTTGCAAGCAGGAAATCGGTGAGACGTTTGCTTCTGTTGACCAGCATTGCGCCGATGGCAATCCAGAGAAACCAGCAGGCAAAAAATATACCGATAGTGATATCGTTGCTTTCGAAAGAGGTAATGAACTCTCTGAAGATAAGTGTTTGAGCGGAGATTGAGAACAGGCCATAAGCAAATATTACGAAGCCGCGAGCCACGCCAGTTGGAAACGCGGAATTGCGAGGGGTACCGAGTTCGGCGTGGTCAGGGGACATCATTATTCTTCACCAAACACTTCGGCCTGGAATACGAGGAAGCTCGCGTCTTTTTTCCAGCCGTCCGGAGGCAGTCCCGCCTTGATTGATAAGTGCGTCAATGTTTCTTCGATGGTCCACTTCTGTTCCGGAGCAACCTGAGGCAGAAAAAGGGCCGAATAACCTGCTTTATTCAAAACAATACCATCCGTGCCGAGCCGGATTTGATTGTATGAGTCGATGGGTTGCGGTACCGTGAGGGCGGATATTTCAATTTTTATGCCTGCAAGCTCATCTTGTGTGACGGGTGAAAACCGCCAGTCGTTGACGGCGGCGTTAATTGCGTTGGCGATTACGGATTTATACAGCGACTGGCGAGGAAATACGTCGCCGATGCAGCCCCTCAAGTCAGAATTTTTCTTGAGAGTAACAAACGCGGCCCGCCTGGTCTTTATTGCATCAGTAACGGCGATACCAAACTGTTCCGGGGTAGGGACCTGCCCGTTTTGCAGATAAAATTCAATTGTCCTTCGGGCAAGTATCAGAAGGTTCTGCTTATCCTTCTGAGTCAGTGAACTATCTGTGTTTGTCGGTTCAGGAGCAATTTGCTTTTGCCAGTCGCCGTGAAAGGCGACAGAGAGATAACTGACGGAATTGGTAAAATCGCCTGTTAGCTCGCCGGATGTGGTGTACTTGAGCAATTCAGGCCTGGTTCCGGATGGAAGCATCGAAAGGAGTATCGCAATCGGCACCCGGCCGCAGATAGTTGCGCCGGTTTTGTCGCAGTATTGCTGGAAGCCGGGGCTGTCTAATTTTGCAATATAATCATAAGCGCCCATATCGAGCTTTTTAAGCCCATCGGGAATGTTCTGGTCAAATGGCACGTAGTCATAGTTGGGGCCATAGTGAACGAAGTCAGAGCTTGCCACAACGAGGGTATTGCTATCAACCAGCGATTTCAGGATTGAAGCTGCTTTCTGCACCGTTTGCGGTGAACACTGGCCTGCGACAATGGGGACAAGTTTGAAATCTCCGAGGCGATATTGCAGCAGAGGCAGTTGCATAAAGACGCTGTGCTCGGTTCTGTATGCCTGTGGAATGTCCCTAAAGAGTGGGGACTGTAAGAGTTTATTTATAAACTCAGTATCAAGCGGTATTTCACCGAGAGGGGTCTTGTAATAAGTTACGTCTCCCGGAACACTGAGGACATCCTGCATAGGGACCTGATGCGATGGCCCAATGACAATGACTCGCTTGTATTTTGTTTTCGCGGCCTTAACTCCAAAGGCGGCTGTCTGGCCCGAGTAGGCGTAGCCGGCGTGAGGACTTATAATGGCAACGACATCGTCCGCGGATTGCACCTTGGCATTTTGAAAGAATCCCTCGACTTGTTTTGTCAGCGCATTGGGGTCGTTTTCATGCCAGCCCATTTGCCCCATTGGTGAAGCCAGAACGGACCTGGCAATCTGCGGTTGTTTCTGGGCTTCACTTTCGGTAGCTCTGGCCGACTGTGGTACTTGCAGAACATAGGGTCGGATTTCTTGCAAGTATGGGCCGAATAGATAGACTCCGACCATAAGCAGGAGAAATAGAATAAAAGTCCAGATGAATTTTCGTATGCGTTTTGTATCATAAGCGTCAGACATATTATCCACTCCATTTAGATTGTGAATTAATGTTGGCGATGGTTTTTAACCGACCCGGGTATTTTGGCAACGGCTTTGCCCACAGGAATCTGCGAGGCGCAACGGTTTTAGCCAACGCCCAGCCGGCAACTAAGACTGTTGACCCTGCCGCCAGAATTTTTTGCAGAAAAGTTCGCCGAGTCATTTCCACACCCCGTATATTTTTTTGCCGCAATCCGGACAGCAGCCATCTTTCAAATTGTTTGTCATGACGACGTATTCCTGTCGCTCGATTAACATTTTGTGGCAGCCGGGGCAATATGTATTCTCGCCTTGGCGGCTGCGAATATTGCCTATGTAAACATAATATAATCCCTCTTCCATAGCAATCTGTCTCGCCAAATCGAGCGTGTCCAGCGGCGTCGGCGGCAGATGCTGCATTTTGTACTGTGGGAAAAAACGAGAGAAATGCAAAGGTATATCACTGCCGAGATTTGTCCTGACCCACCGGGCCAGGCGTCTAATATCATCCGGCTTATCATTGAGCGTCGGGATAATCAGATTTATCACCTCAACGTGCACACCCATAGCAACAGCATCTATAAGACATTGCTGAACAGGCCCCACTGTTCCCGAACAAAACTTTCGGTAAAAATCATCGCTCATACCTTTGAGGTCGACACGGGCAGCATCGGCAACTTCAAGCAGGTGCTTCCATGGTTTGGGATTACAATAAGCGGCTGTAACCAGCACATTACGCACACCGGCCTGTCTGGCCAGCCGGGAAGTATCATAAGCATATTCGTAGTAAGCAATCGGGTCGGTGTATGTATATGCGATTGATGGCGACTTATATTGCCGGGCGTATGCGACGAGTTGTTCGGGCGAGACGAGAGAAGCGGTCGATTCTTCGGGATTGGCCTGCGAGATTTCCCAGTTTTGGCAGTTTAAGCAATGCAGATTGCAGCCAATTGTTGCAAGCGAAAGAATCGGCGTGCCGGGTAAAAAATGAAACAACGGCTTTTTCTCAACCGGGTCCATATTAATAGAACACGGATAGCCATAGACGACGGTACGCAGGACGCCATCTATGTTGATTCTGACCCGGCAGTCGCCGCTCTGACCGGGCGCAATGATACATTCCCTCGGACACAACTCGCACTGGACCTTTTGACTCATAAACCGCCTTCCCAAATACTACGCAGTAATTATAACAAAGTTGGGCAGGAGATTGGAGAATTTTAGATACTGGATATGAAGCACAATTCCTATGTCGGAAGCGTCCTGGCGGGCTTTTGAAGTCATACAGAAGGGTTGCCTAATGGTTGAGATGAATACTTTTACAGTACGGGATCGTCTGGAATAAGAACTAATTAGAAACGCAAAAAGAGTTGTTGAATATGGCTTTATTAAAAAATACTACCATACTTTGCACCATTCCTTAACGGGGAGCAGTATAGACCCTCCCTCGACTATGCGCAGGACAAGTAAGGCACGAAGGAATATTTAGCGGATAGCGTATGGCGGATAGTAAAGACAAAAGACAGAAGATGGAAATAGTGTTGAATTTTGGAAGAATGCTAAGAAAAGAACATCCAACATTGAACAAAGAACTGTCACTCCTTGTCTTCCGGGATATTGACGATACGGATGCAGACCGGCTTGTCGCAGACGGCTTTGAGGCCGGCGAGGCCTTTGAGGGTGGCGGTGATTTTGTCCTGTTTGTTCGGATGAGTGGTAATTATGACGGGGACAGTGCCGTCGGGGCCGGGGATTTCGTGCTGGAGGATGCCCGAAATGCTGATGGCGTTGTCGGCGAGGACTTTGCCGATTTGCGCGAAGACGCCGGGCTGGTCCTTGACCATTAAGCGGATATAGAACCGGCTGACGAGATTATCGATTTTGTCAATCAAGCCCGCTATTTCGGCGTGCGGCTTGAGATTGAGATTTTTGAAGGTGGTCGCTGAATTGCCGAGAGCGACTTCGATAATGTCGGCGACAATCGCGCTGGCGGTCGGCATCATACCCGCACCTCGGCCATAGAACATAACGTTGCCGACTGCGTGGCCGAAGATGCTTACGGCGTTGAATGAGCCGTCAACCTTGGCGAGGCGATTTTCTTTGCTGATAAATGACGGGTGGACGCGGAGGGAAATCCGGCCTTTGTCGTCTTTTTCGGCAATAGCTAAAAGTTTCAGCACATAACCCATTTCGCCGCCGAATCGGACGTCGTCTTTGGAGACGAGTTGTATGCCTTCGACGTATATGTCGTTGGTTTCGATTTGACAGCCGAAGGCGATTGAGGCCAGTATCGCGAGCTTATGTGCGCTGTCGCCGCCTGAGATATCGAGGGTAGGATCGGCTTCCGCGTAGCCCTTTTGTTGTGCCTGGGCCAGCGCGTCCGCGAAGTCGGCGCCTTTAGAAGTCATATTGGAGAGGATGTAATTGCAGGTTCCGTTTACGATGCCATACATTGCCTTGATGTCATTGGCGGCGAGCCCCGTTCTTATGCCTGAAATTATGGGTATTCCGCCCGCGCAGCTTGCCTCGAAGGCGATGCATCGGTCATTTTTATGAGCGGCGGCGAAAAGCTCCGCGCCGTGTTCAGCCAATAGCGCCTTATTAGCGGTAACGACGTGTTTGCCCGCAGAGAGGATTTTTAGCTGGATATCCTTCGCGATTTTGGTTCCGCCGACGAGTTCGACGCCGATTGAGATTAATTTGTCGTTGAGGAGGCGGCTGAGGTCGTTAGTGAGCAGGCCATCGGGCAATTTGACGGGGCGGGGCCTTTTGAGGTCGGAATCGACCACGCAGGCCAGCTCTAATCGCAGGCCGGTTTTGGCGGCGATAGCGTTGGCGTTTTCGAGGATAATTTTAGCGACGCCGGCGCCTACGGTGCCGAAGCCGACAAGACCGATTTTTATATTCTTTTCCTGCATATTGCATTTTCCCAATAAAGACCGTAGTTTATGAATTTAGTGGAAGATAGTCAATTATGTTATTTGCGGGTATGATTCGATTATGACTTTGCACAGGTTTTATTGTGATTCGATAGATGGGCCGAGGGTTGAACTTGAGGGGATGGAGGCGCATCACCTGGCGGTATTGCGGCTGAATCCGGGGGATAAGGTTGAGCTTTTCGACGGCCTTGGCGGGCTGGCGACGGCGGTAATATCGGGAATAAGGAAAAATATCGTTACGCTCGAAATCGAGGACGTCAGGCGAAGTGAAATGCCGAAGTCGCGACGCATAATCATCGCGGTGAGCATCCCTAAAGGCGAGCGATTCGACTGGCTGATAGAAAAATGCACGGAATTGGGCGTTGAACGGATATGCCCGGTGATTTTCGAGCGGACGGTGAGACAGCCGGGGAATCCGAAGGCGCTTGACCGGTGGATGAATCTGGCAATCTCGGCGGGTAAGCAGTGCAAGCGATTGTTTTTGCCCCAGATTGACCCTCCGATGAATTCGCAGGATTGTATCGAAGCGTTCAAAAAAGACAGCCCAAACTGCCGGATTCTCGCGGGAGGTATGTCTGGCGATTGCCCATCATTGGCCGGACAACCCTTTGGCCCGGATGATGTTGCTGCCTTGATTGGCCCGGAAGGGGGATTCACGGAAAATGAGGAGGCGTTTTTGAAAAGCCGAGGTGTTCAATTTATGCGATTAGCAGACACTGTTTTGCGAACCGAAACCGCGGCTATTGCCTTCGCGGCCGTTCTTTCCGCGCAGCGCAACGAAATCAGACACAATAATCAGGAGTTTTGATTATGCCCAATACATTTCTTGAGAAGATAGAATATAAAATCGAAGAGACGGCGATGGGGACGTGGATGCGGTATGGCTACCAGAACGGGACGAGTTTTCACGAGTTCAAATCGCACATTTGGTTGCTCGGTTTGCCGCTGATACATTACACATACGGCAGAAACCCGGAAACAGGAAGGCGGGTGGTCGCCAAAGGTGTAATCGCTGTCGGTAGAATCGCTTGCGGCATTATCGCCATAGGGCAGGCGTCAATTGGATTGATTGCAATAGGGCAATTGGCAATCGGCTTCTTGTTCGGCCTGGGGCAATTATCGACGGGTCTTGCGGCAATAGGGCAGGTGGCCATAGCCGTTTACTTTGGCCTGGGACAAGTAGCTGTCGGCCAGGTTGCCATCGGGCAATTTGCGTATGGTAAATATGTCCTTGCGCAGTTCGGCTTCGGGGAAAATGTTTTGTCGATGACACGCAGGGATGAGCCGGCGTTTGAATTTTTCAAATCATTTCCAGTGGTAAGGAATTTCTTCCATTAACCGAAATTGAAGAACTGGATTCCCGCTTTCGCGGGAATGACAGACCCCCAAGCGAGCCCACCTGAGGCGGGTAAACCTAGGGGCTAAACAAGCGGTTGTCCTGCGAGGATTCTGTCGAATTCGGTGGGGTTGAAGAAGGCCGATGGGCCTTGGGGATTGTGCTTGGTGAGCATTTTGATTGTGGCGGCGAATTTTTTGTCGAGCTTGGCGATAAAGCAATTGTTCTGGATTCCGGATACTTCGGCGTTGCTCAGTACAAGTTCCGGCGGAAGGACAATTTGATAGGCGTGGAGGGTGAGTCGTTCGATGAGGGGTTTTTCCTCCTGGAACCTGCCTAAGCGATAATCTCTTTTGAATTCGGAGAGCATAATCGGCTCTCTGCCTGCGTAGAGGGGGTCGATGGCTAAGGGCAGGCCTATGCTGGCGAGATGCACGCGAATCTGGTGCGTTCTGCCTGTCAGCGGGGTGGCGGCGATGAGGGAGACGAGGCCGAAGTTCGCGAGTAGCCGCCAGTTGGTTACGGATTCCTTGCCGCCCCTGCGGTCGATTATCATAAGCTCCGGCTTTTTTTTGCAGGGGGCGATGGGGGCATCTACGACGCCGTCCGGCTCAAAGGCCGCGCCTTTGACTATGGCGAGGTAGGTTTTTTTGACGGTTCGATTGAAGAAATAATCCGCGAATTGTCTTTGGGCGGCCCGGTTGAGGGCGAGAATCATCACGCCGGAGGTGTCCTTGTCGAGACGGTGAACGAGGCGCAGCTTGGCGGTCATCTCTTTGCCCAACTGCTTGGCGAGGATGTCCGTGAGCTGGGGCTTACCGGAGCGGTCCTTTGTAACGGATACGCCCGCGGGCTTATTTATGACGATTATGTTGGCGTCTTCGTAAATTATTTCAATATCATTTTTCGGCATCTGGTTTCCTTCTGCATTTCTTGACGCTGGGATTCGTATAGCATATAGTATTTGGCGGCAAAAGTGTAGTGTTAAGGACGAAGGACAATGAAGATACTGCCTGTAAAAGGGACGCGAGATTTTTATCCTGAGGAAATGGCCTTGCACAACTGGATTGTGGATGGCTGGAAGAAGGCGTCGATTCGCAACGGCTTCGAGGAATACGACGGGCCTATCTTCGAATATCTCCAGATGTATCAAGTCAAAAGCGGCGACGAAATTGTCGAGCAACTGTTTAGTTTCAAGGATAGGGGCGAGCGGGACCTGGCAATCAGGCCCGAAATTACGCCTACGTTAGCGAGAATGGTGAATCAGAAAATCAACGCCTTGCCCAAGCCGATAAAGTGGTTTTCCCTGCCGCGATTATGCCGGGCGGAAAGGCCGCAAAAAGGCCGCCTGCGTGAATTTTTCCAGTGGAATATCGATATCATAGGCGAAGACAGCGTTCTTGCGGACGCGGAAGTAATTTTCACGACGGTTGATTACCTGCGTGAAGTCGGCCTTACGCCCAAGGACATAAAAGTAAAAATATCGAGCAGGAAACTTTTGGCGACGGTTTTGAAAAAAATCGGTGTTCCCGATGAGAAGCTGAATCCGCTTTATACGCTTTTAGACAAAAAGGTGAAATTGCCTGCGGAGGTATTTTCGACGACGCTGACGGAACAGGTCGGCGGGGAGATGGCGGGTCGCATCATCGCCTTTATGGGGTCGCAGACGATTACTTCTATTGAGAACATTGTAAAAGCCGAGGCCGGTGACCAGCTTGAAGTTGCTATAAAGGAGCTTGAGGATTGTGCCTGCCGGCTGAACCAGATGGGGATAAGCGATTACTGCGTTTTTGACCCGGGCATTGTCCGGGGCCTGGCTTATTACACGGGCATAGTTTTTGAGGTTCACGATATTCAGGGCGACCTTCGCGCGATTTGCGGCGGGGGAAGATATGATAATCTCCTGCGTGATTTCGGCGGGCCTGCAGTATCGGCGACGGGTATGGGTATGGGCGACTGCGTCCTTGAAATATTGCTGCGAGAAAAGGGCTTGCTCGATAAAAAAATTACGTCGAGGACACTTGATTACTATGTTGTGCCGATAGCCGGTGAGCTTTTAGACGAGGCGGTAAAGCTGACGGCTGGGTTGAGAACGAAAGGTTTCAAATCGGCGTTCAGTTATAAGGCCGCGGGTTTGTCGAAGCAGTTGAAAAACGCCTCGGAACAGAACGCTAAGTTCTGCGTTATCATCGGCGATGAGTTCAAGGCAGGTAACGTCGTCGTGAAGGATATGGCGAGCGGACAGCAGAAAACTGTTCCTCTTGAGGATTTTCTCGGAAACCCTGAAAAATTTTGATGAAAGAATCCGCACCCAACCATTACGAGAAGGCCTTTGAAAACTGGCTGATTGATAATCACATCGAGTATGTCCCAGCGGGCGAGCAGCACAAGCCGGTCTTCGAGCAGTCCAGTTTAAAGAGTTTCGATTTCCTCCTGTGTCCTTCATTGGGCAAAAAGATAATCGCGGAGGTGAAGGGCAGGCATTTCAAGGGCACAACGCTGGCGGGTTTGTCCCGGCTGGAATGCTGGGTTACGACGGAGGACGTCGATGGTCTGTCGGCGTGGCAAAAAACGCTCGGGGACGATTACGATTCAGCATTTATTTTCGCGTACCGGTTTCAGAATATCGACGTGGACTTCGACGGCAGGGAGATTTTCGATTACAACGAAGATAAGTACCTGTTTTTAGCCGTGTATTTAGCTGATTACATCAGGTATATGAAACAAAGAAGCCCCAAGTGGAAGACCGTAACACTTGCCGCCGATAAATTTCGGCAATGCGCCCGGCCCGTTACTGATTTGATTGCGCCGGCTTAAAGTTCGGTTCCGGCTCAGACGGCGATGAGTTTGGCTCAGGCACTTGGCAGGTTCTAATGCCCTTCAGCATCTGGACAATCGGGCAGATGGTGCAGGACTGCTTTGGCACGAAGGCAGCAACCATCATTACTCCAATAAAACCCGCAACAAAAATAAATGGCCACTTCGACGGCGTTTTATTTCCCATATTTCACCGAACAGCCGTATGGTTTTGTCTGTTGCGTGCTCACTGTTTTGCCGGCTGTCAATTCACCCAGGGCTTTATCGATGTAGTTGACGTATTGTGCGCCTTTGGGAATTTTGCCTATTGGGGCATTGTCGAATGAGCCGCTGTAAACAATGTTGCCTTTGGCGTCGATGATGAAGGTATGCGGCGTTGTCTTCGCTCCGTATGCCCTGCCGACTACACCTTTGCTGTCATTTAGAATCGGATGGCTCACCTTGAACTGTTCTGCGAATTCCTTGTTCTTTTCGGTTGTCTGATGCCCTATGCTGTTTATCGCGAGGAATACCACGCCCTTGTCTTTGAATTTGTTGACAAGGTCGTTAACAGAGGTGGTCTTTTCATAGTTGTATCTTGCGAAAGGACATTCGTAGCTGAACCATTCGAGCACGACGATTTTGCCCGCGTAGTCCGAGAGCTTGACTGTTTTGCCGTCGTAGTTGGTCAGCGTAAAATCCGGCGCCTTTGTCATTTTTTGTTCCGCCGCGAAAAGCAATGGCGTTATTACGACCGTCGCAATGGCTATTGTTAATATCCTGTTCATAATATGCTCCTTTCAACAATCCTTTTGTTATTCAATATACGTTATGATACCCCGGCAGGTTTGCAGGATTTTGGCGTAGAATTTGCGGCTGCGTGCTGGTAGAATTTGCCGAACTGTCGGTTTTGAAACAAAAGTAAAGATTGGAGGAAATTGAAGATGCTCAGAAATATGTTGTGCCTGGTCGTAGTCGCGGTTGTATGCACCGGGTGTGTAAACATTCACGCGAATAAGAACTGCACGATGTCGAAAGCCGAATGCCAGAAAGTATGCCTTAAAGAATGCCCTAAGATGCTGAAACACGTCGTGCTGTTCAAGTTCAAAGAGGGAACGACGCCCGAAAAAATAAAGGAAGTTGAGCAGGCGTTCGCGTCGCTGCCGGGCAAAATCGACGTTATCAAAGGTTTTGAGGCGGGGACCAACGTCAGTGTAGAAAACCATTCGGAGGGCTTCACGCATTGTTTTGTTGTGTCGTTTTCGAGTGAGGCGGACCGCGATGCCTATCTGGTTCATCCTGCCCATAAGGAATTCGGCAAATCGCTCGGCGGATGTATCGATAAGATTCTCGTCGTTGATTACTGGAACAGATGAGAATTATCGCCGGCTCAAAACGCGGAATGAATCTTTTCAGCCCGCCGGGTCGGGGTTCGCGTCCCATTACCGACCGGGTAAAGCAGTCGCTTTATGACGTATTGCAAAATTATGATTTGCCCGCCGGCAAATCGGTCGCGGATATTTTCGCGGGAGTCGGGTCGCTCGGCCTTGAGGCAATCAGCAGGGGGGCGGCGTTCGTAACGTTTGTCGAGCAGAATCCCCAAATCGCCCCGGTTCTTAAGCAGAATATCGAAAAGGCAGGGTTCGCCGGACAGTCGAAAATAATTAAAACCGACGCGTTCAGTGTCGCCTGGCCTATGGATGCCGAACATCCGCAATACGACCTCGCGTTTGTTGACCCGCCTTATGTTGATTCGGCCAATACGCAGGCGGGGTCGCCGCTGGTGATGTTGTTGACTCGGCTGAGTGGACGCGTCTCGGCGGGCGGCTTCGTGATTGTTCGCACGCATCGCAATACGGTCTTGTCGCAATCATACGGGTCGCTTAAAATCATCGAAACCCGCCAGTGGGGCAATATGGCGGTAACAATACTGAAGAAGACATAAGGCAAATGACTAATAAACAGGCAGCAATTCGGATAGTCAGGCAGCTAAGAGACGCGGGCTTTGAGGCGATGCTGGCGGGCGGCTGCGTCCGCGATATGCTTCTGAAAAGAAAGCCCAAGGATTACGACGTCGCCACCGACGCAAAGCCAAATGATGTTGCGAAACTTTTCCGCAGAACGCTCAAAATAGGCGCAAAATTCGGCGTTGTCGTCGTTCTCATCGATAAGATTCAACTCGAGGTTGCCACGTTCAGGACTGAATCCGGTTACGCCGACGGCAGACACCCCTCAAAGGTGCATTTCAGCAATCCGCGAGAAGACGCCGCTCGCAGGGATTTCACTATCAACGCGATGTTCTTCGACCCGGTCGCCAAAAAGGTGATTGATTACTACAATGGACAAGCGGATTTGAAGAAACGCATCATCCGAACTGTGGGTAAACCCTCTGAACGATTTGGCGAAGATTACCTGCGTATGCTGCGGGCGGTAAGATTCTCAACGCAACTCGGATTCGCAATCGAGCCGAAGACCAAATCGGCGATATGCGACGGTGCGAAAGACATTACCAAAATCAGCGGCGAGCGAATAGCAGCGGAACTTGAAGGCATATTAATCAGCCCCAACAGGGCTGAAGGATTGAAAATATTGATTGAAACGGGTCTGGCTGAATTTATCTTCCCCGGATTTTGCTGTCCCGGGGCGGGTTTTGCGGTTCGTATGCTCGCGGAACTGCCCAAAAAAATTGATTTCGCTTTGGGCCTGGCGGGGTTATTTGCCGGCTTCGAGACCGATTTCGCGATTGAAAAATGCAAACTGCTCAAGCTCAGCAGGAACCAGGAAAGGCAAATCGAATTTCTTCTGGATAATCGCGGTCAACTGCTCAAGGACTTATCCTTGGCCGAATTGAAATTGCTGTTATCTGGGCCGTGTTTTGAAGACCTCTTCGCCTTGCAAAAAGCCATTCAAAAGGCGAGCAATCAAACCGTTAGCCCGTTAATCAAATTACGAAAAAGGATAAAACAATTAAAAGGCGTGGAGTTGCGGCCCAAGCCATTATTAAATGGTCACGACCTTATTGCCCTCGACGCTGTCCCCGGCCCCATGCTTGGCCGGCTCGCAAAAGAAATGTATATCGCGCAACTGGAAGGCAAATTGCAGTCAGCCGATGATGCGAGGCAGTGGGTGACCAAATGGCTGCAAGCGCACAAGCGGCAGGGTAACAGATAAGGAAGAAGAGTTATTTTGCGAACTTGTAGCTTATCAGTTTGTAAACCAGTTTTGCGGCTAAGAAGTCGGGGGCTTTGTTGATTTTATTCGGACACATTTCAACGATGTCAAAGCCGGTAACGTTTGTCTTCCGGAATACGGGCCTGAGCAAATTCAAGACCTCATACCACAAAAGTCCGCCCGGCTCAGGTGTGCCGGTCGAGGGCATTATCGATGGGTCAAAAACATCCAAATCAATCGTTACATAGACGTTGCCTTTGAGAGCAGCGAGGACTTTTTTAATCCAGCCGGTTTTACCTGCGATGTCTTCGGCGAAAAACATATTACTCTTTTTGGCTCGCGGCTTTTCGGATGTGTCCATACTTCGTATGCCGACCTGGACGGTTTTGCAGATGTCCTGTGCCCTTGCCATAATACAGGCGTGACTGCATTTTGAGCCGTGATATTCGTCGCGGAGGTCGCCGTGTGCGTCTAATTGAAGCACGGTCACTTTGCTGTATTTTTTTACCTGTGCCTGGATTGCGCCGATACTTACGGAATGTTCGCCGCCGAGCAGGACGGGGAATTTACCGTTGGCCAAATGTGCGTTGATTCTCTTTTCGACCGCCTGAACCATTTTTTCAGGCGTTCTGTCTTCCGTAACGGGCTTGTCGGTAAATATACCAACTTTATACGGCTCAGAATCGCTTTCGATGTCGTAGTTTTCAACAATTTCCGAGGCCTCAAGTATGGCAGCCGGCCCCTTGTCTGCGCCTTTTCCCCAACTGCTTGTTTTGTCATAAGGAACAGGCACGATAACCACCTTCGCCTTTGACGGGTCGCGGTATTGATTCGGGATGTCACTTAGAAACACTGCTTCTCCCATTGGCTTTGCCAATTATCCTGTATTATTTTCTTTGTGGTGATTATTAATCGAACAGGAACATTGCGATAGCCACGGTTGTCGTCCAGAGGTCTCTCATACCGCGTGCCGTCTGCGTGATGTTCGTGGTTCTGATTAACAGGCCGCTTGATTTGTAAACCTGTTCTTTTTCCGACCACGCCTTGTTGGGGTCAACTTCGAGACCGAGAGTTGTTCCGAGCATTCCTGCCGCGAGGTCTTCCGAGAAATCGGCGGCCTCGTGCTCGTTCATTCCATAGCCGTGGACTTCGCTGAGGTATCCCCAGTTGTTGCGGTCCTTGGGGACGGCCAGGCCGACGGACGAGCCGATAAGTCGTCCGTGCTCGTCGGTATCCGACCTTGCCATAACGCAATAGCTGATTTCGCCGGGTGTCAGCCGTTTGAGACCGACCTCTTTGCTGACAACTTTGCAGCGGGGGGGAAGGATTGACGAGACCTGCACGAGGTTTTGCTGCGCCACGCCGGCCGCTCTTAACGCGTCCTCGAATGACTTGAGCCGATACTTATGTCTTCCAACACCCTTGGTTAGAAACATTCTCGTAGGAACGAGATTTTTCATTTTGTTCTCCTGTATCCCTGTTTTATTTTTTTATGAACCCCAAAAATGTTAATAACCTTTGCTCCTTAAAAGTTTTAGCGCCGGCATTTCGGTTTGCCGTCCGGCTGTAAGTCGCTGATTATATCTTTACGCAAATCGCTTACAATAAAAATTATCCAAACTTTTTGTGCGGACGGCTGGCCTTTGCGATGCTCTGGGCCGGGTGCCGTTTCCAAAATGGTAGTGTAACATTTTGTCATTCCCACGTCCTCTTGTCATTCCCGCGCAAGCGGGAATCCAGTTTTTAAATATGGAGTCCGGGTCCCCTGCCAAAAACACACAGGGGCAGGCAAGCCCGGAATGACAATACACGAAAAAGTAAGGATGGATTATCAAGCCATCCCCGGCAAAAAGTGTCCAACGCCTGATAATATGGGCAGCGGCGGGGCATTGGGGGGTTTTTTGTTGACAAACGGGCCAATTATCTTTAGTATGGTGCGTCTAAAGACGATTACTACAGATGCTTAGGCCCTTATCGTTCCCTGTAGGGGGGTATGGGCTGTAAGTCGTCGTTTGGGCGGTGGTTGCGCGGCGAGACGGCGGATTAAGTTTGATGGCGGCGACACGATTTTGGAGACCTTTCAATGCTTAACAGAAATACTCTTGTCCTGGTTGTGGGTATCGCGATTGTCCTGGTTGCACCGGCATTTGCTGAGACGCTCGAAGGAAACTATAACGATATGCTCCACTACTTGGAGATTGGCCGATTCGACCTCGCAAAGGGTTACGCTCAGGCGGTATTAGACAGCAATGCCGCACCGGTCGATTTGTTTGCGCTGGCCGATGGCAACCCTCAGGGTTACGCGTTGATTATCAAGGCCAAAGAGAGTTCAACGGATACAGAGCTTTCCGGTCTTTGCGGCAAAGTTGTGGATATAATTGAACAGGGCAGGTTCATTCGTCGCGCTGACCCGAAGGTTATCGTGGATGAAATCGCCCGGCTGAGCACTACCAGCAGGGGGCAGCTAAACGCGGTCAAGCATCTGCAGAACGCGGGCGAATACGCGATAATGTATATGCTCGACGCCCTCGGAGATGATGCTCGCAAGGCGGAATGGCCGAACATCTCTTCGGCTTTGGGGCAAATGAGTAAAGAAGCCATCAGGCCTCTTGTCGCGGCGCTTCAAACCAATAACGTCGGTGTCAAATCAGAAATCATCAGGGCATTGGGCAAAATCGGGTATCCGCAGTCGCTGCCGTATCTCAAATATGTTGCGGAAAAAGACAGTTCCGCTGAGCTTCGCGGCTTGGCTGAGGCCAGTATAAAGAAAATCGATGCCGCGGCATTGAAGGTTCCGGCGGCGCAGCTTTGCTATCAGCTTGGCGAGGATTATTATTATCATGCCGAATCGCTCGCTCCTTCGGCGGACGCGAATTTTGCGAATATGTGGTTCTGGGACGCCAATAACGCCCGGCTTGACAGCGTGCAGGTTGACAAACGGTATTTCAACGAGCTGATGTCGATGCGATGCTGCGAATGGTCGCTGAAGGCCGACGACAAGTTCGGGCAGGCGATTGGGCTGTGGCTTGCGGCGTTTTTCAAGGCCGAGTCATACGATGTAGCTATGCCGGCGTATTTCAGTGCAGGTCATGCAGACGCGATGACATACGCGACAACTGCCGGCCCGGAATATCTGAACCAGGCCCTTGCCCGTGCGATGAAGGACAAAGATGCCCAGGTCGCGTTGGGCGTTGTAGAGGCGTTATCGACCACGGCGGGCGAAAGTTCGCTATTTTTTAGGGTAGGCACATCTCAGCCGTTGGGAGAGGCCCTTTCATTTGACTCAAAGGCGGTGAAATTCAGCGCGGCGATAGCGATTGCCGCTGCCGGCCCCAAGCAGGCCTTCCCGGAAAGCAAGCTCGTCGTTGCCAATCTTGCGGAAGCGCTGGCACAAAGTTCGGAGCAGTCCGCGGACGATAATACGCCTATGTGGAACGGCGAATTGGCGGATTTATACGCGCTTCGCGCCGCGAAGGTGATGTTTAAACTTGCCCAGACCCGCAACCCGATTCTTGATTTGTCCGCGGCACAGGACGCTCTTGTTACGGCGACAAAGGATAAGAGGACGGAAATCCAGATGCTGGCGGGGCAGATACTTGCGCACCTGAATACGCCCGCGGCACAGGAGGCAATAGCGGCGATGGCGATGACTGAGAGCAACTCGAAGGACATTCGCATATCGGCGTTTGGTTCGCTGGCTGTTTCGGCAAAGCTCAATGCCAATAAGCTCGATGACGCGACAATAAACGCTATATATGCCTTAGTCAGTTCAAAGGATATTGACCCCGGCTTGCGTGCCGCCGCCGCTGCTGCTTACGGCGCACTAAATCTTCCGAGCCAAAAGGTCAAGACCCTAATCCTCGACCAGGCGCGCAGTTAAAAGGCGTTTTGCGTTTGGCGAGCGGCATTTCGATATTTCCCGAATTTATCGGAGGCGGTAGTGCTACGGCGGTATGGCGGTAGGTGATTCCGCGGCTGGGGGCTGGTTGGGGTAATACGGTTTATTTGGGTCATTGGAGTCAACCGGTCGAAGCGAAGCGGTCCTGGGTCTGGCATTCGCCGGGGTGTTCTTTGCCGGCTTTATCAACAGGTCCTTAATTGTCTGCTCTGCACTGACGGGGCCTTCACCTGATGCGACGAGTTTATCCAAAAAGCTGCACCACCAGACAAGATATGGCTGCATTTTGGCTTCTTCAAATGTTTTTACGTCGAAGCCGAGTTCTTTTACGTACTGTTGTTGGCAGAAAGGCGTGGTGCAGACAACGAGCGTTCCGAAACTCCATATTAAAAAGCCGGTGAGGAATCCGAGAATGCCTGAGCCGAGGGTGTTCACAACGCGAGGGAAGGTTACCTCGAACTGGCCGATAAGCAGGACGTATGCGATACCATGCAAAACCAAAAACGTTACCAGCCCGGTCGCCAGCAGCGCCATCGTTTTGCCGTATTGACCGCCCATCGCAACAGGCAGAAACTCCTCAATCACGGGGCTTATGCGCACCGCCACGTACACGGCGATGACGAAGTTGAACAGCATTGTCCATGCGTGGTAGAAGCCCAGCTTTATCGCTGAGTACGCGAAAAGGACCGCTACCAATATGCCTATCCAGAATGCTGCCATAGGATTACCCAACTACCCTGTTCATCTCATCGATGCTGGTTACGCCGGTTACGACTTTGAGCAGGGCCTGCTTTTGCAGATTTGATTTTCCCCGCTGGTCGCCTTCTTTTCTAAGATTTTCAATCGGCAGTTTATTGTTCGCAAGCCCGGTTTTAATCTCATCGTCGAGGGTAAGTATATCGTAGATTCCGACTCTGCCGTAATATCCGGTTCCATAGCAGTGCTCACAGCCGACCGGGTCGTATATATTAGCGTAGTTGACTTTCCTTTTTTCGAAGATTCTTATCTGTTCCCGGCTCATTTTTGCGGGGGCTTTGCAGTATTTGCACAGCCGGCGGATTAATCTTTGGGAGATAATCACGCTAATGCCCGTTGCCAGCATCAGGGGCGTAACCTTCAGGTCCAGCAGTCGTATCAGGGCCGAGGCGGTGCTGTTGCTGTGGACGGTCGCCAGGACTATGTGCCCGGTCTGGGAGGCCTGAAGGGCGATTACCGCCGTTTCCTCGTCGCGAATTTCGCCCACGACAATCACGTCCGGGTCCTGCCGGAGGATGCTGCGCAGCGACTTGGCGAACGTTATTCCCGCTTTGGCATTGACCTCAATCTGGCTTGTGTTTGGCAGGACGTATTCGATGGGGTCTTCAACGGTTATGACGTTTCGGGTGTAAAAATCAATTTTGTTGAGCATAGCGTAAAGCGTGGTTGTTTTGCCGCTGCCTGTGGGGCCGCACAGGAGTATCATACCGGAGGGTTTTCGGATGGCGTTTTCGACGATAGTTCTCTGTTTTTCGGTCAGGCCGACGCTCTCCAGCGTGTATATGCTGGCGTCCTGTTTGAGGACTCTTATCGAGAGTTTTTCGCCGTTGAGGACGCCTGCGCTTGCCACTCGGAATGACACCGTTCCGTCGGGTATTTTGGCGACGAATGCGCCGTCCTGCGGCCTGCGTCTTTCGGAGATATCCATATTCGATATGGCCTTGATGCTGTTGACTATCGCCTGGCAGGTGGATGCGTCTAACTGGTTGACTTCACGAAGTATGCCGTCAACCCGGAATCTTACTGTGGAGACGGAGTCGCTCTTTGGGTCTATAAGGATATCACTTGCTCTGTCCTGGATGGCGTCCCAGATTATCTTTTCGGTCAAATCGAGGATGTGACTGTCCTGTCGTCGAATTTTGCCGTGGCCGTATAATTCCTTAAGCTCGGTGCCCGATGAATCCATAAGTTTTATTAAGCTTTCTTTCGAGCCGCCCATAAGTTTTGAGGACTTTACGGTCTCGCTTATTGTTGCCAGCCGGTCCTTTAGCGACTCGAAAAAATTTCCTCGCAGAGGAAGAGGCGTCTTGAGAACGTCTTTTATCAGGAACACCAGCAGCGGTATCGGGCCGAATACCAGCGTGAGGATATTCACTACTGGCTTTCTGCTCTTGGGCACTACGAGGCTGAATTCCACCCGCTGGACGCAGTATAACCCCAGATATACCCATATCACAAGGAGGAGGAGCTTTATGGGATTAAACGCTATTTCCCCTGCAAGTCCAGCGATGGCATTCGCACCTGCGGGGCTTATTAACGCCAGACCCGAATGGTGTGTGGCCTGAAACGATACTGTAAAAAACCAGCATTGCATACCTTCCCTCTAATCCTCTAACTATATCCGGAAGCAATTGCCAATTACTCCAAACTAACATAATTTCCTCTTGTTGGCAAGGTATTTAGAGGGTATTGGCGTCGAGATTTAAGGGGGGACTTTCCCGTGGTAAGTCCTAAAGGTTTTCGGCGTCTTCCGCCGCCAGCCGTTGCGAAAAATCGCGCCAGGTCTGCATCGAGCGTCTGAGGTTTTCCCGGACGTCACCGCCTATGCCATAGCCCTGTAATCCTACGGGGCCTGTGAAGCCGGCTTGCTTTATCGCTTTTAAAAACCTGTAAACGTCAAATGTTCCACGGTCCAGTGTTTCTATTGACCCCGCCTCCGTCGTTCCGTTTATGGTTACCACAAGCAAATAAGGCATCGCCTTGGCCACCGCTGTTGCCATATTCGCAGGTTTGTCGGTTTTGAGCCAGTGATACAAATTGAATACGACGCCGACGTTGCGTCTGTTGATTTTTTCCGCGACGCGCACTGCGTCTTCAATCTTTTCGAGCCAGAAGTCCTCGTGGGGGTATAGGGCGACGGCGACACCGTTTTTGTTGGCGATGTCGGCTATCCGGCTGATTATCGCGACCGCCTGCTCATCGCCGCCGACCGTCGATTTTTGATGCACGTCGCTGGTCATCGCTATCCAAATTGTCGATTTGCGGCCTGCCAGCGACCTGATGCTGTCCTCAATCAGGGGTATGTACTTTTCAGCCGGCTCTTCGAGTTTTATCGTGAAATATGCCCCGAACATTTTGAGGTTTGATTTATCGAGTTCGCCGAGCATTTCGGCAAGACCGGTGGCGCCATTGGCCGGATTTCTTTCCCAGTATCCTATGCCGGCGTATCCAAGCTCTTTGAGCATATCGACCTGCGATTTGGCCGACTTATGCGATTCGTCAATGACGCCTGTATCCATCGCGAAAAACGGATTGGTCAGTCCCATTTTGTCCGAATCAAGAGGCGTGACCCATATATTTCGAAACGCCACATGTCCGTGGTCTCCCTGCAACGCCAGCGGTCCCCTGGCGAGGTCATTGGGCTTGAAACTGCCTCTGGTGGGGCCGGTCAGCTCAACGTCTTTGTGTATCAGCGTCCCGTTTTGCCATAGTTTTACGATTCTTGCGTTGGCGATTTTTTTCCCTTCGCTATCGAACCTGGTCGCGCGAAAGATGATATCAAAGGTTTGCCATTGTCCGGGCGGGCGTGAGGCGTTCACTAAGGGCGAATGGCCATCGTATGATTTTACGGGCCTGGTTTCATCCCAGCGCGGGTATATCCCCCCGCATTCCCCGCCGGGATACAGGATGTTGGCATCGGCCCAGCTATCGAGTATCTGAATCTCATATTGGCCCTGTAAGTACACTCCGGAGTTCGAGCTTTTAGGTATTATAAATTCAACATGTATCCGTGCATCGCCGAATTCTTGTATGCTCACAAGCGGCGGGCTTTTGGCTTTCCGGCTGTTGATTATAACCCCCGTGCCTTCACGAGATGACAGCAGGTATTCATTGCGAGGGTGCTCGAATGCGTCCCCGACGACGCTCCATTCCGCGTTTGGCCGCCACGCCGATAAGTCGGTCAGGGCAATTTTTTCGGTTGCTTTGCTTGTGCCGCAAACAAGGACAAGACATATCGCCAGTGCAACGATGATTTTCGTCATCTTTCTCATTCAACTTTCCCAATCAGGTCTCTGACGGCTACCACTCCGTGGTTGTCGCAATACTTGTGGATACCATCGATAATTTTCACGGTGCAGTTTGGCTCGACGAAATTTGATGTACCCACCGCGACGGCTGTTGCGCCCGCCAGGATAAATTCAATCGCGTCCGAGGCGGTTCTTATCCCGCCCATACCCAGAATTGGTATCTGTGTGCCCTTTGTTACTTCGTTAAAGACCTTGTTGACCATATAGACGGCAATCGGCTTTATCGCCGGGCCTGACAGGCCGCCCGTGCGATTCGCCAGCACGGGTTTTCGCGTTTCAATATCTATGACCATCGCAGTAAAGGTGTTGATTAAGCTGAGCGCATCCGCTCCGCCTTCGACGGCGGCTTTTGCGGTGACGGCTATATCTGTAACACTTGGCGTGAGCTTTACCATCAACATCTTACTTCCGCAGGCGGATTTTACCGCCGAGGTAATTTCTTTGACTAACGCCGGCTGAGTCCCAAAGGTGATTCCGCCTTGTTTGACATTGGGGCAACTGATGTTCAGTTCGAAACCAGCTATTACTTTCTGTTCGCAAAGCCGTTGTGCGACTGCGACGTAATCTTCAATTGTCTCGCCCGCGATATTCACAAATACCGCGCAGGACATTTTTTCAAGTGCGGGCAGCTTTTCCGCGATAAACTCATCGACCCCCACGTTGGCCAGCCCGATGGCGTTGAGCATCCCGTTGTCGGTTTCTACTATCCTCGGCGTTGGATTTCCCTGCCTGGGTTTTATTGTAACGCTTTTGGTGATGAACCCGCCGAGTTTGCTGACATCCATAAACTCGCCCAGTTCGTCGGCGTAGCCGCACGTCCCTGAGGCCGTCCATACTGGATTGGCTAATTTCAGCCCCGCAAACTCAACTGACATATCAATCTGGTTTTCCATTATGCCTCCGCATTATATTTAGGGATTATATTCTACTGCCCAAAGGGATATAATACAATCATTTGAATCCGTATCATTAGGAACCTTATGAATGTGACGAATAAAAAAGGCAGGGTTTATCTGGTAGGTGCCGGGCCTGGCAGGCCGGATTTGATAACGGTTCGCGGGCTTGAGTTGCTCAAGTGCGCCAATTGCGTCATTTACGACAAGCTCGCCAATCCGGCCCTTTTGAATTACACCCGTCCCGATGCTGAGCTGCTTGCTGTCCCCAAACGTGTCGGGCCTGAGTCCTTCGGGCAGGAGCAGATTAATAATCTGCTCGTCCAAAAAGCCGGCGAGGGTAAATCTGTCGTTCGTCTCAAAGGAGGCGACCCGTATATTTTCGGCAGGGGTACTGAGGAGGCGGTGGTTCTCGCACAGGCAGGGATTGATTTCGAGGTCGTTCCCGGCGTTACTGCCGCGATTGCCGCAAGCTGCTATTCGGGTATCGCTCTTACCGACAGGGCGTTTGCCTCCGAAGTGATATTTGTTACTGGACACGAAGCCGAAGGTAAACAGCAGACAGGCATCGACTGGCAATTGCTCGCCAAATTTACCGGCACAATCGTCTTTTATATGGGGATGAAAAACCTCGATGGCATTACTCGTCGGCTCATCGAAAATGGTATGTCCCCCGATACATCAGCCACCGTGGTTGCCGATGCGACGCTGCCCACACAGAAATTTGTCAAAGCGACGCTGGAAACAATCGCCGACGGCTGCACCAAAAATAAAATCACGCCCCCCGCGCTTGTTTTTGTTGGCCCGACCACGGCTGGTGATGCCCGCCTCGACTGGCTTGCTAAATTGCCGCTGTTCGGAAAGACCATAGTAGTTACCCGTGATGTCGTCGGTAACGCTGAATTCGCCGCAAAAATCGCCAGCAGAATGGCTGTTACCGTTGAAATGCCCGTTACTAAAATCAAAACGCTTACCGATTCAGGCGACTTTATAAAAACACTCGCTCAGATTAAAGCTTATGACTGGGTAATCTTCACCAGTTGCAACGGCGTCGAGACATTCTTCGCCGCGATGGCAAAACTTGGTAAAGACGCCCGTGTCTTCGGCTCAGCAAAAATCGCCGCCATCGGTGTCCGGACCGCCGAGACACTCGCGAGATTTGGCATTAAAGCTGATTTTGTCCCCAATGCCTTTACAAGCAAGGACCTTGCCGCGGGGCTTATCGAATTTACAAACCTTCGTGACAAAAAAGTTCTTCTTCTGCGTTCGCAAATCGCCTCCGATGACCTGCCCCAATTGCTCGAAACCGCCGGCGCATCTGTTAACAATGTCCCCGTCTATACCCACGAGAAGAACCTGTGCGATTTTAAAATATTTTCCGGGATGCTCACCGAAAAAAACGTCAGCTGGATTACGTTTGCCAGCCCATTCGCGGCGACTTGCTTCTTTGAACAAGTTCCCGCCGATTTCGTAAAATCCAGCGGTGCCAAAGTCGCCTCAATAGGCCCGGTTACATCGAAAAAACTTGCCGAGCTTGGCGTAAAGGTTGAAGTCGAGGCCGCTGAACACACATTTGACGGCTTGCTTGTTGCTATCGAACAATACGAACAACGAACGACGACTAAATGATAAACGTCTCAAAACTATATTGTGGCCTTGCGGGCCAATCCGACCATTTACGTTACCAGAGAGGCGAGTCCATAGGTCCTGTCGTGGTTTATAATTGCACCGCCCGCTGCAATCTCCGCTGCCTTCACTGCTATGCCGCCTCCGATTCGGCCCGTCGAGACGCTGAACTTTCCACCGCCCAGGCGAAAAAACTGTTGGCCGGCCTCGTCGAAGCAAATGCCCCCGTCGTATTATTTTCCGGCGGCGAACCACTTCTTCGTCCCGATTTGTTTGAATTACTCGCCGAGGCAAAACGCATCGGCCTGCGAACCGTCATATCAACCAATGGTACACTCATCGACGGTGACACAGCGAATAAACTTGCTGAAATGAACGTCGGCTACGTTGGGATATCAGTCGATGGCCCCGAAGAATTTCACAACCGTTTCCGCCAGACAAGCGGCTGTTTCAAAGCGACTATGACCGGCTTCGAAAACTGTAGAAAAGCTAACCTGCGAATGGGCCTGCGTTTTACAATCAGCAATTCCAATAAAGAGCAGGTGCCTGCCGTTTTTGATATCTGCAAGGATAACGGCGTAAGACGAGTTTGTTTTTATCACCTCATAAGGTCCGGCAGGGCGAAAGATATTGAGTCGCAGGTTGTTTCTGCCGCCGATACCCGAAAGGTTATGGATGTGATTCTGGAACGCACTACCGATTTTGTCTCAAAAGGTCTTCTCGACGAGGTACTCACTGTCGGCAATCACGCTGATGGGCCTTATTTGCTTGTAAAAATGCAGCAGCAGGGGGAAAATATCGACCAGCCAAAACAGCTTCTCCTCTCTAATGGCGGCAACCGCATCGGCCAGGGAATCGCCTCAGTCGGCTGGGATGGCTCCGTTTATGCCGACCAGTTCTGGCGAAATTATTCGCTTGGCAATGTCACGCAGAAAACCTTCAAACAAATCTGGACTAATCCTGATGAGCCGGTGCTGCAAAAACTTCGCAATAAATCGAAGTTCGCCGACAAACGCTGCCTGCGATGCAAATGGTTTGATTTGTGCAAGGGCAACTTCCGTTTCCTCGGCCCCGACCCCGATATCAAAAATTGGCGATTAGAACCCGATTGCTATCTCACAGATGCCGAAATTGGGGTATAATACCTGAGTTAGATTTCTTATGGAGGCAAAAATGGTTTTTCCAAATAACAGGATGCGTCGGCTGAGAACAACTGATTCAATGCGTCGGCTGGTTCGTGAAACAGCCGTCGCCGTCGATAACCTTGTTTATCCGCTTTTTGTCCGCAAGGGCAACCGGCTCAAAGAACCAATCGAATCAATGGTTGATTGTTTCCACTTCTCGCCCGATACAATTGTTAAAGAAGCCGAAGAGGTTGCTAAACTCGGCATCCCCGCCGTTTTACTTTTTGGCCTGCCCGGCGAAGCGCAAGCGAAGTCGGGCCTACCCGATAAAAAAGACAAAACGGGCAGCGAGGCCTGGGCGGAAGACGGCGCGGTGCAGGACGCTATCCGCCAAATCAAAAAAGCCGTGCCCGAACTTGTCGTCATTACCGATGTCTGCCTTTGCGCCTACACAAGCACCGGCCACTGCGGCCTAATCAAAGATGGTAAGGTCGATAACGATTCGACAATAGAATTGCTCGCCAAAGTTGCGTTATCGCACGCGCAGGCGGGGGCCGATATCGTTGCCCCCTCGGATATGATGGATGGCCGGGTAAAGGCGATTCGCGAAGCCCTCGAAGCCAATTCCTTCAAAGACATCGCGATTATGTCTTACGCCGCTAAATTTGCCTCGGCCTTTTACGGCCCGTTCAGGGACGCGGCGGAATCCGCGCCGGACGCCTCAACCGGTCTTACCGACCGAAAGACCTATCAGATGGACCCCGCCAACGCCCGCCAGGCCCTCGCCGAAATCGCCCTCGATATCGAAGAGGGGGCTGACATCGTAATGGTCAAACCTGCCTTGCCGTATCTCGATATAATTTACCGTGCCCGTCAGCGTTTCGATTGTCCCATTGCCGCCTATAACGTCTCCGGCGAATATATGATGGTTTGCTCTGCCGCACAGGCCGGCCTGGTGGACAAGGATGCCGCGATGCTCGAAATCCTCACAGCCATCAAGCGGGCAGGGGCGGACATAATTATCACCTACTTCGCAAAAAAAATGGCGAAGTCCTTCTCCAAATTCGTATAAAATATATGGGCAGGACAGCAACTTCAGGTTGCGGTGAGATTGTCGAATCCGCTATAATAACAACCTGCCTTTAACGAAAACTTGGAGATCAACTATGTGCGAACAATGCGGCTGCAATCAGGATAAAAAACAGGATACCTTCGAGACGAAGGTCAAAGCGATAATCGAAGCCATCAGGCCGAACCTGCAAAGCCACGGCGGGGACGTCGAATTCGTCTCAACCGAAAACGGCAAAATCGTCAAGGTCCGCCTTCAGGGTGCCTGCTCCGGCTGCCCGGGCGCTAAAATGACCCTCAAAATGGGCATCGAACGACTCCTCAAAGAAAAAGTCCCACAAGTCAAAGAAGTCATCGCAGTAGATTAAATAAGTATTTCGTTGAACGGTTACGCTGCTCGTTTCGTTTTGCGTACATCGTCTGTCGTTTCGTCCTCCGTCTTCTGCCCTCTATCTTCCATCGTACACTTAGCGTCTTGGTGTCTTCGTGGTAAAGAAGCAGTGCTAATCTGTGTTAACCCCGTTAGATGGCGGGGGGTGAATCAGTGTCTAAAAAAACTCCGCGGCGAAATAAAAAAAGCGCGGGTAAACTTTAGCCGCGCCTTTGATGTACGCTATACGCTGTCCGCTGAACGCTGATTTTTTAGTTTAGAATTGAATCGCCTTCGGTCTGTCCGCAGGCGACCAATTGTTTCATCTGGCGTTCGTAGAGGAGGGTGCTCTGTTCAATGAGATGTGCGATGAGGCCGACCTGGCTGAGGAGAATTTCGATAAGGCCGATATTGGCCATAGTGGATTCGGGGTTGTAGTGGGGGAGAACAATCATTATGTAGCCGCAATCGTTGCGTTCTGTGGCAAGCGCCGTCGCGACGATGCTGAAGTCGTTGACCTGCGTAATGATTGGCTCTTCGCCGTCGTCAACCTTGGCGCAGAGTTCTTTGATGTAGCCGTCGCTGATACCTAATTTTGTGAATCCTTCGGCGTCGCTTGGCCAGCAGTCGCCCTGTTTGCTGACGATTATCATCATTGGCCCGTCTTCGGGCAGAAGGTCAAATACCTGCCGGGCAATCTGTTCGTTGAGGACGCAACTTGGTGAATACGATGAACCTAATGTATCCATATTCTGCCGACTCCTTTAATGACATCCAATGATATCAGCAGGAACTTCGGCATTATTGGGCGGCAACTTATAAACGGGAATGCATCCGGACGATGCCAATATAGAAAAACAGCCCCGCCAATGAGCCATCCTGATTTTATAGGACGATAACTATGCTCTCCGGGATGCTGTCCCTGCGAGGTCAATTGGAGAGATTTGCCCTGAAGCGGTTCATCGAGAATCGCTTGCCTGGGCAATCGGTATCATGCCCGCCGGGCACCTCGCGGTGTCCGTAGATTCGGCTCTTCGGAATGCGATATCGCTGCTGCAGGAATCGAACCAGTTTCGTAAGCGATTCCATTTGTCGTTTGCTCGGGACTGAGCGGTTAAAATCGCCGATGAGGCAAATTCCGATGCCCTCCTCGTTTGCCCAGTTGCCGGGCGTTCCTCCCGCGTGAGCGCCGGTCAATTGTTCTCGCCACCTGTAAGTCGGCTCGATCTCGCCGTCGCCGCTGTTTGTGCCGTTGCCGATTACGAAATCGTAACCGATGCCGTTCCAGCCATTATTCTCCCGGTGCCATTTATCGATTATGGTCGCGTTGCCTTCATCGGTGGCGGAATGATGAATTATTATCGCAGACCAGGCCCTTTCGGTATGCGAAGGCATCCAGCTGCTTGGGACAGGACCCGTCGATGGCAGGGAGACAGTCGGCTTTGTCGTCGGCAACGATGTCGGCGGCGCCTTGGTTTCGTAATCGTAAACTATTCGAGGCGGCTGGTCCTCAGGGGCGCAGCCGGCCAATCCGAAAATTGTCAAAAACAACAATACTGCTATTTTGCGCATATAACTTAACCGCTCACACCTTTCTTTCAGGATTTGCAATAGGATATCATCGGCTATGGGTTGCTTCCGGCTGTACTTTTTGACGGCCTGCGTTTTTCACGGTATCTTATCATTCGAACGCTGTTGCCCCGCGCGCTGTATTCTATCACGTCCATAAACGAGCGCATCAGAAGCATTCCTCTGCCGGCGGGCTTGTAAAGGTTGTCGCCGTATCGCGGGTCGGGGATGACCTCCGGGTCAAAACCGGCCCCTTCGTCGGTCATACAAATTTCTACCTTGTCCGGCTCAATCGCGTAGTCAATTTTGACTGCCTTATTTGGTTCCATTTTATTGCCATGTTTGACGGCATTGGTGAAGGCCTCTTCAAGGGCCAAATGAACGGCGAAGATGTCCTCCTCGCTAAAATTGCTGGCCTTCAAGTCCGGCTGGAGCTGACGAAAGACGTCAACGACAGCAGAGGGAGTGCTTGAAACCACGACTGACCGACTGATAGGCATAAACTCAACACCTACACATACGTATAAAACCACCCATAAAACTCCTGGCACTGTAACCAGCCGATATCGGGCAATCGCCTATGCCTTTACTGCTCCCCGGCTAAACTCGCCGCGGCAGAGGCCCGGTCAGGTAATATATCGAATATTTTCGTCAGGCGTGTTATTTTGAAAATCTCATAAATTCTTGGACTTATGTTGCAGAGGCGAAGCTGGCCATTCTGTTCGTAAACTTTTTTGCTGACTCGAATTAGGAGTCCCAGGACAGCGGAAGAGAGAAACTTGACGGTTGAAAAATCGAGGACCAGGTTTATTTTTTCGGTCTGCTCGATTATCCCCATAAGCGATTGCTGAAGCTCGACGATATCACGCTCCTCGAGAATCTTTTCGTCCGTGAAGGTGACTATCGTGGCCTTTTCGCGGTATTCAACACTAACTCTTGGTTTTAATGACGCCATAACAAAATCTCCATAAAAATGCCTGTTCCCACCCAAAAACATAAGCCAAACGGGCAAAATAACAAATTTTGGGGTGTATGGCAACGGTTTTTCGTTTTTTTAAGGGGGTATTTTAACCGCGCTCCCGCACCCCTTTAGGGGTAGCCGTGGGGGAGGTAAAAGCGGATAAAACCCGACAATTTTTTTCATAAAACCCTTGAGTTGGTGGAGATATTATGTAAAATTCCGAAATTCGATGTTTTTTTGGATAAAAGTTGTTGCGTTTTGTAATTCAGAATGGATAATGGCGAATACAAACTGCGGGACAGCTTTAGTTTTGACACACTCGAAATCTGCCTCCCGTTCCCGAAAGGGATGCCTAACGGCAAAGGGACGCCTCCCGTTAGGGATGGCCAAGCCA
This sequence comes from Phycisphaerales bacterium, assembly GCA_003170415.1. GTDB lineage: Bacteria > Planctomycetota > Phycisphaerae > Sedimentisphaerales > Anaerobacaceae > Fen-1362. The sequence goes on along the minus strand of PMZJ01000006.1, from coordinate 9,306 downwards.
AAACGGCGTTCGGCGGATAAACCCGTCAAAGAACACGGCGGATAAATGTCCACACCCCTGGGCATTGAAACAGTTGGCGTGCGTGTGGGCACGGTGAAAAGAAGCAAGAAGTATAACACAAATTTTATTTGAAGGAGAACGCAATGAAAATCAGTAGGTCAACGGGCTATGGGATACTGGCAGCCGGATATATTGCCAAAAGTGAAAAGGGCGGAATTGTGCTTTCACAGACCATTTCCAAGGAATACAATATACCTCTGGAATACCTGCTAAAGATACTACAGCAGTTGGTCAGAGCCAATATTCTTCGCAGCAAGCGTGGCCCGCGAGGCGGTTTTGTGCTGTCGAAGCCCGCAACCAAAATCACAATGCTCGAAATCATAGAGGCCGTGGATGGACCGCTTGTGAGCCAGCTCAATCTCGAAGAGCACACCAAGAAGGGCAAGTTCAGCACCAGGGCGGAAAAGGCATACGAGAATGGTCTTGCCGCAGCCAGGGCGGTATATCAGAAAGTTACGCTGTCCAGTTTGCTTGCGTAATGGCGGTTTGAGGACAAGAACGGTAATCCGGCCGGAGAAGCCGTTTGCATGGGCGACCCTGATGGGGTAGAGTGCAAATGGTTTGTTCGGCCGGTTAGTTTTTATGAGGGATAGATAAATGCATATCAAAGAATTCCAGCAGTTCATATCCGAGAAGTACGAGAAACGGGACAGGCAGCGGGGCGTGCCGAAGACGTTTTTGTGGTTCATTGAAGAGGTAGGGGAGCTGGCGACTGCGCTTGCGGGCAACGATGCGAAGAACAAACGGGAGGAGTTCGCGGACGTTTTGGCGTGGCTTTGCACGCTGGCGAATATCAGCGACGTGGATTTGGAAAAGGCGTGCAAAAAATACACAAGCGGCAAGGTGAAGGGATTCAAGCCGAAATAAGCAACGGTCAAAACGCCAGATACGAGTTTGCCTTGTTCAATCGCGATGTGGTTTTGCCGACGTCGCTGATGGTTGTGATTCTGGCGGTTTTTCGATGTTCGAGGATTCGGTCAACGGTGATTTGGCCCAGGCCGGGGACACGCAAAAGCTCATTTCTCGATGCTTTATTAACATCGACGGGGAAATACTGCGGGTTGCGTTTGGCCCAGGATTCTTTCGGGTCGGTATCGAGGGGCAGATTGCCGGTTTCGTCGAAAACAATATCGGATTCTGAAAAGCCATATCTTCGCAGGAGGAAATCGACCTGGTAAAGGCGGTGCTCGCGGACAAAGACGTCGCTCGTGGCTTGTGACTCGTGACTCAGGGCTTGTGGCTCGTGGCTCGAAAATAAATTGCCAGAATCGGCATTATCAATTTTCTGATATGCGCTGAAGTAAATCCTGCGGAGGTTCAGGCGGTCGTAAAGTCCCCACATATATTTGACAATCTCGGAGTCGGTTTCGTCGGCAGCACCCACGATAAACTGCGTGGTCTGTTTGACTCTTTCGTATTTATTGCCCCGGCCGGTAAGTCGGCTGATGAGCTTAATCGGTTCAACGATATCTTCGATGAAGCGTTTTTTATCGGAAAGTTTGGCGAGGTGTTTGGCGCCGGGTGTTTCGATATTGAGTGAGACGGCGCTTGAAAGTTTTACGGCTTCCTCGATTGCGTTTGCGCTTGCGCCGGGTATGACCTTGAGATGAATATAGCCGCGGAAGCCGCGACGATAGCGGAGGATTTTGGCGATGCGGTTGAGACGTTCCATAGTGGCGTCAGGGGTGCCGAGAACGCCTGAGCTGAGGAACAGGCCGAAGACCTCGCCTCGTTTGTAATAATCGAGAAAGGTGTTGACGGTTTCTTCTTCATTGAGGGTGCATCGGCGGACGTCCTGGTCGGCTCGCAGGGGACAGTATTTGCAGTCGTTGGAGCAGACGTTGGAGACAAGGGTTTTGAAGAGGATACTGGTTCCGCCATTTGGCAAGGTGACGGGATAAATCCACTTGCCTTGTGGCCCGCGCCTGCGGTGCTCGTTATCCGAGCTTCCGCAGGCACAAGCCAAATCGTATTGTGCGTCGGCGCTGAGTATTTCCAGCTTCTGCCGGGTATCAGGGACGCTTATTACCGCGGTCATAGCACACCTTCCGTGGTGTTTTCTCCCCGCTGTTTAATTATTTCTTTTCTGTTTTTGGCTGAGGTTTTGCCATGTACAGTTTCAGCACATCGTCGGCTGACAGGGCACAGTTGTAAATCCTGAAGTCATCGATTTTGCCCGACCAGCCGGCAGTGGGGTACATTCTGCCGCCAATCATAAAGTTACTGATTTTGGGTATCGGCTGCATAGCGCCGAATGTTTCGGAGACCTTGTCGCCGTTGTGATAGAGGCGGAGCGAATACTCGTTGGCGTCTTTGACGAAGACGTAGAGATTCCAGTTTCCGGCGTAGTCGCTGTCACTTATTGGCTGCCAATAGACATGCTCCGTGTCGTTACCAATATCAATTGTCTTATTCGGCGAGGGCACAAAAGCCCGCAGTTTCAGCCAGTTGGGGTCAGGGAACGATACTCCCTCGGTTGGCGCGATTCCCCAAGGGCCGGGCCATTTTTCGTCCGGGGGAGTGGCGGCATCCTGGTTGACCCAGAAGGCGATACTCACCTGGTCTTTTACGCGGCTCCATATAGCGTTTGGTATAACGACGGACTGCTGGGCTGTGAATTTTGCACAGCCATTGGAGTCGAATCCCTCGCCGGGACACCATATTGGGGAGCCTCCGCCGAAATTCACTGTCGCGTCAAAACCGTTGCCGCTGGAATCCTTCGCGATAGTTCCGTCTTTTTCCTCGAACTTCCACCATCCGATGGGTTCAACGGCCTTTACGCAGGCCGGCACCAAAATTAATAAAGCTGTTGTTAGTACGATAGCGTTACGCATATCATCCTTTCCTTTCCCGGCTATAAGCCGACTGGCACATTATACTATTTTGCAGTTTCAAATCCAGTCCCAAGCGTTTTAATTGACGGCGAAGGATTTTTTGGCTATCATACCCGCTTTTGCTATTATGACCTGTTTAGCGGGGCAAGGGCAGGTGGATTTGAGGTTTGGGTGTCTTGTATTGAGCTTCGAGTGTAAGGGTTATGAGCAATTATATAGTTTTAGTCAAACAGGTCCCGGACGTATCGCAAATTACGGACAACGCGTTCGACCCCGATACGGGGACGCTGATACGGACGCGCCTGGCGAGCGTCATAAATGAGCTTGATACGCAGGCGCTCGCGTTTGCGAATCGTATGCGTCAGCTTTCGGGCGACAAGGAGGCGAAAATTGTCGCTTTGACGATGGGGCCGCCGATGGCTGAAGAGGTGCTGAGATATTCGCTGAGCAGGTGCGCTGATACGGTGGTTATGCTGACCGACAGAGCGCTGGGCGGGGCCGACACCGTGGCTACCGCCAATCCGCTTGCCTGTTCCATAAGAAAAATCGCCAAAGAGCTGTTTAACGGCAGCGACGATTACTTCGTTGTTTCGGGGATGCAATCCGTCGATGGAGATACCGCGCAGGTGCCGCCACAGATTGCGGAAGAATTGGGTATTTCCTGTATCGCTTACGCGACGGATTGCGAATTCAGGACGGGACGATTCGAGTTTACAAGAATCATAAGCGGCGGAAGTCAGGTGGTTTCGCCGAAACGATTGCCCGCGGTAATCACGGTAGCCAAATATGAATATCCGCTTTTCGCGTCGTTTTCGGCGACGAGGCGGGCGAACAAGAATAAGGTAATCACCTGGGGCGCTTCGGACATCAACGCGACGCTGATTGGGGCGAAGGGTTCGAAGACGTGGGTGATACGGGTATTTCCGCCGGGGAAAAGCAGCAGAAAGTGCAGGCATCTTTCAGACGCGAGACAATTGGCGGAAGTAATCGTTGAAAGCGTCAAGTCGTCTGCTGGTGCGGCCGGCGCCGATAAGCAGGCGGCGAGATACGTTTTGCCCGCGAAGAGAAAAAGCGTGCTGGACAGGAGTTTCGAGGGGACCGCCAAGGAGAATGAGGATTACAGAATTTTGACCGATAAGCTGCGTGAGCTTGGTATAAGCGACGCGGCGGGCATTGATGAACAGACGAAGGAAAAAATTGTGGCGTTTGCCGGCGAGCATTTTCACAAGAACGCGCTGGATGATATGCTGCCGGGCCTACGTGCCGTGGAGCCGAGTTACAAGGGTGAGGTATGGGTTGTGGCGGAGCATCGCGACGGCGTAATTCACCCAGCCACTTTTGAGCTTATCGGAAAGGCGAGAGACCTGGCCGGCTCTGTAGAAACGAATGTGGGCGTGGTAATCGCGGGTCATAAGCTGCAGTCGATGGCAGGTGAGCTGATTGCCGGAGGAGCGGACAACGTATATGCGATAGACGACCCGCTACTGGCGGAGTTTGACCCGATTGCGCATCGCAAGGTAATAGCCGACGCGGTGAGTAAATACTGGCCACAGATTGTTTTATACGCCGCGACGCCGCAGGGCAGAGTGCTTGCGCCGTTAATTTCATACAGGGTGGGGTGCGGATTGACCGCGGACTGCACGGGTCTTGATATTCGCGACAGCTCCCGCAAAGAGCAGATTGGGACACTGTTCCAGACGAGACCAGCGCTTGGCGGCAACGTGATGGCGACGATTTGCACGAAAAATTCAAAATCACAAATGGCTACCGCCAGGCCCGGCGTTATGAAACGGTTACCAGCCGATAAGACCAGAAAAGGCAACGTTATCAATCACAAGGTCAACGTTACCAAAGACGATATATCGCTGGAGATTATCAAAACGGAGCTTGGAGTGGGCAAAGTCAACTTCGACGCCGAGGTGATTGTCAGCGGGGGCAAGGGAATGAAAGACCGCGACAATTACGAGCAGTTGCTCATCGAGCTTTGCGGGGCGATTCAGATGAGATTGAATGTTCCCGTCGAGAGAGGCGCATCTCGTGCGGCGGTTGAGCAGGGGTTTGCAGAAAGGATTCGCCAGGTGGGCCAGACGGGCACGGCGGTGGGGCCAAAGCTTTATGTGGCGATGGGGATATCGGGGGCGATTCAGCATATGATTGGCGTCGCGAATACCGAGACAATCGTGGCGATTAACAGCGACCCCAATGCGCCAATTTTCAAACAATGCGATTACTACATCGTCGGCACGGCGGAAAAAGTGGTGCCGGAATTAGTCGCTGCTTTACAGGAGCGTTCGTAGTGGCAAACGATAGTGATTTTGGCAAAGTTGAAGTTTTGATAGTCGGCGGCGGGCCGGCGGGATTGAGTTGCGCGATTCAGTTGAAGGTTCTCAGGCCACAGGCCGAGATTTGCGTTATCGAGAAGGGCGCCGAATTAGGCAATCATAATCTATCCGGTGCGGTCCTCGAAAAAGAGCCGATTCATACGCTGCTCGATGCCGCTTCGCCCGGCTGGCAAAACAGCGCCGCGGCGAAAGACGTGCTGGCGAATAAAATTGACAAAGATGACGTCCTGTTCCTGCTGGGCGAGAAATTCGGCTTAAATATTCATATAGCGATTCGCTTAGCGAAATTTTTCGGCCTGGGCTTCGGCCAGATGACACACACGGGCGATTACACGATTTCAATCAGTAAACTCACCAAATGGCTCGGGCAAATCGCGAAGAATCTCGGTGTCGAGGTGCTTTGCGGGTTTGCGGCGGCGGATATCGTCGTTGACGACAATGGGGCGACGGCGGTCAAGCTTGTCAACCAGGGACTAAATAAAGAAGGACACAAACAGCCCAATTATCTCGAAGGCGAAACAATCGAGGCGAAGTACATTGTTCTGGCGGAGGGCTGCGACGGGCTTTTGACGGAGAAGTTCGTAGAAAAAGCGGGACTTAAAAGAAAAGCGAATCAGCTTTACTCGGTGGGCGTTAAAGAGCTGATTAAGGTTTCGCCCGAACAATACGCCGAATTTACCACTGGCAGGGTGATTCACGCGATGGGCTACCCGATTTGGACGCCTGTAATCGGGCCGGGTATGTTCGGCGGCGGAATCGTTTATCCTCTTGCGGCGGAACACATGGCGGTCGGGATGATTGTCGGGGCCGACTGGAAATATTACGATTTCAATCCGCAGGACGCGTTGACGCTTTTCAAGCAGCACAGCAGGGTGAAAAGATATATCGAGGGCGGCACGGTTGTCGAGGCGGGCGCGAAGATGATTCCCGAAGGCGGCTGGAACGCGGTTCCGCGAGACCCCGCTACGGGCGCTATCGGCAAAGGCAACGTGATTATACTGGGCGATTCCGCGGGCTTTGTGAATATGCTCAAAATCAAGGGGCTGCACAATGCTATTGATTCAGGGATGATGGCGGCCAGGGCGATAACAGAGACAATTGATAATCCGCTTGAGTCGGCGGTTCGTTATACCGATTTGCTTTTGAAATCCAACGTCGCGAAAGAAATGAAACGTGCCGCCAAATTCAGGCAAACCGTCGCAAAGTTCGGGCCATTGCAAGGTATGCCTTTATCGGTGCTGGGGACATTGCTGCCCGCGTTCAATATCGAGAAAGATTATGAGGCGCTTGCCGTCCTGCCATATCGGCTAAGACCCGGTCAGCATTTCGATAAGGACACCTTTACAGCTATGGCTGCGACACATCACCGCGAGGAACAGCCGTCGCATTTGACGATTCTTGACAGCAATATCTGTCAGGAAAAGTGCATTCCAAAATTCGCGGCGCCCTGTATTACGTTTTGTCCGGGCGGCGTGTATGAAACAGTTCAGGGAGAAGTAAAACCCGCCAACCCGTCAAACTGCCTGCATTGCAAGACCTGCCAGAGAAAGTGTCCCTTCGACAATATCCGCTGGACTGTACCCGAAGGCACAGGCGGCCCGCGTTACAAGAGGATGTAATAGAATACAGCGTTCAGCGGACAGCGTGCAGCGTTTAGAAATTCAAACCTCGGATTGTTCGTATTTTTGGCCGGTCAAACCCGGGAAGACGCTTTGCAATCCCCTGTCGAAGCTGGTCGTGTAAATGATGCAAATCGAGTAGGTGATGGCCCAGTGCAGCTTGAAGGTGTTATTGCAAAGGAAGAAAATTATAAGGACGGCAGCCAGGCCGATGATTACCTGTGTTATTGTTGCGTCACGGTCGCTGATTTGGCTTTCATCGAAGAGGTCAACGTATTGCATTAGAATTATAAGGGCGCTGTTGATTATGTTCCATACCGGGAAGAGGAGCAGCCAGCCGGGGCATTCTTTGAGCATATAAAAGCCGGCGATGAAGCCGGTGGCCGCGTTTACCGTTATGGCGAACAGCAGCATAATCCCTTTTTCGGCTTCTGTCTTTTTTCGCAAGGTGAAGACGTGATACAGGCACAGGAACATCCCGAGCATAAACAGGGCGACGTAGATGAATCGCCGCCACACGTCCAGGCGCATCAAAAAGGCGGCTATATCGTCCTGTAACCTGTTGTTGGTGAAATACAGGACGACAAATACAACCGCCATCAGGAACAACGAAAGCTCGTCATAGTTGGGGATTAGAAAGCCGAGTTTCTCTTCGTACAGGTCCGTCAAGTCGTCGGGAAGGGGAGGGATTGTGGTCGATAATTTATCTATGACAGAAGAGTCCTTGTCGGATGGGGAAATACACGCTTTTGGCGTCGCAAGGGGCTGGAGCGCCAGAGGCGATAAATTGCTGTCGGGTTTGAAGACCAGGGGGACATAAATAGTGTGTCCGCACTTCGGGCACAGGCCTTTCTTGCCCCGGCCGTCATCGTTTGCCAGTATCCGCTGCCCGCAATATACGCACTTGAAGTGTATCACGGCCTAACCAATGCCTCCCGTTTTTTGCCACAAAGTCACCAAGACACTAAGGTTTTTTTACTTATTTTGTTCTTCGTGTCTTTGTGCCTTAGTGGCTAATCAGTAATCCACAAAGACAATATCTTCCGGTATCGCCACAACGTCCCTGCGTTTGGGGCCAAGGAGCTTGCGAATTTCGGTAGAGTGCTTGCCCGCCAGGGTCTCTAATTCTGCGCTGCTGAAATTCGTTACGGCCTTTGCCTTGTTATTGAGCCAGATACAATCGCCTGCCTCAAATGTCCCTTCTATTGATTTTATGCCGCTGGGCAGTAAGCTTTTTTTGTTCTTTACCGCCCGAATAGCGCCGTCGTCGATATTTATCACGCCTGTTGGTGTGCTGTTGAGAATCCACCTTTCGCGGTTGCTTAGTTTGCGTTTGGGTAAAAATAATGTCCCGATTGTCTCGCCTGCGATGATTCGCTCGATGACGTTTTCGGTTTTGCCGTTGGCCAGGACGATTTTGCAGCCCGCGTTGGAGGCGACTTTGGCGGCCTCGATTTTGGTTTTCATACCGCCCGTGCTGAATTTGCTGCCCTTGCTTCCTGCGCTTTTGATTATACAATCGGTAATTTCAAAGACCGTATCTATCGGCTTGGCGTCTGCGTATTTCTTCGGGTCTTTGTCATACAGGGCGTCGATATCGGTGAGGATTATCAAAAGGTCTGCGTCGATTTTGCTCGCGACAAGTGCGCTTAACCGGTCATTATCGCCGAAACTTGTCCTGAGCGAAGTCGAAGGAGCGCCTCCTATTTCAGCGGTTGAGATACTGTCGTTTTCATTTAAGACAGGCACAACGCCAAGTTTCAAAAGCGTCTCAATCGAGTTTTGCAGGTTCAGATAGGTCTTGCGATTATTCAGCACTTCAGCGGTAAGCAGCACCTGGGCGACTGTAACGCCGAATTGCTCGAATGCCTTTCGGTATTCCGCCATTAACATCGGCTGTCCTATGGCGGCACAGGCCTGACGCATCCGGACATCGCTGGGCTTGTTTGAAAGCTTCAATTGTCCCGCTCCCATCCCGATTGCGCCGGAGGTAACAATCACCACCTGCTTACCCATCTTCAGCAGTGAATTTACCTGCCCGGCCATCTGGCCCACATAGCCAGAATCGATACTCTCATCCTTTGAGAGTATATTGGTGCCGATTTTGATTACAACGCGTTTTGATTTATCGAAATTTCGCATATTTTCACCACCAAGACACAAAGACACCAAGAAGAACTTAATATCTTGATATTAAAGGGATTACCACAAAAAGGTATAAAAGGCAACCTCAAATTTCACGGCCTGCCCTTCGTAGCGCAGCGAAGAAGGGATTACGCAGATTACACGGATTTTTTTGACAATGCCAGTTTAATCGATATAATTAAAAATCCAGAGAATATGCTTTGTGTCTTATTAGGGAAAAAGTATAGTTTTCGTAGATTTCAAAAAAACAGGAGATTATAAATATGAATGCAAATGAAATTATGAAAAACATTGTTTCCTTGATGG
>PMZJ01000032.1 GCA_003170415.1 Phycisphaerales bacterium | reverse complement strand
TGTCCTTGTTAATGTCCACGAATTAACGCCTGGTGCGGTACTGAAATGCAATGATGGTGATGCCAGGACCGGCGATACCATCAATGCCATTACAGCCATTAAAATTAACTTTTTCATAATCATCTTTCTTCTTAAAAAATTCATCAAGGTGGTAATTCCTTACAGTGTTCTTCTCCTTCGCAACCAGCCGACAAAACCTACACCAATGCTGCCCAGCAGAATTGCACCAGGTGCCGGGACAATGACGTTGAGCGTGCCCTCATTAGTACCACCTATAGAAGAACCGATGGTGCCAGTGACAAAGTTGTAGATGTTAGCCGTTGACGAACCAGTAAAAGAAAGGTCTACCACATTGGCGTTTGCAAACCCATCGATTACCGCTGAGTAGGCGGGAGTGTAGCTAATGGTATGTAAGTCGTCCATAAACTCTGGGAAGGCTACATACGTGTCGTAAATGTTCACCATAGTCCCTGTTCCAACCGATGCGGTATATACCGTAGCCAAGCCAACATCATTTAGTATAGTAAGGTTCCCAGTTGGCGTTAACACACCGGTAGCATACGTGCCGTAGTTTACGATGCCCGACAACGACATGCTGGGCAAATTTACCCAGTCCACTAATACTGGATCCGGTGACGGTATAGAATTTTTAACACTCAAACTGTCTGCAACAAAACTCAATGTAAACGTTCCGGTACCTGTCCTTGTTAATGTCCACGAATCAACGCCTGGTGCGGTACTGAAATGCAATGATGGTGATGCCAGGACCGGCGATACCATCAACGCCATTACAGCCACTAAAATTAACTTTTTCATTTTTATAATCCTTTATATTCTTTCCGATTTATCTTTCCCGGCAAAAATGCCGGATTTCTTATTAAAACAATTCAAACCTTAAGAAGTGTTTCGCGATTACACTCCTGCGGGTTTTTCAAAAAGTTTCTCTGCGGATATAGGAGGGCCACGCGGTAATTGGCAGAAAGAAATGAATGCTGGTTTGAAACAAACGAACTGCCTGGTTCCGGAAACCAAACAGTTAGTTAGCTGCCTTAAGGCAAGCTGCGATTGGAGAATCGCGTGATGCAATGCGCGCGTATCTTTACCGGCCACGCCGAAAAAATGCCTGATAAGTACCGTGCGGTTATTTGTGAAGGTGCTAATGTCTCGAGGTATGCCGGCAAGGTGGTGCAAAAGACCTGTATATCGAATCTCTTCACTATAACTATCCGGATAATATCCGCCTCCGAGAGGATACGGGGCAGCGAGTGCCGTGTTAACTTGTTGGCCGCTGTGGACTCTTCGGCTCAGACGTGAGGTAAGTTCGGGCAAGGCCCAAATACCTGTCTGGCCCACCCACAGCAGCCCCGCCAGGACAGCCAGCCAGGCCCTGCGGTCCTGAATCAAAGAGATACATATGAATCCCGTCAGAACCATTGCTATCGCCGACGGCAACGCGGGCAGGCAACGCGGGTTCCCTGATGTCACCGTTATCTGACTGCCGGACGGCGGCTGGAGTATCGCCCTGCCCAATTCACTTATCTGGTCGCAGGCCGCACTGGGGCCCAGGTCATAGGTCGTAACATTGGTGGCGCAGTTGTCTGATGTGGATATAGAACAGACAGACGCATTTCCTGAAATGACGGTAGAAAATGCGCTGGCAACCGAAGCCGCACATAGCAACACCAGAACCGCGAAGGTTTTCTCCTGTCTCCGTGACAACACCCTTTGCACTCCGCATACTACTAAAGAACTGAAGCGTTATACTACTTGTTGGGATTTCTCCCCGAACCAAAATACACTATGTATATTTAACTCTACCGTAGGTATATTTGACTCTATCGTAAGTATTTAGTCAACAGAAAAGTCCGAAAATACCGAGTAATACTTGCGGGAAAGCCCTAATGGCATATTCCACCCCTTGATTTTAGCTTAAAAACGAGCATATATACTCTTTTGGGTTAACCCTGAAATGGTAATACTCTTTGTGACAAAATTGCGGAAATACCTTATTCGGAGGCGGGAAAAAGGAAATGAAACTTATGGCAGGTATGTGTTCAGGATTGATATCCTGTTTGCTTGCGTTCTTTAATGTGTCTCATCAGATGACCCTGTAGCCGGTTTTGTCTGCTGTCTCATATTAACAATAGTCATTCCGCAGCCGACGGTCCCGGGTTTACTATAGGAACTGGCTACCTGTTCAACAAAGGTCAACAGCATCCCTATTTTGTTGGTGACGTGGATTCTCCGGTAAATGTTGCGCAAGTGTGTTTTCACGGTGCCGGCCCTTATCCTCAGGCACGTTGCTACCTCTTCGTTGGCAAACCCCTGGCATACGTGTTTAGCCACCTGTAGCTCACGCGGGCTTAAGCGATAGCGGTACTGCACATAGAGCCACTGTCTATCATCAAGCAAACTTACATCAGGCCGCTTATACAGTGACTCGCCCGCCCCGTTATCAGTGCCGCCGACTTTTCTTCTTGGTTGTGATGGTTCCAACATATTAATTTCCTCCACCTGATAATTGCACCAGCAACCGCTGTGCCTCGGCGATATCAGCGCTGCCCAGGCCGCCAAGCTCTTTGTTTAACTCAAGGGCCTTGTTCAATTGCTCAATTGCCTGAGCTTTTTCTCCAAGGTCTGCCAGACACCTTCCCAAATGAAAATACGAAGTGACTATAGCCAGCGCCCGGCTCGGATATAAGCGGACGCACCTGTTGAAATCCTGCACCGCTTTGTCGTACTGCTTCAGCCGATAGTATGCCATACCGCGAGTGTCAATCAAATCAACGTAGTCAGGCGCCTTCGCCAGGCCGCGTTCAGCAAGCTCTAGCGCCTCCTTGGGACGCCCCTGCTCCTCACAAAGAATCCACGCAAGATTATTGATGACGATCAGATTATCGGCCTGCAGTTCAAGAACCCGCTCGTACAGTTTTGCCGCTTCTGCCGAGCGCCCGGCCGTCTGCAGCAACATACCAAGCCGCGTCATTACCACAACAGAATTCGCATCTCGTTTCAGAACGCATCGCAATAATTCCTCGGCTATCCGTTTACCTTCGCCGTTTTTGACTCCCGCGAGCTCGTCGGCGATAAAGACAGTTGTTCTTGTATCATTGAAATGCTCTTCGCACCAGGCGGTAACCTTCTCCCGCAACTGGCTCCACAGTTTGTCGTCCCGCAGCAGTCTGATTTGTGCCAACAACGGACGGGGGTCGTTCGGTTCTGACTCGTACAACCCTCGGAGTATTTCCTCTGACTCGGTCTTATCGCCGTTCTTGTACAGCGCTACGACAAGAGCCAACTTAATCCTGCGCTGTTGCGAAGCGTCTGCAGAAGCCGGCTGTTTTCTGAGAAGATTTACTGCATTATTATAATCGCCAGCGGCCACATATGTCTCAGCCAGAGAAATGGTGGTATCCGTATTATTCGGCTCAAGCTCCCATAAAGCCCTCATAGTCGGCAGCGCCAGAGCCGGGGACCTTGCCGCCTCCCCTCTCGCCTTCAACAACAGCAGGGTTCTGTCATTAGGCCTGTGGACAAGGCCACGCAAAGCAATGTCAATCGCCTTTGCTGGTTTGCCGTCCTGCAAAGCAATCTGTGCCAGAAGCACCCAAGCGTCTCCAACCTCCGGCTGCTTTTCGGTTATGGACTGAAGGATACCTGTTGCCTCCTCGATTTCTGGAGCTGTCCCTTTGGCAAGCAGCAGCTGCACTTTCTGGAGACGAAGTTCGGCATCTTCAGGATTCGAGTCCATCGCTTTTTGAAGAATCGACTCTCCTTCCTGACGTAAAGCATTATTGTCCGATGCCAGATAAAGGGACACTGCGGTTTTCTGGATTTGCAGGTTATCCGGTATAACAGATAACGCGTGGCGAATATCGGAAATTGCCTTGTCAGATTCTCCAAGTGAATGATGGAAAATACTCTTGGCAACCCATGCATCCGCGTTGTTGGGTTCCATCGTTACTGCACGTTCAAAATCTGCTTTTGCCTTGTCGGCCTGCTTCAGAGCAGCGTATGTTCTGCCGCGAAGCAAGATGGCAGAGGCCGTATGCAATTTATTCACCATTTCATCACAGACGTGTAAGGCGTCGTCGGACTTTTCCCTGCGAATATCCAATTCAACTTGTGCCGCAGCAATCGGCAAAGAATTCGGCTCTTCGGTCCTCAACTTCCCCACCAACTTATCCGCTTCCGTTAATTTATCCTGCCGAATTTCCAGCAGGGCCAGAGACAAACACACCGAGCGATTATTTGGGTCTCTGACCAGCATTTTCTCCAGAAAGTCATTCGCAGAACCAAGGTCACCGCATCCGAGGGCACCCAGGACCTCCAGCCGTTCCAGCTCGGGATGGTAAAGCTTCTCTTCAGCCGCCCGCTTGAGAATTTCTTCCACACGGGCATATTCGCCAGCCCTGTAAAGAGCGGCAACCACGGGCACTATTATCCGAATGTCTTTTGGTGACCGGTTAATCGCCTCAGTATAAATCGAAATCGCAAGACGCTGGTCATCCCCTTTTTCGTATGCCGCCGCCAACAACATTCGGCTGGCCTGGTCATCGGGATTGGCCAGAAGATTTTCCTGAAGAAGCGACACGATTTGAGGGTATCGACTTTTGAAATCTTCCTGAGCGAACCAAATCTTTGCCTGTTCATATCGCCACTGCCAGCCGTCATCGCCCTCGATGCTCTTAATCCTGTCAACGACATGCTGTGCACGGCTGCTGTCTTTTAATACTTCCTCACATGTCAACAGCTCCCGCTGGACGAGAATGTCGTCCTGCAGTTCCTCGGCAAGCGAGTTGAGCAGCAAATAACGTTTGCCGCTCTCATTCCAGCGGCTATAAAGGTCGGTCAGCAGTAAGTTCAATTCCCTTTTTGTGGCAGGTTGCCCTCCGGCTGCCAAGACATTTTTAATCAGCGTTTCACATTCCTGATGGTCCCCCTTTGCTGCCAGCAAAACAACAAGATATCTCAGAACCGCCGTGGACTGCGGGGATGTGCCGATAGCCTCGCGTAGTTTTGCGATTGCGTCATCGGTTTTGTTCTGCGCAACAAGCAAGTCTGCCTCGGCCAAAGTAACCTTTAATTCAGCCGGATGCGCCTTCTTCAAGTCGGCTATTAGTTTCTCGGCCTCAGGCAGGTTGTCCCGCTGAAGAGCAAGCCGAAACTGCAAAAGTTTGACTTCGAGTGCGCCATTAGTGGCTTTATCAAGGTTATCAAGTGTCGCCTCTATATCACGATACGACGATGACTCTTTATCTGTCTTGCTGTCTGCGAGCAGTTGAATCCTTGCTTGGACATCTAATAAATATGCCTCGCCGCTGCGAGGGGCGAATTGCATTGCCATACGAGTTTGCTCTGCTGCTTCAGCCCATTGGCCGGTTTCTTCCAGCATTTGCGCAAGAGCCATGCGTCCGCCAAGAAGATTCGGTTGTTCTGAGACGAGGGTCCGTAACTGATTAATACCTGACTGTCTGTCACCAAGTTGCCATAGCGCGTTAGCCAATGCGATTCGTACCCTCGCGGACTTAGTCCCCAACTGAATCGCTTGACGCCAATACTTGACAGCTTCATAACCGCGTCCCTGGCTTTCAGCCCAAAGCCCCTCCAGAAAAGCCGTCGTCGCAGGAGCAACGTCCTTTTGGCGCATCATAGAGATACACTCTCCGGCACGTTCAAGCTGACCACATTTGATGAACAACTCTGCGGCATCAGGCATAAAATCCCAAGGTTGCGACGAAAGCTCTTTCAATCCGGTGTCCGCAACTTTCAACATCATATCATTTGAGTCCGATTTAAGTGCAAGCTGCGCCCATAGCTGCCACAGAAGCTGGTTGTTTGGCTCCGAAGCATGGACAATCTCGAGTTGTTTTTTGGCGAGGTCCGCAGCGTCCGCATTAATCAACCCCTCCGCAAGCCGAAGCCGTGTAGTTGGATCGGACAAATCCTTTTGTTCGGCCTGTTCCAAATCGGCCATCGCACCATTCTTGTTTCCCTGCCTTAAGAAGTATGCCCCGCGAGCAATATAGGCCTCTGCGGAAGAGGGGTTTGTTTTTACTGCCTGGTCAAACCAAAAGTTAGGGTCTTCGGTGAAGTCTTCGGGATGCTGCTCAACCAGCCGGCCCAATACCTCATAGGCCGATGCCTGCTCGGGATTTTTCTCGATGATGCTTTTGAGCTCCTTTGCCGCTTCTGTAAATTTGCGCTGGTTTGCCAGAGCGATTGCCAGAACTTTTCGCAGTTCTATCGATTCGCCCGCTTGCAGTGCCCGAGTAACAACCAATTCGGCTTCTCCAGGCATCCCCATACTTAAATACATTTCACTCAGGGGCTTCGCGGCCTTGATGTTGTTTTGGTCCAGTCGCAAAACGTTTCTGTAAACTGCTATGGCCTGCTGAACATTGCTTTGCTTGAGGGGTCTGATATTGAGTTGCGACTCGGCATATTTGAGCAGTGTCGGCACATCATCCTGCATAACACCGAGATAACGGCCAAGTTGATTTGCTGCCTCTTCCCACCTGTGCTCATCATACGCTTTGTTCCCGAGTACAAGCCCCTGTTCGATCCTTCTGCTTCTCTGCCATTTACGCAAACCCAAAGCAGTAGAGCCCAGAACAGCAAGCCCTATTAATAAAACTATTACCAACTTCCAGTTAAAATATCTGCCTGCCATCTTGCTTGTTCCTTTTTACCCTTTTAAATGTGTGTCCGGACCTCAAAATTGGCTGACGAACTTCGCCACCATCTTTTTGGCAGTTTGCCAGCATATCCACAAATCCAACTTCAACGATAAATCTCTAACATACTTAATATCGTAATGTATCCATTCCTGGAAATCCTTCATTGGCTGGCGGGTCCTGCACATCTGCCAAAGACCGGTGATGCCGGGCCTGACCGACAACCGAGCGTCTCGCCAGAACGGACAAAGCCTGTTTTCACTTTCGGGGGACGGTCTCGGACCCACCACGCTCATTTGTCCCAACAGCACGTTGACAAACTGTGGTATCTCATCAATATACGTTTCGCGCAAAAATCTCCCGACAGCACTTAGTCGCGGGTCGTCGGTTACCATAAACTGCGGCCCATCGGCCTGATTCAAAATCCGAAGTCGCTCCTGCATTCGGTCGGCGCCAACCTGCATAGTCCTGAACTTTAGACACTTAAACACCTTTCCATGCAGCCCCTGACGTGCGTCCTTGAAGAATACCGGCCCGGGAGAGGTCAGCTTTATGACCAGCATGATTACTGGCAGAACAGGTGCAAACAGAATCAGCACAATTACACTTGTAAGAATATCAAGAACTCTTTTGATGAACCTCGCATACGAAAATTTCGGCCATTCTCGGAAATTGCCCCGACTTGTATTATGTTGAGCGTCGTTCCACATTGGGTCTGCGTTAACTCTGCGCGTTTTTATCGCAGGCCTGTTCGGAACAGCCTGCAAGTTCGTGAGAACCCTCTCCTCGATAAGTTCGCCTGCCTGAACTGACACACCAGGGCCAATAACAGATGCCCTTATAACGGCATCCCTGCCAATCTTAACATCATTGCCAACCATCGTAGGACCAACTATGATTGCATTTTCACCTATATTGATACCTTTCCCGAGCAGTATTTTGCCGAATAACCTCGCACTGTCCGCTATGGCGGTATCATCCCCATTGTCGTTACTTCGCGAATGGTTCACACAGTGATGAGAGAGCATTGCGATTGAACCCAACCTGCATTGTACTAACTTCAACAAACCATTTTCTGTAGTCAGGTCCAGCACAGAGCCTCCGACATTGGCGCTGTGCACCGCGAGCGACTTTGAATAACACAGATCAAGTAGCTTATCGAAAGCCAAAGGCAAACCGCCTTCCATCAAGAGCCTGCTCAGCACGCCAGCCCTCAAGAAGAGATGATGAGGCCAGTCGTCTGTGACCGGAAATGGCTGGGCTGCATCTTCATAGAACAACCGAAACCCGACAAGCTCATTTTGTGAAGTGGTCAGAACCTTCTCGTATGAAGCTCGTAGTTGAGCGACTATGTTTATTGCTATCACATCCGCTTGGCTGTCAGCTAATATCTCACGGATTTGCTGGTTATCCACCGAGGTAAGAAATCTCCCGTCGGAAACGACAACCCAAGAATTTTCTCGCACAGGTCCTATATGTTTGGAACAAATGGGCACGGTTTCTGTGTAGTAAACTATGCCTGGCCTGCTTTTTATATCCGGAACAGCCCACTCCTGTGGAATTGCTATTGTCCTCCCCGTCTTGCAAAAGCCGGCAGTATCATTGAGGCAGTCAAGAACAAAACTCCCAAACGGTTCGTTGCACACCATAAGCCGGAGCAGGTCGCTGCTATCTTTTGCCTGCTGTTTGCTTGTATCACGTAGAACAATCAGATTTCTTATGATTCCCATAATTGATTACCTACGGAACGGTCAGATGTCACGAAACCAAATCGTTAGGTTTCTCATCCGGGTTATCTGTCGGTAGCAACAAAGGTCGTTTGGCAGCATTTCTGCCGTTTCGTTTTGTATGCCCGCCCTGTGCGTAATAGCCGTATCCATAACGGTAATAACTACGACCGATTGGAACGTTGCTGAGGACAGTCCCCAATATTCTCACGCCTATCTCATCGAGTCTCTCCTTTGTTTTTTTGAGGTCCGGCGAGGTCGTCTGGTCGGCAAAACCGGTCAGTATGACGGCGCCTGCCGCCTTGGCCCACAAAAGGGCATCAGGAAATGCCAGCACCGGCGGGGTATCAATGATGACGTGGTCGTACTCCTCGCTGATATTGTTTACCTGCTCCGCCATCCGTGGCGAAGCCAACAGCTCGTAAGGGTCAATAGAACTTTGGGAATCCGCTGCAAGCACATACAATCCGTTTGAAAACACAGCACACGCAGCTTTCTCAAGTTTGTTTCCCAAAAGCACATCCTGCAAACATCTTGATTCTCTCGGGATATCCAGCAGCCGCCCAATATCAGGTTTTCTCAAATCGCCGTCTATCAGAAGAACTTTCTTACCCGACCTTGATATACTTGTGGCAAGGTTAACAGCAAAAGTGGTCTTGCCGTCTCGCGGACCAGGGCTGGTAATAACCAGTTTCTTAGGCATCCCTCCATCGTCAAGTAATCCCAGGTTGGCACGAATTGCTTGATAGTTCTCGGCTATCTGTCTTGACCAAAGAGCTTGCTCAACTGTTCGAGGACTTGTGGTGGTCCCGATTATTCGGATTCCAATGCGTTTGACCACATCATCGGGAGTGTGCAAGCTGAGATCCGCCTTGTCTCTTATAATGGCCCCAAACAGTCCGCAGGCCAGTGCACCAAATATAAGCGCCATAGTAAACTTGACTCGTTTATCCCAAATATTCGCGATATCCGCATTATAGGCAACTGAAACCCGCGCAGGACGTTTTCGTTCCATTTCCAGCTCTTGTATTCGCCGCCCTATAGTGTCGTATATCTCCTTCGTTGAAGCCAGTTGTTCTTTAATCTCCTCGATAGCCAACTGCTTTCGTCCCACTTCCACTGTCTTGGCATCTTCCTTTGCGAGCATTTCCCGAAGCCGATTCTCATATACAACCGTCTGCTCCAGATCCAGCCGGGCATTAGCCAACTCGTCAGCGCTGGCTTTATCCACCTGCTTGGACATCCGCTCATCGAACTTCTTACTTACCTCTTCCCGCTTCTCGTCGAGTCGCGTTTGAAACGTCTTTACGAAATCCTTTTTCTGCTGCAACATAGGATTACCAAGCACCATCGTCTGGCTGGAAAAAATCGCGTCTTGTTCCAGCTGCGCCAATTGCTTAGTCAGTTCCTGCACGGCAATGTCCGAGTTTATGTATTCCTCACTCATCTTCATCAATTCATTCGGCGGTGAACTTGGCTTTTCCTCCTCGAGCAGCTTAATCTGTGTTTCAAGTCCCATCCTTTTTGCTTCCGCTTTTGTCTGTTCAGCCAGCAAGCTCGACACTCGCGCCAACATCATATCCTGCCGACCGGTCAGCGTAGTGCTTCCATATTCCTGCCCAAGCTGCTGAATCGCTTCTCGCTGACTTTCAAGTTTCTCGGCCAAAACCTTCTGCTCATTCTCGAGGACTGTCAGTTGCTGGTCCCGCCCCTGCAGAGAGTTGGAGACCTCGACAAGCATATAGGCCTGAATTAAAGCATCAACAATCTTCTTTGCTTCTTCCGGGTCGTTGCTCGTCATTGTGACTTTCACCAGTTCGCTATCACGCTTCGACACAGATGTAATTATCCCGTCGTATATCGCCTGTTTTAATATGTTCGCCGCATCAGGCTTTACTTTGCCGCCCTTCATCTTGCGTCTCAATTCTGCACCAACGCCGGTTATTTGGTCTTCAAAGAACGTCAGATGCTTGCCCGTCAAATCATCCGCCACTCTCTGGACTACCTGAGGACTAATAACCATATCTGCCTGAGTGTTCATAAAGCTTTGGTAGTTTGATATTTCTCCCTTATCCGCCTCTCCAGTCAGGATATTCGACAAGATAGGGGCGACTCTTATTGCGCCGGTCACATCATACCTCGGTTCCAAAAACAACCATATTGCAGGGATTCCGATTGCGCACATTACAAGAAATACAAGCACTGCAATGTACCAGTGGCGAAGAACAGCAGCAATCAAGCTGGATGTCGAGGCACTTTCAGGCCTGGGGGGCATTTCAAAATCGATTAGGCTACGTTCAATCAAAGCGTCATCATGCTTTTCTATGGTATTCATGTATCAACTCTCCTTCCGGCACAATTTGTTGTGCCAACCGATCATTGAGCACCCTTGGTTACCACTATTCTATCCTGCTTTGGGGCTGTCGTTAGTTTTGCCAAAAACCAAAGTTCACCAACTACTATCGCAAGGGCCAGCGGCATCATCGCATATCCACCAAAGTCGTGAAACATCTTCTCCCAGTATTCACCTTTAAGTACTGTGAAAGCAATCGCGGTAATTGCCAGTCGCACAGTGTTGCAGAGCAGAGCAATGGGCAAGCTGGAAACAAAAACTATCAGCTTTTCCCACCACGCCCGTTCGACCAGCAATACCACAAGGCCACTAATTACAAAAAATGCTGTGACCATCCTTAACCCGTTACACGCTTCGGCTACTGCGACGGCGACATTGCCGATATGAATGATATTGCCTTCGTGCACAACCTCGTAACCCATCACCTCCAGACAGAACACCGCAGATGATGTAGCCCATCGCTGCAGAGGCAACGCGAGAGCGGCCTGAACCCAATTGGGCCAAGGCAACATCAAGAGCAGAAACAGCACTATTGGAGACACTTTGCGGAAAAAATCCCACCCAAACAAAAGCAACACCAGCGCAGCAATACTTAAAACAATCGATAATCTCTCCGCAGAACTGTACATAAAGAATAGACCGAAGAATCTCACCGCCTGAACTCCCACAAACGCCAACAGACCCCACAAGGATGGCTGTATCTGAACTCCGATTATCTCCCGGCGCCTCGACCACAAAATGTAAACAGCAAGAAAAGGAACCAAAAGGCCGGAGGAATACTCATCACTCCTCTGCCAGGTATTCCACAGGTCCATAATCCCAGGCCAGTAAGACCACAAGAAAACAAGAAATACAAATCCTGTCGCCAACCACGGCAGAATGGTTCGTTCTTGTTGTTGCTTTCGATTCGGTTGTTTTTCGTTCAGATTGCCAAACGCCTGTTGCGGTTGCCGCCGCAATCCGCCAACTCCTTGTTTTTCCGGCTTCGACGCCCTAGTAATCGACCCTTTCAAGCTTCCCTTTGGTTCAGATGGTATACAGTTGCTCCCTGCCACGCTATTGTCCGGCACGACCACATTGTAATCGACGAGGCATCGTTGGATTTCACAGTTCTTACCTACCCGCGAGTCGTCCCATAGAACACTATTGACCACGACGCTGTCCCTGCCAATGCCGACATTGCGTCCGAGGATAGTCGGCCCAAAGATTACAGCACCAGTTTCGATGCGAGCGCCATCGAGAATAACAACCCGGCCGCAAAGCCGCACTCCTGACTCGACAATTGCCCCCTGACCCTTCCAGATAATGTGCCTGCCATTCTGCCCACATATTTTCAAATTGATATCCGTTTCTGCCATGTTTTCGATATAGTTGCTAATGGCATCCAAATATCCTCGCCAATCGCGGAAATTCCCAGCGCTGTGTGGCAGCACAGAATAATGCACACGTTTCCCAGCTCGAAGCAGTTCCGGAATCAAACTTTCTTTTATGTCGTAATAACCTACTGCTGGAATGTGTTCCAACACAGATGAGTTGCAGACATAGATGCCAGCTGCCTTATCCCTTATCTTGTCATTTTCCGACGCTGGATTGAACACCACAGTCAAGTTGGCCCCCTGTTCGTGGTGAGCGGCTATCAACAAACTAATATCGGGGGGACGCATCATATTGGCAGGAAATACAAGGACCACTTCGTCTGTCTTACCATTCACAGCGTCACGGATGGACCCTGCGGTGCCGACCGGCAGCGGTTCCTCCAAAAAACGTACGTCTAACGTTCGGATATCTTCAATATCAATGGCTTTCTTTAGCAACGAACTGTCACCATTCGAACAGATTGTTATATATCTTACCCCATGACTGGCTAAGTGCAGGAGCAGGCGTTTCAAGGTAAACCCTGCTGCCACCGGCCACAACGATGCAGGTAAACGTGATGCTATGGGGCATCGCCCGAAATCAAGACTGCCGGCAAGTATAACAGCTTTTATATTTTCTTTCTTACAGTTCATAGTTTGCTATTATCGACTATTCTACACCTTTGAGGGTATAATCTGTATGCGATAAATCAGTCTGTCTTTGCATATTCAATACGATAAATATGCACATCCCACGATTTAAAATTATCTTTAAAAACCCCATCTTTTGATTCGATTATGCGATCCTCACCAAGAACCTGTACAATTTTCTCGTCCTTGAGGCCATCTATTGTAAACGTCGCAGTTGAAAGCCCTTCTCGCATTGCAACAGAAAAAAGATATATTGTCCTATCATGCTCTTTCATCATGGCAGCAACAGGAACGTCTTTGTTCGCTGAGACAACATGTACCTTACCTGCAATAGTTGGGCTGTTTAATACAGGAGCAAGTTTCTTTATCTGCCGGTTGATTGAAGTTACTTCAAAAAGCATCTCTGGATCATCGAGAAGTGCCGCTTCATTAAATTTCGGTTTCCATTCATGCACGAAGTAAATAATTCCCATCGAACCATGAATGATAGACATCCAGACTTCGCATCGAACTTGCTGAGGTGTAGCTTTCATACCTTCTGGATTAGCAATTCGTGTACATTCTATACAATTCCAGACAGGTTTTTTTCTTTCGGTCCAGTTGATAAGTCGGCTTACACCCCTGGCAACATACCAGAGTTTGCCTGAGATTTTCGGCTTGTCGCCAGCAATGGGGTATATATCGAATGAAGCAATGTCACAGCCTTTGACATACTCAAGATAATCCTCATGGTGGCCGGTGCGGACGCCACGACCGAAATAGCCATCCCAGGCTACGCCCTGACTAAGGTTGAGAAGTACAGGTCGGTTTGTATCGGCATTTTGTATCTTTCTATAATCATCAATCACTTTTTCCGGCATAATCGGCGGACCGTATCCTTTGCCTTTACCGAGTGACTGTGCATTATCCGGCTCATCCCCGTGCATCCAGCCAATTATGGTTTTGTCGTCAATATGCTTCAATCCGACTCCATTTTGAGAGCAGATAACTTGCATACCAACATTTTTCAGCCCCGCAAGTTGACTTTCGGTCGGTCCGTCCCAAAGTGCCACGTATACATTTATACCGGCGGCCTTGTATTTTTCTGCATTTTTTGCCTGCTGCAGCCAGACACCAATAGGGAAAAAATTTTCATCATGCGATGGACCATTCTTCCACTTAGCGTAGGGACTCTGCCCACTGACATATACATCAGAGCTGGTTTCAACTCCAAAGCTTTCGTAGTCCCCATTTTCAATATTAGCAAGGCAGCGTTTTTGAAATGTAAAAAAAACTACCACCAAAGCTGACATAAGAACCATATGGAACAGTAATACAGCTATTTTTGTACGCATAAAACTATTTCCTTTCATTAAACCGATTCTATACAACAAACAATTATGAATTTTGGCTGTTTTTCACCTGCTGATCTATCCATGGATATGTTTTGGCTATACCCTCTTTAAGTGAACGAGCAGGTTTCCAACCAAGTTTTCCATTTATCAATCTGTTATCTGAGTTTCTGCCTCTTACTCCCAACGGCCCCTCAATATGCCTAATGCTCAACTTTTTATCAGCAACTTCCATAACCATTTCTGCAAGGCCGTTAATACTTATCATTTCTTCAGAACCAATATTCACAGGGCCAATAAACTCTGAATCAACCAGCCTGCGAATACCTTCGAGACATTCATCGATATACAAAAAGGATCTGGTCTGCTTACCATCACCCCACATCTCGATTTCCCCGCCATCAACAACTTCTGCTACTTTCCTGCAAAACGCTGCAGGGGCTTTTTCTCTGCCTCCCTGCCAGGTACCTTCAGGGCCGAATATATTATGAAATCTGGCTATGCGTACCTTTAAACCATGATTACGCAGATAAGCAAGATACATCCTCTCGCTGAACAGTTTCTCCCAACCATACTCACTGTCCGGAGCCGCAGGATAGGCAGAATCTTCTGAACATCTTGGATTGTCAGGATCCATTTGATTACGTTCAGGATAAATACATGCCGAAGAGGAATAAAATATCTTTCCCACGCCAACTTTTGTGCAAATGTCCACCATGTTGAGGTTTATCATTGCCGAGTTATGCATAACTTCTGAGTCATGCTCTCCTGAAAAGATGTATCCTGCCCCTCCCATATCGGCAGCTAATTGATACACTTCATTAAACGGCTGATCGGCAATGTTTTTACAAACTACCGGATCACGTAAATCACCTATAACGAAATCATCCGCTTGTGTTTCACTGAACTCCGGATATTTCAAATCGACACCGCGAACCCAAAAACCTTCCTTTTTTAACTTTTTGACCAGATGGCTTCCAATAAAACCGCCAGCCCCACAAACCAAAGCCTTTTTTTGTTTTTCCATAATAATATTCCCTTCAGTATTTACTCAAGAAAACTCATAAACTTATAGCCAATTGTTTATCGTTCATTACACCTGAAAAAACTAAGCAATAATAACACACAGAATTTTGGATATTTGATTAGATATCGTCTCCATAAACGAATTGGATTCAATATTAACCGAAATAGCCATTCTAAGCCTGCATATTGAATCCAGGCAGGTGCTCTTCTTGTATATCCTGCGATAAAATTAAAAACAGCCCCCGCACCCCCGGCAACTCTAACATTTAGTTTATGCCGATTTTGGTACATCCATAACTCCTGCTTCGGACAACCTAGGCTTACCCATAAAAAATCTGGATGGATACTATTGATATTGTTAATGATTTCGTCTGTTTCTGCTAATGACAATTCTCGAAACGGAGGAGAATAGATGCCAGCAATTCTAAGATCGGGGTATTGTTTTTTTAACGAACTTACTGTTTCAGCCAAAACCGTCCCCGTGTTTCCGTAAAAGAAGTGACTAAAATCATATTTTCTATTAGAAAGCTCAAATATCTCAAACATTAGCTCTTGTATCCCGCACCGCTCATGCAATCTATATCCCAACCACCTTCCATACCATAAAAACGGCACTCCGTCCGGCAGGGAAAGGTCGGCTTCATTCGTGGCGTCAAAAAACTCCTTGTTCTCAATAGCATTCATAACATTGTTAACATTTGTTGATGAGATATAATGAAATTTAAGCGGTTCCTCAAACCATGATAACACCTTTTTTAGTGCAATTGATGGCTGTAGAGCATCTACTTTAACACCAAGAATATAATATGATTCTCCAAGCTCACCCATAACATTATTCCTCTTCCTGTTTGTCATCATCAGTCCGCTCGAAAAGTATCTCATATACTAATTGTGCCTTGAAATCCCAGGTAGCCGTCTTCACTTTGTCACGCCGAGCGGTAATCTTTTCGCTACTATCTGAAGCTAAAGCTTTTTCTATACATTTAACAAATTCTTGCCGGTTCCCTGCTTGATATACTACATCGAGATATTTTTGCAACTCTGGAAATGGGGTGCTTACTACCGGTTTGCCCAATGCAAGATATTCCTTGAGTTTTATCGGATTACATGCCTGTATCCAGCGATTTTGTTTCCAGGGCATGATACATACATCGAAACATTTTCCATAATGAGGAACCTGCTCATAAGGTTTATGACCAAGCATCCATACATTCTTTTTTGATAATATACCGCTGCAATCCACAGAGGCCTTGCCCAAAAAGACAAAATTCATTCGAGGAAGAAGCTCTGTTATCCGATCAATCATTTCTGTATCGGTTGTTTGTTCATCAATATCACCAAAAAAACCAACGACAGGTTTTGCTATTCCTTTCATATCATCGGGTATAGATTTGTCATTTTCAGCACTGGCAAACATATCAAAATCAACACCGTGATCCAGATAGATAGCTTTTTTACACTGGTTTTCTTCTTCATTATATAAAGTGTTATTGACAAATATTGTCAAATCGGCTTCCGCTTTCAGGGCATGATCATATTCAATGATTGTTTTTTTGTCGATATTAGGATAATCTTCAAACCTATCTGTCCTCTGGTAAACAAGTTTCTGTTTTTTCATATTCCTCGCAACATCGCAAGCTGCAGGGCATGCGACCCAGACAATCGGTTTTTTTATACCGAGCTTTTTTGAAACAAGACATATCTGTAATTGCAGCAGCAACCGGTTAACAGGTCTTAACCACCGTAAATGGTGAACAGGCATTGAAAAAGGACTGTATACCCAGAACCCGGCGTCACTCATTTTCAAGCCGGCAAAGATGCTTTTTATCTTGCGGGTTAGTCTTTTAAAGAACATCCCCCCTTTTCTTAGGCTCGGTCTTTGCATCACTATTGAATTTATATATAGTGTTGTACCAAGTTTGGCAAATCTTCTCATAAGCTGCATATCAATATGGCCTCGGTTGTGATACCACCAGTCTTCACCACCAAAACAAATAAAATCCATTCTGCTTTTCTCGGTCTGTTCCATATCCCTATTTACAACTAAGAGCCTTCCATCCTAAAAGGGCCTTTATAGAAGCTTGGCAATATGTTTTAGTCGGTTGCCAGAAGGGAATGATATTGGGCTTAGCACATACATCCCATTCTCGGCTTTCCTCAGAAACCGAAGCATGCTGCAAAGCTTGCGTGTTATCTTTTGTGCTGCGTTTCGGTCTTTTCTAAACGAAGGAATGCGCATACCCGGTGAGTTGACAAACAAAATTTTATAATCCTTTGCCAGTTTGCTCATCACTTGAGGACAAAACAGCCCCTTGTTGTGATACCACCAGTCACATCCTGAAAAACATACAATCGGCGGTTTTTGATCCACAGATTTAAAGTAGTTTGCTTTTACCATTGTTCTACAATCTCGCCGTTCTGAAACATCTTGACCATAACACGGTGAAAGCTATAATATGCCATCAAAGCAGTACGTCGAAGTGTCGAGACAACATTAAACGCATTATCTGTCGCGTTATATCCGAGAGTCGCATTTTATGCTGTATTTTTAAATATGAAGGAATATTGGTGAGTACAATTGCACTGGCAATATATCGATTCGCTCTACTCTTGCACAACGCAAGAATCCCTGTCTTACCTCGACTCATTAATATCCTTTGCCTCAGAATAGTATTTGGCTGCCACATCGGTCTGGGAGCAAAAATAGGAAAAGGTGTATGTCTTGCGTATGGTGGACTCGGTACCGTTATTCATTACAAAGTCGTGATTGGAAATAATGTTTACATAGGTTCGAATGTCACGATAGGCGGAACTAACAGAAAGCCAACACTCCCCATTATTGGAGACAACTGCCTGATTTCTACGGGGGTACGCATAATCGGTTCCATATCCGTGGGTAAAAACTGCGTTATTGGAGCAAATGCTGTTGTCGCAGATAACATTCCCGACAACTGTTGCGCGGTTGGCATTCCGGCAAGAGTAATAAAAACAAAGATCAACGTCTCTGACTATAGGTAGTTCTGAAACTGGGAAAAGGGCGAACTAAGAATCCCCGACAACCCGAAACACAGCCCTGATCCTCACAATCTGTCTTCCACAACGTCCCGGTTCATAAGGAGCCGCTTCCAGTCAACAAGACAATACACCCCACCGAGGAAACATGTACCGGTCGTCTCAAATGCCTCTTTCCGATCCTTGCCCCGGATTATGCCCAACACAAGCCAATATGGCATCCTGAAAAGGAAGAACAGAACCGTTGACAGGCGAGCCAATGGAAAAGTCCAAGGATTCCCGTGCAACCTCATGAAAATCAACCTGCTTCCCAGCAATTGCCAACGGAACTTTCTGGCCATCTGACGTGTTGTCTGCCCACCATAATGAATTATTTGAGAATCTGGGGTAAGCATAATCTTCCAGCCACTTTTTTTGAAACGATAACACCAGTCGGTTTCCTCGCAATAAAAAAAGTATCTGTTGTCAAACATGCCAACCTGCTGGACAGCTTCTCTTCTAACGAGCATGAAACATCCTGCAACCACATCCACTTCTCTAACATCATTATAATCCCACCAGGTCATCCCCTCTCTGCCGAAAAATCCGCTTTTGGGAAATATTTTGTATAGATACGTGGCAGCCAAAAACATATTCAAAACAGAAGGGAACATAAAACAACTCGGCTGAAGAGTTTTATCTGGGTTTAAAACACGACACCCAATTACCGCTGCATCTGAATGACTGTCTGCAAAAGAGACCGTCTTGGAAATTGCATTATCCAAGATAATGGTATCGCTATTCAGCAGTAACACATACCTGCCCTTGGCAATAGCCATCCCCTGATTGTTTGCAGCAGCAAACCCTCGGTTCTGCGAGTTCTCAATCAGAATAACCTGCGGAAATTCCGCCTTTATCATTTCCACGGAACCATCGGTTGAAGCATTGTCGATTACAATAACTTCAAAGATAATTTTCTTCGTCTGCTCATACACTGATTGCAGGCAGTTCTTAAGAATATCTTTGGTGTTCCAGTTGACGACGATGATAGAAACATCAAGAGACTCCATTGTTACCCACCACCGGCCTTAAGATTTCGATAACGCTGTTTTTTGATGGCTTTAGATGAAAGTATCATTCTTGGCATCAACATCGGCGCTGCCTGAATCGACAGACTTCCGATCATCGCCAAGATCATATACCAGATCATAATAATCTGCCCAAAATAGGAGACACCGATGAAGTTTATACAGTGAACAAACAGACTAACCCCCAATGCCCAGGACAGTGCTAACCGATACGGATATCGTGACTGTGAACGCCACAGACTGCCGACCTCGCGAAATGCAATTACGATTACAACAATAAACAAACAAAACGTTAAAAAACCGCCACAAACGCCTTCCAAAATATACTGATTGGTTACATCACCGGCATGGACACCCCATGAAAGTACCGTATAGCCGGAACAGCCGGTTAACCACCAGTCGTTAAAATGCAGAATAGCTTGATTGATTAGATTAACCCGATGCCAGCCAGTAGAGCCGCCGATGGTACTGAAGCGACCAACCAGGTACCAAACCGGCGACTTCATGACCAGGTGCAGGGCAATCAGGGTCAACAGGATACCCCAGCAAACCAAACGCATATGGCGGCGAAGAAAGAACATTCCTCCTCCTATCACTCCGGCGATGACGCCCATGACCGGCGTACTGGAGGCACAGCAGATTACAACAATGGATGTTGTTATAAGTCCGACTACGGCCCAGACTCTTTCTTTGATCCCTTTCCACCAATATGCTGCAAAGAGAGGCAGCAAGCTGGCCCAGAAGCAGCCAGCCAAGATGGCATGAGAAAAGGCCCCCTGGCAGCGAAGACGGCCTTCACGAACTGGCGTAATCGCATCTACGCCGCCAAAGATAGAAAACAAATTGTGGCCGGTCCAGTTTTCCAGCAGGAAAAATGCCGCCACCGGGATGCTGATGATAATGCAACCGATTACCAGCCGGTCAATATCTTCCCAGTTGCGGATTAGACAGCGAAACAAAAAATACATACCAAAGGCGTCAAACCCGAAGCCCAGACGATTAATCACGGCGGAAAACGTGCCCTGTTGAAGACTATAGAACAACATAGAACTGCATACCCAAAGGACCATTATAGTATCGAGCGGTTTCCATACAAATGCAAGATGCTCGTTGCGAAGGATCAATCGCATAACGCCAAACAGCACCATGATACGCAGGAAGTCAAAATTCAAGCCAATGATAAAAATCCTCTGTGCCGATGGAATAAAACAGGCCATTATCAAAAGCGGCAAGACAGCCCATCGCCTTGGCAACAGCAAGACACAGATTCCCAGAACAACAACCGCCATCAATCCCAACGGATGAACGACCGTATGTCCCACATATTCTGGGTGCCCAACAATTTCACTTTCTTCATTCATACAACTTAAACTGCGTAAACAAGAAATTTCCCAAACACATCAAACCAATCACTTTTAAACCATAGATTATATGGATGAACACAGAATATTCAGCCGCTGAAAACTCTGATGACACTTAATCAATGTTAGGCAGAATAAACAGGATTCACAAGATTTCTGTCGGTTAATTATTTTGCTTTGCTTACGTTTCGTGCTGGGTTTCCCACCAGAACACTGTATGATGGGAAACTTTCAGTTACCACAGCATTTGCCCCGATCGCAGAATTGCGCCCAATCCGAATCTCACGACCTTTATGGGCAATAACCGCACTGTGATAACCAAACCAACACCCCTCTTCGATAATTACTTTGCCTGGCTCTGTTACACCCTGGCTCATGATCGGCCTGGAAGTATCTCCGAACTCGTGTGAATGATCGGCAATAAAGACGCCGGGGCCAAACAAAACATTATTGCCAATCTCAATGCTATTTAGAGCGGTAATCATGCAGCGCCGGCCAATAGCTGTGCCGTCACCAATCTTTATTATAGGCCTATTTTTAACAGGAACTGACGCTTCATAGGGGATATTCAGCCACACATCCTTACCCAAAGAAACATCATTTCCGAGGTGAATATAAGGTGCAGCCGCTCGACGAATCTCACAAGAAGGATCAATTATTACATTTTCCCCAATATAATCAAACTTCATGAACAAGCGTAACAGCATGCTATACAATCGTGCGATTCCGGGTATATGCATCATTGCTAAAGCATCCTTTAAAAATATTAGCAACCAGATATCACTTTATCAAAAAGCACCGCAAGTTGTTCTGTCAAATTCTTTCGTTCAAATTGCCCAATGAAACTATGATTTGGACTGACACGTAAACCCATTCTGCTTCTATATCTTTCTATCAACCCCAAAAGTATGGAAGCAATTTGGGCAACATCGGTCGGATTACAAACATACCCCAGACCCGCTTTTTCCACAAAACGTCGTATGTCCCCCTTCGGTACAGCTGCCAAGATCGGTCTTTGAGCAGCCAGATACTCATAGGTTTTACCGGGAACAATCAAAGGCAGCGAATCCTGCGGTTCATGCAAAGGGAGAAAAAGAACATCCGCTTTATTCAACATCTGAATTGATTGCTCGTGATCCACATACCCCCGAAATTCAACCATCTGGTCAACGCCATGAGCTTGGGCCAAGGCGACGTCTTCAGGAGTATAGGCACCAGCAAATATAATTCGCACATCCGTTTTTGATATTTTTTTTTGTTTCAACAAGCTCGAAATGGCCTGAAACAAATAATGCGGCGTTCGAGCCAGTAAATTTGAATTGCCCACAGAGTACTTCACTGTGTTTTTCAGCTTCTTCCAAATATCCTTAATGCTTTTATATGCAGAATTGTTTTGCGACATAGCGGAGCGAGTATGGAATACCCCGGTATGAACTATCGTCATCGGATTTACAGTGTCGCGAAAAACACCTGGATAGGTAAACGATTTAAAATCGTCCGCATCCCAGCCATTGGTAATACATGTAAATTTATTGGAATTGATATTTGGAAAACTTTTTCTTGCCGCATCAAGCGAATCCGGTGTATTCATAATCACAGCATTTGCCAGTTGACATGCTTGTTTCATTGCATGCAAATCATGGTAATAGTGAAATTTTGTTGCATAACATTGAATCGGGTCTAAAGCCCATGGGTCCCGCATATCCAGCACCCATGGGATATGATATTTTTTAGACAGCATTCCGGCCACATGCGCCATGGGGAAAGGGCTGACCGATACACAGATTAAATCCGGTTTTTCTTTTTGGATCGCAATTCCGCCTGCCTTTTGAGCTCCATAAATCCACTGGGTTTGATGCAAATTGAAAAAACGCCCTAAATCACTTCTACCAATTCTCTGAAGAAGGGAATTTATCTGTGGCAACTCAATATCATATCTCGGAATATCCTTGACTTCCTGATTTAGAGTCCGGTCGTCAGAGTAATCGCAAAATTCACTCTTGGCGGCGACAACAACAGAGCAATAATCAAACAACGGCAAATATTTGCAAAACTTGGCTATCCGCTGAACCCCGCCGCCGCCCATCGGCGGGAAGTAATATGCTAAAAATAATACTTTCTTCATGCTCTATAATTTATCTTTCAGGTAATATATCTGCCCGATGTTCCCAAATAGCCCTGTTTCCTCCATAACTCAAAGCTTATAGAAGGCATTGCATCGTTCACGTCTAATCACCCTTTAAATGTCATCGACTAATTAGTTCAGAGCCACCGTCTGATGATTCGGCAAGCTCGCATGGACACTTAAAGTCTTTTGTATACACGTTCGATATACGCCTTGGCAGCGAGTCGTCTGTTCACTATCTGATCTCGCCCCATGGTCTCTATGAAAGTTTTCTGGCCGAAATGATGGATATAGCTGTTTTGTGTCCAAACTAAGCGAAAACCCCGTTTTGATAATCTTACACAGAGTTCGGACTCATTTCCGTAATCGGGGAGATTCAAATCAAATCCCCCCAAGTCGCTCCAAATGATACGCCGAATAAAGAACGCAAAACCACTTACTTCGTGAAGGTCTACAGGAATCGCATTTCGGTGAGATGAGACATACTTCTCTGCGAATGCAAGAATCTGATTGTCGGTCCAGTAATTGCGGCAGTACTCTGCACGACGGACCTTCTGTTCTGTGCTTGCCCAACTGCTACTGGGCCCCGTTACAGCAATTCGAGGATCCGACTCGAATGCTTGTTTCGCCCCAACCCAGCTCCAAGGCGTTATAAAGGTATCTGAGTTCAAAAAACATAAGTAAGGCCGCATGGAAACCCGAGCGCCATCCACACATGACTGGCTATGTCCCATCGTTTTGTCATGTCTGATTACCTTCCAAGAATTACGCTCCTGATATTCACGAATAATGTTCACAGTTTCTTTAAGCTCCGAGGCATCATCTACGAGGACAATTTCCGACTTGGCCCCATATCTCTCGACGCTTTTAAGACATCTACATGTGAATTCGACTGAATCGTGAATAGCAATGATAACTGAAATATCCTGGCTCGCCTGGATTTCATCTTGGGGCTGGGCAAAATCCGTATATCGGGGAAGCCCAATACTCAACAGTTTGGCGCGCACGCGTCGGTAAGACTCCTTAATCCATTCTGGGATGTATTTTCTAATCATTAGCAACAGGTTTCCAAATGCCATCTCCAAAAACAGGGCCAGAAATTTCTACCTCGTAACACATTTGAAAGATTTTAATTAATATGTATGCTCTACATAAATAATTACTCGACATATCAGAAAATAATAAGATATATTTTCATTGCTGCTCACCCCTTAACACACTCAACCCTAAGGCATGGTTCATCCTTAGCGTGATAATCCAATGGCTCTGACCTTTCAATTTCTTTGAATCCTGCTTCTCTTAAAACTTCTCTCAGTCTCTCAAAATTATATCCAAATTGATGCGCATCTCCGGGGAACCTTTGTAAACCAAAAATGTTATCTATCCTCTTTTCATTCCCCTCCACGTATTCTTTAACAGCTCCATCAAAATCAGGGCATTCTATGATGAGTCTTCCTCCAACTACCAACATTTGATACCACACTCCTAATGCTTTTGGAAAATCATGTCTCGCGAGGTGTTCGATTACATGATACGTTTCAATCGCTGCTACTGAACCGCTGGGGTATGGTAGCCTTCGGATGTCGCAAACCAAATCCGTAGCACACGTTTTCCTAAAATCGATGTTCACGTAACCATCTAAGTGCCGTTCACCGCAACCAAGATGTAACCTTAATGGAGTATCTTTGTGTGCCCGATGTACCCCAATCCTATACCTAAGTGCAGTCAATCCAAAATTTATATTACGTCTACACATATTCAAGAAGTATGAAGCATACCAAGCATCGTGGAGTTTTGCTGCCTTTCTGTACAAGCCGGTTTTAAGAAAGTTGTCCAATATTCCGGTTATTTTCTTAGTAAATTTTTTAACAGGGTCGGCCATAATGTTCATATTGTTTCACCATATAGAGTACACAGTTGCTAGTCGCTGGGTGTTTAGACCATATTGATCCTATCACTAGCCCAGACCGTGACGGTAGTTCTTTGCCCCAAAGATAATGAGCTTCCACAACTGATTCGATATGTGCTTTCATTGATTTGCATAAAAATTGATTCGTCCGCAACTAAGTGCTTTTTTGAAACAGAAAAGATCGGTACGAAAAAAACTCCTGTAAAAACGGTAACCCTCCTGGTATGAAAATCAACACTACCATGTATGTTAAGAGGCCTATGATTAAAGAGAGACTAAGTGAAAGGGCGTCTGAGAAATTGTTTAGATATGAGTGCGCGGAAAAAACTGCAAACCCTACAATTATACTGGCAATGACCGGCCGAGAAATAGCTGAAAAGAAATTTCTTATAGAAACAGGTGTCTGCCTAAAACAATACCACAATGTAGGTAATATTAGCACATAAGTGGCAATTGTGTACGCCATAGCGACGCCAATTGCTCCCCACGGCAGACCGAGGACAAAAGAAATAACGATAATTATGCTATTGACTGCACCTATGGTGAAATACCTTTTAGATTGTCCCAATGAAATAAGTACAAGTCCCGCCGTACTTACCACAGGCTGAATAAAAGCCACTATACACAATATCTTAAAAATATTAACAGCCCCAGACCATTGGTCACCCAACAATAGATGAACAACCTGGTCCGCACAAAAGAACAGAAAGACCATCAGCGGCATTGTGATAAAAGCCAGCAAAGTGATCAGCTTGATGTAATACTTTTTATATCGGATAGGGTCGTTTTGGATATGGCTTAGTGCCGGAATTGCAACTGATTCCAGCGGGCTACGAATCTGGCTTATAGGTAGCATCATGATGTTGTAAGCCCTGCTATACAAACCAAGGACATTCGCACCCCAAAATCGCCCCAGAAGAATATTGTCAAAATTCCGGGCAAAGTAATTAACTATACTGAAACCCGTCAGATGCCCGCCGAATGTAACCATAGGCAAAATCCCTGCTCTGCGAACAGGCAAACCCGGACGCCATTCACAGAAAATCCAAACCAAAACCGCATTACTCAGTGCCGTAGCAGCAGATAAGCCAACCAAAGCCCAATAACCTGTACCGTAACACGCCAGAACAATCCCGGTAATGACACCCGCTGTCATAGACCCGATTTCGACCACGGCAAGGGTAAAAAACCGCATTTGCCTCTGCAACAATGCCTGGTGCTGAACCGTCAAACCCGAAAATACGAATGTTCCAGCCAGAGCAAACGTAATCCAAGTTAACCGGGGCTCGTTATAAAACCAGGAGATTATAGGGGCTATCGCAGCCAAAATCAGAGCCAACGCAATACTGGCCACCACATTTAGCCAGAAAAGCATACTAACTTGCGAGTGATTAATCTCCGCTTTCTGGATAGTGGCCAAAGAAAGCCCCATATCTTTGAACATCGCAACAAATCCGGTAATTACGGTAACCATAGCAATCAAACCATAATCCTGCGGCGTCAATATGCGGGCCAGAACTACAATCGAACCCGTTTGCAGCAGAAACTTAGCTGCCTGAGCAGTCATTGTAACCGCCCCACCACGGACAGAACACCCTTTCAGGTCGGTCTTGAGATGTTCAGTATCAAAAAAACTATTCCCCGGCGAACCTTCTGCCAAAATTTACTCCTTTTTGCTCTGACTCGACTTTTTCCGGGCAAACTCCGTCCCTGTGGGTTACATTGGAAAAATCGACGTAACCCTTTGACGCAAAATACGTTACCAAGTTGCCTACAACCCAGAACGTCTCCGTTACTCGGTGTTTTTCACATTATCGCTGATAGGACGGACATGTCCCGTCGTCCTGACTTTGCCGCTCTCATCAGGCAGAAAATCAATCGCGTGATCTATTATGTCACGCGCGGCCTTTCTAACTGAACTTTCCAGCACAGAACTAATCTGAATCTGAGCCACGTAATGACTTGGGTCTCTGGCAATATTAGGTTTGCGACCAAACACCCCTGAGAAATCACCTTCATCTGCTGTAATACGGCCATTGCGGACATAGAAACTCATGACAACGACTTCGTTGAGTGCCAACGCATTTTTCTGGAACCGCTGCACGAGACAGTCAACCTGACGCCCTGCTTTTGAGACGAATTGTGACCTTTCGGTATTTTGGTGCTGCCAGCCGTACGCCGGATAGCATACAATAGGCTTGTGTCCAAGTATGCCGCTGGGCCGGCTTGAACAATACACCATATAAACATCCGCCCAGATACCTTCAGCGGAATTAACATATCTTCGGCTGAAAAAATCATCTGCAAAATTTTCTTCCATATACTCTCTGGTGGTGGCTGGAATGGGTAACTCGCTACCGACCCAGTTGCCAATTTGAATGGGGAATGCACTCAATGGAACCGGTAGTTTGATTGGGGCATTAGTCAGTTTGAACCGATTAGCCAAAACGCGGTAACCCGCACCTGAAACTATAATTGTGATTACGGCCAATGCCCAGAGTGCCCACGTCGATAGTTTCCATGATTTTTCATAGTCACTGCCGTAGAGAACACTTAGGCCCCTTGGCACACCGACTTCCGGTCCCATAATACTCCCTTTTCGACTACCACCTAACGCATAACCCGAAAGTATAAATCGCCAGACAAAAAATTAAGGCGACCGTCGCCTCCCAAGCTGGTGTTCCGTCCCAAAATCAACATCCCTCGGGTTACAGTTTTCGCACTAAATTACATCTAACCCAACTCCGTGGGGTCAAAAATGCGGTTCTCTTCGTCCCTGAGTACGACCGCTGCAACTTAAGCGGCCATTTAAATATAGTAACAGTTATTTACCATTTGTCAAGTCTATCCCCTCCATAGTACAATAAATAGTTAACCCAAGGTTGTTATAAAAACACCACAGAACACCTATAAACTCAGTGTTCAGGCCCTAAAATAACATCCTATAAAACCTCATAAAATAGCGTTTGGGGTCGGACAATTGGAGACAGCCGAACCTCGGGGGGCCGCAGATAGGCGATTTCCGATACACTTACCCCCTGATATTGAACAATCATATCAAGTGCATCTCACATAACTTTTAGTTTCATTCGACCTGTTTTGCTTCCTGGCTGTTTATTCTTATTATTTATATTGTGAGCAAAAAATAGAGTTGCAGTTACGTGAGGCCAGATTTAAGATTACACACTGTTTTAAGAACTGGCTCTCACGAACTGTTTTTTGGTATTGAGGAGGGCTGGTAATAAGAACTGTAACAGCATTTTCCGCTTTGTTACCAGTGAGCAGGCCCTTCCGCCCGTTTATACGTATCTCGGTCTGCCTTCTCATCACTACCGCTATCTACTGTTGTGCTTTCGCCGTCTCCACGGCATCTGCGGCTACTTATTATGTTGACGATACCAATGGTAACGATGCCTGTGACGGAAGTGTAGCGCAGCCATGGAAAACACTCAGCAAGACCCAATCGACCGTAACAAGTGGCGATACAGCATATTTCAGAAACGGCTCTTACGGGGTTTGGTCTGCCGTGAATGTAACCAATACTAATTGGATTACTTATAAAGCGGCTGCCGGACATACGCCCGTTCTATCCAAAATATCAATAAACAATTCTGTCGCTTGTAATTCGTATCTGGTATTTGATGGTTTCAAGATGGTAAGCGGTCAAAATAAAGGAGTGTGGGCAAAAAATGTTCGATACTTACAACTTAAAAATCTTGATGTATCTGGCAGTGTGGACATTATGGCACAGGATATTACGACTCATCAATACCCAGGTATAAAATTAGAGAATGGAGGTGCGAGTGCGGACGCCGTTATTGAGAATTGCACAGTCCATAGCGATTCAAGTAGTAAGCGGATGGGTTATACAAGCGGAATAGAAGCATATGGCTCCGCTAATGTTTCAATATCCGGCTGCGATGTTTCTGGGTCAGGGTATGGTATATTTGTTTATGGTGATGGAATTAGCGTCAAAGACAATCGTGTCCACGATATAATATCCGATGGGATTATGGTATATGAGTGTAATAACCTGCTCATCGAGAACAACATAATACACGGATTGGATGTTTACAGGCCCACGCTCGCGGAAACTCCGACCGATACCACTTGGAGTGCAGACGGCAAAACAATGACAAATCCAAATGCCAAATGGAACACGGCGGGTGGGACGTTGATTACTACGCATATGAAGTTGCAACTCTCATCAGGGAATAACGCCAAAGCAAATATAAACAGTGGCGACAATTATGTCGTTTCCAGCGTCATAAGCGATACGCAGATTGTTTTAGCAAATTCTATCATGTCAGACCCCAATGGGGTAGCGCCATCGAATGTGAACTATAATATCCTTTCAACTGTTCATAGCGACTTAATGCAGATAGTAAGTCAGGTTGACCATTCAGGCATAACTATACGAGGGAATCAATTATACGACCAAGAGCGGACAGGGAATGGCGATTTATGGTGGTTTAACGTTGAAGGAGTTGGCGGTCGTAACTATCTCATAGAGAATAATCTGCTTTGGAATATATACACGGATGAATTTGA
The DNA here is from genome assembly GCA_003170415.1 of Phycisphaerales bacterium. Classification (GTDB taxonomy): domain Bacteria; phylum Planctomycetota; class Phycisphaerae; order Sedimentisphaerales; family Anaerobacaceae; genus Fen-1362. The sequence goes on along the minus strand of PMZJ01000032.1, from coordinate 29,092 downwards.
CGAGAGAAGAAGCTATGCACAAGTGGGAAATATTCACGGACTTGTGTTCAGGAATAATACCATAATTGGTAGGGTGAATTTTAACAACGATAGTGATGTCGAAGTGTACAATAACATAATGTCTTTTGTTTATTTTTATTCTACGACAGGTTTGACAAAGAATGATTACAACATCGTCAACAGATTATATTATGATGCTGGTTATCCGCCTATAGATGGCGGTCATAATACAGTCCTTCATCCTTATTCTTTGGCAGGATGGAATGATCCTGTATTCACCAGTATATTTGCCAATTTCGCCAACGGTGATTATCGATACGCATCATCAAACAGTTTGGGAGTTGGTCACGGCGACCCTGCGAATTATCCTGCGACTGATATTCTCGGCAATTCCCGTGATTCCTCACCGGATGCAGGATGCTACGAGTATATTAATCATGCACCGGTTTTGGGGACGATTGGAGATAAGACGGTCGATGAGAATTCTCCTTTGAGTTTTACTGTCACCACAACCGACGCCGACGGCGATACGATAAGATACTCAGCACAGAATCTGCCGAGCGGCGCAACGTTTGCCGGCCAGACTTTTAACTGGATGCCTGATTACAACCAGGCCGGGTCATATCAGGTCACCTTCATCACGAGTGACGGTAATGCACAGGATTCAAAAACAATCACCATCACCGTAAATAACGTAAACCGAGCTCCTGTCCTGTCCAAAATTGGCGATAAATCGGTTTATACAAACAACCTTTTAACTTTTGATATAAATGTAACCGATCCCGACGGTAATACGGTAACATATTCAGCCACAGGTTTACCCATCGGTGCCACCTTCGCTGGTCAAAGCTTCAGATGGACACCGGCCCCAAACCAGGCGGGCACTTACCATGTTACCTTTATCGCAAGCGACGGTCGGCTTCAGGATTCTGAAACAATAACGATAATCGTTTATAGCACCGATACGTCCGCACCAACCGTCAGCGGCTTGTCTCCCGCCGCCGACTCAATCCAGATGCCGTTAGACAGACTTGTAATCCTGCACGTTGCGGATAACGGCGAGGGGGTCGATGCCAATTCGTTAACAATCAAAGTCAGCGACAACATAGTGTATACGGGCGACACAGCTGACTACAACAGCTCATACGGCCGTTGCCACAGAACAGGTGCCAAGGCCGATTATACATTTATCTACCAGCCAAACACCGCCTTTGATTACGACCATAAAGTAAGTGTTGTAGTAAATGCCCAGGACCTCGCAGGCAACGCAATGAGCCAGTATTCTTATTCCTTCGTAACCAAGACGCGTTCGTTCGGCGAGAATAAAATGGTTAACTCCAGCTCGAAAAATATCGGTAAGGGACATCCCGCCGCTGTGCGAGATATCGCGGGAAATATTTGGGTAGCGTGGCACGCGGGGCCGATGAGCAGCAGCGGTATGAAAAGGGGTATTTACGTTGGCAAACTCCCTGCAGGTGCAGACAATTTTGGCACTAACGTTCGAGAGGCAAATAACTCAAGCGACAGGTGCAATGCTGCCCTCGCAATAGATGCTTATGACAAATTGTACCTGGTGTGGCAGGACAATCGACGAAAAAAATGGGATATCTACATATCAACTTCGGTTGATGGAATAAACTGGTCCACCGAAACAAGAGTAACGGACTCCGATAACAACGCAGTTAATCTCGTTATAGCCGTCGACCATTCCCTGCCTCCGAAAGCATATATCGCCTGGCAGGACGACCGGGCGGGCAATCAGGAAATCTATATAGCAAGTTCAAACGATGGTTTTGCAACCGAGACAATTTCAAGAATAACCTCCGACAGTTCCGACCATATTAAGCCGGCCATCGCGGTGGATTCCGCCAATACCGTCTATGTCGTGTGGGCAGACTCGAGAAATGGTTCAAGCGACATTTACGGAGCGGCATCGAATAGCGGGCCATGGGCTAACGTGCCGATTGTAACCAAGCCGGGAAACCAGACAAACCCTGCAATCGCCACAGAGGCCACCGGTGCTATTCTGCACTTGTTGTGGGTCGATGACACGGCCGGCAACAAGGACATATACTATGCGGCGTCGAACGGTTTGCCGGAAACTTCTTTGGCTGGAAGAAATATTGTCGATGACAACTCTGGCGCCGACCAGCTAACGCCAGTGATTATCACCATTGGTAGTACCGGTGCCGGCTTAAGGGTTTTCGCCTGCTGGCAGGATATGCGAAATATCGTTAAAAGTGGTAATACAGATTTGTACTTTGTAGAGGTCAACCACGGCAAAGAAACGAATATCTTCGTGGGCAATAATGCTACAAGCTCAAATCAATCCGCCCCTGTGATAGGAGTAGATAGATACGGGTATCCATATCTTGTGTGGGTGGATGGCAGAAACCAGAATACTGATATCTACTATGCCGGGAGTACTTTCGTGCATTCTAATACGCTGGCCTCTCAAAATGTTTCTCCTGCCTCAGACGCAATCATAGGTACCGAGCCGGCAAACATAACCGGCGTGGACGACGTTTCCGTAGTAGTGCCGGCGGGAGCGTATCCTTGCGAGTTGGACATCACAATCTCAAAGGTAGAGAACCCGCCAAAGTTTCCGGTGTCGCTTTTCACTTTCCCTTATGAGTTTGGTCCGAGCGGAGCGAATTTTAACCAGCCCGTCACAATTACCATACCATACAGCGTCTCCGCCTCTAACAACTCGGCTTTTGCATACTGGTATAACAAGCTGGCTGACGCGCTCAGTCAACAGGGCATAACCAATGTTGAGACCATTGCGATATCTCCCACCCTGTATGCCATTCGCTTCAAGACAACCCACTTCTCACAGTTCATTGTCGGAGGCAACGTTAAGCAGCATACAAGTTACCAAATACACTATCATAGCAGGCAGCAAGAACAATAGTGACAAAATTTCAATTTCAGGCAAGATAGACGCAACTGCTGACAACTTCAACAATGCCACTGTTATCGAGGTCACCATCGACTCAAATGATATGGTTAATCCCTATGTTCTGACCTTCCCTATTAACAACAAGACCCTTAAGAAGGGCAAATACAGCTATTCAGGCACAGAGAACGGAGTAAAGAAGTCTTTCAAATATGACGTTAAGACCAACAGTTTTGTCTCTGCGGCGAATAACATCAACCTGTCGGGTCTTGATTGCCCGCTTACTTTCGATATAAATGTTGGTGATTACATCGGAACAGCCGAAGTCAACGAAACAATAGTCAACGGCAAAAATAAACCGATACCAATAGCCCTGCTGATGGGAGTCAAATACTCCTTAAGAATCGACAAGTGTCAGGTTAAGCCAGGCAATAAGAAACCCAACACCGACCAGTTATTGGTCAAAGGCGGCTTTGCGGTTGAAGATACAGATGCGGACATGGCAAATAGGGTCAGCGATGGTCTTGTCGTCACTTTGGGCACACAGACCTTTACCATACCTACGAACGAGCTCAAAGCCGGGAAGGGCAAATTCACCTGCTCAAAAGCTGAAGTGACAGAAGGGGGCATTGCAACGGCCAGTTTCGATTTCAATAAATGTTCTTTCATGCTGACGATAAGGAATACGAATATTACGGCGAGTTCTGGCACCGTTGATTTCGGCGTGGCGTTCGCTGGCTACAGCCAGATTAGGCAGATTACGCTTATGTAAGCTGGGGCTTGCGTCCAACCAGGGACTGGCTAATTTGAAATTTAGTGCACAGTTCCAATAGGGGAACTGTCCCCTTTAACCATTCCAATACTACGATAGTCAGCTTGTCCTTTGAAGACCACTTTCTTCTCTGCATAATCTGTATCTCCGTTAAGAAATACTACCATACTTCGTACCATTCATTAACGGGAAGCAGTATACTACTTTTTCCTCAATCTCGAAATCATCGCCGTGCCTAAGCCGAGCAGCAAGAGCGTAGCGGGTTCGGGGATGCAGATGGTATCGACGTGAATCCAATCCAGAACAGCAGGTGCATTAACTGAATCCGCGTGAATATTAATTAAAATGTCTTCATAGTACGGATTTGGCTCGATTAAAAAACCGAAACTAGTTCCTATTCCATGAGGTGCAGGTTCATCGAGGTTAGTGACGGCAACGTCGATTCCGGGAGCGACTGCCGCCACTGAAGCATCAAACACGCTGCCGTTTGTTAGCCCTAAGTCAACCCAGACATACTTATAGTTATTGTAGTTTAAATAGTCATTGATTCTCAAGTCTAAAACAATCGTGTTGCCTGTGCTCACGCTGCTTTTGAGAGCGCTTATTCCATCCCAAGTACCAAGAACTGTCTGTGCGTAAACCTGCTTACCATCGTCATTGGGATTAAATTCGCTTTCAGGGTAGAACTGGTTATGATTAACTGGATTCACGGAAGCTGGCGTGAAATGCCAGAATTGATGCGTTGTGCCTAGGTCGCCTTCGTTCCAGTATCCGAGACTTGGATCTGTTAGGATCGCCAGCGCGGGTGTTGCCATTAGCGCCAACAAAGCTGTTATTAACATTAACTTTTTCATAACTATATTCCTTATCTATTTTTTTCGGTCTGCTTTTTCCGGCAAAAATGGTAGTCCGTGCGCATAACGCGCATAACGCCTCGACCTGTGCACCGTCCGCAATCTGCGCACGGAATCGGCGCACAATTCTCCTCAATTCTCTTCTCGTGAAATTCCCTTACGCTGCCCCAATAGCAAGACCTCTTGCCTGGCTATTGGCTCAAATGGCTGTAAGTTGCTAAAAATAAAGCACTTACAATGCCTGCACTATGTGATTTCCCTCTTCCCCCGCTTCTCAAACGGTACTGCTATAACACATAATAAGAAACTACTCACTGTCAAAGAGCATACACCACTACCCTTACTACTCAGTGAGTTTTCTCGTCAGCCCCCAAGCTGATGATTGTATTAAACCATGTTGCCTAAGTAAAGTCAAGAATTTTTTGGGAATTTTTTAAAATTTTTTTTCAACCCCCAAATATTATCAATGTCCTGATAAAAAAGGCCACCACAAGGGTGGCCTTTCCTATTTGCAAACGAGGCCGAAGGGGCTCGAACCCTCAACCTTCGGATCGACAGTCCGATGCTCTAGCCAATTGAGCTACGGCCCCGAATGAGCATAACTATACCGGGTGAAACGAGAGGTGTCAATCGTTTTACCCGGCGGTTTTTACATTCTCGAGTTGGCTTGAGGCCGGCGGAGTTGGGGCTGGGATTTGGACGCCCTATTGTTTTCCTGGAGAATTTTCATCGCCTTTTTGACGTCGGCAACCTTGAGAATACCGGTGGTTCTGCCGCCTTTGGCGCCTGCGGTGCAATAGGCGTAGGATATGTTGATATGGTTGGTGGCAAGCTTTTCGGCGACTACGGCAAGAGCGCCCGATTTGTTGTCGAGGTTGACGCAGAGGACTTCGGTTTTGTTAACAGGGAGATTGGCCTTGCCGAGGAGTTCTTCGGCTACTTCGGGCTTATCAAGGACGACCCGCAACACGCCGTGCTCTACCGAGTCCATCACCGTCATAGCGATGATATTAACTTTGGCTTTGGCTAATTCGCCAAGGATGTGAGCAAGAATGCCGGGTTTATTGACCATAAAGACGGAAAACTGAGTTGTGACGTACATAGTTTTGCCTCCTGCAAAAAAGACCTAAGTGGAACGCTGCGCTTTTACTGCGCTTTCGGTATCGGGAAAGAAATCGAAAACCTGGTCGAGATTGGTAATTTTGAATACCCTGTGAAGCTGCGGGTTAATTCCGCTGATGAAGACCTCGCCGTTATAAGAGGAAAGCGATGCGCGTGTCTCAAGCAGCAGCCCCAGCACCCTTGAAGAAAAGAACTTGACGCTCTTGAAATCAAAAATGACCAGCTTGGGACGATTGGCGTCGATAAAATTGGCAATATGCTCGGCGGTGATGGAAATATCTTCAACGTTACTTATCGAACCCTTCCTGAAAGTAACGATGGCAATATCGCCTTCACTTGAGATTTGGCCAATTGTTTCCTCGACCATAACAACCCCGCTATACGCCTAAACGAAAAACATCATTATAACGGATTTTCCTTTATTTCGGCAGCTTTTTCAACCACCAACACAAAACAATCTTTTTTTATATATGCCAGCAGGCGAGGAGATGTTCGGGTCTGCCGGAAACGGGCAAAAGCGGCGGATTTTGGGCAAAACAGCGGTCGCCGGCAAACGGACACCTCGGATTAAATGGGCATCCGGGAGGCGGATTAAGGATACTGGGAATTTCGCCTTTAAGCCGATGCGTTGAGGCCTGCTGAGACGCATTGATTTTGGGAATAGCCGCCATAAGGGCCACGGTATAGGGATGAAGAGTATTATTGTAAAGCTCGCCTGCGGAGGCCTGCTCGACGATTCTGCCCATATACATCACAGCGACGGTATCGCAGGAGAACTGGACGACGGCAAGGTCGTGGGCGATAAACAAATACGTCAGGGAAAACTCCTGCTGGAGGTCTTTGAGAAGGTTGAGTATCTGGGACTGGATTGAGACATCGAGAGCGCTGACCGGCTCGTCGCATATAACGAATTTGGGCTGGAGGACTAAGGCACGGGCGATGCCTATGCGCTGCCTTTGGCCGCCGGAAAACTCGTGCGGGTAACGGTTCATAGCGTCGGCTGGAAGACCGACCTTGGAGAGGATTAAACGGACCTGTTCAGTAAGGTCTGGGCCGGTTATTTTTTTGTGGACTTTAAGCGGCTCGCCAACAATGTTGCCGACGGTCATACGAGGATTGAGCGAGCCGAACGGATCCTGAAATATCAGGGTGATACCGGAGCGGATACTTCGCAGGTGGGAGGCATCCGCGGCAAGAATATCGGTATTGTCGAAGATTACTTTGCCTGAGGTAACGGGTATAAGGCGAAGGATAGAGCGAGCGACGGTGGTTTTGCCGCAGCCGCTTTCACCAACCAGGCCGAAAGACGTCGCAGGTTTGACGGCAAGCGAAACGCCATCGACGGCCTTCACGTAGCCGACGGTGCGCCGCAATAATCCCTTCTTGACGGGAAAGTAGGTCTTGAGGTCGTCAACCTTGAGCAGGAAACCATTTGTATTGGTGTCAGTATTCATATCTTAGGGTCGTCGGGCCTTTCATAGCCGGGAGCAAACCAGCAGGCAACCTGCCTGTCGGACTGGCAAGCCCCCCTGCCGTTATCAAGCCGGCGTAATTGCGGTTCGACTGTCTGACATCTTTTATCATTGCAGCCAATGGGACAGCGGGGATGAAATTTGCAGCCCGCGGGAAAACGAAGCGGTTCAGGAACAATGCCGGGAATTGTGTAAAGGCGTTTGCCGGTAAAGCCGAGGCGAGGCAGGGATTGGAGCAGGCCCTGGGTGTAAGGATGTAACGGGTTGTCAAACAAGGACTTACAATCGGACAGCTCAACGATTCTTGAAGCGTACATCACAGCGACATTCTCGGCGCGTTCGGCAACGATGCCAAGATTGTGGGTTATCAGCAGTATGCTCATTCGACTTTGCTCCTGGAGCTGGTCGAGGAGGTCGAGGATTTGGGCCTGAATGGTAACATCGAGGGCGGTGGTGGGTTCGTCGGCGATGAGCAATTCCGGTTTACAGGATATGGCCATAGCAATCATAACGCGCTGCCGCATTCCGCCTGACATCTGGTGCGGGTATTCGTTAACGCGCTGGACGGGGTCGGGTATGCCGACTTTTCGCAGCATTTCGGCGGCAATGTCCCAGGCCTCGGCTTCTTCTTTTTTTTGATGCAGCCGGACGACCTCGACAATCTGCTCGCCGACGGTGTAAACTGGATTCAAGCTGGTCATCGGCTCCTGAAAAATCATCGCAATACGGTTTCCGCGAACGGCGCGTATTCGCTGGTCGGACAGTTCAAGGAGATTCCGGTCGTCGAAATTTATCTCGCCCGCGACAATTTTGCCGGGCGGGTCGGCAACAAGACGCATAACGGACAACGCGGTAACGCTTTTGCCGCAGCCGCTTTCACCGACAAGGGCAAACGTCTCGCCCTTTTTGACCGAGAAGCTGACATCCTGAACAGCACGGGCAACCCCATCTTCAGTAAAGAAGCTCACGCAAAGGCCTTTGATGTCTAATAATATGCCGTTGTCGCTCACACTGACTCCCTTAATCGCGGGTCGATAGCGTCTCGCAGGGTTTCGCCCACGAGATTATACGCGAGAACCGTGAAGAAAATGGCCAATCCCGGGAACAGCGTAAGCCACCAGAGGAACCTGCCCGTTGTGCTTACGCCCAAGCTGAGTATTTGTCCCCAGCTCGGCGTCGGAGGCGCAACGCCGAATCCGAGGAAGCTGAGCGCCGCCTCGATGAATATCGCGCCGGCGATACCGAAGGTGGCGTTGACGAGGACAGGCGCGATTGCGTTAGGCAGCATATGCCTGAAGAGTATGCTTCGCAGCGGCAACCCCAGCGAGACGGCCGCCTGAACAAAATCCTGCCTGCGAAGTTTGAAAAATTCGGCGCGGACAAAGCGGGCATCGTCGGTCCAGGTAGTTAGGCCGATTATCAGCATTATATTGAATAAGCTCCGCGGGAAGAACGCGACGATTGTGATGATGAGGAAAAAGACGGGAACAGCCATCATAATTTCAACGAACCGCATACCAATAAAATCGGTTTTGCCGCCCGAATACCCAAGTATCGCCCCGATTATGATTCCAATGATGCTCGATATTCCGACGGCTACGAAACCAACGGACAAAGAGATTCTGCTGCCGTGTATAAGCCGGCAGAGAACGTCAGAGCCGACGTCGTCGGTGCCGAGCCAGTGCTGTCGATTAGGCGGCTGCTCGCGGACCTTTAAATCGGTCCTGCCAAAGCCATAAGGCACAGGCGCAAAGACCGCACCTGTCGCCTTGCCCGAAGCGACCATCGATTTGTAATCAGTGGCGTCAAGCCGGCGAGGTATGAAAATAAACAGGAGTATAATTCCAACGAGCACTATAAAAACGCTTATGGTAATCTGCCGCCACAAAACCCCCGCGCGAATTGAAGGGTCAACGCACCTTCGATTGCGGAGGACAAGCAGAAATTGAATGAAGGCAACGATTGCCGCCAGAAAAATGCCGTAATCGCTCGCGGTAAGAGCTTTGAAGATGGGCCAGTGCAATTGGCCGGCGATTCTGATGACGAAGGGCTTATCGTTGGCGAGAAACGGCGCAAAAATAGCGAGCATAAACAGCAGAATTATGAAGCCCAGCCAACAAAGCGTGAACCTGCTTTTGGCGAACTCTTTCCAGACCATTTCGCCGTATGATGTACCCCATGTTTTTTGTTGTTTATTATCACCCATAAAAAATTACACCGCCGACTCAAAACTTATTCGCGGGTCTGCAATCGCGTATGCAATGTCCGCCATCAGCAGACCAAACAAATTCAAAACGCCTGCGATAGTGGCAACTCCCATAACGACGTTGTAATCCCGCGTAGTAACCGCCTCGAAAGCCAGCAGCCCCATACCGGAGACGCTGAAGATTCGCTCGATGATGACCGAGCCGCCGAACATCGCGGGCAGCAGGGTCGCCAGAATAGTAATGATGGGAATAATGCTGTTCCTGAAGGCGTGGTGGAATATGACGGCCCAGTTTGAAAGTCCTTTTGCCCGTGCGGTGCGGACGTAATCTGCGCGTAGATTATCGAGCATCCCCGCGCGGACCTGCTTGGTCAGATACGCGAAACCTGCGTATGTTAGGCAAAAGACCGGAAGCACAAGATGCCATAGGCGGTCGGCAAGCCACTGGAAAAATGGAAACTGCTCGGCAGCATTGCTGGACAAGCCCGCGGGCGGAAACCAGTTGAGAGGCGGCCCGCAGAGATAGCCGATGAGCATCTGGCCAACCCACATAGAAGGCAGCGACCAGAGCATCAGCAGCATAACGGAGCCGGCGCGGTCGAGAAACTTTTTGCGCCCCACCGCCGAGAGAATACCCATCGGAATAGAAATGGCGTAAATAATAACAAAAGATATCAGGTTCAGCGTCAGAGTTATGGGCAGACGTTCTTTGATAAGGTCAATGACGGGACGGTGATGCTTGATTGAGTCGGCGAAATCAAGTCGCACGACACGGCCCAGCCATATTGCGTACTGAACGTAAACCGGCTTGTCGAGACCGTAGAGTTTCATTCTCGCCTCGCGAACGTCGGCTGCCCGCTGAGCGTCCATCATACCGCTCGGCCCCATAGACAAAGTCACGGGATTGCCCGGTGCCATTCTGCTGATAGCAAACACAACAATCGTAATACCCAGTAGCGTGGGTATCATCAAAAATAATCTTCTAATTATATACGTCGTCATTTATATTTCTGGAACTGGGTGGGGACATACCATTCAAGTTCGTTGATACCAAGCGTGTGTATTATCACATTTTGAAAACGCTTATCAAGAAATCGTTGTTCCGGCCTGGTGTAAATAAACGTATATGGCTGCTCTTCGTGTATTATCCTGTCGAACTGATGATACAGGGCATTTCTTTTGTCGGGGTCGATAGTTTGTCTGGCCTGCTCAATTAAAGCATCGGCTGCCGGGTTATTGAAATCAACGTAATTGGACCCCTTCTGCCTTTGCGATGAATGCCATATCTGATAAGGGTCCTCCTCAATACCACCGCCCCAGGCCATACTTACCGCGTCAAATTCCCTGTTTTGTACCTTTTGGGAAAAAACCGACCATTCATAAGGGTCAAGTATGACTTCTATACCGGCGCTTGCAGCGGAGTCCTTGACCAATTTGGCAATTTGCTCGTGCAGGGCCATATCAGCGGCAATCATATACTTGAAACGGAACGGTACGCCGTTTTTATCGCGTATGCCGTCGCCGTCGTGGTCAATCCACCCGGCCTCGTCGAGCAGTTGCTTTGCCTTTTCGGGGTCGTATGGCCAGGGCTTGATGTTGGGGTCGCCTTGTTTGCCATATATATAAAAAGTGCCCGTTGGAATCCTCGCTTCGGGATTTCGCAGGATATGTTTTATGATTGAATCCCTGTCAACCAGATAGGTCATCGCAAGACGAACTTTTTTATCCGCAAAAAACGGCCTCGCTTCGTTCCAGCCAATCCAGAAGTAGCCGGTATTGCCCGCGTCCCAGTAAGAGAGGCAATAGAAGTTCTTTTTGAAATTATCATCATTGGATTTCTCGGCATACTGGTCGGGCACAGGTCTCATATAATCAATCTGGCCTGCCAATAGCGCCTGCAGTTCAGCGGTTGTGTTAGTAATGAAGGGAAATACCAGTTTTCTGATTTTCGGCTTCGGCCCCCAGTAATTTTCGTTTCGCCGCAGGACAATCTGCCTGCCGACGTCCCATTTTTCAAACACGTAAGGTCCTGTGCCGACCGGATTGCTTCTGCGTTCATTGAATTCGCGAGCGTTCTTATATTTGTAAATATGCTCGGGATAAATGGTCATGCCGCCGAGATAACCAAGTGAAAGGAAATACACTCTTTTCATATAAAACTTGATTTCTTTGTCGTTGATTTTTTCGTAGTGGTCAACGTCGCGGAAGTAGTTGGCATATGGGGCGGCATCAATATTGGGGTCCGTGATTGTATTGAAAGTAAAAATGACGTCATCTGTGGTAACCGGGTGGCCGTCTGAAAACCAGATGTTGTCCCTTAGCTTGAAATAAATGACCATACCGTCATCGGAAATGGAAAACTTTTCCGCGAGCCGGCCCCTGTATTTAAACTCGTCCGGCTCGTATTCAATCATTGGCTCAAAGATATTACCCGATACTATCCAGCGTGAGCTCCATTCCGAAGTGGCGAGAAAATCGCACAAAGTGGCCGGTTCGCCCTCCAGGTTACGAATCACCCAGTCGCCATCATCGCCGGGATAAGGGGTGAAAACGGACTCGCTCTTATTGGATGGTTCGGATGGCGCGGTTTTTTCTCCCGTGCGGGCAGGTGCAGATACCGTTGAGCTTTCCAGCCGGCTGATAAGGGTATTCAGCCGTTCGTAAAGACGGTCGGATTGAACCATCGAAAGGAACTGTAATAGTATGATTATGCCGAGAAACAAAAACAAAAAGAATTTGAATATGCCCGACCGTCCGTTCATAAAATCATCCTTTATTTGTACTTCTGCTTTTCCTTCGGCACATACCACTCAAGAAAATTCAGGCCCAGGTTATGAATCTTAACGTTTTGGAAGCGTTTATCAACAGCGTATAAATTCGGACGGGCAAACAGAAAAGTATATGGCTGCTGCTCATGGATAAGCCGATGAAGCTGGTGGCAGAGAACATCGGATTTGACAGGGTCAATAGTGCGCCTGATTTGTTCCAGCAAAGCATCGGCTTGGGCGTTGCGAAAGCCAACGTAATTCGACCCGCGATTTCCGACCTGAGAAGAATGAAAAATCTGATAATGGTCTTCAAGAATGTCCCCTCCCCAGCCCATTACCATTGACTCGAACTGCCTGTCAGATATTTTGGGAATCAGTACCGACCACTCATAAGGGTCAGGAATAACATCTACGCCGACCTTGGCCAGTTCATCTTTCAAAATTGACGCGAGGCGTGTATATATGTCACTTCCCACTGAAAAAAGAAATTTGAAACGGAATGGAACACCATTTTTATCACGTATTCCATCGCCGTCGTGATCAATCCAGCCGGCCTCGTCGAGCAATTTTTTCGCCTGTTCGGGGTCATATGGCCACGGTTGAATTGCTGCGTCATTTTGTGAATTCCTGATATAATAGGGACCGCTAACGATTTGACCGTGCCTTTTTAGCAGTTCAGAGACGATTTGTTCCCGGTTTATGCTAAGCGTCATCGCCAGGCGAACGCGGGAATCAGCAAAGAACGGTGTGTCTTCGTTCCAGCCGATGTAAAAGAACGGAATTCCCGGATACCAAACGGCCAGACAATCAAACTCCATTTTGAACTGCTCATCGGCAATGAGGTCCGCAAACTGGTCCGGCTCAGGAATAGTCAAGTCAACCTGATGTGCCCTCAGTGCCTGCACGGCGGCAATTGGGTTTGTTATGAATTTATAGACGACTTTTTTTATGTGAGGTTTAGGCCCCCAGTAATTTTCATTTCTGCGAAGGACAATTTCTTTACCCACATCCCAACGTTCAAAAACATATGGGCCGCTGCCGATAGGATTGGAGACACTATGGTTGAACTGCTTAGCGTCCTTAAACTGATATATGTGCTTTGGATAAATCCCTATATCCCAAAATGAAAGAACTTCAATGGCCTTAAAATAAGGCCTCTTCATATAGAATTTCACGACCCGGTCGTTGATTTTTTCGGCTCTGTCAACATCCACGTAAAGATTAGCGAGATTTGCAGCATCGACATTTGGGTCAATAACAGTTTGGTATGTAAATATCACGTCATCGGCTGTGATGGGAACACCATCGGAAAAGTAAATATCGCCTCGCAGATGAAATGTTATTTCAAGGCCGTCGTTTGAAATCTCATAACTATCGGCAAGATGTGGTTTCAGTTTCATTGTATCGTAATCATATACCATTAACGGCTCATAGATGTTTAGGAACGTAATCCATCGAGAATAAATATCGTTGTCGACGTTGATTTGATTGAGGGTTTTCGGCTCAACCAGCATCGCCCAGATTAGCCAGTCGCCGTCATCGCCGGGATATGTCTGGCCAGTGGGCTTCGACAAGGTTTGCGGTTGTACCTGTGAATTGTTACCTTCGATGCTCCGCTCGATTTTGTTAAGTGCGACGTAAAGGCGGTCCGAGCGGACCATTGATAAAATCTGGAGGACAATAATCGCGGCAAGAAGAATAAACAGGAAAAATCCGGCGACGTTTGCTCGATGGTTCATTATAAGGCCAAACCTCCAATGTCTGGCAAAACTTTACCGTTCCTTCAGTTCTAAAATTCCAGCCGGCTATTTCGATTGCGCAGGCGGCGCGGCAAGGGCAAGCGGATGTGTTATAATAGCTCCACCGGCGTCTTTGCCGTAATCAATGTTGAGATCTCCCGCTTTTGTCCCATCGCCGAGTAGGTTGTTATGTTCCTGTTGTAAAGCGTTGATGTCCCCGGATTCAATCGCCTTTTTAATGCCGAATCGGGGCTTGCCTGTAATTTTGCTCAGGCAGGATTTTTCCGTTTCGACAAGGACGGAAACGAGCTGTTCTTTTTGCACATCGGTAAGAACATCGGCGCCTTTTATATATCGCTGTAAAACGTATGAGAACAGTTGGCCGAATCTCCTGCCGATGGATCCCTTGCTGGCGCCGGAAGAGGCCATTTTGTCGCCGAGTATCCGCAAAATATCGCCATCCACAAGTTCCCGCTCAACGGACCAGTCCGCATAAGACGCGATTCTGCGGTCGGCTACCTTCAGCAGAAGTGCATCTCCTTCGGGTATTTTAATCGAGCCGGCAAAAGAAGCGATAAGCCCCAGCGTATCGGGACCGCTTGTCGCGACGATTTCATCGAGCCGGCGGGTTATTTGTCGGGCAGTATCGATGGCCTTGGGGGAATTTAGTTTATCGGTGATTTCCGGATTTGCCAGGCAGTGAACGGCACAGTATCGAATCACCTCATTTTTGTTGTCAACGTATTTTAACGCCACCTCCGCCAGACGAACGTCCGTAAGGGCATCTGTAAGCATCAGCAGGTTTGTTACAATCTTGAAGCTGCGGCCGGCCGGGGTCATTCCTTCCGCCTGCTGCAACGCGGCTGAAATGTGCTTCTGGGCCGACTTGGAAAACTGCTCGGCAAACTGTGTCTGATTCGGCTGGGTACTGGCGCTATTGGCTACAATTATGGCGCGGGCATTTGAAATTGACGAAAAATCCTCGGTAGCCAGCATCTCGCCGACGGCCTTGGCAACAAAGTCATCGATGGTTTTGAAATCGGCGTCATCGAGAACCGACTTGCCTCGAACGGCCTCGATGGCCAAACTATCGACCGCCTCGGCAGACGCCAAAAAAACGAAAAAACCAGATATGATGGCAACGACAAGCGATAATGATTTCATAGTCATCCGTAAGCGTCCCTAAAGGTTTACAACCTCTTTATGCACAATACAATAGAGTAACACGAAAATGCCGATTTGTCAAGCCAATTAAACCCGTCTTGAACGGCCTTTTTAACCAACAGATTCTATATGCCGGGCGTATAAGGTACAATACCGGCATTTATAGACAGGACTGGTTTATGGATGGGACAGAGGCAAAACTTGTTCGGATAGACCCGTTTCGGCTGCGGATGGAGCAAACAGGCCAAATGGTCGTCGATGCCACCGTATTCGCGTCGAAGGAAATAAACATCGAGCAGGAGGCCATCAGGCAGATTTACGATTCGGCGTGTCTACCGCCCGCAAGAAAGGTACTGGCGACGGCGGATATTCACGTCGGCTTCGGCATACCTATCGGGGCGGTTTTGGGCCTTGAGGATGCGATTATGCCGCCCGCCGTGGGTTATGACATAAACTGCGGAATGCGGCTGCTGCGGACGCCCTTCACAAAAGGCCAGATAGATACCGATGAGATTGCAAATTCTATTGCCAGGGACATCCCGCTCGGCGAGGGAAAGAGTAATTTGCCTTTGGACAAGCATCTGCTCGATATTGTCGCGACCGAAGGCGTCGCCGGGCTGCCAAAGCTGGTGCAAAAAGTCAAACACAGAACATGGGAGGCATTCGATGAGCAGGAGTTTGCGGAAGACATAAACAGGATTGAGGATAACGGCCAAATGCCCGCGGATATGGGGGCGGTTCCGAAGCTGGCGATTGAAAAGGGTGCAGACCAGTTGGGGACATTGGGCGGCGGTAATCATTTTATCGAGATACAGCTTGTACAGAAAATTTTCGATGAGCAACTGGCGAAGTTTTTCGGGCTTTTCGAAAACCAGATAGTGGTGATGATACACTCAGGGTCTCGGCGTTTTGGATATGAGGTAGCGGACGAATATATGAGCGTTGCGGCCAATCAGCCCCAGATGGAGGGCAGGCGAAAAATGCTCAGCTTTCTCGATACAGGCAGCCGACAGGGTCAAAAGTATATATCAGCAATGGGCGCGGCGGCGAATTTCGCGTTTGTGAATCGGCACGTTATGGCGTTATTAGTCAGGCGGTGCTTTTCGCGGATGTTCGGACCGACGCCTATGCCGCTGGTATATGACGTGCCGCACAATATGGCGAAACTGGAAACACATCAGGGCAAGTCGCTGTGGGTTCACCGCAAAGGCGCAACACGGGCGTTTGGGCCGGGGCTTATGACGGCGACGCCCTTTGAACAGGTGGGCCAGCCGATAATCACGCCCGGCTCGATGGGCACGGCCAGCTACCTTATGGTGGGAACGGGCAATTCGGATGAGTCGCTTTGTTCGGTGAATCACGGCGCGGGCCGTGTGATGAGCAGAACCGCGGCATCAGGCAAAGGCCGGCACGGCAAAAACGCCGGTGAAGCGCTGATTAGCGACGACGAATTCAAGAAAAGTATGGCCGGAATAAAACTGATTACCGGCGACAGACGCCGGATAAAGGAAGAGGCCCCCGCGGCGTACAAGAACATCGACGAGGTGGTACGGATTGTCAGCCAGTGCGGCTGGGCAAGGCCCGTGGCGCGGATGATTCCGCTGGCAGTGCTGAAAGGATAAGGTTTGAGGAGCCAACGATAGAAAAATTAGGCACTTAACTGTTGCATTTATAGGTCAATTATTTTATTCTTATGAGTTTTGGGCTGGTATATTAACACGGAAATATTGTATAGCAATAATGGAAGGCATAATATGAGCAAGTACATCGTCTTTATGGCAGTATTGACGGTAGCATTGCTGGTTGGCTGGGGTTGCGAGCAGAAATCGGTAAATGTTGCGACACCACCGCCGCCCCCTGCCGCAGCCGTTGCGCCGAAACCAGCAACAACGCCAACACCGACCGAGCCAAATAAGCCACAAAAAGTAACACCAGTTGAGAACGTTACAGAACAACCAAAATCGACACCGCCCGTCGCCAGCGCAACTGCGGCACAGCTCTGCGGTAAATGCACGGAGTTTCTGGGAAAGTATGTCAGCCGGGATGGTATGGTTGACTACAAGACGCTTACCCGCAAGAAACTCGAATTGGCCGCGCTGCTGGACAAATTCAGGGGATTGGACCGCAACGATTACAACTCGTGGTCAAAAGACGACAAGCTTGCGTTCTGGATAAACGGGTATAACCTCGAGCTTATCAGGATAATCATGGAGAATTACCCGATAGAGTCAAACAGGATGCTTCGGCTTTTCTGGCCCCCCAACAGCATCAGGCACATAAAAGGAATATGGGATGAGCACAAATTCATCATAATGGACGAAGAGTTTACACTGCGGGAAATCGAGCAGCGGCTCTTCCAAAATGAATTCGGCGAGCCGCGGGTATTATTCGCAATGTCTTATGCTTCGATTTCAGGAGTGCCTCTGCGAAACGAGGCGTATTGCGGCCGGAATCTCTCGGCGCAGCTTGACGACCAGGTAAAGAAATTTATCGCCGGCTCGCACGCTTTCAAGATAGACCGTGAAAACCAGATAGTGTCCCTGTCATCAATATTGAATCCCACGTGGTACGGGGGACAGTTTGTCGCCAAATACGGCACCGACCTCAAGTTCAAGCAGCAGGAACCGGCTGTAAGAGCGGTGCTTAACTTTTTGACGAAGTATATCCCGCCGCAGGATATCGATTATCTTGAGACGGGCAACTATACAATTGAGTACCTAAGGTATGACTGGACGCTTAACGAAGGCGCCGGCCAATAGGCCGGGCACAAATCCGACACATTAATAATGGGGCTAATACAAATGGCAAAACAAAAAGCAAGCATCGGCGCGGAAAAGTATCTTTTCACCAGCGAATCAGTAACTATGGGACACCCGGACAAGGTCGCGGACTGCATATCCGACGCGGTACTGGATGCCTGTCTTGCCAAGGACAAGAAAAGCAGGGTCGCCTGTGAAACGCTGGTCAAAAACGATATGGTTGTTGTGGCAGGCGAAATCACGACAAAAGCGTTAGTCGATATACCTGCGGTTGTTCGCCAGACGATTAAAAACATTGGCTACGATGACCCAGCAGTCGGTTTTCATTACGAAAACTGCGCGGTGCTGGTTTCAATAGGTCAGCAAAGCCCGGATATATCGCAGGGCGTAACGGAAGGTGCCGGGCTGCACAAGGAGCAGGGAGCGGGCGACCAGGGCCTGATGTTCGGATACGCCTGCAAAGATACCCCGCAATTGATGCCGATGCCGATTCAACTGGCACACGCGATAACAACCCGTCTTGAGCAAATGCGGCAGACAAAGAAACTCCCCTGGCTGCGACCCGATGGCAAAAGCCAGGTAACAGTCGAATATACCAACGGCAAACCATCACATATCGCCGTGGTTGTTGTCGCCGCACAGCATGACCCCGATATATCTCACGCTCAGTTACGCAAGCAAATAATCGAAAAGGTCGTGCTGCCGGTCCTGCCGAAAAAATTAGTCGATAAGCGCACGGTCTTTCACATCAACGCGACCGGCAAATTTGTCATCGGCGGCCCCGCGGGCGATTGCGGCCTAACGGGCAGAAAAATTATCGTCGATACATACGGAGGCCGTGGCAGACACGGCGGCGGTTGCTTCAGCGGCAAAGACCCCACAAAAGTGGACCGAACCGCAAGCTATATGGCGCGATACATCGCCAAAAACATCGTCGCGGCTGGCCTCGCGGACGCCTGCGAAATTCAACTGTCTTACGTCATCGGCTTCGCCGACCCGCTTTCGGTCCTCGTCGATACCAAAGGCACGGGCAAAATCAGCGATAGCAAACTGAGCCAGATTGTTCGCAAACTCTTCCCAATGACTCCAAAAGGAATGATTACGCACCTGAAACTTGAAAGGCCGATTTACTCAAAGACAAGTCACGGCGGACATTTTGGCCGGAACCTCCCCGAATTCACCTGGGAAAAAACCGATATGGCCGCAAAACTCCGAAAAGCCGCAGGCCTATAGTAAAATCAGTCACAAATAGAAAATACAAAAATTGGCGTGGTAAACACAGCCGAAACAATCTTAATGCTTGAAATGCCGTTTGCCGGTAAAGACCATCGCAATGCCGTATTTGTCTGCGGCGGCGATAACCTCGTTGTCCTTCTTCGAACCGCCCGGCTGGGCGATTGCGACGATTCCCGCCTGTGCGGCGTTATCAACGTTATCAGGGAATGGGAAGAACGCATCGGAGGCCATAACGGACCCCTTCGCCTGTTCGCCTGCGTGTTTGACGGCGATGAAACCCGACTGCACGCGATTCATTTGCCCCGCGCCGATACCTACGATTTTACGGCCTTTGGCAAGAACGATGGCGTTGCTTTTGGTATGCTTGGCGGCAAGCCAGGCAACACGAAGATCCGCGAGCTGTTCATCGGTGGGCTTTGTTTTCGTGGGAACGGTCAACAATTTCGGCTCCCAGCCGACAAGGTCGCGTTTCTGAATAAGCACTCCCCCTACTATACATCGAAGGTCAAATTCACCTCCGTCGATTTTGTTTTTATCGATGGCGCCCGTCTCAACGAGGCGCACCCTGCTGCCCCACGATTTAAGCGTGCGGATTATCTCGATTGCCTCGGGGTCGAATTGCGGTGCGATAATTACCTCGGCAAAGAACCCTTCCGCGCCAAGGGACTTTCCGAACCTGCTGTATGATTCCATAATCGTTTGCGCAAGCTCGATATTGACCTTGCGGTTGACGGCCACGATGCCGCCGAATGCACTTGTTACATCGCCCTCGTATGCCTTGCGATAAGCGACGCAAATATCGTCATCGATTGCGCAGCCACAAGGATTGAGATGTTTGATAATAACAGCCGCCGGCTCATCGAATTCCTTTACAAGCTCGAACGCCGCATTGGAATCCAGCAGGTTATTGAAGCTGATTTCGGTGTCCGCCTGCATAATTTTACCCGCGCCGACACAGGGTTCGCCGCTGGCGGCAAGTTTATAAAATGCCGCCGGCTGATGCGGATTTTCGCCGTAACGAAGAAACATCTCTTTTTTGAGCGGAATCGACAGCCGTTCGGGAAAATCGACATCCGCTTTTTTGTTGAGGTAACGCGATATCGCAGCGTCATATACGGCGGTCAGGGCAAACGCGGCCCTGGCCAACTCGCCGCGAAGGTCTTCGTTTACTGAGCCGTTGTTTTTCCGCATTTGCTCAATAACTTTGTCATACTGGTCGGGGCTTGTAACAACGGCAACAAACTTATGGTTTTTTGCCGCGGAGCGAATCATACTCGGGCCGCCTATATCGATATTCTCGATTGCCTCCTCAAATTTGCAACCGGGTTTGGCAACGGTTTGCTCAAAGGGATACAGGTTCACGCAAACCAAATCAATTGGCTCGATACCGTGTTGTTTCATCGCGGCCTTGTGGTCGGCCTTATCGCGAAGCGCAAGCAATCCGCCGTGAATCTTGGGGTGAAGGGTCTTGACGCGGCCATCCATCATTTCCGGAAAGCCGGTAACATTCTCGATTGGGGTAACATCCACTCCGGCCTCGGCAAGCGCCTTGGCGGTGCCGCCCGTGCTGATGATTTTTACGCCCATTTCGGCAAGCGTCTGGGCAAAATCGGCAACGCCTGTTTTGTCGGAGACACTAATCAGTGCGGTTTTTATTTTAACATCCATTCGAATGTCCCCTTTCAAGGTCACAACCAGATATCGGCAAGACAATTACTTGGCCGGCTCAAGGCAGGCAATTCGCCCCTCGGCGTCGGCAATGTAAATCTTCGCATCGGCGGTGTTGGTCGCGTATTTGACGGGCAAACCTAAATATACCGAATAAAGCTGTTTCGCCTTTACGTTATCCATCGCCGCCAGAAGCCCGCCTTTGGTAATAACAAACGTCTTATCGCCCGACTCAGACAGCAAGCCAACCCCGTCTTTAACCTGCCAGACAAATTTACCGGTTGTCTTATCAATCGCGGCCAGCCCCATATCGGGAACGCACTGGTAAACCAGTTTGCCGCCAAGCTGAGGGGCGACATCGAGAATCCCCCGTGTCTGGTATTTCCACAATAGCTTGCCCGAAGATAATTCGAGCCGGTAAACGCACGTATCGCGGCAGGCAAAATACAACGAATTACTATCGTGAACAACGGGGCCGATGATGGTCGCCGGAGCGTTAAACTGCCAAACCTTCGCGGCCTTATCGGGGGCTATACGTATCACGTTGCCCGCCGCGGTGGCGAATACAACGAACTCCTGCTCAGCTATGACCGACGTTATACGAGAGTCATTTTCCGCGGCAACCTCAAAAACCTGCACCTTGTTGTCGGCCTTGAGGACGTGAATACGCTTGTCGGCACCTGCAATATAGAAAAAGGAGTCATTGCGAACAACAGGGCATACTGCCCCGGAGGTAATATTTGTGACCGTCTTCTCGCTGCCAAAGTCGGCGCTGAGTTCTACAAGTTTATCGCCGACTATGGTAATCAGTTCGCCTTTATAATAATCAAAATCAGCTACCGGAAGCCCGGCCGACGCAATAGAGTTGGCGAACATCACGTTGCCGTCCGCCCTGTTGATGCAGGACAGAAAATTCCGGCTGGACAAGGCACAAAGTCGATTGCCGCACAAAAACAACTGGTCAAGCGATTCTCTCTCGCCCATAGGCAGGTTGAACTGCCAGACAATTTCAAGCTCGGTCGAAGCAACCATTGCCCGCGGAACCAGCCAGCGTAATTCGTCCTGAGCGTAAAGCATCGACGCAAAAATAATCTGGGAAGCCGCTGCTAACAGTGCAAAACGTAATTTCAGCATCTTCATCACCTCCATCGCCGACCGATTCGGGGCCGACGATAATTTCTATGCCCGGACAACCAATCTTACCGAGGCGTTATCAAACTTCCACATAATCCGCAAGGTCAACTTTACGGTCGGCCTCGAATTTCTGCATTTGCTCAATCCGCTCAATATCTTCATGAATTCTGCTGGCGAGCTTGAAAATATAGGGTTTGCCTGCAAGACGATTGCGAAGGTCATCGAGCATCGGCTCCCAGCTTCCGCCATACAACTGGGCCTTGAGAACGACGAGCATGCGATACTCCTCGCTAAGCGACTTCACATAATCGCTGACGTCCCCCTTAGGGGCGCTTTTACCCGGCTTGTTTTGGGTTTTTTCAGCCATCGGAGCGAACCTGCCTGACCAAAGTGTCCCTGCTCGGCAGCAGCTCCGGTCATGGTGGAACATCCTAAGCCAGACCGGCAACTTAAATGCTAATCTCTGCGCGCGGAAATTGCAACAGGTTTTCGTAAATTAGGGATGTTTAGTTCCAAGCCGCCAGATTGCCTGTCTTACAGGGTCGGGACAGGCCAGTTGCTGCGAAGGACCGCCATGGCAGCCGGCTTGTCGGCGGCAAGCGTGAAAACCCCGTCAAGCCCCGTAACCTCAAATGCGCCTTTTGTGAAGGAGTGGATGTTGCAAAGAACCATCTGACGCTCCAAAGCGAGCAATGTCCGCCGGAGTTCGAGCAACCTTGTCAAACTTGAGCTTGTGATGATATCGATGTTCTTGAAATTAAGAATGACGTTACAATCCGAATGCTCCGCCGTCATATCGATTACGGCCTGAAGCTCGCCGTTCATTTGCGGCTCACGCTCGAGTGTAAAGGCAATTATATCGCTGGCAAGATTTTCAACTTTCACGGTCTTCCTCAATAAACCAGTTACGAGGTTCTGCGGCAAACTACCTCTATATACTGTATCGGCATAGATTTGGGGGATTTTAACTTAAAAAGACGTTTTTTCAGGGCAAAAAAGCCACTTTCCTGATATGAATTAAGGTGGCGACCCAAAATGGTCAATTTTGCCCTTTTTTTATTTACCGGGACAGACAGGGCTATTACAATTACATTTATGAGCCGCCGGCTGGTTACCGCCGCGGGCCAACGGAGTAGTTTTCGCAAGGGAGGCGGGTCAGATGAAAAATAAATCGAGACCAACGATTGGTCAATGATGAAAAGCTGAGTCCTTGCCTCCCTTTTTTATTATCTGCATATCTGCGCTTACCATAAAAAATGGGAGAGCATCATCTGCTCTCCCATTGTTCATGTGGCTCTCGCCTTTTAGCTTTTAGCCGTTGCTTGTTGAACCCAGAATCACCATCTAACTTGCGAGTTTTTGCGTGTCGGGTCAATAAGGCCTGGCTAATTATGGCCGGTTTGGTCATTTTTCAGAGCCACTCTTTTTCACTTTTCAACACTGCTCTCACAATCGGCCATCTCTTTAACATCGCTTCACTTTTTTACCCACTTTTTGAACTGGGCAACAAACACCCGTATCGGTTAACTCGACCGCGAAAAACAGGCAATCTGGGCAACCACTTTGCGTCCAATAACAACTTTGATAGTCCGATACAATGCATACGTTTCGTCAGCACAGTTGCTCATTTTATCTCTCAAATTTTGAACATAAAAAAACAAAGCGTGGTAAGATAGTTGTATGAACAAATTGGCACAAAATACGAACTATTTCCTTCCGACGACTGCTGAAGAAATTCGTCAGCGCGGCTGGGACAGGCCGGACATTATCCTGATTACCGGCGATGCGTATGTTGACCATCCGTCATTCGGTGTCGCGCTGATTGCTCGGCTTTTGGAAAGCAAAAATTATCGCGTCGCGATACTGGCGCAGCCGGATTGGCGAAGCGTTGAGCCGTTTCGGGCATTGGGCAAACCCCGGCTGTTTTGGGGCATAACCAGCGGCTGCATCGATTCACGTCTGAATGCTTACGCCTCGCTGGGGCATAAGCGAAAAGAAGATGCCTACAGCCCCGCCGGACAATTGGGCTTACGGCCTGACCGGCCTCTGCTTGTTTATTCGGCCAGGGCACGCGAGGCATATCCTGATGTGCCAATCGTCCTGGGCGGACTTGAGGCATCGCTTCGCCGGCTTGTGCATTACGATTACATCGAAGACAAACTCAAACGCTCGGTGCTTATCGACGCAAAAGCTGACCTGCTGGTTCACGGTATGGCAGAACAGCAGATTATCGAAATCGCAAAGCGATTAAACAATGGCGAATCCATCGACCGTCTGACCGACATTGCAGGCACGGCCTACACGATTAAAACCGGCTCCCCCCTGCCGGACAATGCCGTGCGCCTGCCTTCGCTCGCACAACAGCAGGCAGACAAATCGCTTGCTATGTCGGCTCAACTTCAATATCAAAAACAGGCGCATCCCGCCGGCTCCGCTGTCATTCAGGAACAGGACCCCGGCAAAATCGTAGTATTGCCGCCCGCCGAGCCGATTAACAGCACTGCCCTCGATTCGCTGTATGAGCTTCCATTTACACGCTGCTGGCATCCGAAATATGATTCTGCAGGAGGTGTCCCGGCATTAAAGCCGGTGCAATTCTCGATAACAACCCATCGCGGCTGTTTCGGCGGCTGCTCGTTCTGCTCCATTTATTTCCATCAGGGTAAAGACATCTCCTCTCGCTCGATTGAATCGCTGATTGCCGAGGCCGACCGATTTCGCTCGCATCGCGATTTCCACGGCACGATTTTCGACATAGGCGGGCCAACCGCAAATATGTTCGGGATGAAATGCGACAAAGCAGGCACTTGCAGCAGGCCAAGCTGTCTTTTCCCCGCCATCTGTAAGAATATGCGGGTCGATTATGGCAGCCAATTAAAAATGTTCGATGCGTTTTTGAAATGGAAAACAACCGGGGCGAAAAAATCAAATGTTTACGTCGCCTCCGGCATCCGCCACGATTTGGCCCTGCAAAGCAGCGACTACATAGATACCCTTACGCGACACTTCGTCGGCGGGCATCTCAAGGTCGCTCCGGAACACTATTGCCCACATGTGCTCGACCTGATGGGCAAACCCAACTTCGAGATTTTTGAGGAATTTGAGGCACGCTTCAACAAGGCAACCCGCAGGGCAGGCAAAGAACAGTATTTAGTCCCCTACTTCATAAGCGCGCATCCCGGCTGTCAAATCGACGACGCAATTAAGCTTACCGAATATCTTGTGCACCGGCATTGGCGGCCCAGGCAGGTTCAGGATTTCGTCCCAGTGCCTTTAACGCTCTCGACGGCAATGTTCGTCAGCGGACAGGATACAAAAGAGCATTCAATCCATATTCCCCGTGGCCGGGCGGAAAAACACCTGCAGGCAGCACTGATGCAGTATTACCAAAAGCAAAACGTCAAAATCATCTCCGACTGTCTCCGCAACAACCAACGCGGCGACCTCCAGCGCGAAATCCAGCGTTTGCACTTTACCAGTCGGGCCGAAAAACCACCCGCCGACTGGGACCTGTAGGCAAACCAGCCCCTCGTTACAGAAATGACCCGAACAATTGGACCGCCGCGACGCCTACGCCCGGCTCATAATCGGCTATTGGCTGTTTATCTCTTTCTTTCGACCGTTGTCCCGGCCAACGCCGATGTACTTGTCAACCTGCCCAAGACCTACCAGCACAACCAGGGCAAGGATAGTGCTAAAAATCGCCAAACCATAGAATCTCGCGCCGCAGGCCATTCCGATGCTCGCCATCAGCCATATCGTCGCAGCCGTCGTCAACCCGTGAATACCACCCCTGTCCTGTATGACCGCGCCTGCACCAAGAAAGCCAACACCAGTAACTATCTGCGCGGCTATTCGCGTGATTGAATCCTGACCACCGGCCATTCTTTCGGAAATAATCGTAAAGACCGCTGCGCCGAGGCATATCAGAATGTTTGTCCGAAGCCCCGCCGCTTTGTGCTTGAGCTGACGCTCAAGGCCGATGACCGTCCCGCATCCCACCGCCAAAAGCACGGGAACTATATCGCTTGTCCAATCCATAGTTACCTTTCTATGAGCGTTTCCTCAACCTTCATTCCGAAGTGTCTGCCGCCCTTTTCAATATGGGCAAAAACCTTATCGCCCGCCTTGAGCGATGTAATCGAAATTGGTTGCCCTTCAGGGCTGACCAATCGAATCGTCTCGGCATTTTGCATAACCAGCGTAATAGCAACTCCCTCTGCTTCCGCTTCGATAAGCATCATCGGACGTTTCTCAATTTTGTTCCTGCCCAGATACGCGACCTGGCCTTTGCCTTTGAAATCGACAATCAACACCTCATCGCCCGCCTTGAGGTCCGCAAGATATTTCGTCCCGCCGCCCGGCGCAAGCGTATATGCGTGAACCGCCCCGGCATTAACGCGGAAGGGCCTGGCCGCAACGTATGGGTTTTCAATCGACTCAGAATGAACCAGAAAGAACCCTGACGCGGTATTACCCACCAGCATCCCTTCCCCCGGCGACATCTGCGTGCAGGTATCTAAGCACGCCCGGTCGCCCATACCGAGTTGTTTTATGTTTTTTATCGTCGCGATTACAAGCTCAAGCTTTTCGCCTATCCCCTGCAAAATCTCAGCCGTCTTTTTAATCTCGTTGACGTCCGTCGTATTCAAAACAACCCCGTCAACACCCTTTTCCAATATCTCGGCCATTAGCTTCGCCTGTTTGCCGTCAGCCACCTGCACCATTATATTTTTGCCGCGTCTGGCAAGCAGGTTTTCAATCGGGATAATCGTCCAGTCCAGCATCCGCAAAACCAAGATTTTATCTGCGGGAACTGCTGCCGCCTTGTCCTCGTCCTGCTTACCCGCCACGTCAACAAACACGACGTCAACGCCGGGCCTGATATCCCCGTCCTTTGCGACGATTTTTATCTTGCCTAATTGCCGCACCATCTCCGCCTTGCCCTCCGGCAGCACCACCGCCTGGGCCCCGCTTTCCAACGCGGCTGTTACTATCTTCTTGTCATACGGCGTCGCATTTACCCAAAGTTTTTTCATTTTTATTTCGCCTGAAGCATTTTCATTGCTTCTTTGACGCTGGCGCCATGATGCACCATTTTGCAAAGCGCAGCGACCATTTTTCCCGGGTGCTTGTGCTGGAAGGCGTTTCTGCCAATCGATACTCCAGTGGCACCGGCCTTCAACGCGCCATCAACCATATTGAATATGTCCTCGTCGCTATCCATCTTCGGCCCGCCCGCTATCACAACAGGCACAGGGCAGCCCCTTACCACCTCTTTGAAACTCTCAACGCTGCCGGTATAAGGAACCTTGACAATATCAGCGCCCAATTCTGCGCCAACCCTCGCCGCGTGCTTAACATAAGTAACGTCGAATTCGCTTTTAATCTTTTCTCCTCGCGTGTACATCATCGCCACAAGCGGCATCTGCCACTGCATACATCTCTTGCTTATAAAGCCGAGCTGGCCGAGCATATCTTTATCGGTTTCAGCGCCCAGGTTTATATGCACCGACACCGCGTCAGCGCCAAGCTGCACCGCCTCTTCCACCGTGCAGACAAGCTCTTTGGCGTTGGGGTCCGGGCTAAGCGATGTGCCCGCTGAAAGATGAATAATCAGCCCCACGTCTTTGCCCGTCCCTCGATGACCCGCGCGAACAATTCCCTTGTGCATCAAAATCGCGTTCGCACCGCCCGCCACAACCCCGCTGACCGCCTCACGCATATCCTCCAGGCCCGCTATTGGCCCCACCGTCACGCCGTGGTCCATCGGGATAATTACGGTTTTGCCGCTGTTGCGGTCTATGATTCTTTCCAATCGTATCTTTTTGCCTATCATAATCAAATCTCCACAAAAAGGGGCCTGACCCCTTTTTTGCTATTCTTTCAGCATTTTCAGTGCGTCTTCCTTCGAAAGTCCGTCGTGCACCATTTTGCTGAAAACCGATACTATTTTCGTAGGGTCTTTGTGCTGGAATGCGTTTCGTCCTATCGACAGTCCCGCCGCCCCCGCCTTCAAGGCCCCTTCTATCATTTCCACAATCTGCTCGTCTGTCTCCATCTTCTCGCCGCCCGCTATCACCACAGGCAGATGACACCCCTCAACAACCTCGGAAAAACTCTCCGGGCTGCCCGTATAAACCACCTTGACAATATCAGCGCCTAATTCCGCCGCTACTCTCGCCGCGTGCTTGACGTTATTTACGTCATACTCGTTTTTTATCTTCGGCCCGCGGGTGTACATCATCGCCAAAAGCGGCATCTGCCATTCCATACACCGTTCCCCGACATATCCAAGCTGCCTCAGCATTTCCTTGTCGGTATCCGCTCCAAGATTGATATGCACCGATACGGCATCTGCCCCGATTTTCAACGCCTCTTCTACCGTGCAGGCAAGCTCTTTAGCGTTGGGGTCCGGGCTAAGCGTCGTCCCCGCAGAAAGATGTATAATAAGCCCAACGTCTTTGCCCCGGCCGCGATGGCAAAACCTCGGCGAACCCTTGTGCATCAGCACCGCGTTTGCGCCCCCGGCCACGACCTTGCTCACCGCATCACGCAGGTTTGTAAGCCCTTTAATCGGCCCCACCGTTACTCCGTGGTCCATCGGGATGATGACCGTCCTGCCGCTGTTGCGGTCCATTATTCTTTCTAAACGAACACTTTTGCCTATCATAACCAGGCCTCCTGCAAAATTATTCGGCTATTGACCTAAAATCTACCCAAACCAACCCATAACGCAAGCAAAAAACACCACTGCTTGTCGCCGGCAGTAAAAAAACTTGACAAACGGCCGCACTTTTTGTAGTATATCATTATAACATCGTTGAGCCGGCTACGAAGGCCACCCGCGCCAGCGGCGTTCGTAATCTGCTCGCGATGATACTCAAAAACAGGATTATTTTTGATGGAACAGGAAATTCTGGACCAGATCGAGCAGATTGTCGGCTACAGGTTTTCCAATCGCAACCTGTTGGCCGAGGCCTTCGTGCATGCCTCTTCGGTCGATAAGCGGGCAATGAGCAACGAACGCCTCGAATTCCTCGGCGACTCCGTCCTTGCACTGGTAATCTGCAGAACCATTTTTGACCGCTCGCCGGATTATCTCGAAGGCGACCTCACAAAAATGAAAAGCATGCTTGTCTCCCGCGGAACCTGCGCCTTGGTCGCCAGCCAGATTAACCTGCACAAATTCCTCAAAGTCGGCAAGGGTATGGCGGGCAGCCAGTCGCTTACTCATTCGCTGGCTGCGGGTTTGCTCGAAGCCCTTATCGCCGCCATTTATCTCGACGGCGGCTTTGA
>PMZJ01000002.1 GCA_003170415.1 Phycisphaerales bacterium | reverse complement strand
TGACGGCTGACCTCATAGCAGCCTCGCCATCTTCGCCGCAGGCGAGTGGCGGGGTTACACAATGAACGCCCTCCGTTCGGGCGTTTGTATATAGCCCCGGCCTTTGGCCGGGGTGTGCTCTCTGTGGCTAAATATATCTTGCCCTTTGTGGCCAACTAACTGAAAACTCATTTTTCCGTTGCCAGCTTGAATACAATGGCCAAATCGCTGACCTTTTTCGCGGGCGTAGTTACCACAAGGCCGGCGTCGGTTCGCTCCCACTTGATTTTGCCCCAGACGCCCGGCATCGTAACGTTTTTGACTTTGATATTCTCTGCTTTGCCCCCTTTGCCGAACATCGTCATCGTAACCTGCGTATTTTCGCCCGGCCAGCCCAGCACTATCGCGTAAACAAACCTGCCCTTGCGAGTATAGCGAATGTCCTTTGCCGTGTAGCCCCCTTTCATTTTGGCGAACATACCGCCTGATTCCATTTTCGCAGGCCCTTCGCCGTATTCGACAAAGGGTCTTGTGCCGTAAATCGCCTCGCCGTTTTGCTTCATCCAGTCGCCGATTTCGAGCAGCACTTTTTTCTGGTTATCCGGTATGGTTCCGTCCGCCTTGGGGGATATATTGAGCATCAGTTGGCCATTTTTGCTGACAATATCTACAAGAGTCCGCACAATCTCCAACGATTTCTTTATCCCAAGATTCTCCGTATAGCACCAGCTCCCCCTGCTGATTGTATCATCCGTCAGCCAGACAAAATCTGTTATCTTGTCCGCCCTGCCCTTCTCAAAATCCTCTATACCCACTTCTCTCGGCAGTTCATCCCGCTTATACGTCACCACCACCTCTTTATGCAATCGGCTCGCGTCGTTGAAATAGTGCGCCAGGTACTCCATTTTGTATTTATCAGGGATTTCGTCGAGCCAGGAATCGAAATACATCAAGTCAGGATGATAATGGTCGATGACTTCGATGAGCTTGTCTTCCCACATCTGATAGAATTTATCGGCGGGCATATAGCCATACATAATCGCGCGACAGGGGTCGTTGAGCAATTCCGGAAAATACTTTTTCACAAATTCGTAGTGGCCTGTCCAGTATGTCTTGCCGTCCTTTGTGATTTCGTAAAGGCCGTTGCGCTCGTGGTGAAAGGTGGTGACGAACCGCATACCTCGTTTGCGAATTGCTTTTTCCAATTCTCCGACAATATCACGGTGAGGCCCCATATCCTTTGCGTTCCAGGGGTTGACCTTGCTGGCCCACATCGAAAATCCGTCGTGGTGTTCCGCTACCGGCCCGGCGAACTGCGCACCCGCTTTTTTAAAGAGGTCCGCCCATTCATTAGCGTCGAACTTCTCTGCTTTGAACATCGGCACAAAATCAGGATACCCGAATTTGTTCGGCTCGCCGTATGTCTTGACGTGATGCTTATATTCCGATGAATTTACGTCATACATATTCCGCGGATACCATTCATTGCCAAAAGCAGGCACGCTGTAAACGCCCCAGTGAAAATATATCCCGAATTTAGCGTCCCTGAACCACTGGGGCGCAGGATTACGTTTCTTCAGCGAATCCCAGTCCGCCGTAAAAACCTGCTTAGTTGGTTTCTTGCAGGATGTCTGACTTGTGCAGCCGTTTAACAGTCCGATTGTTAGCGCCAGGCAAATAATGCCGGTCTTTACCTTCCCCATTTTTCGATACCTTTCAATAGTTAATGATAAAGCAAAATACGCCCGACAGGATTCGAACCTGTGACCTACGGATTAGAAATCCGTTGCTCTATCCAACTGAGCTACGGGCGCCTAATTTTGCGACTTCGAACACAAAGAAGGTTACCGAAAGCCGCGTCAGGTGGTATCTGAAAGCAGAAATACCGACTGGGCGGAAAATTTAGTGCCCTACGCATCGGCTTTCAATATGCCTGAAATGTATTGTCTGGATTTCTGCTGGAAAGTCAATCGGAATTGAACGAGAAAAACGTGTTGTTGTTTCGCTTGTTATGTGACAACGCCACCATATTCTGTGCTATATTTCTCCCCTATTAAACATTAATTGCTCAAAACTTATAGAAGAACTGGAAATAAAGCTGACGAGGCACTTCGGTGAGGACTGGTGACGGGCCCGACCAATCATAACCTCCCTCAGGATGGGACTTGTCAAGGAGATTCGTAGCGCCAATGGCGATTTCGGCGGTGTCGTTCCATATACTTCTGGCCAGGCGAACATCAAGTCTATAGAAAGGTCCTGTTTTTTCTATATGGTCCAAGGACTGGGTAGCTCCGCCTTCGGTCCAATACAATTGAGTATTCAATGTAGTGGATTTATCCAGGTAAAAACGGTTGGTTAAACCTGCCCGCTGCTGCGGACTCAACTCTATCTCCATCTTATTGTTACCCCACTCAGTAAGTTGATTTCTGTCCGTTTGATGCATATAAGTATGGAACCCCCGGATAAGCCACCAATCGGCAGGTTTCCATTCAACCGACGTCTCAAGGCCATAAGTTGTAGCATCATACACATTTTCAAACTGCTGGCGGAGCCAACTTCCATATTCATCGTACAGGGTCGCTAAGGATATCAGGTCTTTAGTCTTATTGATGTATCCTTCAATATTAACTGATAGATTTTTCGTCCATTGCCCGCGGTAACCAAGTTCGTAAGAAACCTCTTCTTCATTATGCAAACGGTCATTTCCAAACTTACCCCATGATGCGCTGTCTGTTTCGAACTCTTCCCATAGAGTCGGCCTACTAAATGCCTTAGATATTGCTGTCCTCAGAAAATGCTTCGGTGTAAACTCCCAGACCAATGCCGTACTGCCGGCCCAGTCAAAGTTGGTCAGCTCATTATAGTGTACCCTGTAGCCGAGAGTGTACCATAAATTATCCGCCAGCGTAATTTCATCTTCGATAAAAGCACTACCCTGGTCATTAGCAAAACCCGTCGGGGAAGTAGCACTCTGTTCTCCTTCTTGAGTCGGCGTGCCGTCGTATATATCCCGTGTGTAGTCCAATCCCCATACAATATTGTGTGAATCGTGTTCAAAGTTGTGCTGAATTTCGAGCATCTCCTCTTGAGAAGATGCGTTTCCGCCAAGCCAGGTTGTTCCGTCTGACCCAAGCCAGTTCTTATTACGCTCAATGTAGCTTTCTGTCCATCGTACCTGCAATGAACTGTCATCCTTAAAGGTTTTATTCCATAGGAGGTTCATGTACTGGAGGGATTCTTCATTAGCATATGCATTTTGTTGTCCGCCGGTTAATAACATTGTCGAATCATCACTTAACTTAATATCGGCCCGGCCGGTGGTTTGAAAGGCCTTGTAGTCATCATTTATAAATCCACCAGCGGGGTCAGGTTCTTTGACGAATCCGTTTTCGTTAAAGGCGCCCATCGTGACTCTCCAGTCCATGGGGCCGTTGGTGCCGCCGTATCTAACGGCTTCCTGCTGCAACTGCTGAGTGCCGAAGCTGCCGTAAACCAGTCCGCCCTGTGTATCGGCGGCTTTTTTGGTGATAATATTGATTACACCATTCATTGCATTGACGCCCCAGGTAACGCCGGCAGAGCCGCGAATCACTTCAATCCGTTCAATCTCATCCAAGAATACCGGATTCAGGTAAAACAGCGTTCCGCCGAGATACGGGTCGTACAATGGCCGCCCGTCCAGCAAAACCTGCATTCGCACATTATTCCATTGGGCAAATCCTCGGCTGCCCATGTTATAAACAAGTCCTTTCGTCTGGAACACATCCATTCCGGGTACTTGGCGAAGAAGGTCATCTATTCTTACAGGGCCGGCCTGTCTGATATCTTCGGCAGTTATGACGTACATCGCACTGGTCGCACGAGATACTGGCTGGGGCCGGCGAGCCGAAGAGGTAACTTCCACATTCATCAGCTCCTCAAGGGACATATCTGATATATTTTTTTCGGTGTTCGGGTCTTTCCCGCTAATGGACATGTCGGAAACATTTTTTTCGCCGTTCGGGTCTTTTCCGTCCGCCAACGCTTCCAAGCTAAAAAATGAAATCAGGATTAATATTGCCAAATATCCCAATAAGCGGTTTGATTGATTCTTCAAAAACATAATCGTTCCCTTTCGATTATTATCTAAATCGCTCGTAAATCGGCATAAATCTTTCGACGTATAAGCCAAGGATACGATTTGGAGGCAGGTTTACACATTATGGCGTTTGGTTATCGGGCTAATTTTCTTAGATTACTTACACAATATTTGCAAGTTGATTGTGATACCATAAGATATTGTGCTATAGCAGTGTATTTTTACAAATTTAGGAGGACAGATTGTGAAGGAATCTGGCAAATTGACCGGTCATTTCACCCTTCCCGCCCAAAAAGGCATGGATAACGTCGTAAAAATGCTATGCGAAAAGTGGGGAGCAGACGCAATCCGCGATAGCGACGGAACGGTTTTGTCGGAAGAGCTACTCAATCTGGGGTATGATGTCTATTCAACCATCTGTCTGATAAGGGCCGATCAGGAGTGGGCCAAAGTACACCCTGAACAGTGCCAGCAAAAATATCTTATTTCCTGTCCCGTAACCTGCTCAAGCGAAAAGGAATTGAGGATAAAGATTCAAAAAGGTTACAGCCAGGAGCAGTATAAGATAGATACCGAACACGACCCAAAAAAATACTGGGAGGTAATTGACAGGACGGCTGGTAAGGTTGTAAGCACGAAGAATTGGCAATATTTGGAACACGTCCAGGAAGTCCTTATAGAACATCTCAATAAATGGCACATCTATACCGTTAATTTTCTTGTCTATCAGATTTGGGAAACAACCTCCATGTACAATTATATCACCAATAATTGGACAGGGGAGCATCAAATGGGCGTGGACCCAAGGCAGCCGGAAACCGGCAGACGCCTGTTGAAGTACTTAGAAAACTGGCTTGAAACCCATCCCAATACCGATGTTGTTCGCTTCACATCTATGTTTTATCAATTCCCTCTTATTCAAAACGAGAAGAGGCAAAATGCGTATCTCGACTGGAGCGGATATTTAGACCCGATGAGCGCACTGGCAATGGATGAATTTGAAAAAGAAAAAGGTTATCGCCTGCGCAGCGAGGACATCGTCGATGAGGGATATTTTAACGCTTCCTATCGCGTGCCTAAGAAAGAATTTCTTGACTGGATGGATTTCACGCAGAAATTCGTGCGAGGTTACGCGAAAAAATGCGTGGACAGGGTTCATAAAGCCGGCAAAAAGGCAGTCCTGTTTTTCTGTGACCACTGGATTGGAACAGAGCCCTATATTGCCGGGTTTGAAAAGCTTGGCTTTGATGGAATCGCCGGGCCTTGTTTGAGCGGCGTGGAGCTTAGAAGGATTTCTGATGTGCCCGGAAACTTATTCAAGGAAGTCCGGCTGTACCCCTATTTCTTCGCCGTCAATTTGCAGAATGAACCCGTCTTTACGGGCAATGGAGACCCGGTCAGGGAATGTAAAAGATGGTGGAAAGGAATCAGGAGGGCGTTGCTTCGACGCTGCGTTGACCGGATTGGTTTTGGAGGATATTTGGACCTGGCAGTAAAATCCCCGGCTTTCCTGGATTATGTTGCGGAACTGGCCAACGAATTTAGGACGGTATTGCACAAGACCCAAAAGACGCTGCCATACAGCGTAGGGAAAAAAGTTGCCCTGTTGGACGCGTGGGGAAAGATGCGTTCATGGATGCATAATGATAACTGGCCACAGGGACATATCCCGGAATGTTTAAGCGGCCTGCAGGCAGAGACGGAATTCATCAGCTTCGACGATATTCGCAGAGAAGGCATCAGCGACGACATAGGCGTAATCATAAACTGGGGCACGGCCAACAGCGCCTGGAGCGGCGGCAAAAACTGGATAGACGAGGAAGTCCTTGTCAAAATTCGCGAGTGGGTTTACCGGGGCGGCGGCTTCATCGGCGTTGGAGAGCCGTCGGCTTATGAATACCAGGGCAGATTCTTCCAGCTCGCGGACATTCTTGGAGTCCAAAAGGAAATCGGAAACACACTTTCCTGGGGCAAGAACATACGGCCTGAAATCACACGAGAACATTTTATTATCGAAGATTTGACAGGCAGCATAGACCTTGGAGCAGGCAGTTTCGGTGTCTATTTGAGCAGCAAAGAGACCAGATTGCTGGCGGGGACATCAAATAATGTCCTGCTGTCAACGAACACCTTTGGTAAAGGACGTGCAGTTTATATGGTAGATTACAAACACAATTCGGAGAATATCCGCTTGCTTTATAGAACCATTCTGTGGGCGGCAAATATGGAAAACGAATTAAAAAAATGGTTCTGTTCAAATCCTAACACCGACTGTGCCTATTATCCCGAAGTGAAGAAATTTGTTGTTATGAACAATACGGAGGAAAATCAGGATACGGCTGTTTATAATGGGGCCGGCAAAATGGCGCGTTTTTCTTTGGCGCCAATGAAAATGAAATGGTTCGAACTGGAAGAAATTAACCGACTCTGTATATAACTACGAGAACAGCCGAATGACTATAAACAAAAATTCTGAAATCATATTTGGCGGGGATTACTTTCCCGAACAGTGGCCCCAAGAGACATGGAAAGAAGACATACGCCTGATGAAACAGGCAAATGTCAATATGGTCAGCATCGGCATTTTTTCGTGGGCGCTGATTCAGCCGGATGAAGACACCTTCACCTTTGACTGGCTGGACAAAATAATGGATATGCTGGCGGCGAACGATATCGACGTTTGCTTAGGGACCGCCACGGCAGCCCAGCCCAACTGGTTGACTCGCAAGTATGATGATATCCTGTTTGTCCGGGAATCGGGTGAGCAGGTTCCCTATGGCTCCAGGCAAACCTATTGCGTCAATAGCCCCAGTTATAGAAAGGCCATACGCCGGCTGGCCGAGAAAATGGCAACTCATTATAAGGGTCACAAGGCATTGGCCTTATGGCACATTAACAATGAGTATGCCAATAAAAACAGCATGTGCTTTTGCAAAAACTGTGAAAAGGCGTTTCACGGGTGGCTGCAGAAAAAATATGGAACCATAGACAATTTAAATGAATCCTGGGGCACTGTCTTCTGGAGTGAAAAATATTCTGCCTGGGAGGAAATTAATACTCCCCGCGCAAGCGCCGGCGGGCGCAACGCCACCAAATTGCTCGACTATAAGCGGTTCCTGAGCGAAAGCTTTTTTACGCTGTACATGGAAGAATACAATGTAATACGCCCGATTACGCCGGACGTGCCTATTACATCTAATTTCGAAGGCGACTGGAGCAAGTTCGACCACTACCTGTTCAGGAATCATCTGGACGTTGTCTCTTTTAATATTTACCCGGACCCCGGCAATCCCGACGCCCGCAAATGGGCCGCCCTGAGGCATACGATGATGCGTTCTTTGCTGGGTAAACCATTTATGGTGATGGAACAGGCCCCTTCGCAGGTGGATTGGTATCCCGTGAACATACCTAAACCTCCCGGCCTGATGCGTCTCTGGAGTTATCAGGCCCTGGCACACGGCTCTGATTCGGTAATGTATTTCCAGTGGAGGGCTTCCAAAAAAGGAGCAGAGAAATACCACAGCGGTATGGTTCCACACTTCGGCGAGAACTCCCGCGTATTCAAGGAAATCAGCGCCCTGGGTAACGAGTTGAAGAAAGTAAAAGAAGTTGTCGGCTCTACCGTAGAATCGAAAGTCGCCATTCTCTTAGATAACGATTCCTGGTGGGCGGTGGACAATCCTTATGGCCATGGCACAAAATCATTAGATAATGAAGTTTTCTGGTCCGCCAATGGGCAACCCTTCCCAACCGTTTTAGTCAGTTATTTTGGCGAGCTGGAATACTACTTTAACGCCTTCTATGATTTAAATGTTCCCGTCGATGTGATTCCGGTCGATTATGATTTTTCAAAATACAAGGTCATCGCAGCCCCCCTTCTGCATATGGTCAAACCCGGCTTCAAAGAAGCCGTAGAGAACTTTGTCAAAAAGGGCGGCACGTTTATTACCACATATTTCACAGGAGTCATCGACGAATCCGTAGGGGTCTTTTTAGGCGGTTATCTTGGGCCCCTGAAAGATGTGCTGGGGGTAAAGGTTGAAGAATATAATCCCCTGCCTCCCGGCGGCAAAAACGCTATGAAAATGACAGGAACAATCAAGGGGTTCAGGAAAAAATATAGTTGTTCTATATGGTGCGACACAGCTCATACGATCTCGGCCAAAACGCTGGCCACCTTCGTTAGCGGTTATTACGCGGGAACACCATCATTCACGGAAAATCAATTCGGCGATGGAAAGGCATATTACGTGGCCACCAGGCCGGATAAAGATTTTATGCGGGACTTTTTATCCAAAGTCGCAGTCGCCCAGGGCATCGAGATATCACCGTTGCCTGAAGGGGTTGAATTGGTAACTCGCTCGCGAAGCGGCCGGGATTATAGTTTTTACCTGAATCATAATGAGACCAAAAAGCAAGTGACGCTGCCTAAAGGAAAATATGAAGACCTGCTTGCCGGAACCGTTCACCAGGGCACTCTGGCTCTGGCAAAGTACGGCGTTTCCATTTTAAGAAAAACAAAGTGAATTGCGATAAGGAGCCAAAATGAAACTCAAACGATTCTGCCTTTTATTGCTAATCCCGTTCTGCGGGCCATTCGGCTGTGCAACAAAACCTGTCGGGGCTGAGAAGTTTTTAATTGGCGCGGATATCTCCGCGGCTGCGACGCTCGAAAAGTCAGGCGTGGTGTATCGTGAAAACAACAAGCCGAACGATTTGTTCGCCATACTGAAAAATAACGGGTTTAACGCCATTCGCCTGCGCATTTTTGTGAACCCGAACAAAGAAGGTATAGTTACAAATGACCTGCCTTACACCCTGGACCTTGCCAAAAGGGCAAAGGCGCACAATATGAAACTGCTGCTCAATTTCCATTATTCAGACACCTGGGCCGACCCGCAAAAACAGTATAAGCCCGCCGCCTGGGCGAATATGCCCTTTGACGAATTGAAACAGACGGTTCAAAGTTACACGGCCTCCGTTATAGAGGCCTTCAAAAAAGAAAACGTCCTTCCGGATATGGTTCAGATTGGCAACGAAATCACCCCCGGGATGCTCTGGCCCGATGGAAGAGTTGGCGGAGATTACGAGAATGATACTCAATGGGAACATTTCACCTCTTTGCTCAAGGCCGGAATTGCCGGTGTCCGCCAGGGGGCAGGGGACGCTAAAGTTATTATTATGCTGCACATCGACCAGGGAGGGAAAAAAGACGTAACTAAATGGTTTTTCAGCAATATCAATAAGTATCAGGTTCCTTATGATATTATTGGCGTAAGCTACTATCCCTGGTGGCACGGGAAAATTGAAGACCTTAATGACAATCTGAACTACATTGCAACCGAGTTTAAGAAGGACGTGGTGGTTGTAGAGACGGGATATCCCTATGCCTCAAACGATCGGATGAAACCCTCCGAAAACCAGCAGTTCCCCCTTACGCCGCAGGGACAATACGATTTGCTTTATGCAGTTACAAAAACCGTGCTCGACGCTCCCGGTAATCACGGCCGCGGCGTATTTTACTGGTTCCCGGAATCGATCCCGCTGCCCGGACGGGGCGGGAGAGGAGGCCTCGGCCTGTTTGACCCCAATGGAAACGTCCTGCCGAGCGCAAAGGCATTTGCCGATGCTGTTAGAAAAGAAATGAAGCAGGGAAAATGAGAAACCAGCAAATACAATTGCGAGTGAAGGCGATATTATGAAAAATTCCGACCGTGTTCCGTTTCGGGAAAAACTGATCCTGGGCAGTGGCGGATTTCCGTCCCTGTTCGGGTACATCGGCATCAATACAATAGCATGGACTGTATATGTAATGATTCTCGGAGTGAATCCCGCCTGGGTTGGTTTGGCGCTTTTTGTCCCGCGTTTTATGGACGGGTTTCTTGACCCTTTGATGGGCAAAATCTCCGACAATTTTCACTCCAAGTGGGGACGACGCAAGCCGTTTATTGTTATAGGTGCTGTATCGATGGGGATTGTTTTCGGGCTGACCTGGATGGTCCCTGAAAGCTGGAGCCAGCCCGCCAAACTGGCTTATTTCATCGTTATGCAGCTTATCTTTTTTGCCTGCTATTCTGTCTTTTCTGTCCCTTACACCGCCCTGACGTATGAGATGACGCCGGATTATAACGAGCGCAACAGTGTGATGGCCTACAACGCGTTTTTTCACAAACTTGGTGAACTTCTTTATGAGTGGATGGTCCCGCTGGCCACCGTATTCAGTTTGGCGTACTTTGCCGCAAAGCTTCCCAAGGACCAAACCGTGGAACTCAATGGTATTCGCGTGGTAACCTGGATAGTCGGGCTCGTGATAATGGCCGGTATCGGAATGATACCAGGATTGTTCGTGCGCGAACGCTTTGCTCAAAAGACCAAGCACCAGGAAAAAGTCAAACTCGTGCAAAGCTGTAAAGAGGCGTTCAGCAGCCGGCCGTTTATGATTCTGGTTCTCATCGTTATTCTCAACGTGCTGTCGGGCGTTCTGGCGATGAATATGGACCGTTACGTGATGACCTACTATATGGCAAACGGCAACATCACGCTCGGCAGCATCTGGAAGGGACTGCTTTCCTCCGGCTACGCCGTTGTTGGATTTATCTCCATTCCGATTATCGCCTGGCTTGCCAACCTGTTTGGGAAAAAGGGCTCATTGTATTTTGTATATAGCTTGGTGGTCTTCGGCGGAATTATGAAGTGGTTCATCTTCACGCCGGGGCATCATATCTACTACATAGGCAAAATCGCCATCGACCCCGTTATCCTGATTGACCCAATCCTGTGCGGGCCGATGTGGGTTGCGGTAAAAATTATGCTGGCCTCAATGATGGCGGATATCTGCGATGACGACGAGCTGCGATATGGCAAGCGGCGGGAAGGTATGTTTGGTGGGGCTTTTTCTTTCCTCGAAAAAACCGCCTGGTCGCTCTCGGCTGTCGGCACAGGCCTGACCCTGTGGCTTTCCGGCTATCATAAGTGAGCTTGGCGGAAACCAGGCCCCCAGAACATTCACAATAATGCGTCTTTTCCTCGCCGGCGCACCGGCTATTACCGCGGTATTTGCCATTGTGGCTTTAAAGTATTATCCAATCACAGCCGAACGCGCTGCCGAGACCCGTCGTAAACTCGAAGAAAGAAGAGGAGCTATTATTGGCGGAGGTTAACCACATTTTTAGGAGAATCGTATTATGCAAAAATATGTCAATATCATGTTGAGCGTTGTCCTCCTGGCAACAGGTTCTTTTGTTTTTGCCGAGGGCGAAAAATTCGAACCTACCTCCAAAGAGCAGCTTGATAAGTTTTATTCAACCCCCGAGCGCAGCGTTACAGTAACAATTCACGAGGGCCAGAAACTTCATTCCATTGAGGACGGCTTTCTCGGTATAGACATGGGTTATTTCAATGTCACCGACGAAATCTGGAAAAAATACAACATCCTCGAAAAACTTAAAACCGCAGGCGTTGGTTCGCTTCGCTATCCGGGCGGAATGGAGACGGAATTTTTTCACTGGGAACACCCCGGCGTCAACGGCTACGAAGACCTCTGGGACCCCAACGAGAAACACGGCACAAGCCCAGGACGGGGCAGATTCCAGGCCACCTGGGTTCCGCCCGACAAGTGGAGCACAAATAAAAACTTTATGGACTTTGACGAATTTATGCAGGCCTGCATTGCCCTTAAGGCAGAACCCATCGTGGGTCTTAATCTGTCTTCCGGAATTAAACATAACCGGCGTAAAGAAGGCATTGACGAGGCGCTTCGCTGGCTGCGATACTGCAAGCAAAAGGACTACAAAGTAACCTACTGGTTCCTCGACACTGAACCCTGGAACGGCGGAGCATCTTATACGTTCAAAGATATGGAATACGCTGACGAGGTATGCGCTTATGGCGCCGCCCTTAAAGCCGAGTTTCCGAATATCAAGCTAATCGCCAACCCCACAAGCTCGACCAGCTATAATTATTGGGACTGGCTGGAGAAATTTGTCGCTAAAACACGCGGCTTCGTAGATTTTATCGACGTGCACTGGTACTGGGCGTCGGGCAAGGGGTCCTTTGATTACTGGCTCAAAAACACGCCGCTGCAAACCGGCGATAAATGGAAAAAGGAGGAATGGGACCGCTCATACGCGGAAGATATTCGTTTGATAAAGGAGGCCTGCGCCAGGGCCGGAGAGCCGAATATGGGCCTTGTCGCGCTCGAATGGAACATCGGACCCAGTAACGGCAGTGAGATTTTCAGCCAGCAGCTTATTGCCGTAATCCAGGCGGAAATTCTTATGGAATATCTCAGGGATGATGTCCGGCTGACTTGTCTTTGGCCTTTAATATGGCAATCTTCCCGCGATGTCTGGTCGGAGCAGGATTTCTTCCCCAGTATTATTACACAGGAGCCGCCTTTTGCGCCAACCCTCACGATGGATATGTTCAGGATGTTTTCTGCCGTGAGGGGTAAAAGCGTTATTGCTTCTGAAAGTTCAAATAAAGACCTTCCCATTGCGGCTGCGGGCGATGAAGCGGGACACAGGATATTGCTAATTATCAACAAAAATCCCCTGCGCCGGAAGGTTACTATAAATTTGGACGAAAAAGCCGGCAAGGTTTCTGCGGAAATGATTGGCCTTAAACATCAGGTATGCCAGCCGCAGGAAGTTAGCGTGGAAAACGAAAAAGGGCTGGCATTTTACGCCGAGCCCTTCTCTTTCACAGCCATCAGGATTGAGTGATTCGATTTTATCCTTACGCCCATCAAATCTCCACGTTCGTTTTCCTGGTGGGCGATTTTGCCGGAGTTTCGTGTGCTTCTATAGAGATGCGTTTCGGGCTGGCGGCGGGCGTCTCTGTTCGCGGACCGAAATCTGTTATGCGTAACTTACGGTCTGCATAGCGCCGTTTGGTTTCGGCATTAACGGCCTGGACCTGGGCTTCCGTGCCCGTAAAGCTGCAGCGAATGCAGTAATACTCATTCTTTTCGCTGTCGAAAAGCATATCCATATCAATGTCCCGCCTAAAGCACAGCGGACACCTATAGTTTAACTTGCCTTTTCTACCTTGAGCCATGTTCGCAATTCCTCTCTCGCCTTAAGCGTTTTCTTTATGCCAAGCGTGTACATCGGCGAAAATGCAAACCCCTCGCGAATATATCCCGCGGCGTGGTCGGCCTGCACGTTCATCGAAAGCCGTGTGTCAACGTGGGGCACTACAGCTTCAACCCTCGTCGCACACTGCACGGTTTTCTCCCTGCATTTATATTGATATTCAATCGACTGTTTATCATCCGCCCCGATGCACGTCAAAACTACACCAGTGAGGTCCTCAGGATATTCCGTTGTGCCATAGCAACCCGTGATGTATTCGTCAACGGTTATCTGCGCTTCCTGGTCGCTGGTATCAACGATGCGACGGGTAATCTCTATTTCGCCGGTTCCTTCCTTAAATCTGAATATCGATTGCACAGCGATAGTCAGACCATTGAACTTAATTTCAACGGGGTCAAGTGTTATGACTATCCTGCCATCCTGCCTGTCGTACGAAGCCCACGTTCTGCAAGTGCACAGGTCCACTGACTCGCCGTAATAACTCAACTTGCAGCTTTTTATTGAGCCCTCGCCGGCATAATGTGTGAAAAATCCGGCACGGTAATACGCCTGAACAAGGAAAGGATACGAAGCGTTCTGCAGGCACTTTGTTCCAACCCCGCATGGCCGAACAAGCTTGGCAGCATAAGGCCGAAGGTCAACAATCGCTCCTCCCTGGTTCATATCCAGGGCAGTGCGCATATATGGGTCGGCGTACCAGAATTGCTGCCTGTTTGAGCCGTAAAGAATATCGCGCCACAGTGTGCATTCCGGCTCAGCATATCTTTTTCTGCTTCGGAAAATATCCGCGAACTCCGACATTGTAACGTCTTTCAACTGCCCTTGTTTTTTGAGCTTGCCGTAGTAACCCATCGCGTCCTTGTAGCTCTTTACAAGCAAGGCATGGTTCGCTTCCCACCTGCCGTTCTTGCCCATCCAGGCGGGACCTACATAAATCATATTGTAAGAATATCCATCGTTGTATTTGGTCATTGACCGGTACTGGTCAACAAGGTTCTGGAAATACGGCAACTCGCCGTCTTCGTAAACCATACCCCTTAATATGTTCTGCGGATGGGTTCCGTAGTAAGAGCCGGGGCCGTCAAATACCGCGAGGAGGTCTCTTGAAAGATGAGGTATCGCCACAATCCCTATGTCGTCTTCCTTGCTCGACGCTGGACAGTGGATATTGTGTTTCGATGGAATCCAAGGATTCCAGGGGCCGCCGTCAAAAAGAGTGTACCAGGAATTGTTCGCGTTGTGATATGCCTTTGGCCCCTCCTCCCAGCAGGTGGCGACGGCGCATTTAACAAGCGGGTATTTCAGCTTGATATAATTAACCAGCTCGGCGTCCATATAGTAAGAGCCGGTTGAAGTCGGATAAAAACCAAACACCTCTTTGAATCGCCCGAAGACCTCATCCACTACGGCTTTCTTTTCCGCCATCGATAACAACCATACAGCCAGCTCTTTGGTGTGAAATTTATCGCGGAATTGCTGGCACTGGATGCCAAGAAACGTACATCCTATTTCGTCGCCGAATTCGGCCCTATATCCCTTGGCTAACTGAATCGCCTCATCATTAAACAAGCTGGAATAGGTCATTTGTATGGTGGTCTTAAGCCCGTTCTCATGGGCTATCTGCTGCTGGGTCTTAAAAATATCCAGGGACTCCTGGATTACACTTTTCCTGGTAACGTCCTCCTCTTTTCCGAAGGCCGCTTCTTTTTCAAGATATTCGGGGACCATTTCCGGTCTGTGAACAATATTAACGAAAAAATCACTCATTTAAGTATCCCATCGTTGTTATTATCAAAATCCTTTAGCATTTTATTATTCCGATGTTATGGAGGCGCTGCCCGAAGTCAGCCCGGAAGCCGTAGCGGTCA
This sequence comes from Phycisphaerales bacterium, assembly GCA_003170415.1. Classification (GTDB taxonomy): domain Bacteria; phylum Planctomycetota; class Phycisphaerae; order Sedimentisphaerales; family Anaerobacaceae; genus Fen-1362. Next base: position 10,785 of record PMZJ01000002.1, on the reverse strand, counting down.
CGGTAATAAGGCCTGGCTGGTTAGTTACCCTTATATAACCTGTGGCGATTCCGGCTTCAGATGTAATGCTCGTCGGGCTTGCCATAGTAGCCGGCCCTGTCACCGAGAAGTTTACGGAAGTATACGAAGCTGTCGGAACCAGAGTTCCGTTGGCATCAACTATTGAAGCATTAACAGCAATGGTTTCCGAGCCGTTCGCGGGGACATCGTTCACATCAAACGCCACAGACAACGCCGTCGCTGTTCCGGGCGTTGTAACTGTATGAGTGGCGACTACCTGGCCGCCGATAAGCCCCTCGGCCCTTAATTGGCCTGACGTGAAAGTCAAACCGGTGAATGTAAACGGCGGATGCGGCAGATTTGTCGAATTAACATCAGTGTCCGGATTCTGAGTGGCCATAAGAACATTATTTATATACAGCTTCACCTGGTCACAGTTGCTGAATACCTTCACAGGGGTTGGTGAGGAAGCGGTCCAGTAATTGGCAATATGAACCATTGGGCCGGAATCTATGGCGGCCAAGACAATGTTCGGGTCTCGCTGGCTCTGGAAGAAATAATAAGAAAACTTGGGCAGACGGAATGGGTCCAGCACTCCCTGGGGATAAGGACCATAATCAATACCGACCCATAAGGCGTCCCCGCACATGTTCGACATGCCCAGATTTAAATTGTAGCCGTTCTGGTGGTTGGCAGCCTGGTTAATCATTGCGGCTTCCCCATAGTATCCGCTACCGATGTCGCCGCGATGGACATCGCTGTAGTAGTTGCCTGCTAAATCATACTCATATTCCCCGTATTCGTCGACTATTAAGGGCTTAGAGCCGGAATAGCTCCTGGCTCCCTTAGCGGGGGTTTGGATGAAAATATCGTAAGTCGTATCGAACAGCCAGCCGCTAATGTAACTGTTGCGATACTCCAAGTGGCCATAGTTGACAGCATTTGTGGCGTATGTCTGATTAAAACTGCTTTCATTTAATGACAGCTCCCAAGCGATCACACAGGGATGGTTCCTGTCCCGGCGAATCATATCCCTCATATTCTGATAGGAACGATTTTGAAAAGTCGTGTTTCCAACATACTGAAAACCTGGAATCTCGTCCATAACCATAATCCCAAGTTCGTCGCAGGCCTCCATAAAAGCCGGGTCCGGCGGATAATGAGATGTGCGAACAAAGTTAAAACCCCCTTCCTTGAGTTTTTCAGCATCGCGTCGCTGGCCGACATTGCCCATCGCGTACCCGATATAGGGGAAGTCCTGCAGCCGATTGGCGCCGCGGAAACGAAGCACCTGGCCGTTAATCTTAAATCCTTCTGCCTTGCTGAAACTGATGCTTCTGATGCCTATAGGGGTCTGGTAAGTATCAACGAGGTTACTGTCATCGTAAACCTCCGTGTTAGCGGTATAAAGGTCTGGGTGGTCGGGATGCCACAGGCGAGGGGAATTTACTGTAGCCAGTTGAGTAAAGGTATAGTCGCCTCCCGCGGCAATGCTGTAAGTATCCGCCATCTGAGCAACAGGGGTATTGTTGGTGTCAACAATATAGGTTTTGACGGTGCAGTTTTTAGATGTTGCGTATTCGTTTAGAATGTCGGTCTTTACCTGCACCTGGGCAGACACGTCGCTCACGGATGGATAAGTGACAAATATGCCTCCGCCGGCAGTGATATTCGCATAAACCGCGTCGGTAACGTGCAGCTTGTCAGTGATATGCAGCCAAACGTCTCTGTAGATGCCGGCCCAGTTAAACCAACTGGCGTTTCCTATGGGGGTGCTGGCATCATCGGTGTTGTCCGCCTTTACAGCTATAACATTGTCGGCCCCCCCGAAAATGACATAATTGGTCATGTCAATGGTAAACGGCAGATAACTGCCATAGTGGGGTGTGGTTGGTATGAGCGTGCCGTTTACCCATACATCCGCGCGGCCGCCTACTGCCTCAAACTCAACAAATATCTTCCTGCCCTGATATGAATTATCCAGCGTAAAGTGTTTGCGGTACCAGCTTACGCCTTCATAACTGTAGCCCGATGATGTCCAAGGCGGGCGTGCGGCATCGGGGCTCGACTGGCCGTTTAGGGGCGGGTTATGCGGTAAGTTCACAGCCAGCCACGAAGAATCATCATAAGAAGAACCTGAAGCCGCGTCGCCGGAAACAGTTCCTTTATAAAACTTCCAGCCGACGTTAAAACTCAAATGCATCCTGTTTGCATCGGGAGGTATGTAAGCACCGCTGCCAAGCCAGCCCTGTGTAAAAAACTTGATATCGTCTAAATCTACAATTCCGTCGTGATCAAAATCGTATAACGCATTAAATCCGGAATCACCCGCCGCGGTTTGCCAGGCATTCGCCATTTGAGCAAAATCAGGAAAGTTTACCACTCCATCCCCGTTGAAATCCGTGGTCGCCCCTGCCGCATACCCCGCCAAGCTCAGAGCAAGCATCAAAACGAAGACAAAACCAAACACCTGGTATGAGAACTTATTGTGCTTTGTTCTTATCATTCTTATCACCTGCATTGGGGTCCCGGGTATGGCCTGCCGTGCTGTTTATGATTTTGAAGTTGTCATACTCCGCCGTGCAACTGCCGCCAACATTGCTGCTGTTCGAATACAAGCCAAATGCCGTAATATCACCCGCGAGAACTGATGGGGCAGTGGACCCGCGAGTTAGTTTCTCGATATCGAGTAAATCCCACTGCCCCCTATCAGGGTGATAAGCGTAATTTTCAGTGGCAAAAGAAGTGCTTACTGAGGTAAAGACGGTTTTTGATACATACCAGACGTCATTAACCCTCACGGCAATGCTGCAATCGGGAGTATGAAGGTAGAACGAATGTGCTCTAAGGTCGAAGCGAAACTTTATATTGGGATAGGTATTAGTATCTACTACAAATTTGTTCGTGTATATCAAGTTTCCGCATATTCCACTATGCCAAACCCACGCGAAGCTCGATACGCCGCCATTGCTTCCGCTGGCATATACGCCGACCCACCCGACTAAGTTAACGTCGCCGTTATTATCAAATGTCTCGGTGTATAAGCTATCATCCGCATAGACAAAAGCAGCCGAACTAAACAAAAAAATAATGGCAAAATTTTTAATCATATCAACACAACCGTTCCTCCGAAAGCGGACCAATCCGCGATGAGCGTAAAAAAAACCGAATTTGACTGGTCCGTTTGAAATACCAATAATCCAATTTAATTAGGTAAGTCCTTCATCCACGGTGGCCAATCCATATAAGCTGGGTCTATTGGTTTCCACTGGGTATTCCATGTCAAGGACCACAAACTTCTTAATCCAATCTTTCGCACAGATTTATCCATAAACAGCATATTTGTCCTTCCGCCATGGCGAGGCATACAGAATTCAGACATATTGCTGTTCTGCAAACACAAACTGGAAGGAGGTGCATTATCTACCATAGGCTCAGTGCCGTCCCACATAGAATCCGCCATCAACGGCACATCTGCTGAGTGTTTTATATTTAACATTGAACGCCAGTATAGCGGACGATCGGTAGGTGAAATATTATAGGTATCAGGGCTGCCGATAGGCAACCCTATGTCTGGCGGGTTCTGCGCCCACCCATTAATCCCGTAACTGCCATACAAACCTTCCTTAGTCCAGCCAGGCACAGCACCGCCGAAGAAGGTCGGCTTACCCCATCTTCCCCATGCGGAGTTAATTGTTTTAGGGCAAGATGTATCACTGCAACCTGTCTGATCAAGAAATTTCGTGGCTTTCGGACAGAGGCGAATATCACCCATGCCCTGGTAATACGGCATCAAGTCAACCATCCACATGGTCCCGCTGTTCCAGCCGCCCGGCATAGATTCATTATGCGTCTGAGCATACATTTCATACATCAGGCCGAATTGACGGAGATTGGAAGCGCATTTAATAGTCTGGGCCTGGTCCCTGGCTTTATTGAGAGCCGGCAGCAACAATGCCATTAGCAGAGCAATTACCGCTATCACAACAAGCAGTTCAACCAGGGTGAACCCCTTATCCTGGTTTTCGCGGAAATTCAATTTTGGTATCATACGAGTCATCATCCTGATTTTTGATTTCATATGCCCGAATACTCACAATAAACTGTTGGAGGTCGGCTCGAATAAACCGGCCTTCAACATCATTAAATACTGAATCTTATGGCCACACAACGTTCTGGAGCCAATATTTGGCCATCACCGCAAAATCATAGAAGTCAACCTTATTGTCGCCGGTGGCATCAGCGGGCGTAAACAATCCCTGCGTCATCGGACTTGTCGCCGTTCCGCCCTCGACGGCCAGATAGAGGACTTCTCCAGGTGAAAGGGCATAGCTATAGATACGGAAATCATCGATATAGCCATCAACGTAGCCGCCATATCCGCCTGACCAGCGCCATGCCCCAAGAGTGGCAAAGTTATTTGTCGTATCGAGCGTTGTCGTCTCCGAAGCCGTGGCATTATCATTCAATGCTATCAACTGGCCGTTTCTGTAAATTTTCTGATAGCGGCCGCTGACACTTTTGACAAACGCGTAGTGCACCCATTTGTCCTGGGGATGGTCAGGATTGGTAAAGTTCTGCTGCGTAGGATATTGCAGGACATCACCCCAACCGTTATTCGAATCCCAACCTGCCAGGTAGGAAAATGCACCTGTTGCCCCCATCCATATACCAACGACGTTGCTGTCGTGACCGATCTGCAGTATCTCTGAATCGGCATCACTTTGCCCCGGGTCCTTGAACCAGAAGGATATGGTGTGTTCCGCACCAATCGTAGGATGGCCATTTATAGCCGCAATAGGTATCGTAACTCGGTAACTATTCTGGGGGGAAAAACAATTTGTGCCGTCATGGCCGCTTCCAGCTCCTCCCCAGGCAAAGGGGTAGCTGATTATCCCATTGTAGCCGTTCCCTGAAGAATCTGCCGGATTACCTGAACTTTCATCAAACTTGTACCACAGTATGCGCTTGCTGGAGAGAGTTGAAGGTGCGACAGCAGTCACTACCGTAGATTGAGTGAGCCAGTTAGTTGCGAGTAAATCCAGGTCAGCCATGCCAACGTAGCAATCTTTTGTGAAATCCCCAGGTATCAATTCAGCCAGAGTAGAGTCGCAATAGGGGTAATCAAGACGGACATCGTTGATAGTTACCGTTCCTGAGTCGCCGGGGGGACCGCCGCTTCCGTTGTCAACTCCAATAGTAATCTTAGTCACATTCGTCAAATTAACTCCCTTAGAAGCAAAATCCTGCAAAGCAATCGGCCACTCTATCATAGGCTCATAGGCCTGCTGATTTAACGCGTTTGGCTCCCGGAAATGGACAGTGCCGCTCTGGGCGCCATTGTTCGATTCCAGCGTTACATAAATATTGTTGGGTCCTTTCATGTTGTCGTGGCCTTTTATCATCAACACAAGCATCGCGTTTGCGCTGATGTCATTCGAGCAAAGCAATGCCGACATATTTGCGCTGACCGCATCATATTGCGCGCCATAGTAAAGGATTTGTAAGTTAGAATCAGCCAAAACAGAGTTGGGGCCCCATACGGTTGTGATATCGTCATAGCTGTCGAATCTATCTAACCACGTGAAATTGCCCACGGAGAACGGCCATACGTTTTCGGCTTTGATAATGTTGGCGCCCACGGTTTCATCCACGCGCCAGTAATAAGACTGCCCCCTATTAACCTGGGCAAGAGACAGTGCATGGGAATTTGTATCGAAAGCACCCAAATACTCCGGAGAGCTTGTGGTGGCGGCATTGACATCCGCGAAAGAAGTACCAAAGTAGACACGATGGTTGCCTGTAGCGTTCTTTGCGGGGGTCCACTGAAGCGTCGGGCCAATGCCGCAACCATTCCTTATATCTTCCTTGGCCACAGTGGAATTAGGCCACGGAGCCACAGGAAGTGCTTGGTTGTCATCCGGAATTCCGAAGTAAACAGAATCGAAATACACATTGTAGACCCAGTCAGCTGCTCTCAGTCGGAGGATCGCATAGTTAGCGGTTGGAGGTACGGTATAATCATAAGTAAACGAACCCCAGCCGCCTGTTTCATTGCCTTGCTGTGCAATAATATAAGTGTTATTGCTCACAAGATTTATATCCGGAAAGTTTGGGTCGGGGACACCACCACTGTACCAACCTATTTCCGCTGCCGCACTGCCCCACGTCCATTTGTTGGCCACGCATGAAAAACGAGCTGTAATCAGACCAGCGACGGGAACCACCTGATGGATCTCGACTCCAACACCAGATGTGCGGTACCTCATAAATAAACAGGGGGTGCCATCATAAGTAAGGGCCGTCTGCACAACGGCTTGGATATCTATCCCGGGAATATTAGGCTCGTTTACATCCCAGCCCGTCAGGTCACCGGTATCAAATCTGCCGTTCGTCAACAGATTATTTGAACCCTGTGCCGAAACAGCAAAAACACACACGAGAAACAGTATCCTGTTAAATCCCATATTTTGCTTTCCCGCCTTTTTCATACTTCAACCTCCAACCCACATGTTAAATTTTATAGTTTAATTGCAGTCGCCCAATGCCCAGGAGGCCAAAAAGCCCTTTAATGCAGTCTTCCAAAAGTATATCCCGGCCCCGCGTATTCTTATCTTTTGGCACTACTTGAGGAGGCCCGATTGTGCCGGGCCTCCTCAGAGTTATTTTACAACTTATGTCCAGTGTTCAGAAAAATCGACGTACGTCAGGGTTTTTCTTAAGCATGCTTTCTTCTAAGCGCGACCAATCCACCGATTCCAAGCAGAGCCATAGTTGCCGGTTCAGGCGTAACGGAAAAATTGTCATAATCGACCTCAGTTCCAGATGGTTCCCAGCCCCATTGCGTTATTTTAAACGTAAGATATGCAGTACCTGCCGGGGCAACCCAAGTTCCCGCTTTGGTCCCCGAACTGGTGCTATCATACGTCACCCAGCCAGTATCAGGACCACCACTGCCCGCGTAAAAGACGTCCCATCCAGAATCTATATAGGCCCAACTGGCATCCTTATACTGAACGGTTACGCTTATTCCTGCCCATTGGCCTGCAGGGGCGTCATACTGGAAATTAACGAGAGGCGTCAAACCCGTAGCGAACGTAATGTCTTGACCAAGCTCAAGGCCAGCACTAGGAGCGTTAGTATATATGCTCGCGGCATAAACACTGGCGCCAGTACCACCAGGCACAACAGCGACGGTTGAGTTCGCTGTGTCAGGTATGTATGTCCACCATGAACTAAGGGTACCGGTCTCGAAATTACCGTTGGTAAAAGCCTTAGCTGGAACCGCCATGCCTACTAAACACAAAATGCACACAAAAATAACCAGTTTTCTACTCATTTTTACTCCTCCTTCTTCAATTTTCACTACTCTTGTGTTTCGATGCCTTTGACAACAAGCCAAAAACACCCTTCCATTCTCAACAGACACTCTCTCTTACATTTGCGTCTGTTTTGTAACAACGTCAAACAAGCACTTAAGTTCGACTTTCACCATTTATAACCTTGCGCCTGTTTAACGAAGCCTAACACAATCACTTATGTTCAAGTCCAACCACTACTCATTGAGTAATAATCACGTTCAACAACTACTCGTAACAGCAATAGCCCAAAGACCATATAATAGCTTCTCCGGCCACCATACACTGTTATTGTCTCAAAATCGCGTTTCTAAATGAACGCCAATTCGCGTTAAAATATAACCATTTTACGAAACATACCTTTTATCCCCTTGACTCCCACAATAAAATAAATAGGATTGCTGCGCGTCCGGTAAAATCGACCATCTTTTAGATAGAGGATAGCTATGTCCAAGATGCACAGAGTACTGTTGCTTTTCGACACATCCGGAGCCGCATCGAGAAGAACCCTTAGAGGCATCGCTACGTACTCCAAACTTCACGGCCCCTGGGTCTTTTTCAGGGAGCCACCATTTTATGTCGCCTCAACATTTGGACTAACAAGAATAACAAGGAAACTGCCGAATCCGAAAACGTGGGACGTCGATGGCGTAATAGCGCATATTCCACACACAAAACACTGGCGCAAAATTGTGCCGAAAAATGTCCCTGCGATAATCAGCTTGTACACTATTGTTAAGTCCAGGGACTTCTGTAATTTTGTAACGGATGACGTTAAAATTGGCCGGATGGCGGCGGAATATTTTATCGGGAAGAATTTCCGCAATTTCGCATTCTTCGGCTACAGGAACATCTGCTGGTCACAGACGCGGTGCGACAGCTTTTCTGAAACACTGGCCAAAGCCGGCTTTATGGCGCACACTCTAACACAAAGCGGACTGGAATCTATGAACACGCGGTCAAAAAAAAGCGGGCGTTCGGCGCTTGGCGAATGGCTTTGCTCGCTGCCTAAACCGCTGGCATTAATGGCTTGTAACGATGACCGCGCCTTAGACGTGTGCGACGCCTGCAAGACAATGGGTCTGCATATTCCTCACGACGTGGCCGTCCTCGGCGTGGATAACGATGACCTGGCATGTGAACTCGCTAATCCGCCTCTTTCCAGCATAGCCGTCAATAACGAAAGGGCCGGTTATGAAGCCGCTGCGCTTTTGGACCAGTTGATGTCAGGAAAAAATGGTGATAACAAACATATTGCCGCCATCCCCACTCATATAGTAACAAGACAATCTACTGATATATTCGCCGTTGCAGACCCGGAGGTTGTCAACGCCCTGAATTTCGTCCAGCAGCATTCCACCGAAGATATTCACGTGGACGACGTGGTAAGAGCTGTGCCATTATCCCGCCGGGTTCTCGAATCACGATTCCGAAAAACAGTTGGTCGTTCAATTTTGAGCGAAATAAGACAAGCCCGTGTCCAACAGGTCGTCCAAATGCTTGTCGAGACCAATTTACCCATCTCTGAAATCGCGAAAAGCTTGTCTTACTCGGGCGTTGAACACATAGCCAGATACTTCAGACGGGAAAAAGGTATGAGCTTGATTGAGTATCGCAGGCAGTTCGGGCAAAAATAATAGATGTCACGACCTGGTGCCATATCAAAAACACCTAAGAATACTTGAGAATATTATTTTGATGTTTTTCCGGATGCCAAATGAAAAGCGTTCCTAAGATTACGCTGTTGATAGATTTGTCTGCGACGCCAGGCAGGAATCTCATGCGTGGAATCGCGAGGTATGCGAGAATTTACGGCCCCTGGCAGTTAAACCATATTGCCAGCGATTTTTATGATGCGTCGCCTCAACAGGCAGATATCTTAAAAATCCTCACGGAGATAATGAAAAATTCTGATGGTATAATAATGTTGGAGCCGGACTTGGTAGACTTCTCCAAGAATCTTGACTTTCCCATTGTTATAGCGTCTGCCATTAGAGATACTAAGATATCTGCGCGACCCACAGTTCTGACAAACTCCAGAACAATAGGCGAAATGGGGGCAAACTACTTTATTCAAAAGGGATTTAAAAATCTGGCTTTTTGTGGGTTCAGAAAAATGCTCTGGTCCGAGCACAGAGAAAAGTACTTTACGGACACGGCAGAAAAAGCCGGACTTAAAATCTATGCAAAAAAATTAACTTATCCCCAGAAAGAAAAATTTAAAGATTCAAACCTTGAACGCATCGGTAAATGGATCAGGCAACTGCCAAAGCCGGTCGGGATAATGGCCTGCAATGATTCCTGCGGCAAGTTTATAATTGACTCTTGCAGAAGGGCCTCAATCTCGGTTCCTGACGAAGTTGCCGTTCTTGGAGTTGATAACGATGACACTTTATGCGACCTAACGTATCCGTCTTTATCGAGCATCTCGCTCAACACCGAAAAAGGCGGGTTTGATGCCGCCGCATTGTTAGATAAAATAATGAAAGGCATCGCTGTAGATACACAGACAATTCTAATTGAGCCGGTGGTGGTACAGGAAAGACAATCAACGGATATAATCGCAGTGAATGATAAGATTGTATCGGATATAATAAACTATATAAAGAGAAATACCAAAATACTTCTGCAGGTCACCGATATTATTGAAGAATTTCATATCTCGAGGAAAAATCTTTATAAGAAATTTAACGACAACCTTGGCACAAGTGTATATGACCAAATCAGAAGAATAAAAATCGAAGAGATATGCAAATTGCTTGTAGAAACCGATAAAAGCGTCAAGGAGATAGCTCTTGAGTTCGGGTTTTACAATGTTGACCATATCGCCCGATTCTTCCACAAAGTAAAAGGTCTCACCCCTACTCAATACAGGAACGAATATTTACGAATCTGAAATCACATTGTCCCCACTTGGGAATTCTTCATGGTTGAGGTATTGGCTTGTCCCACAAGCTGTTGTATAACCTCCTTTGACATATACAAAATTGTTGCTAATTCCATAAATATAAGTTATACTGACGGCACCTTATTGTAGAAGAATAACGCAAAAGCCACTTAAAAAGCTAATAAGGGGTTGTAGAAAAGCAAAAATCGGGGAAAATGCAATATAAGATAGGCTAATATACAAGAAAAGCGTTATGAATAATCGAACCTTAAAGATGTATGTTTTTTACTGTTCAAACGGCATCGAGCCGGAGCAAATGGCCAATGGTCTCAGCAAACTGGACGGGGTTACAGTTAAAACGATAAGTTTGCCGTGTTCCGGGAAAATTGACATCCCGTATTTAGTGAAAGCGTTTGAAACCGGGGCGGATGGTGCTGTAATCGTTACCTGCAAGCAAAATGAGTGTCAGCACCTGGAAGGAAATTTACGGGCCAATAAACGAGCTGAGGCCGTCGAGTCGCTGCTGGAAGAGATTGGAAT
>PMZJ01000022.1:17453-24438 GCA_003170415.1 Phycisphaerales bacterium | reverse complement strand
CTGCTTATAGGATTCTATCGCATCCTGATGGCGGCCAAGGTTGACGTAGGTAACACCAAGATTATAGTGTGCTACAGCATCATCCGGCTTTATTTTGATGGCCTGTTTAAGGGATTCTGCCGCGTCCTGATAGCGGCCAAGGTTGCTGTAGGCAACGCCAAGATTATAGTGTGCTACGGCATCATCCGGCTTGATTCTGATGGCCTGTTTATAGGATTCTACCGCATCCTGATAGCGACCAAGTTTGTCGTAGGCAAGGCCAAGATTAGAGTGTGCATCAGCAAAATCTGGCTTGATTCTTATGGTCTGCTTATAGGATTCTATCGCATCCTGATAGCGGCCAAGTATGCTATAGACAAGGCCAAGACCATAGTGTGTGTCAGCATCATCCGGCTTGATTCTAATAGCCTGTTTAAGGGATTCTATCATATCCTGATAGCGGTTAAGGCCGCCGTAGGTCTTGCCAAGATTAGAGTGTGCCTCGGCATAATCCGGATTGATTCTGATGGCCTGCTTATAGGGTTCTATCGCATCCTGATAGCGGCCAAGGTTGTCGTAACAATAACCAAGCTGGAACCATATATGGGCATCTTGCGGATTCTTTTCTGTCGCCTTTTGAAAGCAGGTAAGTGCGGCAACGTAGTTTTCCTGCCACAATTCCTTTAGTCCTTTCTGGTAAAATAATTGAGCATCGATTGAATCAGCGGTCATCTTGATATTCCTTACCGGACGAAGTTTTGATTGTGGCGCGATAAGCGCCTTCAATAACGTGATGGTTTGTAACGATATGGCCTTTGTTGTTTACAAAAAAACCGCTGCCCTGACCCAATGGTTTGTTGTTTTTGTCGAAGGTTTCTATAAGAACAACGCAGGGCTTTACTTTTTTAACGAGTTCGACAAGATTCTCATCTGCTTTTGCAGAAAAAGGAAAAGCCAGTAATAGACAAGATAAAAGAAAGAACTGTCTGCCAGCCATAATAGAAACCTCCCGATAATACCTTAAAGAGACCACTTCACTCGCTGGTATTATCCTCAGAATTGCTGCAAAAGACAAGGAGAATTGCGGCTGACTAAACTGTGTTCATCTGTGTAATCTGTGGCTCATTAAAAAACAGTGTCCTCCGCAAAATCGGCATCTAAAAAATCTAACAAATATTTTCCCATAGGCAAGGGCCTATAATAACGGCTCACTTTTGCTGTGGCGAGCTTTCAGGTATCACTTCGGCCTAAAAATGTTTTCCTCTTTTACGCAGATTGCCCAAATTAACTAAAGAATTTTCGATACTGTTTCCGATTCATATATTACCCAGATTAACATTTGTGGGTTTTAAAGTCCCGTTGGCGTTGAAATAGGCAAAACAGCGACAGACAATATATTTGGAGTAATGATTATGATTAAAGAAGAAATCATCGAGCGGTATCTGGATTCTCTGTTAAGAGGGGATAGAAGAAACTCGCGGATAGTCATTGAGGAGACGTTACAGAGCGGAACGCCGACTAACCTTGTTTATATGGAGGTTGTCTGGCCCACAATGGTGGAGATTGAACGGTTGCTGAGGGCTGAAAAGATAATGCCCGCCCAGGAACACTTAGCCACCAGGATTAATCGCACAATCGTGGACCAGTTGCAGAACAAACTGCCGCGAAGGTCTGCCAGAAATAAAAAGATAGCGGTATGTTGTGCGCCGGATGAGCTGCAGGAGCTTGGCGGGCAGATTATCGCCGACCTGTTTGAAAGCGACGGCTGGGACGTGCGTTTCTTAGGCGGTGGGCTTACCAATGACGATATCCTCACCTTTGTTCACGAATACGCCCCGGATATACTGCTTGCTTACGGAACAAGTCCAAGACAGGCACCTTCCGTTCGTCAGCTTATTGACCGGGTAAAGGACGTTAATGCCAATCCCAATATGCAGATTATAGTTTCGGGCGGACTGTTTAACCGTGCCGAAGGGTTGTGGCAGGAAATCGGAGCCGATGCCTTCGCCGCTACGGCGGAACAGGCGCTGGAAATCGCCACTGGTTCGGCGCCCATCGGGCAGATATCACGGACTATAAACCGCCGAAAAAGAAAACGGATGGATATTCCCGCCGAGGCAGAACAGGCAGACGCAAAAATCGTCGCCTGATGAATTGGCCGAAACGGGCAGGGGTAAAATTTATGGGGTATTTTTCTGGAGCTTGTATTCGACCGAGTCAACGAGCGCCTGCCAGGACGCCTCGATGATATTTTCCGATACGCCGACGGTGCCCCATATATCTTTCTTGTCGCGCGATTCGATAATTACGCGGACGCGGGCGGCCGTGCCTTCCTTGGCGTTGACAACGCGAACCTTATAGTCAACTAAGTGCATATCCCTTATGGCCGGGTAGAAGTTCTTCAGTGATTTTCGCAGGGCGTCGTCGAGCGCATTCACGGGGCCGTCGCCTTCGCCGACCATGTGCTCAATATGGTCGCCTATTTTCAGCTTTACCGTCGCCTCGGTGATAAGCTCTCCGCTGTTGCGTTTTTCAACGGTGGTGCTGTATCTGATAAGCTCGAAAGCCGGTTTGTATGTCCCCATAATCTTTCGGACGAGCAGGTCGAAACTGGCGTCAGCCGCCTCGAATTGGTAGCCCTCATTCTCAAGCTCCTGGACGCGAGTGAGAATCTTTCTTGCCAGTTTCCAGTCATCGGTGATTTTCGCCTTTTCCAGCTCCGCCAGGATGTTGGATTTGCCGCTAAGCTCGCTGATAAGAAATCGCCGCTCATTGCCGACAAGCTTGGGGTCGATGTGTTCGTATGTGCGTTTGTTTTTTCGCAGGGCGTCAACATGCAGTCCCGCCTTGTGGGCGAATGCGCTTTCTCCGACGTATGGCATATTCATTACCGGATTCAGGTTGCATATCTCGAAGACAAAGCGGGACACCTCGGTCAGCGTCCTGATTTTTTCCGGGGTCAGGACATCGAATTTCATCTTGAAAGCCAGATTCGGAATAACTGTGCACAGGTTGGCGTTGCCGCAGCGTTCGCCGAGTCCGTTGATAGTTCCCTGCACTTGTCTTGCGCCGGCGTGGACTGCCGCCAGTGCCCCGGCGATTGCGCAGTCGCAGTCGTTGTGGGTATGGATGCCGATAGTCAGGGGTTTTAACTGTCCACAGACGGTTTTGGTGATTTCATAAATATCGTTCGGCATTGTGCCGCCGTTGGTATCGCAAAGTGCGATTGCGTCAACTCCCGCCTCGGCTGCCGTCCGCAGCACTTTTATCGCATACTCGGGATTTTCTTTGTAGCCGTCGTAAAAATGCTCTGCGTCGAAGATTGTCTCCAGCCCGTGTTTTTTCAGGAACTTTACGGAGTCAGCGCACAAGGCGATATTATCGTCAAGTGAACAGCCCAGAACGCTGGTAACGTGCAGGTCCCACGTCTTGCCAACTATGGTCGCGGCAGGGGCCTTGCAGGCAAGAATCGCGTTAAGAGAAGCGTCATTTTCCGCTTTTGAATCGATTCTGCGCGTGCTGCCAAAGGCGACGATTTTGCAGTTAGCCAGCCCCAGTTTTGCGGTCTCTGCGAAGAACTGTGTATCCTTTGGGCCGGATGCCGGATAACCGCCCTCGACATAGTCCACGCCGAGTTCATCAAGGCGCCTGGCGATTGCGAGTTTGTCCTCGAGAGAGAAGCTGATACCCTCGGTCTGCATCCCGTCTCGCAGGGTTGTATCGTAAATTTTTATTCTTTCCATAGCGGTTTCATTTTAGCCCCCTGTTGCCGATATGTAAAGGGCGATAAGCCGGTGATTTGCGACGCGGATGCCCGAGTAAAATTTGCCCGGACCACTTTAAATATCCGTTTGACTGTTGCATAACGATTAGTTAATTGTTATTATTCGACCTTCGGGTTGTTGGCGTAGTTTAACCTGTTTGGTGGTGGTGCAAATGATTTTATCGCAGATTTTAAAGCCAAGTTGCGTCAAGGTGCCTCTTGAGGGCAAAGATAAACGCTCGATTATAATCGAGCTTGTCGATTTGCTTGATGCCGGCAAACTGCTGTTGAATAAGGATGTTGCTCTGCAGGCGGTCCTCAGTCGTGAGCAGGTCAGAAGTACGGGCATCGGTTCGGGGATAGCGATTCCGCACGGCAAATGCAATGCGGTAAGGGAGCTGGTGATAGCATTAGGAATTGCCGCCCAGCCCGTTGATTTTGACAGTGTTGACGGCAAGCCGGTAAATATCGTCATCCTGCTGCTGTCGCCGGTTGACCAGACCGGCCCGCATATTCAGGCCCTCGCCAGGATAAGCCGGCTGATGCTCGACGAATCGTTCAGGAATAAACTCCAGAAGGCGACTTCCGCCAATGAGGTTTGCGAGCTCTTCGCCAGCAAGGAAAACGAGTAAATCAGCTTTGTATGCACGGCAATTAGTTGCTGTTGTGCTTTTTACTCGTTCACCTGTTCCGTATGTGATTCCCACAGAACCAGCCCAAGCTCGTGGGGGGCAGCCATATCCTTGTTTTTCGGCACAATTCGCACTGCTATGCCTCTGCGTCCCGAAGCGCAGCAGGGGGTCAATCCGCAGAACAGATGCTCGTTGTCCTGGCCCATGGATTTTTTGTAATCCATTTTGATTACGGCCCCGTCGGTGATATTGCCGCGAGAGTCGAGCGGGCCGTGGTAAAGCTCCACTGAAATGTCATCCGGCTTTAATCTTCCGAGCTTGACTACGGCGTTGACCTTGAGTTTTGAACCGACTTTGAGCTGCGGATTTCGGGCGTCAAATTCACTTGCGCCTTCACCGTTGCCTATTTCCACCTGGACATCTTTAATGGCCAGTTCCGACCAGGCGCCCTGCGTGTTCGCCTTCCACGCGGCAAGGGACTTTGCCTTGCTCATATTATCGCTGGTCAGGTAATCCCACCTTGCCTGGGCGGGCAGATAGCACCGCTGCGCATAATCAATTACCATTCTTGATGTGCTGAACTGGGGCGTAAGTCGCCTCATTGATTTTCTGGCCCTGTGTATCCACGCCTTGGGAAGATTGTCCGCGGAGCGGGTGTAGTACAGCGGGACAACCTCATTTTCGAACATATTATAAATCGCCTGTGCCTCGACCGTATCCTGATAGCCGGCGTCGTCGTATGTCTCGCCCGATCCGATTGCCCAGCCGTTGTCCGGCTTGTAGCCCTCGCACCACCACCCGTCAAGTGTGCTTATATTCAGCGCGCCGTTTATCGCCGCCTTCATACCGCTGGTGCCGCTTGCCTCAAGGGGTCTTCGCGGGTTATTGAGCCACACGTCCACGCCCTGCACTAACATCTTGGCGACATTGATATCATAATCTTCGAGGAACACTATCCGGCGCATGACATCTAACTGCGTCGAAAAATGCACGATGTCCCGGATTAGCTCCTTGCCTTCGGTGTCTCTCGGGTGCGCCTTGCCCGCGAAGATGAACTGCACGGGCCTTTTGGCGTCGCCCAGCATTTTTGCCAGTCGGGCTGGGTCTTTGAACAACAGGGTTGCTCTTTTGTAGGTCGCAAAACGCCTTGCGAAACCGATTGTCAGTGCCTCCGGGTCAAGAACCTCTTCCGCCCGGTTAAGCTCGCTGTGATACGTCCCTCTCCTTTCCATCTGGGCCTTGAGACGTCTGCGGGCGAACGCTATCAGCCGTTCCTTGCAGCGCTGGTGGCATCGCCAGAACTCCTCATCGGATATCTGGTCGATATTGTTCCATATAGGCGAATCGGCTTTTTCATCCGCCCAGTTGGGGCCGAGATACCGTTCATACAGCCGGCTGATTTCCTCCGACACCCAGCTTCTCGTATGTATGCCGTTGGTGATTGACGATATTGGAACCTCGTTGGTCGGAACCCGTCTCCACAGGCACGACCACATTTCTCGCGATACCTGCCCGTGCAGCCCGCTGACGCCGTTTGAATAACTGCTGACCCGTATTGCCAGCACCGGCATCTTGAATGATTCGCCTTCATCATCAGGCAGTATCCTGCCCAGCGAAACCAGCCGCTTTGGGTCTATTCCCAGGGTGGGCGCATAATCGCCGAAGTATTTGTGCATCAGCTCCGTGCTGAATTCGTCAACGCCTGCCCGGACCGGCGTATGTACTGTAAAAATAGTGCCGGCTTTTACTGCCTCTAACGCCTCGTCAAAGGACATTTTCGACTCGTTCATCATATATCGTATCCGCTCAAGCGCAGAAAAAGCGGTATGTCCTTCATTAAGATGGCATATTGTCGGCTTGATGCCCATAGCAAGCAACGCCCTCATACCGCCGATGCCGAGCATAATCTCCTGTCGAATCCTCATTTCCGTGTCGCCGCCGTAAACCGTTGTCGTAATCATCCGGTCGGTCGCGGAATTGTTCGGCAGATTTGTGTCCAGCATATATAGCTGGGAGCGTCCCACCGAGCAGCACCATATCTGGGCGAATACTTTTCTGCCCGGGTACTCAACGCTGATAAGCAGCGGCTGTCCGTTGTCGCCGCGAATCAGTTCGAGCGGCATATTATAGAAATCGTTCTCGACGTAAACTTCCTGCTGCCAGCCATCGACGTTTAGATACTGGCGGAAATAACCCTTTTGATACATCAGGCCTACGCCGACTAATGGAATACCAAGGTCGGATGCGCTCTTAATGTGGTCGCCCGCGAGTATGCCCAGGCCGCCGGCGTAAATAGGCAAACATTCGTGAATCCCGAACTCCGCGCTGAAATAGGCAAGCGTCATTTTGGTTGATTTGGGACAAACGGTTTGAAACCACGTCGGCCCTTCGAGATATGATCGAAGTTTGTCGGACGCTTTTTTCAATTCAGCGAGGAACCCATGGTTCTCCGCCAGGGCATTCAGCCGCTCCTGGGAGACGTTGCCCAGAAGCTTGACGGGATTGTGCCCGCAGCTTGTCCATAACGCAGGGTCAATCCGCGAGAACAAATCAATCAACTCGGGATTCCACGACCAAAACAGATTGACGGCGAGCGCCTGAAGGTCATTCA
>PMZJ01000022.1:0-17448 GCA_003170415.1 Phycisphaerales bacterium | reverse complement strand
GATGTAACTCTTTTTATTTCAAGCACTAAAGAACACAAACATACACGATTGTACCCTAAGTATAAATCGTCAAAACAGCGATTCGGCTTAACGCCAAAAACTATCGAAAAGCTATGCCTATACAGCTTATACGTTTTCGATTGGCATTGCGGCTGATTTTATGGGGAACGGAAAAAGGCCTGTCCTTACAGGCCTTCCCTGTATAGCAGGATTTCCTCCGCAGATGCCGTAAGAAAGCGAATTGAAAAACCCATTCAATCCAGGTGGAAAATCGTTGCTTGGGTCCGAAAGTCCAGATTTTATAGGCGTTTTCGGGCCTCAAGGCCTGATTCCCCAATGCGCTAAGGGTATCGGTTTTTTCAAATATAGCTTTCTATACTAACACCGCAGGGGTGCCTGCCGATATTATTTATACTAATTTTGAAAGAAAAAAGCAAGCAAAATCGCCCGTAATTAACTTGTCGTGTCCGCTTTTTTAGGACCTTCTAACCGTGACTCGTGACTCGATTCTCGTTACTCGTTTTTATCGTGCGACGGGTCACGAGCGACGAGCGACGGTTTTGTCGCTATTGCGCCTAATCGGTTATCCAACTCTTTTTTCTCTACACCAATTTCCTTACCGATGATAACCCCTTTGAGATGCAGATGTTGAGTCGCCTGCCTGCCCCGGCAATCCGTAGGCCGGGGAGCAAGCGTAGCATGCCGAAGGGGGGCTAAAAAAAGTTCAGGTGGTCTCTGGTGGCGATTTTGAAATTACGCTGTTCTTAGTTCCGCGCCAATGGATTCAGTCAGCGACTTCAGAATCTCGGTCTGGAAACGGTCAACCGTCTCGTGAGTCAGTGTGCCATCTGCGTCGCGGAACCATAACGAAAGCGTTACGCTCTTTTTGCCCTGGGGTATGCTCTTGCCGCGGAAGATATCCACAAACTGCAACTCCTCTAATTCAGCAGGGGCCTTCTTATTCACTGCTGATTCAATCTCCGCCCAAACGACGTCCTCATTCAAAATCAGTGACAGGTCGCGTTTTATGGCGGGGAATTTGGATAATGGCTTAACTTTTACTACTCCTGCGCGAAGCGCAAGCAATTCTTGGAGGTCTAACTCCGCCCCGCAGATAGTTGTGTTCTTGAAATCGAATCTATCAAGGACCTGTTGCGATGCCATTCCGACAACGCCGAGTTGTTTGTTGTTGGCCTGCGGTGAGCTTGGTCGAACCGCGATGATTTTAACGCCCGCCTGCGCCCAGTTAATTTCAGCCGGCTCAAATTTGACGGCCACATCGGAAGCGATGCTTTTTAAAAGCCCATCGACAACGCCTTTGATGTCCCTGAAATCACTATCGCAGGTAATCGTCAGGCGTGTTTTCTCAACAGGCAATTTTCCTGTTTCCGCGGGTATATATGTGTCGGCTATTTCAAAAATCCGGCAGGGGGTGTTGCCTACGTTGTGGTTGGTCTTTATCACGCCGAAAAGTGAAGGCAAAACACTTTGCCTGAGAAGATTCGTCCCCGTTCTCGTAACGTCTTTGACCGATAAGTGCCGTTTGCCGTCATTTTGAGCGAACAGCTCCGCGTCTCGGCTGTCGATGAAGCTGATTGTTACCGTCTCGTAAAATCCGCACCCCGCAAGATATGTCCCTATCGCGTCGATTGTTTTCTTGCGGGTATCCGTCGGCGAAACCTCAATCGTTATCGCGTTTTCCGTCGGTATCTTGTCGTAACCATATACGCGGGCGACCTCCTCAATCAAGTCCGCCTCGCGGTAAACATCACTTCGCCACGTCGGCACCGAGCAGGTTATCTGTTCGCCGTTTTGCTTTGGCCTAAACCCCAATCTTGTCAGAATCTGGATTACCTTATTACTCGGCACTTCGATACCAAGCAGTTTTTTCAAACGCGATAAACGCAGCGTCGCCTGTTTTGGTTTCGGCTTTACCGGGTACGCGTCAACCACTCCTTTGGCTGCTTTGCCGCCCGACACCTGAATCATCAGTTGAGCGGTTCGCTTCGATGCCCAGTCGATATTCTCAATATCGACGATTCTGCAAAATCGAAACGCCGCCTCCGAAGGCAGCGACAAATTGCGCGATGTCGTCCTCACGCTCACAGGCGAGAAAAACGCGTCCTCAAGCAGTACCGTCGTCGTCGCGTCGCTTACTTCCGTATCTAAGCCGCCCATAACGCCCGCTACCGCGACGGGATACGTTGCGTCGGCTATTACGAGCATATCGGTCGTCAATTCGCATTTCGAGCCGTCGATACTGATGATTTGCTCGCCGGCTTCCGCTTTCCTGACGATAATTTTACCGCCCATCAATCTCGCGTAATCAAACGCGTGCGGCGGCTGGCCCGTCTCCATCATCGCGTAATTCGTTGCGTCAACTACGTTATTGACGCTGCGCATCCCAATCGCCTCAAGCCGATTTCTCATCCAGTCGGGCGTCGGCCCAACCTTGACCCCCTCGATAATTCTCGCCGTATAACGCTGGCACAACTGGGGCTCACGAATCTCAACGCTCGCGAATTCCGACGCCGGCTTTGATGATTCCGTCAGCTCGACCTTCGGCAGTTTTAATTCTTTGCCCGTCGCCGTAGCAAGCTCGCGTGCAACGCCGATATACCCAAGACAGTCGCCTCGGTTGCTCGTTACCTCAACGTCGATTACCGCGTCATTATCGAGCTGCTCGATACCCTCGTATGGGAATCCGCGGTCGCTTAGAATCTCCGCCACCTCCTGCGCCGAGAGTTCGATATCAACATAATCTTTAAGCCAGCTTAATAGAACTTTCATAAGTCAAGTAAGGTAACTTTTGGCAGAACCACTGTCAATGAAATTGAATGGCTTTCCCTCTGAGAAGAGATGCTATCTCTTTCCGTCTTCAGTCCTCAGTCCTCTGTCTTCCGTCTTTTACTCTTTCTTGCCGTTCCCGCTGTGTTTCTTACGGGTTGACGTTTACGAGTTTGCGAATCCCGTAGCTTGTCGCAATCATCGCGTCCGCCTGCGGCAACTGCTGACGTGGGATAACCACCGTCGGATTATCCATCTCGAATTCCACAACATCGTATTTTGCGCCCGGGTTCAGCTTCTGCGCCTTAATGATATCGCTTATCCGGCTGATAGGCATACCATTAAACTTGCTCACGACCATCTGGCCCAGGTCGGTATAGCCGAGGTTTATCTGTGCGGGTAAACAATAGCTGAGTATGACAATCTCCCTGCGCTGGGCAGTCGGCTTAAACGCCATATCCCGCAGGTAATGAAGCAGGTGCGGCGCAACCTTGCCGTCCCAGTCCTTGCCCCAGTTGGCTAAATACGACCGGGTCAGTTTCTGAAATACGAATCCGCCCGTAACAACATATTCCGGCTGGTGCCCGTATTCATAGTAGGGGACAAGCATCTGGCCGACGTCGAAATTCTTCGCCTGCACGTGGAGTTGCTGTTTGCTGCCGTCGCGCCATATATCAAAAACGATATCGTCCCCGATTTTGTGACTGGTGATTAAATGGTGGAACAGGATGCGGTCGTATGCCGGGTACAGGAATTTGCCGTAGGCGTCAAGCTCTTTGCCGTCGATGCGCAAAATTACGTCGCCCGCCTTTAATGATTCACTGCCCGTCCCGATTGTGTACACGTTTGTAACCTGCACGCCGTTTTTCATCGTCGCAGGCATCTTGAGATACGTTCGCATCGCCGGGTCAAGCAGGTCTTCAGTTGCGAAACCGACTGCCGGGATGCCGGGATAGTTTGCATCTTTTGCCCGGGCCAGGAAGTCATTTATTGTTACTGCCGGTATAAGTCCTGTTTCGCGGGTTCCTTCGCTCCAGCAGGCGATTCCTATTGGAGTCAAGCCGTCGCAATAAAGCTGTCCTATGCTGGTTTCCTGCGACGTATTTGTAACGACCATATTCAAAAGATACGTGTATGAAACGGTCGAGTGCTGCAACTCGGCCCGGTCCATGTATCCCTGACCCGTGGTCATTTCACCGACCGGGTTGAGCCAGTAATAATTCAGCTTGGCGCCGCGTTGAAACTTGTCTGCGAACCTTACCGGCTTCAGCGGCTTTTTCATCGTGTTTGGTTCAAGCTCAAGCAGTGCAAGGTCAATTTCGTAATCGATTGTCTTTATTTTTACCGGTATGTATTCGTTTTGGCCCGAGACCTTCGCCTTGATTAGTTTTGCGTCAATAAGGTTCCACGCAGGCGTTATCACCTGGTATGCCCCCGTCGCGCAGCCCACTCCGTCTCTCTGCTGAACATCGGTATTCTTCCATGGCCGTAGCTGGTCATAGCCGTACGATGAAATCTCCAGATAAACAATCGACCCCTTCATCGCCTCGCGTGTCTGGTCTTCCCCGGCCCTCGCTGAAATGCCGGTCATACTTAGCACGACCAGATAGATTAGAGCAAAACGATTTATTGATAGGATTCTTCTCATTGTTGCACCTCCAATCTGGCCTGCTGCGGCCCGCCCTGAGCGAAGTCGAAGGGTATGTCGTATTTTTCGAGGATAGCTGTCTGGCGGGCGTGCGCCTCTTTTGCGTCGAGTACAAGAGGCCGGTCCACCCCCATAAACATAATCGTGTAAAAACCCTCAGATGGCTTATCGAACGCCTTCCACACGTCCTCAAGTCCCTCGATTGTCGTTCCGTTTATACTCGCGACCACCTGGCTCTTGAATTCACCCGCGTAGGCGTTTATCTCATCGGGCATTATCTCCGACAGCACGACGTATTCTTTTCTCGCTCTGTCCGTATTGAGCTGTATCGAATTGCGGAACAGGTATCGCAGATAAAACGGTATATCTTTGACCCATTCAGGTCCCCACGTTTCGAGGTAGTTGCGTGTCGCCGGCACAAAAACAAGTCCCGCGAAGCATACATACCGTGGAGCTATGTCGTATTGCCTTGCAAATTCCAAGACCGGCCTGTTCCGCGCAACCGTTGCCGTCGCCTTCATAGGTTTGCCGTCGCGATAAAATGCAAGCTCTACCGTTTGCCCTATCTGTTTTGTCTCCACGACCTCTGACATCTCAAGTTTCAACCCGTATATTTCCACTCTGCCGTCGTTATCGATTGCGTACTGGTCTATTTGCGTCAGCACGTCGCCCGGCTTCAAAATCGATTCGACCGAGCTGTGCATAATCGTTTCAATGACAATTATGCCCTGTTGGTCTGCCGGCACATTTAAATAATCCTTGTACGCCGGATTATGCAGGCCCGGATACAACATCACGCCCAGCGACCCGAACCCATCGTATTTACCGTCATTAATGTCAGCCAGAAAATGCCTTATTACCGTCGTCGGAATCATATACCCGATATTATCCGCCTGCCTTAGCCCCTGGAACGCCACGCCCACAACCTTGCCGTCCTGTATCACAGGCCCGCCGGAGTTACCCGGGTTTATCGCCGCGTCCGTCTGAATCACAAGGTGCGAATCCGCCCCCGTGTGCGAATATGTATCCACCTGTATCCGCGAGACGATACCCTTTGTTACGGATATGCGCCTGCCTCCCATCGGGAATCCGTATGTCTCGACCGCCGTGTTTACGCCCGGCAGTTCCGCCAGCTCAAGCGGTTTTGTGTCATCGAAAAAGCTCTTGTCTTCAACCGCCAATAACGCCAAATCGCAGTCGTGACCGATGAACGCCACCTTCGCGAGATACCGTTTCGCTACACCTTCTTTTTGAAGCTCAATGTATTTGTTGTTGCTCACGTTGTGCGCATTGGTCAGTATTTTATTATCCCCGACGATAAATCCGGACCCCACTCCCTGCGCAATCGCCTTCGGCTTCCACGGCGTTACAAAATCGAATTCCTGTCCCGCCCCACGAATCATCACAACCGATTTTTCCATTCCCTCTAAGCCGGTCGCCTGGCAGATGCTGCAAGCACAAAGCACACAGATAAAAATCAGAAATTTGGAATTACAAATCGGGAGAGATGATTTTGAATTCTCAATTCTCAATTCTAAATTCTTCATTCTCATCGCTTAATTCTCCGGACATATCAGTATCGCTTATTGCGAATGCCACGATAATACTGATGCTACCACTATGCGCAGACAATTACAACGGCCTTCCGCGCGTAACGCGGCAGGTTCCGTCGTGAATAAATATAAAGCGGGCTATTTCCGGCGTCTGCGGATAATCGCTGTGATACTGAATCCGAACAGTGCAATCGTCGCCGGCTCAGGAATCTGCGTCCCCGTCAGCTCGAAATTGTCGAACGCCAATTTGCCGCTGCCATGGTTGTCGAAGTCATTGAACCGCAATTCTACGACCGGCTGGTTCTCAATAGCGTCTAAGCTGGCAAGTGAATATGAAAAACTGAGGAATCCTGAACTTCCTCCGGTGATTGGTGTATTGTTCAATATATTTGTCCATGCGTCCGTGTCGTTGAGCCGATAATCAATATCGAATGACGTTGTCTTGGAGCTCCACGCCTTGTAATCGAACCGCAATCCGATATCGGTCCAACCGACAGTGTCGATAGTTACAATCCATCTGGCGTTGTCGCCGCTTACCTTTATCTCATCCCATGCCGCTGACTGACCCGCTGCATGTAAGATACCTGCCGCATCCGTATATGCGATGCCGTCCTTGCCGTCCGGGTCAAGTGTCCCGCCCGAAAGTACTAATGTCGGTGTTCCAATCAGGTCTTCAGCCGTTGGGTTTGTGGTGTAACTGGCGGCGATAGGGCCGAAATCCCATATCGCCATCTGTTGTGAGGCGTTTGCCGAAGTGATAATGATTAGTGAAATAAACAATACTGCAGAAATTGACCTTTTCATCTCTCTCACCCTTCTATTCTGCCGGTGTGGTTTTCTGTTGGACCTATAAAAACAAAAGCCCTACTATTGATTTCATTGTATCACGATATTTCATCGGAATCAAGTAAATTTTAAAAAATGTGTTGACGTCATTCGGAAACACGGTTTATACTCTCTCGATTTTTTGACCTGTCCTCCGTAGCGAGAGTTACATAGCTATAGCTGTCAGGGTAAACGCTGCTGCGAAGGAGGAACTAAAAAACGCTATGGAGGCAATATGGCTGGCGAAGTAAAAGACATTTTGAAAAACAGGGTTAAAGGAAAAAACTATGACCGGCTGGTTGCGGTTGACCACCCGAAGATGCACCGCTTCATTGCGGACGCCATCGAGCTGACCAATCCGGCCAGCGTCTATGTCTGTACCGACTCTCCCGAGGATATCGCGCATATCCGTGCCCTTGCTGTCAAAAACGGCGAGGAAATACCGCTCAATATCAAGGGCCACACCTGCCATTTCGACGGTATTAGCGACCAGGGACGCGATACCTTCAGCACAAGATACCTCCTGCCCGCCGGCTCATCGCTCGGCGAATCACTGAAATCCGTAGAAAAACAGGCAGGCACCAAGGAAATCCGTGACCTCCTTAAAAATTCAATGGCCGGCAGGGAAATGATTATTTGCTTCTGGTGTCTCGGCCCGGTCGGCTCCGATTTCACTATCCCCTGTCTCCAGATTACAGATTCGCCCTACGTCGTTCACAGCGAATCGCTTCTCTATCGCCCCGGCTATGAGCAGTTCAAAAAACTCGGCGAAGGACACGGATTCTTCAGGTTCCTTCACTCCGAGGGCGAACTCGAAAACGGCGTCAGCAAAAACCATAATTTGCGCCGCGTCTATATCGACCTTGAAGACGAATTGGTTTACTCTGTCAACACCCAGTACGGCGGCAGCACTATGGGCCTCAAAAAACTTGCCCTGCGACTCGCTATTCAGAAGGCATCACGAGAGGGCTGGCTCGCCGAGCACATGTTCGTTATGGGCGTCCACGGACCCAAAAACCGCGTTACCTATTTCACGGGCGCCTTCCCATCCGCCTGCGGCAAAACCTCGACATCGATGCTCCCCGGCCAGACCATTGTTGGCGACGATATCGCCTATTTCCGCAAAAAAGAAGGCCAAATGAGAGCCGTTAACGTTGAAAAAGGCATCTTTGGCATCATTCAAGACGTCAGCGAAAAAGATGACCCCGTTATTTATAAAGTCCTCACAAACCCGATGGAGGTCATCTTTTCCAATGTTCTCCTCGATGCGAATAAAAGACCCTACTGGCTTGGTATGGGTTGCGAAATACCGCCCGAAGGCACCAATTTTTCCGGTGCATGGTTTAACGGTAAAGCCGATGACCAGGGCAATCCCATTCCGCCAGCTCACAAAAACGCCCGTTATACCCTCAGCATCCCGGACCTCGACAACTGCGACCCTGCCCTCAACGACACCAATGGCGTCCCCGTCGGCGGCATCGTTTACGGAGGTCGTGACAGTGACACCTGGAATCCGGTTGAGCAGGCCTTCGACTGGAACGAGGGTATTATCCTGAAAGGTGCGGCTCTCGAATCGGAAACAACAGCAGCGACCCTTGGCAAGCAGGGTGTTAGAACGTTCAATCTTATGTCTAATCTTGACTTCGTTTCAATACCGCTCGGCAAATATGTTCAAATCAATCTCGATTTTGCCAAAGGCGTCAAGAAACCGCCCCTCATCTTTTCCGTCAATTACTTCCTCCGCGGCAAAGACGGGAAATATCTGAATACTATGGCCGACAAGCTAATCTGGATTCTCTGGGCGGAGCTACGCGTCAATGGCGACGTCGATGCAATTAAAACGCCGACAGGTTTCATACCCAAATATGAGGACCTCGCTCGGCTGTTCAAAGAACACCTCAAAACCCAGTTCACAAAAGACGACTACGAAAAGCAGTTCACTATTCGTATCCCCGAAAATCTCGCCAAACTCGACCGCGTCGAAAAGATTTATCGGGACAAAGTCCCCGATACCCCCAAAATCCTGTTCGATACCTTCGCCGAGGCAAGAAAACGGTTCAAATCGGCTGCCGAAAAATTAGGCGACTATATCTCCCCTTTCGAGCTCCTGGGCAAATAAGAGGGAGATGATTTTCGCGGGTTAAGTACTATTTTCATAGGGGCTTTCCGAATATTGCGGGTTTTGGCTTTCCCAAAGAACTTTCGGATATGCCTGGCGTATATCTTTACAGTGCGGATTTTAATCCGCGTTTTTGCTGTAAGACTTTGAAATTTAAAGAGTTACGGGATTATGAGGACTTTTTGTGATTTTTGCCTCATTATCGCAATTTGCCTAATATTAACAAATCCGGCGTTAATCTGGGGTGTGTAAAATCCAAATAAAGTCCCATAATTCGCTTGATTTTATTTGTCAAGTGAAGTACAATTGACTATTGAAGAAGAAATGGGAGAGAGTATCCTCACCATCATATAGGGTATTCTCGCCAAGAACGCGTTTTTTTTTAAAAGGTGCAGGAGTGTGTATGTCTGCACTGGAGATGAGGCGATAGTTGATGAGTGAGAGTTCGCGCAGTGTGACTCCTGGCGCAAGAGAGCTGGGCTTTCAGGATGGAAGCGGCAAGGACGGTCAGCAGGGTTCTGCGTCTGCGCAGCCGGTTTATACCCGCACGCACAGTGATTTTCTCGGCAGTTCCCCGGCGTTCAATTCCGTAATGGAAGTTATCAAGGCCATTGCCTCCCGTGAATGTCCTATTATTATTACCGGCGAAACGGGCGTCGGCAAGGAAATGGTCGCAAGGCAAATCCACACATCAGGCCACCGTGCAGACCGCGTTTTTGTTCCCGTCGATTGCACTACCCTTACAGGCCAGTTATTTGAAAGCCAGTTGTTCGGCCATATCAAAGGTGCATTCACAAGCGCCGTTGACAGCACATTGGGTTTCTTCAGGGCAGCAGATGGCGGCACGATTTTCCTCGATGAAATAAGCGAAATTCCCCTTGAGCTTCAGGCAAAATTATTGCGCGTTCTACAGGAACGCCGTGTAACGCCCCTTGGCTCAGCCAAATCCTGCCCCGTTGACGTTCGCGTCCTGTGCGCGACCTGCAAAGACCTGCAGGATATGGTTAAGAAGGGCACTTTCCGCTCAGACCTTTATTACCGCCTCGATGTTGTTCGCCTTGAGGTGCCTCCGCTTCGCCATCGCAAAGAAGACATCCTCGATTTGGCGGAATACTTCCTCAAAAACCAATCGACCTTCTACAACGAGCCGGCCAAGAGATTCAGCGCACCCGTCAAACTCCTCCTGCGTAACTACGCCTGGCCCGGCAACGTCCGCGAACTCGCCAATGCCATCGAGCGTGCTTACGTTCTCACCGATGGACCCGAAATCCAGCCCGCCGTAATGCCCTTCGAAATCATAATATCCGATTCGCCTGCGTATCCAAAAGACCAGATGCCCACCCTCGATGAAGTAAAACGCAAGGTCATTACGCAGACCCTCGAATACACCAAAGGCCGAAGAATCGCCGCCGCCAAAATCCTCGGCATCGAACGTCGCCAGCTAAATCGCCTTATGGACAAATTGAATATCTCTACCAGTAACTCGGACAAAAAAAGCGGCCAATAAAGTTCACTTATTCAGTTCGCAAGTCCCTGACCCGGCCGTAAAATTATGCTTTTGATTTTTAACCTTACCACAAAAAAATATGCCACTTGTAATTTACAAGTGGCATATTATTTTTTTTAAGTAGGCAGTATATTAGCCCTGTTTACCAGGCCTTTTGGTTAAAAACTCCAGCCGACGCCTGCGCTTACCGCGGTTGCGTCTTCGCCTAATCCTACGCCGGCAGTAAGAGTAACGTTTCTGTCTTTACCCACAAGAGCTTTGGCTCCGACAGCCACGGCATTTGTGCTTTCAAAATTGCCATAACCCAGGCCAACCGAGAAATTCTTGCCCGCAACTGGAGGGGGAACGGCTGCTATGGCAGAGACGGCTGCTATGCCCGAATAAGCTTTTTCCTCAAGCTGTTTGTATTGCCCCATATTAACAGCGTCATATTTATTTACTCCGTTTGCGACGCCCGTTACTCTTGCCGGACCGCCCGTGGTATCATTTTTGAATGTTGCACCGCTGTTATCGAGAGTAAGTGACGTTGCGTTTGTCCCGCCTGAAATGACGGTGTTTGTCTGGCTGACAGTGATACCGTGCGATACGCCGCTGTCGGTGTTTACAAGCAAGCTGGCAGAGGTGGGAGTCATTGAAAGGTTAGCTCGCTCGTTCGCACCCGATGCGTCGTCATCCGCCTGCAGCACGACGGTGTTGGATGCCCCTGTGATACTCAATCCATTATTTGCAATATTAATAGTCGCGTTTGCGGTAGGATTAAGACTGTAAATATTGCCGTTGACTCCAAGTGAGCCGTCTATAAGCATGCCGCCGTTGACATGCGTGCCGTATTCAAATGAGTTGAGCCCGATAGTGCTCGTCTGAGTATCACCCACGGCAAGGGTGTTGCTGCTCGTATTACCGGAAACTGTGATACTATTATTTATACCCGCGCCCGAATATATCGCAGCCCCTCCGTCAACCCGAGTATTCGTGTTCGTCACAGACAGAACGTGGCTGCTGTCGGGGCTGGTGATGGTGGTGGCGCCGTTGATGGCGGTCGTGCCTGTAACAGTTGTCTGGGTGCTATTGACGGCGACGCTGTTGGTGTTGGCGGAGTTGGCTAATTTGGCGCTGGTAGCGTCCACTATCAGTTCATTGCCGGAACCGTTGCCGCTGTAAATGGTGGCGGTGCCGTTGACGGTTGTGGTCGTGCCTGTTACGTTTAACGTGTGACCGGCCGCGCCCGTTATCGTTGTTCCGCTATTATTAACTGCTACGCTTTGAGTCCCATTGGTGCTCAGAAAGCGAGAACTTGTGTCGTCAACAACCATTTGATTGCCTGCACCATCGCCGCTCCAGATTGTTGAGCCGTTATTCACAGTTTCACCGCCATTTGCGGTAAGAGCGCCTGTCAGCGTAGTTGCTCCCGTTACTCCCAAAGTGCCGCCAATAGCGGCATTATTTACTCCACTGGTTGCATCGTTTATATGAACTGTCCCGGAGGTAATACCTCCGTTTAGAGTCGATAGTCCTGTTACGCCTAATGTGCTGTCGAGTGTAGTTGCTCCCGTCACGCCCAAAGTGCCGCCGACTGTGGCGGTGCCGGTCGTGCTTAATGAGGTGCTGCTGATTGCGCCTGTGCTGCCGGTTAAGGTAATGGTATTATCCGTTCCGTTGGTTACATTGACGGTTCCCGCCGTTCCGCTGCCGTTGCCGGCATTAATTGTCGTGGCATTAGCTGTCGTAGCGTTCACGGTCGTAGCGCCCAAAGTGCCGACCCCGCTGATATTATTCTCTCCGCTGGTCGTATCGCTGATATGAATGTTGTCTGCGGCTATGCCGCCGCTTAAAGTGGACAGGCCGGTTACCCCTAACGTGCCGCCCGTTGAAAGATTGCCGCCGGTAATCGTGCTACTGGCGATAATGGTTGTGGCCCCTGATATTGCGCCTGCGTTTGTAATCCCGTCGCTGCCGTTATCGATCCCGTTTAAAGTCGATAGGCCCGTTACGCCTAATGTGCTACTAAGTGTTGTTGCTCCCGTTACTCCCAGGGTGCTGCTTAGCGTCGTCGCGCCGGTAACGCCCAAAGCGCCGCTATTGGTAGTAGTACCGGTAAGGCCGTTTATAGACAAACTGTCGCCACCACCGAGATTGTCAGTTGCACTTATTGTCGTTGAAGTGGCACTGGAAATAATAGTAGTTATAGGCGTACCGCCGCCATTATCGTTAATCAGTTGAAAGGTGGCGCCGCCCAAATGATTCTCATCCATTGTTATCGTTACGCTGCCGCCGGCATCTGCTGTTAGAGGAGAAACGGCATCATTCCAGATATCTGCCGCCAAGGCGGATTTTACAAAAGCGAACTGATTCAACAAAACAAGAACTATTGCGACCACCATTAGTGATTTTCTTCGAAACTTCATAGAATTGCTCCCTCCTTTCTATTTCCTGGTTAATAATTTATTGGACGACTTCCTTTTTAATCACAACACACCCTGTTCCTGCGGGCATAAGGA
The DNA here is from genome assembly GCA_003170415.1 of Phycisphaerales bacterium. Taxonomy (GTDB): domain Bacteria; phylum Planctomycetota; class Phycisphaerae; order Sedimentisphaerales; family Anaerobacaceae; genus Fen-1362. Next base: position 4,511 of record PMZJ01000022.1, on the reverse strand, counting down.
ATACTTTTACTGCCCCTCCGTCAAGCAGGATAATGTTCTTTTTAAGCACGCCGACGCGTTTTAAATTCTTAAAGACGGTTTTTTCCAGCTCGTCGCATCCTTTGTTTACATACTCAACCGTATCATATACGGCATCCTTATTCGGGAAGAAACTCGCGGAGGCATAGATAGAGGAATCACCAGAAGCCAACAACTCGAACGAAGTTGAAAAGATGTGCTGGTCCGGCGGATTTTGCACGGGAAAAATTAATACCCCGTTCTGAGTATTTGCGGTAAGAAAAGTAACAACCTGGTTAATCCGGCTTACGCAGGAAAGGACGCCCATTTTAACGGCCGCCTGCGTTACTATGCTCACCGACGGGTTGGCCTGCTGTGTCGTTGCAGGCGATGGATTACCCTGTGTGGCCGGAGTATTGGCTGGCGGCGCGCTATGCTGGTTCGGCTCCTGCGAGGTGGTGGAGGAAAGTTTTATTATTTCGTTATGTCCTGACACGGCAACGAGAGCCGCACCAGTACCGGTGCAAACCAAGATACCGAAAATAACAATCCAACGCCTTCTCGCGCAAATATTTTTCTTGTCCATATAAAACGGCTCCTTTAACTGTTTAGACGCACCACAAAAAACCCGTTGGTCGAAACGCTACGAAACTTAATATGCCCCCATAGTCGGAAATGCCGCCTACTTCTGCCAATCTGCCTCTTGGATCGTATTATGGGCAGAGCATCACGTTAAATTAACGAACATATCGACTTGGTATTTGAATGTTCTTTAATTTGTTATCTATTTTAAGTGGTCTATCGATTAGTCAATTTACGCGTTATCAGTATTGAAAATGGCGGTTTTGGGGTTTAATACGTCAGGAATAAATAACACTTTTGCCTTTGCAAGTCAAAAATATCGCCTTTACCAATAGAGGGTGCGATTCGTGGCAAAAAATATCATTCGGCAATCGACAATCTCTCCTGCCTGCCCTGGCAATCCGTAGGCCGGGGAGCTGTATCGAAGGATCGACAATAACCATGTTCCATTCTGGTCACCTCTAACCAAACTGGTCGCATCATTTAAAACCTCAGATTATGTAACAACTTATGACGGCTATTCTCTTGTTTCTATGACCGAAATGGTCGCCATTGTTTTTATGCCATCTTAGCGTCCCCCCAAAAATCGGTAAACATAACTCCTTTGCCATAAACAACTTGCAAAATCCCTTTTTGCCTCGGCACGGTCTGGCACGCCATTCGCTATATATATTAGCGAAGAAAAAGTAAAGCACCCGAAGACGAATAAGCCAAAGAATAATTAGGAAAGTAGATGGTTGTTCTTGTTCAAGCGACAGTTTTGACAGTGGGCTTAAACGGCAGAAGTGAAGTGTTAAGGGAACTGCCGGTAAGGTTGATAAAAATGCAGTCAGGTTTTGAGGCTGCTCGTTCTTTGAAAAATGAAAAGGTGAACAGCGTAATCAGCAGATGGGATTTGGATGATATGCCCGATGGAAGGTTTCTCAAAACTTTCAAAGCGGCTAAACCCTATATCCCTACGATTGCCCTGGTAAGGGCCGGCAGCAAAAGGCAGGAAATCGCTGCAAGGTCTCTGGGCGTCTCCGCCGTCATTGCTGAGGATGCAACCGATGATGTCTTTAGAAGCACGGTTGCCAATCTCCTCGGACTGAAGGGTGACGTCGCCATAAAGGCAATTTCTTCTGCTGATAATGTTGAAGAGCTAATGAGAGAAGGATAATTTCGACGGCTTCCTGAAATGCCGTCAGCTTTCTGAGAGCAAGCACGACCTGTGTGTCGTGATTTAATATGCTCACGAGGAGTTTTCTCTCCCCCAAGCTGGGTTTGTACCCGTGAAAAAGAAAAAACTTAAAGCGAGGTTTACAAGCCCGGCACGAATATCAACATCCCCGCTGCTTCGTTTTTGCGAGGCAAAACGGCGGGGGTGGTTTAGATAAAGATTTCTACACATATTCTCTCTCCCCTTCTTCGCTGGATTTGATACTCTCTCTTCTCAAATCCAGCTCGTAACCATACGCGGTCAATCGGCCGCGACAAGGGTAATAAACTCATTCTCTCTCCCCTTCTTCGCTGGGTTTGAACTCTCTTCACAAACCCAGCTCGAATACGACCGCGGGTTTTCCCGCGATAAGTATAAAAGCTCATTCTCTCTCCCCTTCTTCGCTGGGTTTGATACTCTCTCTTCTCAAATCCAGCAGTCCAAAAGCGCTCCGTAGTTTTGAGAACGGCGGGGCGATAGTAATACGGTAGTGGAGGCGGGTAAATGGTAGTGGAGGTGTGTTGAAAAGTTTTCTCTCCCATTTCTTCGCTGGGTTTGGACTTGTTTGTCAAATAAACTTGGCAAACCCAGCACGGCTGCACGCATAATCGTATGGTGCGATTGTGCTTTAAAAATAGCAGTGTGAAAGTCGCTGGGCCGGGCAGGTTGAAGAACCTGTTCGGCCCAGTATGTCTGCCTAAGGCGAAAGCCGGGTTGAAGCATTGGTATCATTCAGGCAGTTTGTGATAGTGTTATTATGGTCAGGATACAAGTAAACAGGAAGTTTGCCAGGCAACCTCAAGGAGTATTAGCCATGTCGAAAATTTTTACCTTTTGCAAAGATGCGTTATTGTTCCCGATATTGCTGTTTATTGCCTTTTTGATAGTCACTACCCTGATGAATTCACCGTTGATTCGGGCGTTGTGGATGGAAGGTATTTGAATTTAGGCCTGCCCTGGGTTTTATAGCGGTTGGCAAACCAGGCAGGACTGCTCGCATAACAGTTTGTGCGGTTAATAACAGTGTAAAAGTCACTTGCCCGGGCAGGTCAACAAACTTGTTAGGCCAGTGTTCCGCTAGTGTATTCTCTGTAAACGCCGGCGACGATGTGTCTGCTTGGTCTTGGCGTTTTTGGCTTGATTCGCAGGAAGAGGTAAATTCAATCAGGAGGAGGACTAATTCGGCACGAAATGTCTGTGCCGGGACTCTTTGTGTAAAACAAAGAAACGACAAATTTTTGAGAGGAGTATAAAATGAAGAACAGTATTGTTTCTAAACCAAAACTATTGTTTATTTGCCTGTTGGTTCTCACGCTGTTGCCCATCAGTGCCTACGCCGTGCCTGTTAGCTTAGGAACGGCGGCTAATTTCGCAGTCTTGGGCGGCAGTGGTGTGACCAACGCCCAGTCGGGAACTTGGATTACCGGTGACGTAGGCAGTTCCCCAACAGAATCGGTGTCGGGAATCACGGCTGGAATGGTTACCGGTAACCTGTACCTCGCCGGCGACGCCTCCGCCGTGAAGGCCCAAGCCCACGCGGACGCGAGTGCCGCGTACACTGCAGCGCATGACGCTACGGGCGGTGCGGCCGGACCTGCGGACCTGGGCGGAGTGACCCTCACTCCGGGAGTTTACACCTACGGTGTTGGGGCTGCGACTTGGACGTACGGGGCTGGCGATCTGACGCTGAACGCTTTAGGAAATCCCAGCGCACAATGGATCTTCCAGATCGGCACCACCCTGATAACGCCCGCCGACGCCAGGGTGTTATTGATTAATGGCGCGTCGGCCAACAATGTGTTCTGGCAGGTCGGCACCTCCGCGACCCTTGGTGGCACCAACACCTTCGCCGGAAACATTCTCGCGGACCAGAGCATCACCCTTGGCGGCGGCACCCTGAACGGCCGGGCCTTGGCTATAAACGCTTTGGTGTCGATTCCCACCGCGACGACCATAAATGTTCCCACGACTATTCCGGAACCCGCCACGCTATGTCTGCTCGGCCTTGGCGGTTTGGCGATGATGAGAAAACGCAGGGCGTAACCGAATTTAGAATTGCGAATTTAGAATTAAGAATTAGGCCGTGGGTTTTGGTTGTACTGTGACTCACGGCCATTCATATTAAATCATCAATCAAAAATCATAAATCATAAATGAAAAGAAGGGTGAAAGACGGGATTCGAACCCGCGACCCTCGGAACCACAATCCGATGCTCTATCCAACTGAGCTACTCTCACCGCTACGATTCTCTATTCTACACTCATTATCGATTATTTGCAAGTTTCCGAAACGGGCTCTTCGCTTTGCTTCGTGTCGCTGTTTTTTAACACTAAGGCACAAATTTCCTAACCACAGATTCACACAGATTTCTTAGTGTCTTGGTGGCTTCGTGGCAAAAACATTATTTTAGCGATGGCCGAGTAATCTCGCGGGCAAAAACAGAATTGCTTTAATCAGCGCAAGAAACGCCTCCGCGGCAATACCCACAATACGAAACGGAATCGACAAAAGCCATACAATCGGCCACAAAATAAGCGCCAGTAACGCTATCGGCCAGCATAGCACTAACAATATCGCCCACAACAGTAATATCAGTAATACCTTCACCGTCTGTCTCCTGATAATTAACCTGCCCTTATATTATATCGTTCTGTGTTCTATGTTCAATGTTCGATGCTTGTCCGCCGGAGGCGGATTACCCCGCCTATGTTTAGCCCGGCAACTTTATTGCCG
>PMZJ01000024.1 GCA_003170415.1 Phycisphaerales bacterium | reverse complement strand
ATTATCTAAATATTATTTGGATGCCTTTCAGGCAGCAATTTTAACAGATTCCTCGACTGCGCTCGGAATGACCCTGCGATGACGAGTTTTGCCTTGAGGGAAGAGGGAAGGGCGGGTAAAGTAGAAGCAGTACTCGATACTCGATGCTAGATACTGGATGCTAGATACTCGATACTCGATACTCGATACTCGATACTGGATACTGGATACTGGATGCTCGAAGACGGAAGACTAAAGATAGAAGACTTGGACCCCGGATCGGAGTCCGGGGCCTTCGCTATGCTTCGGGAAGATGTGGAAGGAAAGTTGAGATATGAGAGTATTACTAATAGGCGGCGGGGGCAGAGAAGACGCGATTGCGTGGAAATTAGCGAAATCGAAGGAGCTGAAAAAGCTATACATCGCGCCGGGGAATCCCGGAACGGCCAGATGGGGTGAAAACGTCGCGATTAAGACCGAGGACGTTGGCGAGATAGTCAAATTCGCCACGGAAAAGAAGGTCGATATGGTGATAGTCGGGCCTGAGGACCCGCTGGCGGATGGCGTGGTTGATGCGCTGGAGGCGGCGGGGATAAAGGCGTTTGGGCCGAGTAAGGCGGCGGCACAGTTGGAGGCGGACAAAGCGTTCTCAAAACAGATAATGCGGTCGAGCGCAGTATCGACTGCCGAAGGAAGGACATTCACCAGGTTCGAGGATGCCAAGGCATACATAGCGAGCAGGGATGAGGCGGTGGTGGTCAAGGCGGCGGGGCTGGCGAAGGGCAAAGGGGTAATAGTTTGCAACGAGCCATCGGACGGGATACTGGCGGCTGAGAAGATAATGGTGGACAGGATATTCGGCTCGGCAGGGGACAGAATAGTGGTGGAGGACAAGCTGATAGGCGAGGAGGCGTCGATACTGGCGTTTGTCGATGGCAGAAGCATTTACGTGATGGAATCGGCGCAGGACCACAAGCCGATAGGAGATGGGGACACTGGGCCTAATACGGGAGGTATGGGGGCATACAGTCCGGCTCCCATAGTTACGGACGCGATGATGAACCAGATTGAGCGGGAGATTTTAGTGCCTGTTGTGGACTGTATGAATCGCAACGACACGCCATACAAGGGCGTGCTATACGCGGGGCTTATGATAACAGCGGGAGGGCCGAGGGTTTTGGAGTTTAATGTTCGGTTTGGTGACCCGGAAACACAGCCGATGCTGATGCGGCTGAAGAGTGATTTGTTAGAGGCCTGCTTAGCTGTTTGCGAGCAGAAACTGGATGAGGTAACTTTGGAATGGGACAGTCGGCCGGCGGTGTGCGTGGTGATGGCGTCGGGGGGTTATCCGGGCGATTATGAGAAGGGAAAGGTTATAACCGGTATAAGCGAGGCCGAGCAGTTGAAAGATGTTGTTGTGTTCCACGCGGGGACAGCGATGAAGGATGGCTCGTTGGTGACGGCCGGCGGCAGGGTCTTAGGCGTGACGGCGGTTGGGGGGACTATTGCCGACGCGAAAAAGCAGGCGTATGAGGCAGTGAGCAGGATAAGCTTCGAAGGTGCGCGTTATCGGCGGGACATTGCCGACAAGGCGATAAGGGGCAAAAAGTGATTTTGGGTGACGAGAGTTTATGCCGTCGGATTTGAAAAAGTCAGGCAGGAAAAGCGGCGGCAGGAGGGCGGCGCGGTGGTTTCTTGAATTTGTGACGACGAGCGTCCTGATATGGGTTGCCTTTGTTCTTGGGGGCCGTGCGCTGCCGCAGATTGCGATTGGGCAGCTTTCGGATTTGACGAATACAAAAATAGACGTTAAATCGGTTGAGTTCCGGTTTGACGGGTCTGTTTTTATCAAAGACCTTGTGGTTAGGCCTCGCAATTCGGCGGATTACGACAACTCTATTTTGAAGGCGGATACGGTTCGGGTGCATTTTCGGCTTGGCAGTTTGCTCACGCTGAGGCCCAGGGTGAAGGAGATATTCGTTGACGATTTTACGCTGAGAATTCAGTATGATTCCAACAATGGCCAGTGGAATCTGTCGGCGATGAAAATACAGTTGCCCGGCGGCGGGGTCGGCCGGCTGCCGCTTGTATGGCTCGAGCACGGCACGGTCGAATACAGCAAAGTTGTAAACGGGCGCGTAGTGGTGATAGCAAGTTCGCCTGTCTCGGCTGGTTTTCGGCCCGCGAAGAAAATAGTCGGTGGTTGCAGTTTTGATATTTCAAGTGCTAGCAAGCAGGATTTAGGGAAGAGCGCTATTTTCGGAAACTGGCAGCCGGGGCGAGTTATTGTGGGAGGCAGAATTTCATCGAAGGATGTGCCTGGTTTTGAACGGCCATGGATGGTCCGAACGATTGATGCGGAGCTGACTTATGAGCCGAACAAAACCTGCGTGCTTATGGCGAAGATAAAGGGTTTTACCTGTCCGCCGAGCGAATCGCGGAATTTGTTTGCGTTTGACACGAAGACGGTTATGGACAAGGCGCCTTTTGTCAACGCGATACAGATGTTTTTTAGACAATATAATCCGTCGGGGACGATTGATATTGATTTGCAGGCGTCTGGTAATCCGGAACGATTAAATGAAGGCAAAATAGAGGGCAAGGTTACCTGCAAAGACGTTGCATTATGCGACAGCAAGTTTCCTTATGCAGTTGAGCATCTGACTGGGCAGGTTGAGTTGACCGAGAAAAGCGCGAAATTGAACAGTGTAGTCGGTCGTCACGGGGCGGTGGAGCTTGTTCTTAACGGGTGGGCGAAGGATTTTGGGCCGGACTATAAATACAATTTCCAGATTAGCAGCGACAATATGCTGCTGGATAAAGACCTTTATAACGCGATTAACCGTGAGGAGCAGAAGTTCTGGTCGGAGTTTTCGCCGAGCGGCGTGGTGTCAACCAGCTATTCGCGGGTCAGGCAGTCACCAACGGACGAGCGGAGCGTTCTTGCTGTGCAGTTGCTCGACGTGGAAGGTATGTACGCCGGGTTCGGCTATCCGCTGAAGAACACAACGGGCAAGCTGGTGGTTGCCGACAATAATATGGTTTTGTCCGATGTGGTGTCGCAGTGGGGCGGTCGTAGGATAACGATTAACGGCAAAGTGGGGTTTGGCCTGGGCGTAATTCCGTCATACGATATTGTGGTCAAAGGCGAGAATATACCGCTGGACGCAACGCTTGAAGCGGCGTTGCCGACGGCGCAGAAGGAGTTTTACAATCAGTTCGAGACACAGGGGCTGGTTGACGCGACGGTAAAAGTTGTCAGCGCCGGAAGAAAGGACACCGCTTCGACATTCACAGCGGAGGTGTTTCCGAAGAAAAGTTCGCTGAAGGCCAAGGCGTTGCCCATACTTGTCAACGAGGTTGAGGGCAGGGTTGTTTTCAGGCCGGGTATGATTGATATTGAACAACTGGAGGGTCGTTATAAAGGTGGGACGGTGGCGTTTTCGGGGCTTGTCTGGTCAGCGGGAAACCAGAGAGAGCCGGGATATTGCCTGTCGATGCGGGCCAAAAAAGTTGAGCTAAGCGAAGACCTGGCTGATGCGCTGCCGGGGTCGCTGGGGGCAATGGTGGGACAGTTGCGAGCGGGCGGCGAGGTGAACCTGGCAGCGGACGTGAGCAGGAACGCCGACGGCAATTGCGGGCCTAATCGGCTGGTTATAGAGTGCTTAGGCAACACGATAGATTGCAACCTGCTGCCTTATGCTTTGCATGACATTTCCGGGAGGATAGCGATAACACAATCACATATTGTGCTTGAGGATATTACGGCCAGGGCATCGCACACGATTCGAGGTTCGCCGATTGAGTCGGTGATGAGAATGGCGGGAAGTGTGGCTTTGAGCGAGGCCAATGGCACAAGCGAAGGGATGCGAATTACGGCCGGGGACGTGAATTTTTCCGGCGAGAACGTCCGGTTCAAAAACAAATCCCTGTCGAAGGTGGATACTGTTCTGAGATATGATTCCGAATCGGGGCAGTGGCTGTCGAGATATTTTGTCGCAGATTTCTACGACGGCAAAATGATAGGCAAGCTGCAATTTAACAAATCAGACAGGGGGGGGCTGGATTACCTGCTGGAGGCGAGCGTTGCCGGTGCGGACCTGAAAAAGTTTCTTTCGGACACGGATAAAGAAGTTCGACCTGATGAGCATTACTCAAGCGGTTCGATAAGCGGTTCGGTTGGTATTATCGGTTCGTTTGTTGACGACAATATCCGGCTTGGTCGGTGCCGGCTGAAGATAATCGATATGCAGGTCGGCAAGAGGTCGCCGCTGGCAAATTTGCTTGCGGTGCTGAATCTGACCGAGACGAGCGATTACGCCTTCGACCAGATGACGGTCGATGCGTATATTCAGGACAACAAGATGTTCCTGAGGCAGTTGGATTTGTCGGGCAAATCAGTTGCGTTTTACGGGTCGGGCTGGCTTGACCTGAAGACCGACGATATAAAAATGACACTGACGGCGCGAGGTCGCCGGCTTGCGCCTGCGAGTCCATCGATATTGCAGTCGCTAACGGAGGGACTAAGCAGGGCGGTGGTGCGGGTGGAAGTAAAGGGCAAAATCAGCGACCCGCAGATTACGACTATGCCGCTGCCTGTGATTAAAGAGACGCTGGAAATTCTCGGCACGCCGAAAGGCGAGTAATGTCTTTTGTGTAAGCGATAGTTTGGGCGAGGGATTTGTCTGCCAAAGCGGCATATTCGGGGGCGAGGTAACTTCTTATTTGGCAACAGGATACGGCCAGCGGGCCGGCGGGAGGGAAAAATTCTGCAAATTATTTCAAAAAAAGTATTGACGAAGCCGATGTTAGTGATATAGTTGTAATAGTTGACATAGGACAAGTGCAGAGATTGAGATATGCAGATTAGAATAGACAATGCTTCGGACAGGCCGGTTTATCAGCAGATAATAGACCAGGTCAAGCGGGATATTGCGATTGGCCGGCTTGGCAGGGATGAGAAGCTGCCGACGGTGAGACAGTTGGCGGGACAGCTTGCCATCAACCCGAACACAATCGCCAAGGCATACCAGCAGATGGAGCGTGAGGGGATTATCACAACCAGGCCCGGGTCGGGGACATTTGTGGCGAACTTGGACAGCGACCTGAGCGGTTCGGTCAAGAAGAGGATTATCTGTGAGGACCTGGAACGGGCGGTGGTGGACGCATTTCATATGCAGATGGACAGTCAGACCCTGCTGAAATGGTTCAACGAAGCCATCAGAAAATTCAATCTCGAGTGATTGAGAGGACACACTATGAGCGAATATGCGATACAAACCGAAAATCTTGTGAAATACTTCGATGGGAGATGTGTTCTGGACGGTATCGACCTGAGGGTGCCGCAAGGCGGTATATATGGTTTACTAGGTCGCAACGGTGCGGGCAAGACGACTATAATCAGAATTTTGCTTGGTCTTGAGCCGGCGACGCGTGGAGAGGCAACTGTGCTGGGCGCCTCGTTGTGGCAATTGCCGGCGTCAGTATTGGGGCAAATAGGTTATGTTGCGGAAGGACATAACCTTATCCCGAACTACAGTGTCCGTCGGATTGTGGAACTTTATAAGGGGTTGTCGGTCCGGTGGAATGAGCAGTTCTTCCGTCGGCTTCTGGAGACGTTTCGGCTGCCGATGGAGCGGAAGGTGAGCCAGCTTTCGCGGGGTATGAGGGCGCAGTTGAATTTGTCGCTTGCGATGGCGACTGAGCCAAAGCTTTTGATTCTGGACGACCCTACGCTGGGGCTGGATACGGTTGCGAGGAGGCAATTTCTGGAGCTGGCGATAGAGCTTATAGGCCAGGACGGCAGGACAATCCTTTTCTGCTCTCATATCCTTAGCGACGTGGAGCGTCTTGCGGACCGGATAGGAATACTAAGGGCGGGGAGATTAGTTGTGGATTGTGAGCTGGAGGAACTGAAGAAGCGGGTGCGAAAATTGAGGTTGATTTTTGATGGCCAACTGCCGAGGGAGTTTCCCATTACCGGGATAATAGCGGAAAAAAGGCAGGGCAGGGAAATAATTATTACCGTAGCAAACTGGAATGAAAACAAACAAACATTTCTTAGCACATTCAAGCCGACAAGCTGCACGGAGATACCGATGACGCTGGAGGAGATATTCATCGAATGCACGGCGTCGGGAACTGATGCGGCGGTCGATTATGAACAAGGAGAGCCGATATGTTCACGCTGATAATCCGAGAGATAGAAGACAACCGCGTGTTTTTTATCGCCGCGGCGATTTTAGTGGCCATCTTCGGCGCATTGTTTGGCTGGCAGCTATATTATGGCGAGGTGGATGATGGGCCCTTCATAGCAATGCCTTTGTTTAATGCGATGTTAGGGATGTTGATGTTTTGTGCTATGGGCGCGGCGCAGATGTACCGGGACAAGACAAAAAGGGTATCGGCGTTGCTGGCGACGTTAGCGGTAACGCGAGGTCATATTTTTATTGCGCGCGTCATTGCCGGCTTTTTGCTGGTTTTAATTGTTTTTATTCCGATAGCGGGGGCAAGCATCGCGGCTGTTTTAACGAGGTCTGTCGAACCATCTCATTTTATCCGTTCGCTTTATCCTGAAATCTCCATCCCGGTGTTCCTGCTTGGGTTTGCGTGTTATTGCATTGGTTTGCAGGCGGGGTGGACATCGAGCAGGGTTATACCGACACTTGGGCCGATTGCGCTGGGCTTGATTTTGATACCGGTTATTCTGATTAAAGGTTTCGGGTGGGATATTTACGCGATACTGGTTTTATTAATTGCGGCGTGCCTGATACGCGCGTGGCATAGGTTTTCGACGGCTGCCCTTTAGGAGACAGAGTTATGAATGCCCAGAAGAAAAATCTGATAAATGTAATAGCGACGGGATTTGTCGTGTTGGTAGTGCTTTCGCTGCTGTTGTTCTGGGGAAGGTTCTTATGTGTTGTCCGTCACATTAGTAATAGGCCTTGGGGTTCTTCGCAAATTATAATCAGGCCTTCGGGATTAGTTCCCGGTGAGCCGGCGGCGAAACGAGCAGGAGCAGTAGAGGAGCCATTATTTGCCCGATACGGAATACCTGATCCAAACGAGCCGAACTTTCGATTTTCCAGCATCTATACCGCCATAGATACACCTCTTGTCTTCAGTAAAACTATCGGCGCCTTCTGGGATATTGTGGCGGAAATAGTGCCGTATTATGATGTTAACGAAAGAGTTTACTACTGGTATGACGAGAAGAACGGAAGCTACGTTTGCCTCGATAAGCCCAGCGGTTTAATAGTCCGTAATTATAAATCTTTTGAGCCGAATGATAAGAGTGTGTACAGGGAGACGGAGTTTTATGCCGGCCCAAACGGAATCTCAGAGAAGGCACAGCCGTCACTTGGGCGGTTCTATGACCCGATTGTAACAGAAGGATGGGCAACCAATCGAATAGGCCTTTACGACAAGAAGACGCGTCGTTTTTATTTAATCGACTTTGCCGGAGGCAGGGTCAGCAAAGGGCTCCAATTAGCGGAAGGAGACAGGCGTGAGCCGATTGCGATAGTTGGAATCAGAAATGAACTTTCTATTGTGTCGGGCATTGGAGGGAGTTCGCCGCAGATATGGAACGCCGAGAAGGGTGAGTGGGAGCAGCGAGGAGTGGTTTTGCCCGGCGGCGATAAATCGAGCCAGGGATACGACTTCACAACCTGGGATTGGACCTATGCATATATTACCGTGTTAGACAAGACGGGGCAGATTTATATTTATAATACGAGCGAGCAGTCGTTAGCAAAGGTCGGGTATTTGCCGATGCCGCAATCCTTGTTTATGGGGGAGCGGCAAAACGATGTTGCCATGCCAAGAGATGTTCTGGCCTATTGGATTCAGCCGTTTTACGCGGTTTTGAGGTTGCCCGGCGAAGGCAAAAAAGCAGGGCGGATTATTGATACTAAATATCTTGGGATGGGCGTGGCTTGTGTTTCGAGAGAAGGTATGGCAATGGCAATGGATGTTTTTGACCCGAATGGGAGGATGGTATATCGCAGCGATACCGATATGTATTCCGAATCGTATGGCTCGACACTGGCGACGATAGATTTGTTTTTTCTTGAGAATCTTCAGCCGGCGGTGTTTGGGGTGGCGTCATATTTGTGCGGGGATTATTTCGAGCCGTCTGCCGGCCATCGGGCGTTGTTTATTCTGCCGAATTCGTTTGTGGGGATGTTAGGCAGATACAATGGACCAAAATATGACCGTCAGGTATTTTTGCCGTTGTTAATGGGACCGTCTTTGATTCTGTCGATATGGCTTGCGTTTTGTGTAAGAAAAGACGCGGCAATAATCGGCCTTTCCGGAACGGCGAAGACGTGGTGGACGGCCGGGACAATTGCTTTTGGTCTGTCCGCGTATATTACGTACCGATTGACCAGGCCAAAGGAAACTCTTGTTACCTGCCAAAACTGCGGGAAGATGAGGCGGCCTGATATGGAGAGATGTCATCGCTGTGGCAGTAAATGGGAAATCCCTGAGCTTACGCCGCCGAACTGGCGGATTTGCGATTAACCAAAACAACCCCTCAATACGAAGCGGGCGCTTTTGCATATCATACAAAAGTAAACCACACCCTGTTTCATACTGCACAAGGTGAAAGGTTAACTGCCAAATTGGCACACGGGGGGTTGTTTTTTTATAAGTGGCTGTTTCTGCGACAATCAGGAGAGGGTATAATCCGGGCACGCCATTTGCACATCCTTGGCGTGGGTATTGCGTATTAGAAAGGGAAGACGGCTATGAAATTCGATAAATTTACGTTGAAGACGCAGGAAGCGTTAGCTACGGCACAGCAAACCGCGATGGCCAAGTCAAATACGGTGTTGTCGCCATTGCATTTATTGAGCGCGATTGTCGGAGACGACGAGGGTATCGTACCTGAAATCCTAAAGAAGATAGGCGCCAACATCGGGCGCATCAAGGATATGACGGAAGGCGAACTGCGTCGGCTGCCACAGGGTAAGACCAGCGGGCAGCTTATGCCTGACCCGGCTTTCAACCAGATTGTGTTAGATGCGCAGAATATAGCCGACTCGATGGGTGATGAGTACCTCAGCGTCGAACATCTGCTTATGTCTCTTGCCTCGGTTCAGAGCGAGGCCAAAGAGATTCTCCGGCTAAACTCGGTAACGGCCAAACAGATAGAAAAGGCGATTAAGGATGTTCGCGGCGGAGAGAAAATAACAGACCAGAGCCCCGAAGGAAAATACAAGGCACTTGAGCGATATGGAATTGATTTATTAGAGATGGCGAGAAAGGGCAAGCTTGACCCGGTTATCGGCAGGGACGAGGAAATCCGGCGATGTATGCAGGTATTGAATCGGCGGACAAAGAACAATCCCGTATTGATAGGCGAGCCGGGGGTAGGCAAGACGGCGATTGTGGAAGGGTTGGCGCAGCGGATTGTGGCTGGGGACGTGCCGACGGGATTGAAGGACAAGAGAATTGTCGCGCTGGATATGGGGGCTTTGATAGCGGGGACAAAATTCAGGGGAGAGTTTGAGGAACGGCTGAAAGCTGTATTAAAAGAAGTAATAGCGGCGGACGGCGAGATAATTCTTTTCATAGATGAATTGCACACGGTTGTCGGCGCGGGTAAGGCGGACGGGGCGATGGACGCGGGGAATCTGCTCAAACCATCGCTTGCGAGAGGTGAATTGCGGTGTATCGGTGCGACGACGATTGACGAATATCGCAAGCACGTTGAGAAGGATGCCGCGCTGGAGAGGAGATTCCAGCCGATTATGATAGCCCCGCCGAGCGTTGAGGATACGATAACTATTTTGCGCGGGTTGAAGAACCGTTATGACACTCATCACGGGGTGCGGATAACGGATTCGGCGCTTGTGGCGGCGGCGACATTGTCGAACAGGTATATTTCGGACCGATGGCTGCCCGATAAGGCGATAGATTTGATTGATGAAGCGGCGTCGAAGCTGCGGATAGAGAACGATTCGCTGCCCGCGGAACTGGATGACATTCGCAGGAGGATTATCCAGTTGCAGGTCGAGCGGGAGGCGTTGAAAAAAGAGACAGATGAGGCGAGCAAAGACCGGCTGAAAAAAGCGGAGAAGCAGTTGGCCGAACTGCAGGGGCAGGATAGGTCGCTGTCGGCTCAGTGGGACCGCGAAAAGGGCGAGATAAATTACATCAAGGAATTGAAGCAGAAAATCGATGCCGCAAGCTTGCAGTTCGAGGATGCCCAGCGCAAAGGTGAGCTTGAGACGGCGGCAAGATTAAAATATGACACGATAACCAACCTGAAGAAAGAGCTTGAGGCGAAAGAGGCCCTGCTTGTAAAAAGCGACAGGACGATGGTTCATAACGAGGTTACCGAAGAGCATATTGCGGAAGTTGTTGCCAAGTGGACGGGGATACCTGTTGCGAGATTAATCAGCGGCGAACGCGACCGGCTGATGAAAATGGAAGAGCATATTCGTCAGCGCGTTGTGGGGCAGGATGAAGCGGTGGAGGCGCTTTGTAACGCGGTAAGACGAAACCGCGCGGGATTAGGCGACCCGCACAGGCCAATAGGCGTGTTTTTATTCCTGGGGCCGACGGGGGTGGGAAAAACCGAACTGTCGAAGGCGCTTGCGGACTTTTTGTTCAATGACCCCGGCGCGATGATTCGAATAGATATGAGCGAATTTATGGAGTCGCATTCAGTGGCTCGGCTGATAGGCGCGCCTCCGGGTTACGTTGGTTATGAAGAGGGCGGCCGATTGACGGAGGCAGTCAGGCGAAAGCCGTATTCGGTAATTCTGCTTGATGAGATTGAAAAGGCGCACCCGGACGTGTTCAACGTGCTTTTGCAGGTTTTCGATGATGCCCGGCTGACAGACGGCAAGGGGCGAACGGTTGATTTCAAAAATACCGTGATAATTATGACGAGCAACATCGCCAGCGAGCAGATACAGAAAATGACTGAGGAAAAAGGTGCCGAATGGGAGATTGAAGCGCATGTCAAGGATATGCTCAAGGTGGTCTTTAAGCCGGAGTTTTTGAACAGGGTTGATGAGGTGATTGTGTTCCACACTCTCGATGAAAAGCACCTGCGGAAGATTGTTGATATACAGTTGCGGTACCTGGGTGAGCGTATGCGTGAAAGGAAAATGGATGTCCAGATTACCGACGCGGCGAAGAAGCTGATTACCGACGAGGGTTATGACCCGACTTTCGGCGCGAGGCCTTTGAAGCGTGTGATTCAGCAGCGGCTGGAAAATTCGCTGGCGTCGGAATTGCTGGCAGGCAAATTCACCGACGGCGACACAATCAAAATCGACGCCAAGCAGCACAAGTTCATTTTCGAGAAGGCGTGAAACTGTATGCCGGCGGCGGGTGGTTAAGGGCCGCCTTGTTGCAGCCATTCGTCAGCGAGCTTTGCGAAATCAGCGAAGTCAATCGAGCCATTTCTGTCGAAATCGACATTGCCGCACCAGTTTGGCTGAGTGCAGGCGTCCAGCCAGTGTGAGGCCAAGGCGGCAAGGTCATAGATATTGACAAAGCAATCTCCGATACCTGCTCCCTGGGCACTTGCGACATCTGCGGAGGGGCAGTTGATATTGCCACAATCCGATAGCCCGTATATGTTGGACCAGTCCTGCTGGTTCATATCGGGAAGAATTCCGCCGAGAGTTGCATCGTTATTCAATCCGTGCCCAAATGTACAGGATATTGGCCCGTTGTCGGCGTCAAACGCCGGCAGAAGGTCTCTCGGGTTCACCGGGTTGGGATACCGGCAACCTGTTTCACCATTATTACCAAAAATGGGATTCAAATCGATCCTAATATTCGAAACGCTGGTGCTGACAAGGTGGCCTGATAGACCGGTTATCGTGCCATTATAAAAGTCCCAGTATTCAAATGTTCCGTCGCTGAAGGAGTTCCCATCGTTACTCAGTGTGGCGTGAAAATATCCTTCTGTCCATTCGCCGCCTTGGCGACATTCGACATCGGCTTCGATGCCAGAAGTTCCCTCCCAACTTAACCAGGCATTCCATGGGGAGGGAACACCACCGCCTGTAAAAGTAAACTCACCATCAAAATCAGAACCTGGCAGTTGGTATGAGAATATTAACTGTCCCATGTATGTTGAATTAGAATCGTATATATTATACGTTTTGGTCGTTTCCAGCGGGTACGTTGCCACCGTGTCATTTTTCAGAGAGTCCCTGAAAGTCCCCAGGCGACTATTGACCGCATCCAAAAACAGCGTCTCGGCCACATCGTTGGGGTCGATATAGAGCAGGTGCTGGTCATTGGCTTCGGATATGATGTAGTTGATACATGTGAAGTAATAATCTATCGCGGTTATCAGGTCTTGTTTTGTCTGCGCCAGGACCGCATTGCCATCGGGCAGGACGTTTAGCAGATTCGCATAACGTTCGAGAAAGTCCTCGTTTATATTGAAATTGACACTGGGCTCTTCGCCGCAAAAGGTGCTGTTTATCAACTCTTCCACTTTCGGGTCGTTGATATCGATGGCCAGGTTGTATGCCTGCCTGAATTCCAACTGGCTTTTCAGTGCCGCCAGTGTTCCCTTGAGAATCAGTACCTCGCCGTAATCGACTATCACTGTTTTGTCCAGCCCTGTTTCGTTTGGCTCAAGGAATATCTCGAAACGGTCGGTGGGCGAATCACTGATAGAATTGAGTTCCGCAATGATGTCGTTTATTTCAGGGATTATCGAGCTTTGTATTCTCTGCGAGACCTCATTTGCATCCGGCGCCCATGCCGGTATCTCGTAACAACCGCCGGATTTAAAAACGTTGACTTTGAGTTCGTCAAAGTAATCCCCGGCTACGGTTACGCCAAACTCGTTGGCAATATTGACAAAGTTGTTGACATCGCTGTTTTCGATGCACAGCATAATTGTTTTGGCCGTTGCGTGCAAAAAGGTCAGTTCGCTGTTGCCGGCGCAGATATTTTTCTGCATTCCTGTATCGAGGATATAATACGCCTCGCGCACGCCGGATAATGTGCCGCTGAATAATTCCCACTCAGCCGGTACAATATAATCGTCGTGGCAGTTGGAGTCAGCAGCAGCGACGCCGGCCAGACAAACGATAACCGCTGCAATAATAGTCCAGACATTTTTAGACATTTTTTGTGTCCTCCTCTTTTATTTTTTCGCAATCTTTATATCAGTTGCATTCAGGTTACTATCAACACAAATACCTTTGCCTGCAATTCGACTTTCGCTCCGGCGAAGGAAATATGTTCCGTCAGCGGTAAAACTTTGCCTGCGGGTGTCCCATATAATGTGATTGCTCTCAAGAGTTGCGCCGTCGGAGGCGGTTATGATGACGTGTCCTCGCAGGTTTATCAAAGGCCAGCTCGAGTTCACGATTGCTCGCCTGCACTGAATCGCCAGTTGCGAAGTGCTGTCGTCATTAAGTATCCGGCAATCGAGATTATTGATTGTGATTTCGATAACATTGCTCAAATCCATATTTAAGCCCCAGTTGTTGTGTGTGTTGGCTAATCGGCGGAAGATGCCGCCAAAGCCATTGTCGCCTGGAGTTACCGCTTCGGAAAGAGCATTGCCCGGCAGGGTTGTTATCCCGGAAGGGACGGAATGTTCGCAAAAGCTAAGTTGAAGGTCTTTAACTTCTATTGTTCTGGCGGCCGCGGTCCTGAAAATACCCAGAGGTGCGTTTTGTGAGAGAACCGTCCCGCAACTGACAGCGAAACGCAATTTATTGGTGTTGGGGTCATAGCGATAGTAAGTAAGCCCGGCGAGCCGGTTTTCAGGCGGTGATATGGTAAGCGACTGAGATTGATATAAACTTAAATATGGCTTTAAGCTGCTGTGACTAATGCAGACAACCACCAATGCTGCCTCGATGATTACCAAAAGTGCAAGAACAGCATATCTTTTGCATATTCGGACTTTTGCATAAGAGAGCAAATTTACCTCCTGCCCCACGGGCTGTGTAATATTACAGGGGAGTTTTGCAGTTCACCCTTTGCTCCCGGCCTGCCAAACGGTTGGTAGTATAATTCAAACCGCATGTATTTGTCAAGGTCTAAAATTTGGGATTTGGGATTTTAGTTGGGAGGAAGAAGGGCGGATTTATCGCTTGCTTTGGGGGCAGGGATGGTGTTTAATGATAAAGGGTTTTGGAAATAACGATAGTTTAGGCCAATCAAAACATTGGAGAGATACAGGAATATGGCGGACTTGAAAGCTTTGGCTGAGGCGGTAATAAAGGGTGACCCAAACGCGGCGGTAACAATCACAAAGCAGGCGATTGCGGAAAAAATGCCGGCTGGTGATGTTCTAAAGGACGGTTTGATAGCCGGTATGGATGTTGTCGGCGTCAGGTTCAAAAGCAATGAGATTTATATACCTGAGGTTTTGATTGCTGCCCGCGCGATGAAAATGGCGATGCAGGTTTTGGAGCCGGAATTGGTCAAAGCGGGCGTCAAGCCGGTCGCCAAATTTGTGGTAGGTACAGTTCAGGGAGACCTTCACGATATTGGCAAAAACCTCGTTGCGATGATGATGAAAGGCGCCGGTTTCGAGGTAATCGACCTGGGCGTTGACGTTACATCGGAGAAATTTGTAGAGAAGGCCAAAGCAACAGGAGCACAGCTTGTTGGTATGAGCACATTGCTGACGACGACAATGCCCAGGATGGAAAAAACGATCAAAGAGATTAGAACCGCAGGCCTTAATACAAAAGTGATGATTGGCGGAGCGCCGGTGACTCAGAAGTATGCCGACAAGATAGGCGCTGATGGTTACGCTGCGGATGCAGCAACGGCAGTTGACGTTGCGAAACGGCTGATTGACTGAGTGATTGAATATTGTTTAAGATATCAAAGCGGTCCCGGTTTATAGGGGCTGCTTTTTTATGCGCAGAGTGGTAAAATCAACGGTTTATGAGAAAGATAAAAGACGAAGATTTAGCCGGGTTGTTGATGCAGATTAGATTTGCCCCGGCCAAACAAAGGCAAAAGCAACTCGACAGGGCCGAAGAGCTCCTCGATATAATCGAGAAGGACAAGCCCTTCGACAAAGCTCAGGACAGGGAATATCCTTTTGAATTCGTTTGCTTCAAGATTACGGGATACAGGCCTGAAGAGAGCGCAGGGCATCGGCTTATCAGGGGTGATGAGCTGGCGGAGGACCTGCGGATTTTTATCTGGAAGTTGAGCGGCCAGGTTGCGCCGCCCGCCAATGAGCAAAGCGAAGAAATTTACACGAAAAAACAGCTTGCGAAGAAGATGCATATTTCAACCAAGACCATCGACAGGTGGAGAAAACGAGGCCTTAAGGTTCGCAAATATGTTTATGAGGACAAAAGGAAGCGGCTGGGGTTTTCGCAGTCGGTAGTGGACAAATTTCTTGTCGAGAATCCGGCCCTGGCTGAGAAGGCGGGACATTTTACCCGTATGTCGGAGAGCCAAAAACAAAAGATAGCAGAACTCGCCTGCTCGCTGAGCAGTGATACGAAAATGAGCAGGCAGCGGATAATACAACAAATAGCGACGGAGACGGGCAGGGGACAGGAAACGATACGGTATATTCTTTTGAACTATCAGAAGTCGAATTCGGATGGGGGTGCGGCAAAGTTGCGGCAAACAGCAGGACTGCTTAGTCCCGCGGAAGCGATAGAGCTTGACCGGCTGCACAAACAGGGAGCGGGTATAAAAGAGTTGATGGAGCGGTTCGGCAGAAGCAGAAGCTCGATATACAGGATATTGAAGCATCGCAGGGCGCAGGCGTTGCTGGCAAAAAAGGTTGAATATGTTGCGAGCGACGATTTTCCTATGCCCGGCGCGGCGGAAAAAATTCTGGTCGGCTTGCCGCAACGAGGACATTCGCCGGTGCTCAATCGGCAGGAGGAAATGGAGCTTTTCAGGAAGTATAACTTTCTCAAATATAGCGCTAGTGTTATCAGAGAGCAGATAAGAACAGGCGGTATTACCAGCGCCCGGCTTGATGAGATTGAAAAATCCCTGGCCGAAGCGGAGGCGGTGAAGAAAACGATAATCGAGGCGAATCTGCGATTAGTCGTCAGCATTGCCAACAAGCACACTATTACCGGCGCCAATATTAGTGATTTGGTCAGCCAGGGTAATATTTCGCTGATTAAAGCAGTTGAGAAATTTGACTACACAAAAGGTTTTAGGTTTTCGACGTATGCGAGCTGGGCAATCAGCAAGGATTTTGCGCACAGAATACCCGGTCAAAGGGCCGAGGCGGACAGGATGACGGCTGATATAAGCGAGTTCCAGAAAGAATCCAAGATTGGACAGAAGGATTTGGCGGCTGTGGAAAGGGCAAGGAGCGACCTTATCCAGGTCATACGGGATGAGCTTGAGAAACGCGAGCAGTATGTAATCATTAACCATTTCGGACTTGAGGGGACATTGGTCAAAAAGAACAAAAAGACGCTAAAACAAATCGGCGACGATTTGGGCCTGAGCAAAGAGCGGGTGCGTCAAATCGAACTTAGCGGCCTGCAAAAACTCAGGCAATCGCTAAGTCCGGAGCTGTTTGATCTGCTTACAGGTTGATGAAACACACTGTTTTGTTGTCGCAACATTATTGTTGACAGGCACTTACGTTTTATTCCTTGAAAAAATAAGTTCTTTATGATAACTTTAATAAAGCATATTCTCGTAATCGTCACAAAGATTTTAGGGCAGTTCTTCAGGGTTCTGCAACAATTGCCTTCTTGAGCCGACTATGAAAGATGTTCTAAAGTACGGTTCGCCTGCCATAAATGGTGGATGTTAAGCAAAAAAAGGCGATATTTGCTGAACCTGCACGTTGTATAATAAATAGTGTGTAGAAGCCCCGTATATATGGGCTGAATTTAATAATGGTTGGTTGTTTTCTGTTATAACTACCTTCACACACGGGTTTTGGGTGGGTTTGTTTTTTATGGGTGCTGGTTATGAAGTCAAAGATAAGATTTGTTGCGATTATCATTTTTGCGTTTCTTTGTTCGGCCCTGCCGGTCTATGCCGCTGATTTAACGGTCAGTGTTGATGCTTCATCATATATCCGCGCAATCCCGGAGACGATGTATGGTACGAACATGCAATGCTGGGACGATTCTCAAAACGGCGGAAATGACAATGTCAACGCGCTGATAGCGGCAGCGGGCAACAGATACGTGCGCTGGCCGGGCGGCTACGATGCAAATATTAACTCGTGGCACATCTTTCGTTTGTGCCACAAACAGAAGAGGTAGGAGATGAACGAACGATTGAATGCTCTGATTGTTGCGAACGTATGTCTACTGATGCTTCCGGTAGTCACGTTCGCGCAGCTGCCAACGCCGACCTACGGGTGGAATCTCGGAAATACATTGGAGCCGCCCTGTGGTGAAGGTTGCTGGGGCCCGACGGCCACCCAGGCGCTGATCAACGCGGTCGCTGACGCTGGGTTCAACACTGTTCGCATCCCGTGCGCGTGGGACAGTCACGCCAACCAGACCACGTACGTGATTGATCCCACCTATATGGCGCGGGTCAAACAGGTGGTTGACTGGTGTTACGCCAGGAACCTGTACGTCATTATCAACTGCCACTGGGATGGCGGCTGGCTGGAAAACAACATTACGGATACTGTGAATCCAACGATTAACGCGAAGCAAAACGCCTACTGGACACAGATCGCGAACACCTTTGTTAATTACGATGATCACTTACTGTTTGCCGGCTGCAATGAACCAGGCGCTAACACTGCCGCGGAGATGTCCACGTTGTTAGCTTATGAACAGACGTTTGTGAATGCGGTCCGCGCCACGGGCGGCAACAATAGTACTCGCTGGCTGGTGGTCCAGGGGCCAAACACGGATATTGACCTCACGTACTCGTTGATGAATACATTGCCTACGGACTCGACGCCCGGTCGTCTGATGGTCGAGGTACACTATTATTCCCCATATAACTATGTTATGATGACCTCAGATGAAACGTGGGGCAATCAGTTCTTCTACTGGGGACAGGGTTATCATTCCACCACCGATACCGCTCACAACCCGACCTGGGGTGAAGAAGACTACATGGCGGCGGAATTCCAGAAAATGACCGACAAGTTCGTTAACCTTGGGATTCCGGTGATCTTGGGCGAGTTCGAGGCCATGAAGCGCACGACTCAACTTTCGGGTGCGAACCTTGACTTGCATCTTCGGGGGAGGACGTATTACCATAAGACTGTTATTGATTATGCCAACAGCCATGGATTGAAGCCCATCTTTTGGGACATCGCGGGGGTGACCTTCAACTGGACCACAGGTGCGGAGGTTGACTCGGACAACATAAATGCGTTGACTGGAGGGGCAGCGCTGCCGCCCCCCTCAAGCAATATGACGGTATCGATTACGCTGCCATCAGATGGCGATGCATTTACCGCTCCTGCAAATATCACCATCAGTGCTACTGCATCTGTCAGTGGCGGCACGGTAACTAAAGTAGATTTCTATCAGGGCACAACATTGTTAGGAACTGATACGACCTCGCCTTATTCTTATATATGGAGCGATGTAAACGCCGGCCGATACAGCCTTACCGCCCAGGCAACCGATAACAATGGCAGAGTAGGTATTTCGACAGCAGTTAATGTGGTCGTATTAAGCGGCGATGCCACCGGCTTTATTCTTCGTGAATGGTGGACCGGTATTACTACAGGAGCGACAGTGAACGACCTGACTTCGGACATAAATTATCCGACGAACCCAAATGGGCGAGCACTGATTACCTCACTGGAAGGGCCGACAAACTGGGCGGATAATTACGGAACACGTATTCGCGGGTATCTGTATCCACCTGCAGACGGCAATTATACCTTCTGGATTGCAAGCGATGACAGCAGCGAATTATGGTTGAGCACGGATGCCGAGCCCAACCATATCAGTAAGATTGCCTATGTTTCGGGCTGGACAAATTCACGCGAGTGGACCAAGTACACCTCGCAGACATCAACACCTAAACCCCTGCTGGCCGGACATAAATATTATATTGAGGCATTACATAAAGAAGGCACAGGCGGCGACAATATCGCGGTCGCTTGGGAGGGGCCGGGTATAACGCAGCAGGTAATCGATGGTGCTTATCTGTCGCCCTATTTATATAATTTCCCAGATTACTCAACTTTTGCCGGCCAGTGGCTTAAAACTAATTGCAATCAGTCCAATGCCTGGTGCAGCGGCGCCGATCGCGACCGCGACGGCAATGTACAAATAGATGACCTGATGATATTTGCCGAATGGTGGCTTTATGACAGTGAATAAGCCGGTAAAGGTTAGTTGATTGCAAATATAGGGGCCACAAATTATTTTGTGGCCCTTTTTATTTTGGCGGTTATTCGTGGCGGAGGGATTCGATTGGGTCCATATTTGCGGCCCGATAAGCCGGGTACATGCCGAAGGCGATACCGACTGCGCCCGATATGCCGAATGATAGTAAAAGCGACGTGGCGGTGATTACGGTCGGCATATTGCCGAAATGAGTTACGAAGAAAGGTATAGTGCAGCCGAAGAAAATACCGAGTATCCCGCCGGCAAAGGTCAAAAGCAGGGTCTCTGAGAGGAACTGGAAGATGATGTCTTTCTTTCTTGCGCCCAGTGCCCTGCGGATGCCGATTTCACGTGTTCGCTCGCTGACGGTGGCGAGCATTATGTTCATAATTCCTATGCCGCCTACGAGAAGCGAGATTGCGGCGATGGAGCCGAGAACGATGCTGAAGATTCGCTGCGTGCGTTTTGCCTGCTCCAGAAGTTCGAGTGGCACGGTTAACTGGTAATCGGTTTTTTTGTGGAAACGTTCGAGGACGGTCTGGAGGATATCGCGGGTGGGCAAAACGAGGTCGGCGTTGGCGGCTTTGACAATGATTTCCTGCAGCTCGACTTTTTCAACGTTTATGCCGCTTTCCCCCGATATCTTGATGGACATCTCGCCGAAACGGTTTTTGACGGTTGTCAGCGGAATGTAAACATTTCCCGCGTTTGCGCCGGCTTGTTTTTTTGATGCCTCGGCGTCTTTGGCTTGCTGTTGCTCTGAAGAGGTTGCAATGGGCTGCGAGCTTACGATGCCGACAACGGAGTAATAGTCGCTTCCTATTTTGATAAACTGTCCGATGGGGTCGTCGAATTTGAACAGTTCGTTCATAACCCGTTCATCGATGACGCAGATATCCTGTTTGTAATCCATATCGTAACTGGAGAGGAATCTTCCCATTACCAGCCGGATGGGCGAGGTTTCGAGATGCCAGGGAACGGTGCCTATGACTTCGACGGGGATTTTGCGGTTTCGATACCAGGCCTGATGTGCGACGCGCCGGACTGGGACAATAACTCGTATGCCGGGAATACTGTTTCGGAAACGTTCGGCGTCATCGTAAGTAAGGCCGTATTCCTGCAAGCTTTGCTGCTGGCCGGTGGCGTGCTGGTCTTCAGGGGGCTGAATAGTTTTGACGATGATATTGAGTGAGCCGAGTCGCGCAATTTGTGCCATTGCGTCTCTGCTTGCGCCTTCGCCGATGGCGAGCATCGCGATTACCGATGCGACGCCGAATATGATGCCAAGCGCGGTAAGCGTAGAACGGAGACGATGAAGCCATAAGCTCTTAATGCCAAGTTTCAGCGTTCGTTTGGTTTTATATAAGAACATATATCAGCGGTTGTACCATTGTTTGTCTATTCGCCCGTCGAACAGGCGTATTTCTCTTTGTGAATGTTTGGCAATATCCTCATCGTGCGTGATAATGATGAGCGTTTTCCCCTGCTGGTAAAGAAGGTCGAGTATGTTAAGGATGTCTTTGCCGCTCTGGCTGTCGAGGTTTCCGGTGGGCTCATCCGCAAGAACAATCAAGGGGTCGTTTGCCATCGCCCTGGCGATAGCAACTCGCTGCTGCTGGCCGCCGCTTAACTCTGACGGTCTGTGGTTGACGCGGTCGCCAAGCCCAACCATTTCAGCCAGCTCTCTTGCCCTGGCTTCGCTTTGATGTTCCGGTATGCCCTGATAGAACATCGGGACTTCGATATTTTCCAGAACGTTCAGTTGTGAAATCAGGTTGAATGACTGGAATACGAAACCGATGTGCCTGCCGCGTATGGCAGAAAGTTCGTTGTCGTCGAGGGTGGCAACATCGTGGCCGCCGAGGTAGTATTTCCCGCTTGAAGGCCTGTCTAAGCATCCAATGAGATTGAGCAGGGTTGATTTGCCTGAGCCGCTGGGCCCCATCACGGCGAGATAGTCGCCTTTCTTTACGACAAGGTCGATTTCTCGCAGGACTTTAAGCTCGACGGCGCCGAGCTGGTAGTTTTTACAGAGTTTGTCAAAAACGAGGATGGAGCCGTCGGCGGTAAAATCAAGGTTTCTGGCTGGGATTTTGTCCATTGCTCTACTGCCTCGTACGGTTTCTGAATTTTTCCTTTGTTTGCTCATCCATCTGGTTTGAGTCAAAGGGCATACCCGGCATTTTGCGGACTGCTTTATTGGGGTCTGGTATTTGTGTAGGGGTGTTAGTCGCCTGGGCTGGCACCGGCTGCGGTTGTTGTCCGTTTTTGGGGAATTTATCGGCTAATTGTTTTTCCGACTCTTTGTTTGTCTCGTTAATTCTGGGCGGGTTAAGCATAACTTCTTCGCCTTCGCTGAGGCCTTTGAGAATCTGGACGTAAGTATCGTTGAACAGCCCCGTCTTGACCTCTCTTTCGACGCTTTTGCCGTCGGTTACGACGAAACATACTTTTTTGCCCCCTCTGTTCGCGACAACCTGGACAGGCACAATCAAAGTGTTTGGTGCATAATCGACAAAAATTTCGACGCGAGCGGACATTCCGGGCTTGAGGAAGTTGTGAGTGCCTTCGATACTGACCTGTGTTGTATAGACCTTGACGTCGGGGCTTAGCCAGCTTCTCTGCTGGTCCGGCAATGCGGCGACTTTGATAACTTCGCCGTTGAATGTCTGGTCGGGAAAGGCATCCATAACGATAGTTGCTTTCTGTCCCAGCTTGATTTTATCGATGGATGACTCGTGGACGTCTATTTCGGCCATCATTGAAGAAGTATCGGGCAGCGTGATAATTGTCTGTCTCTGGAAGACCGTTTCGCCCGGCGCGATAAGACCAGCGCCGCGGTATCTGCTCATATTGTCCATGCTCGAGCCATATACGACTAAGCCCGGGGCGGGCGCTTTCATAATGCACGCGGCGAATTGCTTTTTGCTTTTGTCGAGACGGTCACGTTGAAGGTCCAGCCGGGCCTTTGCACTTTCAAGCTGGGCCTTGGCCTGCGCAAGTTGAGCACGCGCCTTGGCGTAAGTGCGTTCCAGGTTGCGTTTTGATTCGAAGTAAGCGCTTAAAAATGTCTGGACCTGTTTTGGGAAATCATAAAGCTTGTAGAGATTGAGCGAGACGATCGCCTCTTCTTCCTGTATTTTATAACTGTCTCTTGAAAGCGCGTCGCGGTCCAGTTCGATTTTAGCGACGTAATTCGCGTCAAAAAGCTCCTGTGTTCCTTCGAGCTGGTATTTTGCGTTTGCGAGATTCGCCGACGCCAGTTTGATTTTATCCTTCCAGCCGTCAATATCCTGTGAACCCTGGCCTCCGAGCTTGTTTGCGTCCTGGATGAGGTTATCGACGTCGATAAGAGCCGAAGTATCGACGTTGGGGTCGTTTGCTTCCTTGATGGCGCCGATAATATGATTCGCGAGCGTTTCGCCGAGATACTTCTGAAAGTCCATAAGGGCGAATCTGACTTTGAGCTCCGCTGCTGTAATATCGCTTTCGTTTTGTTTGACCTGTATGTCGTAGGCCTCTTTTGCCTGCTCGTAGCTTGCGTCTTCGGTGGTGAAATCAATTTGGCGCTGGGTTAGCTGTTCTTTTAAGTCGCCCGAATCAAGCTCAACGAGGATTTTGCCGTTGCATACGTCTTCGGGAGTGATATATGAACCTTCCGGAACGATATTGATGATTGTTGCCCGGCCTTCTACTTCGGATTTGAGGTCGATGGATTTTTGTGCCTTAATACTGCCGCTTTCGGTGACGGTAACAGTAAGGTTGTCTCGGCGAGCGACGAACGTGCTGAGAGTTTTGGACTGTGCAGGCGTGGAGGTTTTGCTCGCGGCCAGTGTCATAATCAGCACCGCTATAATAACGATGACTAAACCGGCGGCGATAGACCATTTGCTCCGCCGCCATGCCGGTTTAGAGGTTGTCTTTGGAAGATTGTTTGCCTTGTTCTCGTTCATTTGTCTGATCCTTGGATACTATGGCTGATTGCGTCCACATTCCGTCTGGTTTGACCTGCAATATGCCTACATCGCTGTAGAAAGTTAGTTTGGCTATTGTGTGGCCCACCAGCGCTGAAGTAAGATTGTTTTGTGCCTGTAACAGTGAGTCCTGAGCATCAAGCAGGTCTGTGGTTTTTGCTCTGCCTGACTTCAGCAACAATGGCATATTTTTAACTCTTTCCTCGGCTATTGCCAAGCTTTTTTCCTGGGTAACGAACTCTTCTGCCGTTGCCATTAATTGACGGTAATCCTGGCGGACGCTCTGCACAACTGAGTCAACGCTCTGGCTGTATGCCCGCTGCTGGCGCTCCAATGTTATCAATGCCTGCCTGTAGGCGTTTCGCTGGTTTTTCCTGTCAAAGGGCAAATTGGCGGAGAGCCCCCAATTGTAAGTTCCCTTGTGAAATTGGAAGTTGTCTATATGTGCGTTGCCCTGTGAGTTGACATTTGCGCTGCCGGTAAGGTCGAGCTGTGGGCCAAGCCCTTCGGCGGCAAGCTTGACGGTGCGTTGAGCGTCATCGACGGCATCTGCGGAATTGGCTAAATCCAGCCGGCAGCTCAACGCAATTTCGATTGCGTTATCAATTGAGTATTGCGGTTTGGTTGTGCCGTAGTTTTGCAGCGCTCTAAGCTCATTCTGGTCCAGCTCAAGCGAAGTGTTGACCGGAAGCGACAACATGATTTTAAATGAATCGAGTGATTGTTCGTAGAGCTGAAGGGTTATTACATAGCTGTCATAAGCGCTAAGTTCTCGCTGCCTGGCTTGGTCAACTTCGTAAGGAGCTGTTCGCCCGGTTTTGGCCTCCATTTCCGCCTGTTTTCGGTATTCGACGCTGCTGTTCCAGTTGTTCTTCGCGTTGGTTACACCGTCCTTATTTTGCAGGACGCCGTAATAAGCGTTAATGGTATTAACTACAAAGGTCTGCCGATATCGGTTGAACGTGCGTATCTGGTATAAGACATTCCGCTCCGCCTGTGTTAGTTCCTCCCATGCCGCTTTACCGCCGCCGTTACCGAGCAAGGGTATGTCCAGTGTGCCGCTCAGAACGCCGCTCAACGTGGTGCGCGGGTCGCCGGTCAGAAACCTTGTCCAGTCAAATACCAAACTGGTGTTTAACAAAATTCCGTCCGGCGTCAACAGCGTGTTTTTAACGCTGCCTTCTGTTTTAATGGTTTTACTTTCAGGCGATACTCCGTTTTTGGTATATTCAGCGTCGATAGTTCCGAACCATTGAAGTGCATATTTGTATTGTTCTCCTGTAAGCGAGAGAGCCGACAGGTAGAGGTCTTCTTTCATGGTTTGATAATCACGATTGTATTTTGTGGCTATGGCGACTGCCTGCGTCAGTGTGAGGGGCTCTTCGAAAATCGGGGCTTTGGCAACATTCACGTCGTTGGGGGTTGGTATGGTGTTTGCGTCGGAAATGACATAGTTGGCTTTTTGGCCGAAGTTGTCCTGCCATTTGGCGTCGATGATTTTGTAAACCTCCTTGTCGGCGTCGGCCTTATGAAAATCAGGGCTGCACCCTACGACCATTGTCAAGACAATGGCAGTTACAGCGCAAACCGCAAATATCGGCTGACGTTTGTTCATCACCTATACCTCGCCCAGATTGGCCTTCCAAGGCCCGGATTGTATATTTCTTCATTATACAAAAAATGGCTCTCTAATAGAAGCCCCATACTTGCTGTATTGGCCTGTCAAAAGGCATAAACTTTACGTATCTTGCCGGTTATATGCTCTGTATCGACGGGGCTCGTAAGGCATTCCGAGTTGTAAATAGGGCGAGCGACAGCCGTTGTTACCGCTTAGTTTTGGCGTTTCACAACAGGTGTCTATTTCATAAAATTACCGATATTACCGGAACTATCCTGTTTTATGGTAAGTTGCTTAATGATGGAGCATTTGGTCTCGATGATTATGTTTTGAGGGTATATGATGCCGTTCGCAATCCGCGGGCACATCCTTCGGCGGATTCATGAGCTGCTTTACTTTCAAACACCGAAACGGTTGACTGTGTTGGCCGGAATCACCGGTTGCCACGTTATGGGACTTGTGGAAAATACCTGAAACAGCTTGATGTAGGCAATTCCTGAAAAACGACTTCGTAAAACCGCAATGTTAATATAGGAATAAACCAGGGCTGGTTGGCTAATTAGCGGTTATTGGATTGATAACAGCGATTTTAGACGACAAAGCGTACCACAATCCCGGATTCGTACGTCGAGAGCAGGCATAAAGGCAGGTGTTACGGCTAAACAAGGTCGGTTTTGCCGCCGACAGAAATCTACGTCGTGGATGTATTTAATATCGGTTTTGTCAACGTATGGGGGTTTGAAAAAGTCGGACCGGTTGCGCCGAGTTACTCCGCGGGAGTCAACAGGTGGTTTGGCGGTTTCCCGGAACGTCTGTCTTTCAGGGGGGCAATGATGAGTTGGACGGTCTAACAGCAGGAGATACGATTATGCCTGAAAAGAAGATTCTTAATTGTCGATGACGAAAGGGATTTTGCGTTCGTTCTGAGCACCCACCTGAAAGCGCACGGGTACAACACCGTTATGGCTTCAGATGCGGTCGGAGCCATCGCGGCAGCTCAGAAGGAGAGGCCGGATTTTATTATTCTCGATATCAGTATGCCTGCCGGCGACGGTTTTGCCGTTATGGAGCGGCTGGCCAAGTCCGACCACACCTCACTCATACCCATCGCAGTAGTTACCGGAAGAGTGCTGTCGGGCAAGCAGCAGGCGATGGCAGAGGGGGCAGTGGCCTTTTTTACAAAGCCGGTCGATTTCGACCAATTGCTGACTTTTATCAGCGATTTGCTGGGCCAACCGGTTAGCGTTGGCGAGCGGGGGCAAAAAGAGCCGGGATATTCGCCGCCTGAGAGTTACAACCTGGACGAGTGAGGCAGGTATAACATAACAAACTATGTAGCGAAGCGGTTCGACCCGTTAGTTTTACTTGAAAAGATTGGCGATATCTTCGCTTCAAACCGCAGGCGAAGAACCAAAGCAGAGAACGCCTGATTGACTGAAAACCGGGTTAAGGAGCTGTTCGATGAATTATTCACAAGAAAATGTAAGACCGAAGATACTTCTTGTAGATGATGATACCGACTTTTGCGCCATAACAGCCTTTAGGTTAAAGACACTTGGGTATGACGTTGTTACTGCTTTGAGCGCCTGCGACGCTTTAGACATAGTGCGAACAAACAGACCAGACCTGGTTTTGATGGACATTGCGCTCGAGGAACAGTTCGATGGCATTCAGGTTGCAGAGCAGATACACTCGGATTTCGGCACAGCCGTTATTTACCTGACCGGCCACACGGATAATTTCATCGTGAGGCATGCCAAAATAACAGAGCCATTTGGTTATATCGTAAAGCCCGTGGAATTGGGGGAACTAAAGGCCGCCATTGAGGTTGCGCTTTACAAGGCCAAAACTGAAGGCGAGCTGAAAAACCTGAACAGGAGGTTGGAAGAGGCCAACCGGAAGCTGCACGAGTTCGCACACGTTGTTTCGCACGACTTGAAGACCCCGTTACGTGGAATCAGACGTCTTACGGAGTGGATAGCCGCGGATTTTGCCAACATACTCACGCCGGATGGAAGGAAGCACGTCCAGCAGATTACAGAGAGAGTGGACCGAATGTATTCCTTTATAGACAGGATACTCGAATATTCGAGTGTCGAAGACAAAGACGAAGATAAGAGCGTTGTCGATTTAGGCGAGCTGGTCAATAGTGTCATAGAAACGATCGACGCACCAGAGAAAGTTACTATTAATATTGAAAATCAATTGCCTGTTTATGAATGCAACGAAACTCGCATAGCTCAGGTATTCCAGAATCTTTTGGGCAATGCCGTCAAATACATGGACAAACCCCGGGGCCAAATAAAAGTAGGTTGCGTCGAAGAAGAATCCTTCTGGAAGTTTAGTGTGAAGGATAACGGCCCGGGAATTGAAAAGAAGCACTTTGATAAGGTCTTTGAGTTGTTTAAGACATTAGTGCCGCCCGATAAAGGCGGGGGGACGGGAATCGGCCTTGCGACGGTGAAGAAGATTGTCGAGATGTATGGCGGCAGCGTCTGGCTCGAGTCGGAACCGGGCAAGGGCAGCACGTTCTTTTTCTCCTTGCCCAAGCGTGAGGCAACGAGTGAAAACGAAAAAAGCACAGCTACGGCTACCGCGAGAAAATAAGCATCTATCTTTAATGGAACTGCGATATGAAAGCGGCAATAGACATAGGAGATATCACTGAGAAGGAGACAGAAGCCGGCATGGAAAACACCCGAAAAGAACTGGAGGTTATTAAAAAATCCGCAGATGAAGCCAGTGAATTCGCCGAGAGCGTCATCAACACCGTGCGTGAACCCTTAATCGCTCTGGACCANNAATAAACAGTGGGATATCCCCAGGCTGCGGGAACTGCTGGAAACTATCCTTCCCCAAAAATCGACCTTTGATAACTATGAGGTCGAACACGATTTTACTACCATTGGCAGACGCACAATGCTTTTGAATGCCCGGCAAATTCAAAGGGCGTCGGGCAAAGAGCGTATCATCCTCCTTGCTATCGATGACATCACCGAGCACAAGAAAGCACAGCAAGCAATCGAGGAAGCTCGTGAATATGCTGAAAACATCGTAGAGACAATACAGGAACCCTTGATAGTGCTGGATACTGGCCTGAAGGTAATCTCAGCCAACAGCGCCTTCTACCAGACCTTTAAGGTTGGCCATAAGGAAACCCAGGGCCGGTTTATTTATGATTTGGGCAACCGGCAGTGGAACATTCCCAAGCTGCGACAACTCCTGGAGGAGGTTCTTCCCAAGAACAGCGCCTTTGATAACTACGAGATTGAGCACGACTTTGAGACCATCGGGCCGAAAACAATGCTTTTTAATGCCCGACGTCTTGACTCTGTGCAGATGATACTCATTACTATTTATGACATCACCGAGCGTAAGCGGGCAGAGGAGAAGTTGCAGAAGAACGAAGAGCTATTCATCGAGCGCAAGAAAATCGAAATAGAGCTTAAAAAAGCAAACGAGCAGCTAATAAAGTTCAATGATTTGAAAGATGAATTTGTCTCAATAGCGTCGCATGAACTGCGCACGCCTCTGTCTATTATTTCCGGGGCTGTCAAGCTGCTCATCGACGAGATACCGGGTAAAATCGTCCCCGGGCAGAAAGAGATACTCGATATGGCGACGAGGAACCTCGATCGACTCGCGCGGATAGTTGACGCTTTGTTGAACATCTCCAAAATAGAATCCGGCAAAGCAGCGCTTTACAGAACTGATGCCGACATCTGCCGGCTCATAACGGAAACCGTCGGTGAATACAGTCAGCAGGCGGGAAAAAAGCACATCAATTTGTCCTGTCAGCTCCCTGGCCATCCGGTTATTCTGTATGCCGATGCCGACAGAATAAAAGAAGTTATCGCAAATCTTCTTTCTAACAGCATCAAGTTCACGCCCCAGGGCGGCTCCATAGACGTCTGCTGTGAAGACCGTAACGATGACGTCTTCGTCTTCGTCAAAGACACAGGTTGCGGCGTCGCGAAGAACGATATTCCCAGAATGTTTGAAAAGTTCACGCAGTTTGACAGAAAAGTCGGTCCCGGAGAAAAAGGCACCGGCCTGGGCCTGGCTATATGCAAGGGCCTCGTCGATCTGCACAATGGGAAAATATGGGCCGAGTCCGACACCGGCAGCGGAATGAAGATATCCTTCGTCATACCGCGCCTCAGCACTGAATATATCTTCACTGAAAGCGTCGATAACGCAGTCGCATCGTCGCTCAAAACCGACGGTGGGACCGCGGTTGTTCTTGTTTCGACAAAGCCCGTTATCCAGATGGATTCTCCACAGATGCAAGTCATTCTCAAAGATGTCTCCGGGGTTCTCGAACGGAACCTGCGGCGAAATGCCCACGATACCGTCATACAGAACACAAAAGAGGTTCTCGTAGTACTCGAGAACTGCGACATCGCCGAGGCCGCGGCGGTATGCCAAAGGTTAACGCAGGCGATTGAATCCTATTTGGCTGATAAAGACCTTAGTTCCAAACTTGACCTGCTGATAGGGTATGCCGCGTATCCCGATGACGGCCAAACAGGTCAGTCACTTATCGAAAAGGCAAGAGAGGCAGGCGTTGCCTGCCTGTCGTCGAACAAAGCATAAGGTTGGATATGTTGAAAGGAGAAAAATGGCCGGTACAACGAAATTACTTGTGGTCGATGATGAGCCGGATGCGGTGCTGATACTTGCCAAGACGCTGTTGGCAAAAGGGTACAGAGTAATCACGGCAGAAAGCGGTCTTCAAGCCATAAATCTGGCAAAGGCGGAAAAGCCGGACCTGATTCTGCTCGATATCCTGATGCCTGATGTGGACGGCACGCAGGTGGCTAAGGCGCTGCAGGAAGACCCGGCGACCCGGGATATCCCGGTGATATTCCTGACCTGCCTTATAACGAAAAAGACACAGCAGATTGGGGCGCGGTATCACGATGCTGCCAAGTGCACCTTCATTGCCAAGCCATACGATTTAGACAATCTGCTGATGGAAATAAACCGGCTTATCGGCGTACATGTGGGATAATTGCTGCAATCGGCCCCGGGGCGGTTACAATCAACAACGAGCAATTATACTAATGCTCGACTTACAAAAACACAAACGGAGAGGCCGGGATTCGAACCCGGGGTACGGTTTTACCCGTACGACGGTTTAGCAACCCAAACCTAACAACTGCCGTAACACCTTATCTCCATTGCAGTTATGAATATACGATATTTTCTTAAAGTGGAAAAATGAGTAAAACTGAGGAAGATTGAGTAAGATCGCCAAGCGCAGGCAAGCCTAAACAATCCCCGCAGCCTTACACAAGCGTATCCATTGTCCACTTTAACACAGAAAAGGTTACGCAAATCAGACCGAAATGTCAAGCTCCGCACAGCGAGCCGTCAAACCGCAGAAATCAAGCTTGATAGTGTGAACGCAGGCAGTAGAATGTCTTCGAGGTAAATGTAATTGAAAGGAAAATTACTGAAGTGAAATTCTGACAATTTGTGAGATGCGCGAGCATCAAGTAACTGTCTCCCAGAAAACCGCCAAATGGAGCCTTTTGGCTCCGAGCAACAGAGGCAGAACTTGGACCGCGTTCCCGAAAAAGGGAGCGTCGGCCAGGTGCTGTTCTGTTGCACCCCTTGGCGGGGGTTCTGGGAATAGCCTTGGTTTGGCGCTCTCTATCATTTTGGGAATATAGCGACGAATACCCTTGCCAACGATTTAATCCAGCGGTTCAAAGACACCTTCACCGGCGTACCTGAATGGGCGTG
Source organism: Phycisphaerales bacterium (assembly GCA_003170415.1). Classification (GTDB taxonomy): domain Bacteria; phylum Planctomycetota; class Phycisphaerae; order Sedimentisphaerales; family Anaerobacaceae; genus Fen-1362. Next base: position 102,985 of record PMZJ01000024.1, on the reverse strand, counting down.
GCCGTTCAAGCCGTCAATCCCACTTGTCGGTGAGAATTACACACCCGGTAAAGGTCTGCTGATTTACGCAAGTGCAGAAAACCTCTCGTGGCTCAACAAGCAAGAACCGCCTGCAAGATTTCTGGGAGAAAAAGCGTGGAACCGGTATCGTGTTTGTTATGAAGAAAATGGCAGAAACTCCGATGATTTTTTCCCAAACGTTGGTATCCAGCCGGTCAATGATGGGGGGCTTTTTGCTGCTGGCCTATTTACCTCACAGAAAATGGGACTGCCGACACGGGCGACGCCTCGACCATTTCTGGAGAAGATAGCAGTTAGTAATTGGTGCAAATTCAGTGTCAAGTCCACCGGCAACAAAGACCATATTTATGACACAAAGAAACTTACCGACTCTTTGCCTTATGTGATAGGAGAATTAGCTTTGTTGCGACCGGCAGTTGTTTTAATTCCTAAGCCGGTATGGGTTCACACAATTTTCCAAGCAGCGATGCGGGGAGCTTCGCCTCAATCAAAATTTTTCCCTATATATCAATTCAACGCTAACGTAGTGAATTGCCACCTTAAGGAATACGACCACTCCGCTATCGAATTAAAAAGCAAATTAGCCAACACACCGCTTGTTCTCTGGATGGAAAACCTAAAGCGTATCAATCGGGACAACGCGTGGCGTTACCTTGCCAGAATATCAAGTCTTATCTGAGGATTTACTTCTAAGTTGTTTCGAGTTACCATTACTACTTTACGGTATTGAATAGGATAAAGTAAATGGCATTCGAAACTTGGCAGAAATTACGTAGCAAATTTGACCGGCTGCTGCACGATTGTGAATCCGCAAAAACAGCACTTCACTACGATTCTTTGTGTCCTTGTTGTAAGGAAGCAGGGCGGCCTTTCTTTGATTTGTTGAAAGATGGGACAATAGAACTGGGCGTAGATGAAACCTTCAAAGTGCCTCCGGCTGTTGAGAAAGATGTTTTCGACCAGAGGACGGGAAAGTGTGTTGATGTTTCATATTTCGACAACTACTGGCTGTGTGTACTTGGTGCTTGGGGCAGGGCCGACAAAATTACAGTGGGACATAGAAAACTCCGCAATACAAGAATACCGACAAGCGGCAATGAAGTCCGTTGGGCTGCTTGCCACCATATTGATGAAGTTGCGAATAGTTTCTTTGTCGATGACAATGATTATATTTGTGAAGTGTCCCGAGCATCGGTTCGGGCCTGCGACGTCATAATAGATATGCTCCGGTCGGCGGGTAAGACAATCGAACGAAAAGGCCAACCGCCTGAAGGTTATCTTAACTTTGCGCAGATAAAAAAACGATATGGTGTACCTCGTACCACTGTGAAGGGGTGGCAGGAAAAAGCAAACGGCGAAATTCACAAAAGATACAAGGGAAAAAACTACTACCCGCAGTCTTGGGTAGATGACCAGTTTAGAAACTACAAACCACGTCGCCGCAAGGGATAATTTCTTTACGCATTCCTCTTTGTAACTCGTGTTCCAGCAAGCATTAACGATACGTAAGTGATTGCGTAACGTAAAGCCCTGCGTAATCACCGCATACGTTTTGCAATCCCATTCTTTTGCTCCTAATTTAGTTTCAGCGTTGAGGTTGGTTTCAGAACTTGGATTCTAAAAGGGGTAAACGGTGTCTTTGGGGCAACACATAAAGTGTGGCAGATTAGCAAAGCTGTTGGATGTGACTCCGAAAACGATTTGCAATTGGATTCACGACCCAAACGACCCGCTTCCCTCCATACGCATCAAGGGGACATTGTTGTTTGACTGTGAAGCTGTCGGCCAGTGGTTGAGAGAGCACAAAATTGCCGCTGTCGATTTGGACTCGCTGGCCGACAATATTTTGAACGGCAAAAGTGAATGAAACTTTTTTGAAAGGGTACTTTATGAAAGCAAAAGAAAACACACCGCATTGTCTTGACGGAGGCTACATCGACATAAAGGAATTGTCCGCACGAATGAGCCTTTCGGTCAGGACTTTGCGGATCCTCATCAAGCAACCCAACAATCCACTGCCAGCCTACAAGGTCGTAGGCAAGTTGATTTTCCACTGGGCCGAGGTAACGAAATGGGTTGAGCAATTTCGCGTTAAAACCATCGACACAAAAGCGATAGTCCAATCCATAACAGCTAAATTAAAGGAGAGCAATAATGCAAAAAAAACCAAAAGTAAAAGTTAAATTTGTAACGGAGAAGACAAAAACCGAAAAGCAAGAGATACAGATATTTGAAAATCTGGAAGGCCTTGGCACGCCCGTCCAAAATGAGGACGAACGGGACGCAAAAAATAAGGGGCGAGTAAGTGAATGGCTACAAGAAAATACATCAGGCCGTCTTGGTACACCATTCGAGCTATCGGATTCTGGTAACGCAAATCGGTTTGTTGATTTATACGGCTGGGTATTCAAATACAACTGGGACAGCGGGAAATGGCTTTTCTGGGACGCCACAAGGTGGATAACAGAGGGTGCCGAGGCATATCTCTACCAGCGAGCTTTGAAACGTGCCCGGAGTATACGCGAAGAAGCCGATTTGCCCATCGACAAAAACGACAAGGAAAAAGTACTGAAATGGGCACTGCATTCGGAACAGGCAATAGCAATACGAGAAATGCTTTCGCTTGCCCGTAGCTCGCCTCTTGTGACTACAAATACAGCGGACTATGACCGCAACCCGTGGCTGTTAAACTGCCTGTCTGGCACAATCGACCTGAAGACAGGAGAAATAAGAGAACATAAACAGGAGGACTTGATAACACGCCTTTGTCCGACACTTTACACCGGCGAGACGGATTTTGATTTGTGGCAGGATTTTTTGAAAACAGCGTGCGACGACGATAACGAACTAATAGAGTTTCTGCAACGAGCGGTCGGTTACAGTTTGACCGGCGATACTCGTGAAGAAAAATTATTTTTCGTTCATGGCGGTACGGCAACCGGTAAAAGTACTTTTCTGGAGGCGATTAAATCGACGCTTGGTGATTACAGTCACACGGCAGATTTCGAAAGTTTCTTAAAGCGTAGCAGCGTAGGAGGGCCTCGCAGTGATATAGCCCAAATGTGCGGGGCAAGAATGGTCGTGAGCATTGAGGTTGAAGAAGGAAAAAACTTGGCTGAAGGACTTGTCAAAACGCTCACAGGCGGAGACCGGTTCAGGGCCAGGCATCTTTACAAAGAAGGGTTTGAATTCGAGCCGCAGTTTAAACTTTGGCTGGCCGCAAATCACGCCCCACACGTAAATGATTTGGATGCGGCAATGTGGCGCAGAATTTTAAGGATTCCCTTTGAACACGTTATACCGGAAAAGGAACGTGACCCTAAAATCAAGGCGATGCTGAAAAATCCAAAGATTGCAGGGCCGACAATTCTGGCTTGGGCGGTTGAGGGGTGTTTAAAGTGGCAGCAAGACGGCCTGAAAGTGCCTGCGAAGATAAAGGCGGCTACGGAAAAATACAAACTGGACATGGACCCTCTTAAGGAATTTTTTGAAGAGTGCTGTCAGTTTGGTCAGCAGTACACGGCCTTTGTTGTCCAGTTGCGTGAGGCCTATGACCGGTTTTGCCGTGAGAACGGCCAAAAGTACCCGTTAGGCCAGCGGAAGTTTAACGAGCGGCTAAGAGAGCGTGGCTGTGTCGAGGACAGAAAGGGATTTTTGAATCAGCGGCTTCGCTGCTGGCGGGGGATTGGGCTGAAATGATTGTTCACCGGCGACCAGCAAAGTCCAGCAGACCAGCAAAAAAGAAAAACTACCCTAAAGAAGCCTCCTTAAGGGAGTTTACTAAAATAGCTGGTTTACTGGTCGTTGCTGGTCGGGCGTGTTTTTTTCTCCAGAAAAGCCGGTGCGAAGTGAAAGGTAAAAATAATCAATGCCGCTGCTCCTTCAGCGAAAAAACGAGGTGTGTCCCCCAAGGCACCGTTAGGATTAAATGACAATGATTATCTAATCTGTTCCTTAGAAATACCCACGTTTAGGACGCGAACACGATGAACAAAACAGAGAGCCAACGGAAGGTGAAAAATAAGAATTTCCTCGATAGATATGAGAAACGGAGAGGCCGCTGCTGCTGTTCTCCCAGAATGGCGGCGGGGCTTGCCCTGAGCCGAAAAGAGCGTCGTTTTGAATGGAATAATGGGGGGCTGGCGGATATTACGACGGTTTCCGAAGCAGCCCCACAATACCGTAACTTATATAACGAAATCAACTTGCGGTGTGCTTCTTGTACGTGCGCTTGTTGCGGGCTTGCATACCCGGCCTTATTGTCACTGTCGAATAAATTATTTTTTAGCGTTAAATTCAGGCAGTTGTAGAAGATAAGACAAAAATGGATAATATATAGCTAAATATTTTTTGCAATCCGGTTCGGAATTTGTTAAAAATGAGGTGGAAGGCAACCTGAACTGGAAGGAGATAACAAAATGGGTGTCACCGTAAGGCAAAAGGAAAAAGGTAAGGGCAATCCGTGGTATGTATTCATCCACCAGAGCAACCGTATCAAATCCAAAAAGGTGGGCGATAAGAAACTCGCCGAATCGCTGGCTGGCAAAATCCGCAAGAAGCTGCTGGCCGGAGAATTCAAGATTGATGACCCCAGAGAAAACAGCCCGCGATTCGACCAGTACGCCAAACATTACATCGAATCATATGCCAAGGTCACAACTAAAATAAATACTTGGCGGGGCTATGAATGTATTTTGAAGAACCACCTGCTGCCGGTCTGGGGTGAGCGGAGGCTATGCGACATTAAACGGGCAGACGTGAAGGCGTTACTTTTGGAAAAGCTGAGCGGGGGTCTCAAAACCAATTCTGTCATCAATATGAAAAATCTCATCAGCGGAATTTACAACCTTGCGATTGAAGAGGAAGTCGTGCAGGCGAACCCTGCTACTAGGGTCTGCAAATACATCAGACTGCCGGAACGCAAAAAGTGTATCGCCGTGTTAAGTAAAGAGGAGGTTTCGACGTTGCTGGGTCTTGTCCTCCAGAAATATCCGCAGCATTACCCGGTGTTGCTCGCCGCTTTCCGTACAGGTCTGCGTATGGGCGAATTAGCGGGCTTGGCCTGGGAGGATATAAATTTCGACGCCAATATGATTCAGGTCAGGCGGTCGTACAGCCACGGCCTTTTTAGCACGCCGAAAAACCGTAAACACCGTTACGTTGATATGAGTGGGCAGCTTAAGCAGAGCCTTTTAGGGTATCAGTCGGCCCGATTACGAGAGCAGGGGGGCAAGCTTCCGATAACCAAGTTGCCCAGTCAATTTGCTTCAGACGATAACGTCCGACTGGTTTTCGCAGAGCCGGATGGCAGCCCCGCGGATTTGGATAATTTCCGGCGAAGCAAATTCTACAAGTATCTCAAAGAGGCGAACGTACCGCATATAAGGTTTCACGACATAAGGCATACCTTTGCCAGCTTGTTACTCCAGCAGGGTGAATCGCTACACTATGTAAAAGAGCAAATGGGCCACGCGTCGATTCAGACAACCGTTGACGTTTACGGCCATATCGTGCCATGGTCGAACCGGAACGCAGTGAATAAGCTGGACGATAATAATACGCCTGTGCTAAAGCTCGTTTCATCGGCTGGGTAACTATACTGTCAAGCTGACTAATTTAATAATGCCAATCAGCATGGCTAATCGGAAAGCGGTTCAACTCCTCTTTGTACGATCGCCACTGCGGCAAGAATTCGTTTAAATATGCGATAAAATGGTCATTGTGATGATGTTCCAAGATAATCAACATTTCGTGGACTAAAATATATTCTAAACAGTGCTTAAGTTTTTTTGCTAATTCCAGATTTAGCCAAATTCGCCCTGCTTTGACGTTGCAAGTTCCTTGGCCAGTTTGAGCAGGCCGACTTTGTTTTTGATAACTTTTTCTTCCGTGGTCATCATTGACACTTATTTACCCCGCCCATCAGGTGGGGTCGCCGCTGGCACAGCTAAGCTCCAGCTTTGTCGTGGCCTGTGTTTTGCTGTGCCGGCTATGGTTAATATCACAACAGAAGTGTCAGATTAAGTGTTAACTATTGCAAATTATTTGCAATAGTATAGTTTGTTTTTAAACGGCTTTGCTATGATTTTGCCTTCGGTGCTTAATTGTTCTAAGTACTTTACAACCTCATTTCTATGAAGACCAAGGCCTGATGCGATATCCTCAACAGAACAGGGGCGACGCTCCAGAAGCGTCAATACATCATCACACTTAGCCGAGAAATATTCTGCTTTATGCACCCCTCGGTAGTCAGCAATAACCTCTGCTTTGTCGTACAGCTTCCTGGTTATGGTCTCCAACTGTTTCCGGGGGACCGGCTCGGCAAAGCTTTCAGCGGGCGGCCGGCTTACAGTATTTGTCTGCACTTTGTCTGGTCTTATGGAGTTTATACAGGTCTTTAGCTCGTCAACTTCCATTTCAGTGGTGGTTATGCCTGCCAACGGAAATACTTCAAGCCAGTATTGGCCGTCATATTCCTCGCGAAACTTAATTAACCCCTCCAGCATCTTTGTGAACGAAATATCCGGATGAGGTCTATTGACATACTGAAACATACGGTCATTTCCTGCGTCGAGTGAAGGGATGACCAAATCGGCGGCTTTGAGGGCCTTTCTGACCTGCGGCAACCACAACAGCGACCCGTTTGTAAGCACGGCTACTGGAATATCGGTAACACTTTTTATTCTGGAAATCAGCTCCTCAATGCGTGAGAACAATGTGGGTTCGCCCGAGCCAGACAGAGTTATATAATCGGGGTTAGAGCCAAGTTTGCCTGAGAGCTGGTTGATAACGTTGTCGGTTGGCACCCACTCCTTCCTTTGTGTTGTTTTGTTCGTTGTTCTTCCGAGTTGACAATAAATGCAATCATACGTGCACGTCTTAAACGGCACCAAATCAATCCCAAGTGAACGGCCTAATCTTCTGGATGGAACCGGGCCGAATATACAGTTATTTCTGCCGACATCTTTCGGGGTCATTTTCCCGCGCTTTCTTTATAGTGGATCAGAATTCAGATTTATCCGTTAACTGTTTTTGTTTTCCTTCGGTTTTGATGAAAAACCTTGTATCAAACGGATTATACCTGCCGGGCTTTCCTCTTATACCAATTGTCCCCTGGATTTCTATTTCTGCCTGAGGGATATTGTGCCTGTCCACATAGGTTTTTATCTTTATGTAATAATCATAATAGCCGGGCAACTCTTCCCGTATGAACCGAATAACTTCATCAGCCGGGACCCCGGTAATTATCTTCCCCGGCCAAGTAACCTTAAAAGTTCTATCCGGGTGTTTCTCAACCGTATGCACAACCGCATCGGTTCCTTCGTATTCCTCAAATTTGACTTCCGATTTCCCGCTTATCCGGTCCAGCAAGTTTCCCATTGTTATGTTTTTACGGCGTGTTTATAAAAGTTCATTGCTCTTTATCCAGGCATATCAGTCAAACAAAAACATTACGATAGCAACAGTTGTTGTCCAGAGCCCCTTTTGACCTCTGGCTGCCTGCGTAATATTGGAGGTTCTGATAATCAGGCCGCTTGCTTTATATACCTGTTCTTTTTCAGACCACGCTTTATCAGGGTCAACTTCAAGTCCAAGAGTTGTACCGAGCATATCGGCGGCCAAATCCTCTGACATGTCACCGGCTTCTTTTTCGTTCATTCCCTGGCCGTGGACTTCGCTGATGTATCCCCAGTTGTTGCGGTCTTTGGGAACAGCGATACCTATTGAAGAAGCAATCAAACGTCCATGTTCATTTGTATCCGAACGCGCCATTACGCAGTAAGATACCTGCCCCGGCATAAATCTCTTTAAACCGCTGTCACGACTGATGATTTTGCACCGCGGCGGCAGTATCGATGAAACCTGAACAAGATTCTGCTGTGCAACTCCCGCCTGCCTTAATGCCTCTTCAAATGACTTTAATTGGTATTTGTGCCTGCCCACACCCTTTGTCAAGAAAACCTTTGTTGGAACAAGATTTTCCATTTCAATCTCCGATTCAATTTAACAAAATGCTTTACCGCAACGAACAAAATTGCCTGTAATCGGCACAGTTTTTGGGGGAAGGTCAATTGATGTGCATGAATTGTGATTGTCAGTGAATAATTTCTGCTCCGTTGTATATTTCCTCTACATGCATTACGACAGCAGCAACTCTCGGTAATTTTTCGGATGCCCATTTTTGGACTTCATCAAACATAGCTCCTTTTGTTAACCTTTCGGCAGTGCCTTTTATCTGAAAAGAGCCTTTTTCCTCATCACGCACAACAAAAGCTATCTTGCCGTTACTCAAAATATTGTCACGGGTTTTTTTAAGGTAGTTGTCTGCGATAAGAACCGTTTGGTCATCGATAACCTTCAAATACCCGATGTACACGACATTTGGAATGCAATCCTGATTGCATGTTGCCACGGGAAAGGCATCCTGTTTAGCTATCGCTTTCTTAACTGCGTCTGGTAATTGCGCCATACTACTGTCTCCTTTTTTCGTTGTGTATTAAGTTACTTCAAAATAGTTCTATCAGGCTTGTCAGTATTCCGGAAGTGCTTATCTATCCAGCCTGAAACAATTTTATCTCGGACGTCAAAATGTTTAATATATGGCTTTATGTCCAATACAGGTGTGCCATCTAAAACGTCAACTTCATTGAAGTATAATTTGTTATTTTTTATGCTTTCAATTCTAACCACAGACAGGCCGATATGATTTGGCCGATGAGGACTTCTTATGGCAAATATGCCATGTTCTTTATCTTCCAGAAATGGTCGGCAAACAACCTCTTCTTTTTGGGATTTGTGAAAGTAATAGATCACAATTGCATGGCTGAAGCTCTCCAGGTCCTTAAGACCGGGGGCATATTTGGCTTTCAGTTCGATGTGTGCCTTGACTTCCGGCTTGAAAACGCCCTGAATTGGCATGTCTCGCGTTTGTTTGTACGGTGAACGAATAATGCCTATAGGTCGCATTATAATTTCTTTCATAGCCCTTTTTATCCTCACTTAATTCAGTATAGGACTTGTTTGAACGCCTTTTGAAATTATCAAATATATGTTGATTTCTCTTTTGCTCAAGGACATGCCCTACATACAAAAGCAAATCCGCTGGTTTTCATTTATTCAGTCATTTTAATAAAATTCAAAATGTTTTCCCACAGCACATTCAACACACCGTCCTTTGAAGATGTCACGGAATTTCGCTACAGCTTCACTGCCGGTGCAATGAGCCAAGCAGACCTGTTGCACATTGTATCCTTTGATCGCTTTAATTGTATGTTCTATTCTCTCTGATGAGGCACTCAGAAGATGTGTCCCGCCTATAATGGCGAAGACATGAGATTGACTTGTTAACTCTGCCACATAATTCAGAATATTGACCACTCCCGCGTGGGCACAGCCAAGAACGACAATCAATCCCCTTGCCGATTCGATAAACAATGCCTGATCATCCAACAATTCATCGGCTTTTTGGCATTTTTCATCGATAAAAAAAGCTCCTCCGACATCTTCAAAGTTATTTATACGCGGCACTTGTCCGGTCACTGCCATTCCGGGGAATAACCAGGCAGGCGTTACTGTCCAGATGACATTACGGCCTTGAATGGCTTTTTTTGCAGAATCAGAAATGCCAATCGATTTTATCCCTGTGGTTTTGCGACTGAAATTTGTTTCGATTGCCGCAGGGTGCAAATAAATCTTCGCTTTGGGGGCAAAATCGAGAACGGCTTTAAGGCCTCCGGTGTGGTCATAATGGCCGTGACTCAGGACGATTGCATCTGTCTGAGCTAAATTGATACCCAGTTTTTCTGCATTTCTAATCAGGGTGTCGCTCTGGCCGGCATCAAAGAGAATTCGTTTTTCTCTGTATTCAATCCATAGTGACAAACCATGTTCTGCATTCAAGTCAGGTCTTGATGTTTTATTGTCAATTAGAACTGTTATACGAATGTCACAACCCATTAACCCTGCTCCATCTCGTCGGCAAGTTTCGGCTGGTTGTAGAATTTGCCTTCAGCCGTTGCTTTGACGACGCCTTCCTGTATGATTTCCGCCTCCAACAGGTACAAGGGAGGTGAAGACCTCGTGATATGGGCTGACACTGTCGCTTCTTGTCCCGTCAGGACAGGATGACGAAATCTGGTCGTCATCTCAACGGTTACCGCCGTCTGTCCACGGGCAAAAATACAGTGTCCCATTGCTCCGTCAAAGACGGACATTATCACGCCCCCGTGCAGCGAACCGGAATACCCTTCAAAACTTGCATCGCATCGAAACCTTGCTCTGATGCTTCCGTCGTCGGCTATTTCAAACTTTAAGTGTAACCCACTCGGATTTGACGAGCCGCACACAACGCATTTGTCATGGACGCGATTGCATATATTTTCAAGTCTCTTCTGGTTCGCATCAATTATCATACAAATTCACCTAACACTTCTAAAAACGTAGTCCATAATCACCTTATGAAGAATCGAAGCAGCAACGAAAACGCCTGTTTAATGGTCGCAGGTGTTATCGCCAGTTTGGAGGGTCTTGTTGAGATAAGCCGAGACAAGATTCTCAGGCGTATCAACGGGAGCACCTATGACCACTTCAATCTGATTCTGGTCAAATAGCTGCTTGGCACGCTGTCCCATACCGCCGGCGATAATGACGTTCACCCCCATCTCGTGAAGCCATTTTGGCAATACACCCGGTTCATGCGGCGGCGGCGTAACATCCTGCCGTTTAAATGGCTTAGTCGCGTCACCCTCCGTGTCAATGACCGCAAAGGTTTCACAATGGCCGAAATGCTGGCACAACTTGCCGTCATTTACTGGAATAGCTACTCGCATTTTATGGTCTCCTTTCTGAAATGAATTGGTTTTTTCAAATACACTTTTATCAAGCGCCAAGATGGGCTTAATTGCTTCATTGAAAGCTTTGGCGGCCTGGCTCTGGCTGTATCGCTGAATGTATGGTTCTCCTGAATCACAGGCGCTTACTATCTGCGGGTCGATTGGAATTCTCCCCAGGAACGGAACATTCATCTCGATTGCCATATCTTCGCCACCGCCAGATTTGAATATATCCGTATTGTGCCCGCATTGGGGACAGACAAAGCCGCTCATATTCTCAATCACGCCGATAACCGGTATATCAAGCTGCCGACAGAACGATACTGCTTTTCTGACGTCTGTAATTGCAAGCTGCTGAGGAGTTGTAACAATGATTGCGCCGTCCGGTTTTTCAATAAGCTGGGCAATCGAAAGCGGCTCATCGCCGGTGCCGGGAGGAGAATCCACTATCAGATAATCCAGATTGGACCATTCGACATCCCTGAGGAATTGTTTTATCACCTGATATTTCATCGGGCCTCGCCATATAACGGGGTCGTCTTGATCCTTCAGCATAAATCCGATTGACATAACAGCCAGATTAGCTGAAACCGGCACGGGCATTATGGTATCGTCGAAAGCGACAAGCTTCTTATCTTCGAGATTAAGAATCTTAGGTATGCTTGGCCCGTGGATATCTATATCTAGAAGGCCAACCTTTTTGTTATTAATCGCCAGCGAAGCTGCGAGGTTAACCGCAACTGTGCTTTTTCCAACACCACCTTTGCCTGAAAGCACAAGTATTTTATGCTTGATACGGCCCATTCGCAGACGAATCTGCTGCTGTTCGATTTCCATCTGTTTTTTAAAATCCTGTTCTGTTTCCAATGGCTGCTTTTCCATATTGAATTTCCTTTAAAGTGCTAATCGCAGGTATACAATTGTGATACTTGTCTTTGTTCCAAAGTGCGCTTAACGTCAGCCGAGAGCATAAACGACCTCTCTCCACAATGCTTTTACTTTTTCCGCTATATCGCCGCTGGTGTATTCAATCACCGTCGCCTTCATTATCTGGGCCTTCGTAAAAACCTCATTATAAGGTATGGTCCCAATCACTTTTAGACCTCTTTTTCCTGCATCTTCGCTTATAAGGTCACTCATTTGCGGATTGATGTCATATTTGTTGATACAAACCATTGTTTTGATTCCGAAATTTTTTGTAAGCTCGGCCACTCTTTCTAAGTCGTGTTTGCCCGATAACGTTGGTTCGGTCACTACCAGCACTAAATCTGCACCTGTTATGGAAGCGATAACCGGACAGCCGATACCCGGCGAACCATCAACAATGAGATAATCGAGTTTCTGCTCTGCAGCAATTTCTTTGGCCTTTTGCCTTATCAGGGTAACCAGCTTGCCGCTGTTTTCTTCTGCGATTCCCAGTTTAGCGTGGACCATAGGCCCGAAACGAGTATCGGAGATAAACCATTTCCCATTGATGGCTGGCTCGAATGAAATCGCGTTTACAGGACAGAACTCCACGCATACCTTACAGCCCTCACAGGAAAAGGGATTCACAGTGTAAGTCTTTTTTACAATGTCATTTGCCTGACCATTAAGATGTATAGCTTCAAATCTGCACAAGGCGGCACACTTGCCGCAACCAACGCATTTGTCGGTATTAATAGATGCCTTTTTGCCGCCTGAAAAATCGGACTGCTGCCTTATAGTCGGCGACAGGACCAGATGAAGGTCAGCGGCATCCACGTCGCAATCCGCAACCACGGCTTTTTGCGCCAATGATGCAAATGCTGCCGCAATGCTGGTTTTACCCGTCCCGCCTTTACCGCTTATTACGACTAATTCCTTCATAACACCAAATTTCCTTTGCGTTCCTGACGTTTGCTAAACACAAGAACCCGCTTTACCGCTCTTTCTTTTTTCATTTTTCTCGTCTGATTCGAAAAACTTCTCTCTCCACCACAAAAAATGCCCCCAGGGGTTCTCAAGTCTATATTTGCCATCCTCCGGCACATCTGGCCATGAGTTAATTTCTTCCAGTATTTTCTCACATGGTTTATCAAAAGCTAACAGCTCATAAGCACATTTAATAAGGACGAATCTCTTATTTGCTTCAAGGGTATTGCTATTGTGGTCCGGATGATATTTAGTGGCGGCTTTTCTATAAGCTTTCTTTAACTCATTCACATCTGCCGATTCACTAACATTAAGAATTCTGCCGGCAGCTTTGCGTGCTTCTATGTCCCTGGTTATTTTCTCCATGAAATCAGGATCGTGTTTCATTTACCTTTTCCCAGCTTTTTTATATCTTCATATAATTTCAAAAACTTCTGTTTATAATCAGGCATGGCTTCTACTATCATCACACCTCGTGAATAGCTTTCGGCAATTTTTCTGTCATTTGGTATTTGAATAAGCACTTCAATATTTTCCTGCTGACAGTACCGCACTACTGCATCATCGCCGATGTCGCTTCTGTTTATTGCCACAGCAAATGGCAGCTTCAGTTCTCTTACCACCCCAATCGCCAGTTCAAGGTCATTGAGGCCAAATGGAGTTGGTTCTGTAACAAGCAGGACAAAATCACTTCCTTTGACGGCTTCTATGACGGGGCACGACGTGCCGGGGGGCGCATCAAGCACAACTATGCTGTTGTTTTTGATTTTTCTTTTAACATACCGTATCACCGCCGGACTTTGTATTGCCCCGATGTCCAGCTTGCCTTGACCAAAAGCTATTCCATTTGAGCTGCCGAATTCAGCGATTCCAATCTTCCGCTGTTTCTCCACGATGGCATTTGCCGGACAGATTGCCATACATCCGCCGCAGGAATGGCATAACTGCTCAAAAACAAGAACGGAATCTTTCACACTGAGGATTGCACTATACTGGCAAAGCTGGCCGCATTTCCCGCAGCCGGTACACTTTTCCAAATCGACTTCAGGCACACCGACAGTAACATCCTCAGTGCTGTCTATAACAGGTTTCAGGAAAATATGGCCATTGGGCTCTTCAACGTCGCAGTCAATGTATTGAACCTGTTGTCCGGTTCTTGCAAGAGAGAGAGCAAGATTTGTTGATATAGTGGTCTTGCCTGTCCCGCCTTTGCCGCTTGCAACTGAAATAATCATAGACCTTCGTATATCCTATCTATTTCATCGAACCACTTAATTACTGGACGGCTGTTCATTAAAGACCGATTTCACATAATAATTAATCCACTTCCAGTGCAGGATGATATGGATTATCATCAGAGCAATAAATACTATCGCTAAATAAAAATGAATGTCACCCCATTCGTGACGTGTCATCGACCATAATTCTTTTACGCGTATTCCTCGTCCAGACCCACCGTTGAGAATGCTACCCGTGCCGCCAGTGCCGGGCGGCAATACATATTTCATTATGTAACCGGTAAAAACAAGCCCCAGCAAATTCAAAAACGACACCAAATCCAAAATAAAATTCGCCGTATTTCGAGACATTATACTACCTCCTCGCTTTGGGGCACATAATCGCATATCAGCTTCCCGTTGAGATGGTCTATCTCATGCTGGAAAACCCTTGCCAAAAGATCCGATGCGGTAAAGCTTAAGGACTTGCCTGTAATGTCAAATCTCTGCACTTCGACATTTTTATGCCGTTTGATATTCATAATCTTTCCCGGCAAACTAAGACATCCTTCCTTCATCCAGTCACAATCAGGAGCCAAAGTTATCTGCGGATTAACAACACAAACACTCTGGTTGGTAAATCCGACTACTATAATGCGGCGTGAAAGCCCGATTTGCGGCGCCGCCAGACCAATACCGCCGTTCTTTCGCATGAAATCTAACATTTGGCTCGCAAGTAACAATATGTCGCTATCAAATACCTCCACAGGGTGTGCCACTTGACGCAGCACTTGACTACCCGGATATATTTCCAAATGCAAAGGGTTCCTGATTGTTTTGTCTATATCGCTTTTCCGGCCTGAAATCACCATTCTCATAGGCCTTATACGATTTCCTTTTCAGCTATAAGGATACTTTGACACGCGCTCTCTTCCTTTCTAATTGAGAACCCTTTTTTAACAAGATATGATTCGATGTCTAAAAGTGTCGTTTTGCTTACTTCATGCGTTTTGCCTTCGGTGTTGTGGATTTTATCCATAATTTTGAAACCCTTTTCTGTGAAATCACTCAAGATGAGTTTGCCTTTTTGAGAAAGCAGCCGGGTTAATTCGTCTATTACCTGGTAAGGATTGCGCAGATGATGGAGAGTATTGACTGCAACTATGACATCGAAACTGGCGTCTGCAAAACTCGTGTGTTCTGCATTTTCAACCTTAACGCATACGTTTTTATCAACGCCATAATAAGCCAAATTAAGTTTTGCGAAATGCAGCTCCTCCTGTGAAATATCAAAGGAAACAAACGAATATCCCTGTTTTGCCAAGGTAAGCGAAAAATACCCTTTACCGGTTCCGGCTTCCAGAATTTTCCCGTAGAGAGGCTTTGCCTTTTCTAATATAAAATACCTTTCCTTATCTATGTCGTAGCCAAAACCTTTATAACGCTTTTTTCTTTCAAGATACCTTTTGTGATTTTCCAGTATTTCGTTATCCATCATATATCCGTTCTATGTCATCAGTTCACATTCATCTTCCAGATTTTACCGTTAAAGTCCTGTGCAGAATTCATCCCTAAGCTGCTGGGCGGTCCGTCCCTCAAGAAGTTTTTCACTGGTTCTTGCCACATAAGTTGAGTAACCGCCCGATATGCTTTTGGCATCAATGCCTTTTTGCCTTAAAAATCTTGAGGCGATATAACTTCTAATACCTACGGAGCAATATAAGTTGATGGTTTTATCTTTGGGTAATTCATTCCATCTGTCTCGCATTTGGTCAACCGGTATATGTATTGCTCCTGGCACATTCCCGCCCGAAAATTCCGAATCTGTGCGGACATCAACTATTAATGAGCTTTTTTCTAATTCTTCAAAATGCTCTATAGTTGCGGTGCCATCCAGTATGTTGGCTGCTGCGTAACCGGCCATGTTTACCGGGTCTTTGCCGCTGCCGTACGGAGGTGCGTAAGCAAGTTCGAGTTCCTGTAAATCAAAAACGGTCATACCTGTACCAATGGCAACAGCAAATATATCTATTCTCTTATCAACCCCATCCTTGCCGACAATTTGAACGCCGAGCACTCTGCCTTCAGGCCTGTTAAAAATGACTTTTATATGCATCTGTTGAGCGCCGGGGTAATAGCCAACATGGTTGGCAGGATGTAAATATACTTTTTCGTAAACTACACCTGCTTTTTTCAACTCCTTTTCTGTTGCGCCAGTCATAGCAACTGTCAGCTCAAAAACCTTAAGTATTGCTGTCCCTTGGGTGCCTTTGTATTTAACATTTCTGCCGCATATATTGTCGGCTACAATCCTTCCTTGCCTGTTTGCAGGACCTGCCAGAGGTATCAGAGCGGGCCTTTTTAGCACAGAGTGTTGAACTTCAATTGCGTCACCAATGGCGTAAATATCCGGGTCGGATGTCTGTAGATTTTCGTTAACCTTTATTCCTCCTGTGCTGCCGATTTCCATGTCTGCTTTTTTCGCCAGTGTGGTCTCCGGCCTTACCCCAATTGCCAACACTGCCATATCGCAGGCAAGCTCCATTCCTGATTTCAAAGTAGCAAACAATTTTGAATCACTTTCACGAAAACCCGTCACTGCGTCACTTAGCCAAAGTGCAATGTTCTGATTGTGCAGATGCTCATGCAGAAGATTGGCCATCTCTTTATCCAGCGTGGGCATTACTTGGTCGAGCATTTCCACAATGGCTACCAGCATCCCTCGCTTGCGAAAATTTTCGGCCATCTCGAGCCCGATATATCCGCCGCCAACAACTACAGCCCGTTTAGGTTGCTGCTTTGTTATGAAATCGTCGATGGTATCTGCGTCGGGTATGTTTCGCAGGGTGAATATGCGTGGCGAATTTATCCCCGGTATAGGCGGTTTTGCCGGTTCTGCTCCGGGAGACAGTATCAACTTGTCATACTTCTCAATATAGATGGCGTCGGCGGAAAGGTCCTTAACCTTGACCTCTTTACGTTTGCGGTCAATTTCTATCACTTCACTGCCGACTCTGACATCGATGTTAAATCTTGCCTTAAATCTCTCTGGGGTTTGAACGAGCAAGTCATCCCGCTTTTTGATGACTTGGCCTATGTAATAAGGCAGGCCGCAATTGGCAAATGAGATGTATTTTCCTCTTTCAAACAGTATTATCTCTGCACTTTCATCAAGACGTCGTAATCTTGCCGCCGCCGAGGCCCCGCCTGCTACACCACCTACAATAACAATCCTTTTAGCCACGCATAAACCTTTCCAAACAAAATTAAGTGACGCTCAAAGTAAATATTACGTTCTCTTGCTCAGACATGTTTTAATTACTCTGACTTTTCCTTCTCCAGTTCGCCGATGTGTTTGTTAATCGCGTCAAGGGAATTCTGTAAATACTGAGCTTGCTGTTTTAGTGCTTCACGCTGCCGTTCTGCGGTAGGCGCAACGCTTGCGAAACCGGCCGGATAATCGAAGCCGGCTCTTGCCCAGCCGGGCAGCCCCGTTGCAAAAAACCTATTTCTCCGGCCGCGACCGCCGCCTCGGCCACCAAAGCCCCTGCCGCAACCCAAAAAGCCGCGTCCGCTAACAGGATTCATATAACCTGGTGCCGGATAACCCGCGCAAAAACCCGTGACCCTGCCTGTCATTGGTCCCATTCCAACAGGGCCTGTTCTATCTCCACCTGGCATAGTAAATCTCCTTTCAAAAAAATATTATTTGCTGCTTCTCTTTGGTTTCAAAACAGCCAATTCTTCAAAAGGGTGACGACATCATTTCAAAAAATGTTATTCCCTTGTCATTTTTGTCCCACATTTCGGACAACTTATCCGATTGCAGGGCTGTCCGATTTCCCGCCCGGTTTAAATCTATGCCCAGTGACCTTCAACACTTGCCTGGCTTACTTCTTTTAATGTTCCCCCCTTGAATGAATCAATCGCGTCCTGAACCGCCTGCTGTCCGGCAATAAATATTTTTACACCCGCGGCATTAAGTGTCTTGCATGCGTTCGGCCCGACATTGGCTGTAATTACCGCTTCAGCTCCCATGTTAGCGATATTCTTCGCGGTCTGAATACCAGCCCCTTGTGCGGCATTGAGATTTAATACGTTGTCGTGAGCTTCATGCTGACCACTATCAGTATCGTAAAGAATAATCCATTTCGCTCTGCCGAATCTCGGGTCAACCAAACTTGAAAGCTCGTTACCTTGTGAAGTTACTGCTATCTTCATTTTTTGCCCCTAAATATTCAATATTGCTTTGAACTAGACTCCGTCCCCGTCAGTCACACATTTGCATAACCCGGCAACTTATTCTTGATACGCTACCGTTATAGGCCGCCATGCCATCTGCAACGATGGCCGCCTTTAACAAAACCTTTCCTTGTACCTATGCGGCATCCCGGCATTAGAAACCGCATCTCTGTCAACTGGCCGCTTGCGTAAGCGCTTAGTACTTCATCAATCTGCCCGCTTACAAAAGGAATAATTTTTATACCTGAGCCAATAATCAAAAAAGCGAGGGATTTTGAAATCGCACCGCAAATGAGCACATCAACATCAAGCTCTTTTAGCCGACTGGCTTTTTGAGGCATTGGTTCATTGGGCAGTGGTATTTCGAGACGATTGTTTTCTGTCTGCCCTTCAATCTCCGCCAATGACAACTTGTCGGCGAAATCGAATACGCCCGAAATACTGTCCTGCCAAACTGGTATTGCTATCTTCATAAACGGTCTCAATAATCAATATTTGCAACTTCTGTACCAGGAAGGTTTGTGGAAAAGAAATACACTTTGGTAAGTCTTTATTTTGCAAGTAATTAGAAGAAATGGGAGGGGCTTACTATTTGCAAAGAAGAAATGCTTATAGTTGCATATTGCAACACTTGCTGCATCGCGACAATTGCAAATTGCCACGATTTTGCTGTAATGATGTCAAGATATGACCCGCCCTGGGCGGCTTATTCACAGTCTTTTCTTTTCGAACCGGTTACTGGACAAAGCTAGTTTATCTTATTTGATGTCAAATCCTTTCATCTTGCGAAAGAGAGTGCTTTTGTTTATGCCGAGCTGCCTTGCAGCCGCAGTTCGATTGTCGTTGTTTTGCCGCAACGCCTGTTTTATGAATATCCTCTCCATCTCTTCGAGAGTTACCGCCTTATTCAAGCCAATAGATTCATCTATTTGTTTCTTCTGAAACATTGCCGGCAGGCATTCCCTTTGTATTATCTCGGCCTGGCAGAGCACAAAGCAGTGTTCGATGATATTTTCGAGTTCACGGATATTGCCGGGATATTCATATTCCAGAAGGATAGCCAATACCTCATCTGTCACGCCGGTGATGTTTTTATTGTGGAGGCGATTAAAGCGGCTGATAAAATGGTCTATCAGCAAAGGGATATCTTCTCTTCGTTCCCGGAGAGCGGGCAAGGCAAGTTTGACAATGTTGATTCGATAATACAGGTCCCGGCGGAATTTATCCTGTGTTACCAGTTTTTCAATGTCCTTGTTTGTTGCTGCAATTACTCGCACATCGGCCTTGCAAGAGAATGTGCCTCCCAGCGGCTCGTATGTTTTTTCCTGAAGAACACGCAGCAACTTGACCTGCACCGATATTGGTATATCTGTTATCTCATCCAGAAATATTGTGCCGCCCTCGGCCAACGCGAACCGGCCCGCTTTGTCTTTCTTCGCATCGGTGAAAGCGCCGGCCTTATAGCCGAATAATTCCGACTCAAGTAACGTATCAGGAAGCGCACCACAGTTAACCGCAATAAAGGGCCTGTTCTTTCGAGGACCTATGTTGTGGACTGCTCTGGCAAAAAGCTCCTTGCCAGTCCCGGTTTCTCCGGTAATAAGCACCGTGGCATTACTCTGGGCCACATTGGGAAGGATGGAAAAAAGTTTCTGCACCTGATGGTTTCGGCTGATGATGTCTTCAAAAGAGTATCCCTGCTGGATTTCTTTGCGAAGCTGCTCGACCAGACTCATATCCCGAAAGGTTTCCACTCCACCGATTATTTTGCTTCGCTTATCTTTAAGAATAGCCGTTGTGATGGAAATAGCTTTTCGATTGCCTTTGGCGTCAACAATATGAACCGGCTTGTTTATGATGGGCTTGCCTGTTTCTATCGTTTTTTGAAGTGCACAGTCCTTTTCACATAGTTCAGACCTCAGAATGTTCTTACACAATTGTCCAATTGCCTGTTGTCTGGGAATCTTGGTAATTTTTTCGGCGGCCTGATTGAAAAAAGTAATCTCCCAGTTCAGGTCAACTGTAAACACACCCTCTGTTATTGAGTCCAGGATGACAGTTTGCGCTTCTTTTTCCATATTTCTCTAATATACACTGAACAGTCGCATATTGCAACTATCGTTGCAAATTCAGACGTTATTTGTGGTGTTCAACAACAACTTCCTTGAAGAGTATTTGACCATTGGAGCGATAATCAACCCGCACTCCAAATAGCATTTGAAAATTTAGCCGTTTCTCTCTGGGATTTTGATAGTGGTGTTTTGTGTGATTGTGCCAAGAGCGTGCTGTTTGTGTTGCGTCTTTTACGACAAGATGTTGAAAATGAAACCTGATGGATATGACATGCTGGGCAAACACCCTTAGCTGTCAAGCTTCTTGTTTTTCGACCCGACACGCAGTCTATTAACACTCACCTATATTCATAGCAGGGCCGATAGCAAGCCACCAGAACGTACGTCATATCGTCGTTGGACTTCGGGCTAGAGGGCGTATGAATGAAAGCTGGCATGGCCCGCAGCCGTTGTGCTGTGATACAATTGGCAGGCCTTGCCAAGCCCCAGCCACGCCCAAACACAGTTTCAGCAGAGCAATTTCTGGAGAAAGGACAGTAGGGCAGAAAAAGAAGTTTTTGTAAGCTTATATTTATGCTCAACTTACAAAAGCCAAAACGGAGAGGCCGGGATTCGAACCCGGGGTACGGTTTTACCCGTACGACGGTTTAGCAAACCGTTACCTTCAGCCACTCGGTCACCTCTCCAAATGCTTATTTTAAAAGAACTTAAGGAAACAAGCTGCAACACATTTTATTTTGAAACTGCAACCGTATGACACATTCATACTTTTGAAATTCTAATTTCTCGTTTGGACAAATTTTCTCTGACTTTACATCCAATAGGGCATTTTTGCAAGAAGATTAGAGGCAAACTTTGTTATTTTGGAACTGGTAAGAAAGGGGCCTTATAGTACTCCCCAAAAACTGGGCGCATGATTAAGGTGGGATTGCGGATTGGGAAATGGGTCCCTTATCGCGGGACTATGCAAGCAGATTTCCGGGGAGGGTAAGGTGGGTGAGGAAGTTTGTTCAGGACAGGCCGATAATGCGGGGTTTGTTTTTCTGATAAAACGCATTATTGCGTCATTTTTCAGGTAAACCGGTGGGGAATCTGTGTCGATATTCGTATAGCGTATAGCGTATAGCGGATAGTGTGTAGGGTGGAGGCAAATATGGCTTTTGACGTAACAATAAAAGGTTACTTGCAGGAAATAGACGAGGCGCCGCTGCTTTCAGCGCAGGAAGAACACGAGCTGGCTTTGCGGATTACCGAAGATAACGACCCGGAGGCGCGAGAACTGCTCGTTCGCAGCAATCTTCGGTTAGTAGTCAACATCGCCAAGAAATACTCCAACAGGGGCAATATGTCATTAGGCGATTTGATTGAGGAAGGCAACCTCGGATTGATAAGGGCGGTTGATTATTTTGACCCGAATCGCGGGACGCGATTCAGCACTTACGCGGCGTGGTGGATAAAGCAGGGCATAAAGAGCGCACAACTGGGGGATGTTCGGCCCATTCACGTGCCTGGTTATATGATTGGGCTGATTAACCAGTGGCGTCATACGATGACGGAGGTTGAGAACAAACTTGGCAGAAAGCCAAACGTCGAGGAAATGGCGGACGTGATGGATATGCCTGTTAAAAAGGCCAGGATTATCGACGAGACCGTAAAGATTCTCGGCTCGGTCAAGGACAACCAGCAACCAGAAGCAGGCGAGGAGAGCCAGATATTCGACGCGAACATAAGCAACCAGAGCGTGGATAAACCGGAAGATGATATGGTTGAGGATGAGGAAAAGGCCAAAGCGATTGGGTTTTTGAGCCAGATGGACCCGAGAGATGCGGAGGTCCTCCGGCTGCATTACGGGATTGACGGCAATCCGCCAATGGGGTTCAAGGAAATCGGCGAAAAGCTCGGTTTGACCCGCGAGCGAATACGCCAGATTCAGCACGAGGCGCTGACAAAGCTCTACGAGTTTATGGAAGAGCTCTAACATTAACCACAGATTACACAGATCACACTGATTTTTAATCAGCCACCCTTCGACGCGCTGCGCTTGCTCAGGGCAGGCAGAGAATTTTTCATTTCTGATTTCAAATACAGAACCGCTGCGCGATGATATTCTAATTGCGAGAAAGTCAGGGGGCATTTTTTCACAAATAAACCTTGTCCGTTTTTCCAGTTCAACGATATACTGCTGCTTTAAGGCCGGAAGATACGGCCCGCTGCAAAGAAGGTGGGTAAAACATGCCTACGGCGGAGAAATATGGGAGATGTCGAATAGAACATCATCAACTTAAGGGAAAGGGATATCTTATGAGACGAATCCTGTTTTTTATAGTGTGTGTTTTTTTGACACCTGCGGTTTTTGCCGAGACAGGCATGTCAGATAAGAATATTAAATTGCTCCAGACCGCACAAGATGGCAATCTTATCGGCTGGTGGAAGTTTGACGAAACCGAAGGCAATACTGCTGTTGACAGTTCCGGCAACGGCAATGACGGGACACTGGTCGGAAATCCCGTCTGGCGTCCGCAGGGAGGCAAAATCGGCGGGGCGCTCGAGTTTAACGGCAAGGGCGATTACGTAAAAATTGCCAACGAACCTGCTTTTGATATTACAAACCAGATAACAATTTCGGTGTGGGTCAATATAACTTCCGTTCCGCAGGAGTGGACGGGGATTGTGACCAAGGGCGACACTGCGTGGCGTATGTCAACGAGTTTTGTGAAAAACGTGTTTCATTTCGGAGTCAGCCCCAATGACTATCTTAACGGGATGACCGAAGTCAGCGCAGGCCAGTGGCATCACGTCGCGTGCGTCTATGACGGGAAAAGGATGAGAATCTATGTTGATGGGGTGTTAGATGTTTCAATAAGGCAGACAGGTCCTATTGCGACCAATAACTTCCCGGTTTGTATCGGCGAAAATATAGAGTTGACCGGGCGCTGCTGGCACGGTTTGATTGATGATGTTCGCATTTATAATCGTGCGCTTTCAGAGAATGAAATTGCAGCCCTTGCAGGTTTACAGGTGGAAGCGAAGCCGGCGATAACAATTAAGATGCAAACTCCGGACGGCAGGCCTATATCCAATGAGACGGTTTTCTGCGTTGGCGCTGATTCAAATGTCATCCTTAAAGGCACAACCATTAAGAGTGATGGAGAACGACTGCTGACCGATGCCGAAGGGCGGCTTGCGGTCAAGCTGGGAAAAGAGAATCTTGTCTTCGTCATTGCCAACGACAAGGGGTTCGGTATGGCATATAGTTTTGACCTTGTAAACAATCCTACAATTGTTGTGCAGCCCTGGGGACGCATCGAGGGCATCAGAACGAACAGGGGGCAACCGCGGGCTAATCAACGCCTCTGGCTTAGAATGGACGAAGATTCGCTGGGATTATCAGCAGATATGAACAGGATGGATATAAGTCGCTGTGTCCAGATAAAGGGAGAGGCAATGACTGATTCGCAGGGACGTTTTACTTTCGAGCACGTGCCGCCGGTCGGTATTATTCTGTGGGAGAACCGCAAAATCCCGTCCCGGAGTTCCATTACTCTTGTGCCTCCCATTTGGGTAAAGCCGGGTGAAACTACTAACGTGGAAATCAAAACTCAGGGAAGGACGGTTGTTGGCCGGCTGAAATTAGCTCCTGGACTGGCTGCCGATATTAATATCGCGTCTTGTCACAGTGGCCTTATGTCCGACCGCCAGTCCCTCTCTACCTTTCTTATACTGGCTGCTGATAGTAATGCGACTTTTTACGGATGTCTCAATCCTGGCGTGAATTGGTACGGTAAGTTCCACGTTAAGTTCGAAGGGCCTGAAATGCCAAAAGAGTTTGACACTCCTGAAAAAAGAATAAAATGGTGGTTCGATTTTTATAAATCGGACATGGGCAGAGAGTGGCTTAAACTGTCTGCAGAAAGAGCCGACTTTGAGTTTCATTCTGACGGGACTTTCATCGGAGAGATGGTTGAGCCGAGGGAAAAATACAGGTTGGACGGTTTCGTTGAGCGAAAAGGCGAAAAAATCGCTATGTTGGATAATGTTTATATTGCTGTTCCGCCGGCAAAATCGCGTGGTGATAATAAGCCATTTGATATGGGCGAAGTTGTTCTGAAACCGTCAGTTAATTTTAAGTTCGGTGATGCGGCGCCAGATTTCAATGTCGAGACCCTCGATGGGAAACCGCTGAAGCTTTCTGATTTCAGGGGTAAATATGTGCTGCTGGATTTCTGGGCGACGTGGTGCGGCCCATGTGTTGCTGAGATGCCAAATCTCAAAAAGGTCTATGAAGCGTTCGGTCAGGATAAGCGATTTGTGATGATAAGTTTAAGCGAGGATTCGGACAGAGAGACGGCGAAGAAGTTTGTCGTGAGCAACGACATTCGCTGGACGCAAGTATTTATCGGCAAAGGGTCGAAGGGTACCGTAATAGTGGATTATGGTGTTTATAGCATCCCATCGATATTTTTGGTGGGTCCTGACGGCAAAATTATGGATGATGGCTTGACAGGCAACGAAATCAAAAAGGCGGTATCTGCGGCTCTTGCAAAAAAGTAAGCTGGTATGTAGTTGCCAACCAGATGATAAGGGGGCTATATTCGGCATCGATGCCTCTTGTTTTTTGCGGCTAATGCTGCTAATCTAAATCAATTATTTCCGGGTTGCTCAACCTTAGAACTGCATTAAAAATAGTGGAGTTACTATGGGCAAGGACAGAGTGGATTTGAAAAAATATATTCGTGAGGTGGCGGATTGGCCGAAGAAGGGGATTTTGTTTCGGGATATTACGCCATTGCTGGCTGAGCCGAAGGTGTTTAAAGCCGCGATAAACGCGCTGGCGGCGGATTTTGCCGGCGCGGGGATTCAGTATGTCGGGGCGGTCGAGGCCCGCGGTTTTATCTTTGGCTCTGCGGTCGCTGAAAAGCTTAACGCCGGCTTTGTTCCAATTCGCAAAAAGGGAAAGCTGCCTTTTAAGACCGTGAGTACTACATACGACCTCGAATACGGGACCGATACCCTTGAGGTTCACCGCGACGCCATAACGGCCGGGGCAAAGGTGCTGATGGTCGATGATTTGCTTGCGACGGGGGGGACAATGGCGGGGGCGTGCAAGCTGATAGAAAAGATTGGCGGACAGGTTACGGGAATATCATTTTTGATTGAACTAACGGAGCTTGGTGGGATTAAAAAACTCAGCGGTTATAAGGTTAAATCAATTATACGTTATTGAATCGTATGCAAGAATTAACTGTCAAAGTACCCGCGGAGAAGGCGGGTGAATACAAGATAGAAATAGGAACCGATATTCTGGGTTCTGTCTGGTCGAAGATAGAATCGCAGTTCGGCTCCGCCAGCAGATTTATTATTACCGATGCCAACGTTACAAGGGCAGGGCATCTCGACAAACTCTTTTCCGGCAGGGACATTCCCATATACGTTATTTCGCCGGGGGAATCGTCAAAGAATATGAATATCCTCGTTTCTATTATCGAGGCGATGGAGAATGCGTATCTGGCTCGCGATACGGTTGTGATTGCGCTGGGGGGCGGCGTGGTTGGTGACATAGCGGGCTTCGCGGCTGCGGTATTCAAAAGGGGCGTGAAGGTGGTTCAGATTCCGACGACGACGCTTGCCCAGGCGGATTCTGCTATAGGGGGTAAGACCGGCGTGGATTCGTCGCTTAGTAAAAATGCCTTCGGGGCTTTCTGGCATCCATCGGCTGTTTATATCGACGTGGCGACGCTGAAGACGCTCGACGACAGGCAATACAGGGCCGGGCTGGTTGAATCGGTGAAGCACGCATTGATAGCGGATGAAAAATTCTTCGAGTTTCTGGAAAGCAATCTCGACGCGATTTTACGCAGACAGGCGGATATTTTGGAACAGGTCGCGTATCAGAATTGCAGAATCAAGGCGCAGGTGGTTGAAGCGGACCCGACGGAAAAGAATCAGCGGCGGATGCTTAACTATGGGCACACAATAGGCCACGCGATAGAATGGGCAAGCGGGTTTGAATTACTGCACGGTGAGGCGGTTGCAATCGGTATTATCGCGGCGGGGATGATTGAAATTGAGCTTGGACTAGGTGACAGTAAACGACTCGAAAGAATTCGAAAGGTTCTTACCGGGTTGGGCGTACCTGTCAAAAAACCTGCAAATATAAGCAAATCGGTCCTGATTGATATAATAAGACGCGACAAAAAGGCGATAAATAAGTGGCCAAGGTTCGTTTTAATTGATAGAATAGGAAGCACCCACCGCAGGGAGGGACAGTGGGCCGTCGAAGTTAAACAAGATGTGGTTGAGAATGTCTTAAGGAAACTATAAATTTTTATTGGTTGAGGATTAACGTGTACAGAGAAAGAATAAAATTGCTGGATTGTACGATACGAGACGGCGGGCTGATGAACAATCATTTATTCACCGACCAGTTTGTCCGCGAGGTTTACAGGGCGCTATCCGCGAGTGGCATAGATTATATGGAGATAGGATACCGCAGCAGCAGGGAGCTTTGCCCGCCCAAGGATTTCGGGGCGTGGAAATACTGCGACGACGAGAAGATAAAAGAAATAACCGACGGGATAGAGTCAAAGATGAAACTTAGTATTATGGTTGATTCGCACCGCGTCAAAGAGCAGCAATTTGCGCCGATTGATAAAAGTCCGATACATATGATTCGCGTCGCCACATACGTCAAGGATATGGACAAGGCGATTGAAATGGTAAACAGGTGTCACGACCTGGGATACGAAACGACGGTCAATATAATGGCGATATCTAAAGAGATTGAGCCCGATACGATTGAGGCGCTGGACCAGCTCGCGAAATGCCCGGTTGGTGTGGTTTACGTTGTTGACAGTTTCGGAGCGATGTATTGCGAGCAGATTGAATATCTTGTAAAGCTGTTCCGCAAACATCTGCCTGAAACAATAGAAATCGGTATGCACTGTCACAATAATATGCAGCTTGCGTTTTCCAACACAATCGAGGGGATTATTCATAACGCCAATTTCCTCGATGCGTCGTTGTATGGCATAGGCAGAGGGCCGGGCAATTGCCCGCTCGAATTGCTGGTCGGTTTTTTGAAGAACCCGAAGTTCAAGCTAAGCCCCATCCTGAAAGTCATCGAAGAGCAGATGCTGCCGATGCAGAAGGACATCGAATGGGGCTACCTGATACCATATATGATTACTGGTATGCTGAATGAGCATCCGCGTGCTGGTATCGAGGTGCGAAAGACCGCCGACAAGGACAAGTACGCGAAGTTCTACGAGGAGATACGCGATATCGTGGGTTAGAATAACCGCGGGATTTAGAATGGAGTTACATTAAAAAGAAATGGCTCACGCATAATACGTGAGCCATTTTTTTAGCTTGCAAGCGTTTTGTGTTTTAAGCTTTGCGCCTTCTCAACAAGGCCATCGCACCAAGTCCCAGCAGCCCGATTGTAGCCGGCTCAGGCGTCGGATTTTGTTCTGTGCAGAATGACGTGGTTCCGGAGAATGATACTTTGAAGCCGAATTCGCCGGTATCGCCTATGGCAATCGCATCGCCGTCCGGACCTTTGAGGTAGTCGATAGTGCCGATATAGCCACTACCGCCATTCGGTATCGTTCCGGCTGTTACATCACTGACTGTCGCCGTCCAACCATCCGGCATCACCAGACCTGCGGTCACAAATGAAAAGTTATGACTCATGCCCATGGTGATATGGTAATCAGTCCATGCGAAGGACGCGTCGTTATCTATGTCCTCGATGATACGAACTGAAGGGTCAAGTTCATCGCTGGTCGTGAAATCACCAGCGACATTTGCCTGACTCCGGTACTGTGTGCCGCTCATTGAGAGATCATAATCGTGGGTCACCGGGTCAACCACTGTCCAGGTTGGCGTGCCCATCACGATTGCACCATCACCATCGTCAGCGCATGTCCAACTGGTGATAGACGCATTAACAGTTGTTGCAGCAAGCAATAAAAGAACAGAAAACAGAATTGCAAAACCTTTGCCCATATCTCACTCTCCTTCTTAATTCATCACTCTTCTCATTTTTCACACACCTAAGCGTGATGTGTGTCTCTTGTATGAGTATGTAGTTTACCAGAAATAGGGCTGCGAAAGCAAGCAAATTTTTTGTTTTTTACAGGGCGGCGAGCGGAAAGGTATCTGATAACTCTTTTGTATATAAGGAGTTATGAAAGCAAAATTTTTTTGGGAAAACAGCAAAAATCTCGTTTTTTGGAGGTGCCTGTGCTTGTTTTTGAGCAAATGACGCGGTTTTTTATGGGTCCATAACGTTTCGAAGAAAAACTGTTATTTAGCGGGTTTTGTTACGGCGACAGCGAGACGGTCGAGATTGGAGTAATCCTTCTCTATCTTTACAGTGCCAAAGTACCCGGCGGTTTCGAGCAGGTTGCGCACCGTGTTTCCCTGTTCGTTGCCGATTTCGAGCATAAGTGTCCCCGTGGGTTTCAAATGTTGGTTGACATCGGCGATAATTTTTTTGATAATGTCCAGCCCATCCTGGCCTGCGGTCAGGGCGGACTTCGGTTCGAAATTTTTTACGTTTGGGGCTAACTTCTCGTATTCGGGCTCGCTGACGTAAGGCGGGTTACACACAATGAGGTCAAACTTCGCGGGGCCGAGCCCCGCGATGACCGGCTCGAATAAATCGCCCTGTAAAAGTTTTATCCGGTTCATCAAGCCGTGTTTTGCGACGTTTTTTTCAGCGACAGCCAGGGCGGCATCTGAAATATCAGTCGCGACTATCCTGCAACTGGCAAAATTTCTTGCTATGGCGACTGCGATACAGCCGGAGCCCGTGCAAAGGTCACAGAGGAATTGTTCGCCATTTCGCGTTCGCAAAAATTCAATTGCGTGTTCGACAAGCAGTTCTGTTTCGGGGCGGGGAATCAGGCAATCCTTTGTGATTTCAAATTCGAGGGAGTAGAATTCTTTTTTGCCCGTCAGATATGCGATTGGCTCGTGTGTGCCTGCCCGTTTTACCAATTCGTGAAGCTGTAAGAGTTGTTCCTGTCCCACGACTTTGTTGAACTGGGTATATAACTCGATGCGTTTGATGCCGAGCACATAGCATAACAGCCATTCCGCGCTCAACCTCGGCGAGTCAACGCCCTTGCCGGTGAAATACTCCGTGACCCAACTCAGCAGTTTTTGTATCGTCCAGGGTTCGTTGGCCATTATTTGGTTTTCCTGTGCCGAGGGCGGGTCATTTTGCGTTTTGAAACTGCTGTATCAAAACCGGGTCGTATGAATGCTCTGGCATTTGGGAAAGCCGTCTCAACCTGTCTCAATAATCGTTTCAGTTTCACCAGGAGGTCAAGGATTGAGTTTTCCTGTTCCGGGAATTGATTGAGCATTTCACCCCACGCCGCAAGGGAACGTTCGATACCAATAAGGGCCACTTTTGCCGAGCCGTTGGCGTCTTGGGGGGAATATTCATTATTTTCAAGCTCACCGCGTATCATTCCACTGGCTGCACGACAAAGCTTGACGTATATCTGATGCTGGTACCAACGGACAACTTCAAGGCAATCCTGAATTTTTAACGCATCTTTGTCGGGTCTTGTGCCGGGGATTTGGGCCTGAGCAAAAGACAACATTTCCTCGGCTCTGGTTTCAATCAGGTCGTTGTTTGATTTGAACCAGTCATCGACCATTTTTGCATAAGAAAAGGCGGCCTTTGTGTATAGCTGGTTTTCGACGATTTCGTGAACTTTCTTTTCCTGTTTTTGAATTTCTTTATCATCGATAGCATTGAGGTCGATACCCATTTCGTCCGCTGATTCTTTTAGCATCTCGAATGTAACTTGAAATATCTCATGCAATTTATCCCAGAAGGCCTTGTTGGTGATGTCCTGTGTTCGAGGGTCATTAACTTCGTCTTCGCTTAAGGCGTAATTCATACATTTCGAGGTGAATGCACATCTTTCGCACCAGCGGTCGCAGTAGTTATAAATACCCGAAATGAATTTTGGGTCTTTGGCGAGTTTTTTTAATTGCTCTTTATCCATAATTTATTTTTGCGTAACCCCCCAATAAATTGGGGGGCTAAATTTAGGCGGGGTAAACCCCGCCCTACAAATAAGGAATCGCGTACCTATCTAAATGTAAACCTTGTCCATCATTCGGGGGAATGCGATGCACTGGCGGATATGAGATTCGCCTGTGAGCCAGGCGACGGTTCGTTCGACGCCGAGGCCGAAGCCGCCGTGAGGGACAGAGCCGTATTTTCGCAGGTCGAGATACCAGTCGTAGTTTTCGCGTTTGAGGCCCATTTCGTCGATACGCTTGAGGAGCATATCGTGGTCGTCTTCCCTGGCTGAGCCGCCTATGATTTCGCCGAAGCCTTTGGGGGCGAGCATATCAAAATTCTGAACGACCTTAGTATTGTCGCGGTCGGTCTTCATATAGAACGCCTTTGCTTCTCTTGGGTAATGTGTTACGAAAACAGGTTTGTCGTGCATCAGCGAGATTATTGTTTCATCCGAGCCGCCGAGGTCTTTACCCCATTGAAATTGGGCGGCGAGTTTTGCGTGTTTGGGATTGTTTTCGATTTTTATGTTAATTTCATCGAGGTCGCTTCGCAGGGCAATCAATTCTGCGGCGTTCTTATCGCGTTTCCACTGCTTGATTTGGCCCGCCTGTTCGGCTTCGAGTTCTGTTATTCTTTTTTCGATAGTTTCTTTTTGCCGGCTCAACTGTGTCAGTTGTTCAGCCATAAATTTGACGGTTTTTTCGCCCTTGAGGATTTCGACCGCCTGCGTGTAAGTCAATCGGTAGAAGGGTGGTTTGATATTTTCGAGGCCTGCGATATCAGCGCCGATGGTTTCAAGCTGGGGTTTATTATCCTGCAGGACGCGGGAGACGATACTGGAGACAAAATTTTCCGCGAGTTCCAATAGGCCGGGCAAATCGATAAACGCGACTTCGGGCTCGACCATCCAGAATTCGGTGAGGTGTCTGCGTGTCTTGCTTTTTTCGGCGCGGAAGGTTGGGCCAAAGCAATAAACCTTGCCGAAGGCCGCGGCGGCACATTCCAGATGCAATTGGCCGGTTTGTGTCAGGAACAGGGTACTGCCGAAGTAATCGACCTCGAAAAGCGACTGCTCTTCCTCGCCGGCCGCCGACATCAATATGGGTGTATCGACGAGGGTGAAGCCATTATCGTTGAAGAAGCGTCTTATGGCGTCGATAACCGTGTGGCGGATTTTGCCGATGCACCACTGTCTTTGCGAGCGAAGGTGCAGATGGCGGTGTTTCAGGAGGAAATCGACGCCGTGCTCTTTTGGCGTGATGGGGTAATCGGTCGTGGCGTGAATGACCTGGGCGTTTGTAACGGCCAACTCGTATCCGCCGACGCTGCGGTCTTCCTTTCGGACGACGCCGGTTATTGTGAGCGATGATTCCTGTCCTAAGTGTTCGAGCTTATCGAATACTTCGTCGGGGATTTTGCCTTTTTCGACGACGCACTGGCAAAGGCCTGAGCCGTCGCGCAGGATGATGAACTGCACCTTGCCGCTCGAGCGCGCCTGATATACCCAGCCGGCTAATGTTACCTGCTGGCCTGTGAAATCTTTCAATTGCGAAATATATGTTTTATTGTTGTTCATCTGTCTTTTCCTAACCTAATGACCCCCAGGCAGGCCTGGGGGCTAAACAATATAGTAGAATGATACACGGCGGAATGTTTATCGCAAAGCACATATTTTAAGTTGCAGTTGACAAGGTTACGGGATGTTGGTATCCAATTTCCTATATGAAAACGCGAATGATTTTTATAATGGGTGTGTTACTCTTGGCCGGCTGCGTAACTGCGCCGACTTACGGGGTACAAACAATTCCTGCCTCGGACAAGTGCTTCCGCTATGAGGGGCGATTTGATTTTTCCGACACTAATTCGCCGGTAGTTATCTGGCAGGCAAGCCGAATCAGTATCGATTTTGAGGGAGATACGCTCAAGCTGCTTTTCGACGGCGCGAAGAATCAAAACTTCTTCAATGCACAGGTTGATAATTCGACTACGATTGTCGAAGTCAATGAAGAGATGATGCCGAAGGGGACGACGTTTGCCGGACTTGGTAAAGGGCGTCATCATCTGGTGCTATCCAAACGCAGCGAGGCGAACGCCGGGAGCGTGCATTTTAACGGCATACAGATTGACGATGAGGCGAAGGTCTGGTCGCCTGCACCAGTTGCTTATAAACTTAAGATGGAATTTATCGGCGATTCGAAGACAGTCGGGGCGTGCAATGAAGACGCCAATATCGACCAGTGGGATACGAGGCAAACGCACAATGGTATGCTTAGCTACGCGGCAATTACCTCGGAGGCGTTTTCAGCGGACCATCGTAATATATCCGTAAGCGGGATGGGGATTATCACCGGCTACGTCGATGTGAAGGCGGGCGAGATGTGGAATCGCATTTACCCGAAGGCGTCATCGGTGGTTGCCGACCTGAACGCGTGGACGCCCGATGTTGTTTTTGTGAACTTAGGCGATAACGATGAATCATTTACCCGGACTCACAACCAGCCATTTCCGGCGAATTTTACCGATGGTTACATCTTGCTTGTGCGGGCAATACGAGCGGCGTATCCGAAGGCCCATATCGTGCTGTTGCGGGGCGGTATGTATGGGGGAATGCACAGCGAATTTCTTAACCGGGCGTGGAAGGATATTGTTACTCAGCTTGAAACGGGCGACAAAGATATAAGCCATTTTATTTTCAAATATCAGGCGATGAATCACCCGCGAGTTGCTGAAGACCGCATATTGGCCGATGAATTGGTTACCTGGCTCAAAGAGCAGGATTTTATGAAGTCCTACAAGTAGCCGCCTTTATTGTTTGCGGGGCATAATTATCCCGGCGATGATGTATGTTACTGTCAAGGGCACAAAGGCCGTCACGATGGTAAGAAAGACAAGCGTCAGCCGAACCAGGGTAGGATCGATGTCATACACCTCGCTTATTCCGCCGCAAACCCCGAAAATTTTCTTGTCTGTTTTTGAAAGGTAAAGTTTTTTCATTTCGCTATTCCTTAATTTTAATTTTGATAACCACTTTTTGGACTTCGGTTGGGCCGGCAAGTTGTCGGCAGGGGAGGTGGGCGTCGTCGGGGAAAAGGATGCAGAACAGGCCCGGTTCGAGTTTTACTTTTGTGATTTCCTTGGGCGTATTGAAAAAGGCGATATCCTTTTGAGGATTGTAAACTTCTGCGGTTGTAAGGCCCTTCAATGGTGCGTAGCCGAGAATTTCAACGCCAGCCAGCAGGAACTGAATATCGATATATTTTCTGTGGGCTTCGAGATTGCCTTCACTTAGTGGTTTGGTTGTATATTGCTGAATCGTGTAGTAGATTTTTTCGCCATCGACGGCGTATTTGCCGTCTTGTTTTTGCGACAGGGTTTTATCCCTGAGAACCTCAAACGCCCTCGCAAATCGGGGGTGAAGGCCGAGATACAAATGGGTGTTGTCAATTGTATCAAGTATCATTTTTACATATCCAGTTTATCGCGCAGATAGGCCTTTAACTGGTCGATGGCGACGCGGATTTGGTTCATCGAGTCGCGTTCGCGGACGGTAACGGTCTGGTCCTGCGCGGTCTGGCCATCGACGGTAATACAGAAGGGCGTGCCTGCTTCGTCCTGCCTGCGGTAACGTCTGCCGATTGCGCCTTTTTCGTCGTAAGCGCAGTTGAAACGCCCTTTGAGGTCGTTGAAGATATTGCGGGCGGTTTCAGGCATACCGTCTTTATTGACTAACGGGAATATGCCTGCTTTTGTCGGTGCGATAGCCGATGAGAACCGCAGGATGTTTCGCGTCTCGCCGCGGACTTCTTCTTCGTCGTAGGCGTCAACGAGAAACGCCAGTGTGCTCCTGTCCATTCCCGCGCTTGGCTCAATCACATAAGGGATATACCGGGCTTTCTTTTCGTCGTCAAAGTACGACAAAGGCCCTTTGAGGTAATCTTCGGCTTCTTCCTTCAGTTTTATCTTCGACAGGTCGCCCTTGGTTTCATACCAGGCGTTGAGCGTTCGCATACCGCGCTGGTGCTGGCGAAGGTCGTAATCGGTGCGGTTGGCGATGCCTTCAAGCTCCTGCCAGTCGCCTGAGCCGAACGGGAATTTGTATTCGACATCGACGCAGCCCTTGGCGTAGTGGGCGAGTTCGTCTTTTTCGTGTTCGCGGAAACGCAGGTTTTCTTTTTTTAACCCGAGGTTCAAATACCAGTTGAAACGCTGTTCTTTCCAGTGCTCGAACCATTTATCATCGGTTCCCGGCTCGCAGAAAAATTCCAGCTCGGCCTGCTCGAATTCGCGTGTCCTGAAAATGAACGCCTTGGTCGTAACTTCATTGCGGAAACTCTTTCCGATTTGCGCGATGCCGAAAGGAATTTTGACTCTCGTGGTATCGAGGACGTTTCTAAAATTGGCGAAGATACCCTGCGCGGTTTCAGGCCGCAGGTAAAGTGTCATTGAATCCTCGATGTTTGCGCCCATTTGGGTTTCGAACATAAGCTTAAATGGCATCGGCTGGGTGAAATTACCTGTTGCTCCACAAGACGGGCAGACCTTTTTGCTCAAATCCTGTGTTGCCCCCGGGGCAATCGCGACATGCTCGGTATGTTCTTGTGCTGAATCGGTTGCTTTGTCTTTTAAGTGGTCAACGCGTGTCCTTGTGTTGCATTTTTTGCATTCGGCGACGAGGTCAGCAAAGTGGTCTGCGTGGCCCGAGGCCTTCCAGACGAGCGGGTGCATAAGGATGCTGCAATCGAGGCCGACAACGTCGTCTCGCATCTGGACGACGTTTTTCCACCAGGCCTTCTTGACGTTGTTTTTCAGTTCAACGCCTAATGGCCCGTAGTCGTAGCAGCTCGCTAATCCGCCGTAGATTTCGCTCGACTGAAATATGAAACCACGTCTTTTGCACAGTGATACTATGTCATCCAGTTTTGTCAGCTTTGCCATAATGTCCTCAGTAATTCAATTATTATAAAAATCCCAGAAAGACAGGATTATAACAAAGGGGTTGCCGAATTGCCAATGTCTGCTGCCGGTCAGTTCGATTGTTTCCTGAATAACCAGCCGAAGGGGTCGAAGGGTTCTTTAGGTTTTGCTAATTTTATGATGTTGTTACCCATCGGCAGTTTCAGCGATTTCTCCCAATTAGTTTTTCCCGCCTCGAGTGAGCGGGCGAAGCCGTATTCGAGGTTGCCCGATTTGTAATATAGTTTTTCGCCGGCGTATTTATCTTTCGTGGCGTATTTGCCGAGGACGGTCGCGGGGTACCAGTGAAATGGGAATCTGTGGTCTTTTACGCCGGGGGTTATATCGCCGATGTCAACGTTATGCGCGTGGGCAAGCCGGCAGTAGGTAACATCAAGCGTAATATCCTGTGTCATGTATTGGTCGGCCCAGTAAATTGTGTTTGGTTCCGCGGAGATGTCTCCCAGTGAGTTTGCGTCCCAGCCAAGCGGGACATAGGCATCGAGAAACGTCAGATGTATGCTCGCGTTTGTCTGTTTGGCGATGATTTTCGCTGCTTCGCTGATTGCCCATGAGCCGGCAGAATGCCCTATCAGATGAATGTGCCGCGGGTTTTTTGATATTTTCAAAATTTGCTCCGCCAGCATTTTGCCGGCTGTGTCGCGGGCATATTGAGCTGCGTCTCTTGGGTTGACGACCATTGCCTCGTTATGCCAGTCAAACCAGCCGCAGACCCATTCGTTTGAATCGACCTTGTTCCTGAATGCCATCGCCAATTCGCCCGGCCAGGGTTCCCGTTCAATCCACCCGTGCGTCGCGATGACAATTTTCAATCCGTCTGTTTGAGGCAGATTTACCTCGTCGGCTTTAACCATCTGGTGATTCGGCTCACCAGCCGCGAGGTATAAAGTTGGTTTGTCCTGCGGTTTATTGCCGGCAGAGGCAATTGCGGTTATGGCCGTCAGGAACAGTGCGATTACACATAAATTTTTGTTTAGTTTCAGGGGCATAATTTCTGCTGTTATCCTATGCGTAGCCGGATGGATTGCAAGAGTGGTCTTTGACACAATAGGCCCGCTCGGCTAAACTAAATCTCGCTATGAAAACAGACGTTTGTGTAATTGGTGCCGGGCCGGCGGGATTGATGTCGGCTATTTTCGCTGCGCAGGCAGGCACGCAGGTTGTTGTGATAGAGAAAAACGCGACCGCGGGGCAAAAACTCGTTTTGACGGGCGGCGGGCGGTGCAATATCACTCACGCGGGTACAGTCGATGATTTCGTTCGCGTGTATGGCAAATCGGGGAGGTTTCTTAGGCATTGTCTGCACGAATTTTCGCCTGACGCGACGCGTGATTTTTTCGGCCGGATTCGTATCGCGACCAAAGTTAATGAAAATGGTTGTGTGTTCCCGGTAAGCGAAAGCGCAGGTAATGTTCAATACGCATTGCTGGACCAGTGCAAAAAACTTGGTGTGCAGTTTGTTTTCGGCAGGGGGGTTGAAGGCATCAAAAAGCACGGCGCGGAATTTATTATTTCCGCCGGCAAAGAGGTTTTGACGGCCCATAAAGTGATTATCGCCACGGGCGGGGCAAGTTACCCAGATACCGGCTCGACAGGCGACGGCTACAAATTAGCAAAATCGCTTGGCCATACAATCATTGAACCAAAGCCGGCCCTTGTGCCGCTTATTACGAGTGAAAAATGGTGTGCTGAACTATCGGGGATTTCGCGCGATAACGTAACGATATCCACGATGATTGACAAAAAGAGGATTAGCGTCAGCGGGGCGATGATTTTTACCTACGATGGTATAAGCGGGCCTGCTGTTCTCGATTTAAGCCGATTACTTGCCGATTATTTTCCCGCCCAAAAGCCAATCGGAATTTTTATCGATGTTGTCCCGGCGATGAATGAGGCCAAACTCGAAGAATACCTGATGGGGCAACTCTCGCAATACTCCAAAAAAATAATCGCAAACGTGCTCTTTGAGCTTGTTCCAAAAAAATTAGGGGGTCTTATTTGCAGCCAGGCGGGAATCACCGAAACAAACGCAAGCCAGTTAAAAAAAGAGCAGCGACGAAAAGTCATTCAGTTGTTGAAGAAGCTGCCGTTATCAATTGAAGCCACGGCACCTATCGAGGATGCGACGATTACCCGCGGCGGCGTCAGCACAGCGGAAATTGACCCAACGACGATGCAATCCAAAATTTGCCCCGGCTTATTCTTTGCAGGCGAGGTCATCGACGCCGACGGCCCCTGCGGCGGGTATAATCTTCAAATCGCATGGTCAACGGGCGCTCTTGCGGGCAAATTGGCTGTGAAGTGATGATAATTAAACTTGGCCGGGCTTCATATCATCTTTGATTTTGTTGAGAAGATTTATCGCCTCAATCGGCGTGAGGTTATTCACATCGACAGAGGCGAGTTTGTCTAAGACGCTCTTATGTTTCTGGACAAAGAGCGTGTCGGCGTCGGGTTCTTTAGTTTTGTTTTTGGCAAGGTGTGAGCCGGTGGCTTCTTTTTGGAACGTGGTTTCGAGCTCGGCTAAAATTTCCTTCGAACGTTCGAGGATTGGCTTTGGGATGCCGGCTAATTTCGCGACGTGAATGCCGTAGGATTTATCGGTGCCGCCCGGCAGAATCTTGTGAAGAAATACCACCTCATCCATCCATTCTCGCACGGCTACGTTGCAATTTTTGATATTGGCAAACAGTTCCGATAGTTCCGTCAATTCGTGATAGTGCGTGGCGAAAAGCGTTCGGCATTTGATTTTGTTGGCGATGTGCTCGGTGATTGCCCAGGCAAGCGCCAGGCCATCGTAGGTGCTTGTGCCTCTGCCGACTTCGTCGAGGATAACGAGCGATTTTGAGGTGGCGTTGTTGATTATGTTCGCGGTCTCAGTCATTTCAACCATAAAGGTTGATTGCCCCCGGATTAGCTCATCGGATGCGCCGACGCGTGTGAAGATGCGGTCAACGAGGCCAATGGTCGCTTCTTTGGCGGGGATAAACGAGCCGGCCTGAGCCATAAGGACGAGCAGCGCGGTTTGTCTTATGTAGGTGCTTTTGCCGCTCATATTGGGGCCTGTGATTATCATCACATCACCTGCCTTAGTGCCGAGCGAGATATCGTTGGGGACAAATTCTGCGCCTAACATTTCCGCGAGGACCGGGTGTTTGCCGTCCTGTATGAGAAGGTCGTTATCCGTTGTCAATCTGGGCCTGATGTAGCCGCGACGATTGGCGATATGGGCGAGACCTGCGAGGCAGTCGCACTGTGAGATTGCGTCCGCAAGTTCCTGAAGCCGGGGAATATAGTGAGCCGCCTGTATTCGCACCTCTTCGAAAAGTTTTTGCTCGATTGCAAGGGCTTTTTCTTCCGCGCCGAGGGCACGGGTCTCATATTTTTTCAATTCATCGGTGATATATCTTTCGGCGTTGCTAATCGTCTGCTTGCGGACGTAATCAGCGGGGACTTTGTCGGCGTTTGACCTGCTGATTTCGATGTAGTAGCCGAAGACCTGGTTGAAGCCGACCTTGAGCTTGTCGATGCCGGTTCGTTCGATTTGCTGTTTCTGATATTGCTGCAACCAGGTTTGGCCATCGCGTGAGATTGAACGCAGTTCGTCGAGTTCCTTGTTGAAACCGGTGCGTATGACACCGCTGTCGGTAATTCGCAGCGGGCAATTTGGCTCAATAGCGGAATCCAGCAAATCGGCCAGTTCATCCATACTGTCGCATCGCCCCGTCAAATCGCGGAGCAGTTTGGCGCTGAATTGCCCTAATGTTTCGCGCAGTTTGGGTATTTGGCGCAAGGTGCGGGCTAACGCGACGAGGTCTCGCGGCAATGCCCTGGCGGTTGCGATGCGGGCGGCGATTCGTTCCGGGTCTGCGATGTCGTCAAGCAATTTGCGGACATCAATCAGCCGGTTATCGCTGTCTTTTAATTCCGCAACGGCGCCCTGACGTAATTCAATCGCCGACAGGTCGCACAACGGTCTGCAAAGCCAGTTGCGAAACATCCTGCCTCCCATCGGAGTCAGCGTCGAATCGAGGCAGTCGAGCAATGTCCCCTTCGTGCTTTCGGTGCGAATCGTTCGCAGTACCTCCAAACTTTGCAGCGACGTGTAATCGATGTGCAGGAATTTATTCCGGCTGATTTTTTTGATGCTTGAGATGTGCGCCAGCGCGGTCTTTTGTGTTTCGTTGAGATACTCGATTAACGCGCCGGCAGGGGGGATGACCGCGCCGTCTGTGTCGTGGATTCCAAAACCTTCTAATGTGGTGGTTCCGAAGTGTTTCAGTAGCCGTTGTTTTGCTTGATAGGGGTCGAAATACCAGCTTGGCCTCTGCGTAATCGTCGCGCCGGTCAGCTCACTGATGCCTTTTGCTAATTTTTTCGCCTGTGCCTCGAATAATTCCCCTCGCCTGTCGGGCAGCAGGCACTCGGCAGGGGACAATCGCACGATTTCATCCAGCAGTTCGTTCTCGTCAAGCTGCTGGGCGAAAAAATGGCCCGTCGAGATATCGACCCAGCTTATGGATGACGCCGAATTTGTCTGCCAGACCGCAGCTAAAAAATTATCCTTCTTCGCTTCCAGCAAAATATCATCGGTTAGTGTCCCCGGCGTAACAACCCGAACCACGTCGCGTTTGACTAGGCCCTTAGCGGTCTTAGGGTCTTCAATCTGTTCACAGACGGCGACTTTGTAGCCCGCCTGAAGCATTTTTCTCAAATAGCCATCGACGGCGTGCCAGGGAACGCCCGCCAGCGGGACGGGGTTATCGCTGCCTTTATCCCTGCTGGTTAACGTCAGCCCCAGGACTTTCGAGCAGGTTTTGGCGTCCTCGTAGAAGGTTTCGTAGAAGTCGCCCATCCGGAAAAAGAGTATGCAGTCCGGGTACTTCTGTTTGAACTGATGGAACTGCCTCATCGCCGGCGTCAAATTGTCGCTGCCCGTGGTCATATCGGCTGATTATACATTCAGCGGGCCACTTAACAACTCTGTAATGAGGGGGTGTGAAGCGTCTTTTGATTTGGCTTTCGTAATTTGAGTCAAAAGTTGTTCCTGGCGAGCGGTGAAGCAAACCGGCTGATTCGGGTCGAAATTTTCAACGCCGGCTAATCGCTGAATCTCATCGCAAAGGTAGTCGATTCCCGAGCCGAGTTTTGCGCTGATACTGACTGCGTTTGGTATATTGCCTGTTTCGAATAGGCAGGACAGGTCCCCGCTACGCTGTGCTACGAAGGGCAGGTCTGATTTGTTAAGGACGGCCAGGACTTTTTTATTGGCTAATATATTTGTGAAGGATTTACCGATTTGGTTGACCGGTTCGCTGTTGTCCAAAACCAGCAAAACAATATCCGCCTGATTTATTAGTTCCAGCGCTGTCTGCTGAGCCGCTTTGCCAATGTCGTCCACAAGCTTTTCATCGAGACCGGCAGTATCAATAAGTTCTACGGCCAATCGACCGATAGTGCAATTTGCCGAGACCCAGTCGCGTGTTGTGCCTTTGATGTCCGCGACAATCGCTTTTTGCCTGCCGCAGAGTTGATTGAGAAGCGTGCTTTTGCCGGTATTGGGCGGGCCTGCGAGGACTATCCGGCAGCCGAAAATGACAAATTTGGCGATTTTACTTTTGTCGAGGATTTTTTGTGCTTCGACAGCGATTTTATCCGGCGGACTTTGCAGCCAGTTTTTTGCCGAGGCCGTAAGGCCTGCCCTGAACCAGGGCGGTTCAGGGCCTGAATCGATTTGGTTCAGGATAATCCGCGTGCCTTCGAATGTTTTGATTTTTGGCAGCGTCAATCTCGCTTCGAGGGCGATTGTGTTGTTCTCTGCTGAAGTTTTACAAAGCAGTTGTTCAGCGGTTAATAATTCGACTCCCTGTTGCCGGAGTAATTGCATAAGCCGTTCGACGATGAGAGGATTGCCGTGGCAGTTTATAGCGTATGTGTTGTTGTCTTCGCAGCCGATTGTTACCTGGTCGATTGTTTCGCTGCCGGCTGCGATTGTGCCTAACAGTATTTTGCCTGTTGAAAATTCCGCCGGTTTTTGGCCTTGAAGGGTGAATATTTGCTTCAGGATGTCTGCCGCCGAATCGCCATAAAGCTGAATCGTGGCGATAGCCCCTGTTCCCTTGCCGGTCATTACCGCAGCGAAGACAGACATAGGAGAATTGTTTACTCCTTCGATTCGATATATTTCTTGTAGGCCAGCGCTATGCCTTTGATGACCAAATTCGGCACGTAGTTATCGACGAACTCGCAGTCGTCTTTTATAAGTTTTGCCCCTGAGCCGGTGATGATGGTTTGTGGCCAGGCGCCCAGTGTTTCCGCGTATCGCCTGACTATCTCCTGCAATGCGCTGACAGCCGAATAATATAAACCCGCGTTAATCGCATCGGGGGTGTTTTTCCCGAATGGCCATTTCGGTTTTTTGACCGTAACCTGGGGCAGTTGGGCCGTATGGTTATGCAGGGCGTTTGCGCTCATTTCAAAGCCGGGGAAGATTACTCCGCCGCAGAAAACGCCGCGGTCATCGACGAGGTCGATTGTTACAGCCGTGCCAAAATCCGCGACCGCTACCGCCTGTTCGACAACTGCGTATGCAGCCGATGCCGCCAGGACACGGTCTGTCCCCACCGTTTCCGGCTCGGTTACAGAAAGCTCCATCGGAAACGGGATGTCTTTACCCACTAACAAGATGTTCTCATCGAGGGTCTGTTTTGCTATATCGCGCACACGCTTTGTCCAGTCGGGCTTTA
Organism: Phycisphaerales bacterium; assembly: GCA_003170415.1. GTDB lineage: Bacteria > Planctomycetota > Phycisphaerae > Sedimentisphaerales > Anaerobacaceae > Fen-1362. Next base: position 60,937 of record PMZJ01000024.1, on the reverse strand, counting down.
CAGAGCTGATGACAATTACGCCGTCGCGTTTGCCCTCTTTCGAGCGTTTTGCGACCGGTATCATTTCCCAGGTTGATTTAAGTAGTTCAGTCAGTTCCGTTGTTGCCTCGCCCGGCAGCGATTTTACGAACTTTTCCTCGCTGTTGAGAAACAGCCCCACGCCTATATTGGTATTGCCTATGTCTATGGCTACAAGGTTCATTACGTGTTTATCCCTTTAACTTTTTGTTTGTTTGACCTTTTTCCAGAGCAGCTCGCATAAATCCTTTATCCCGTCGCCCGTAACGGCTGATATCGGGTAAATGCGGTGGCTTAGCTGCTTTCTCAGTTTTTTTACCACTGCCCCTTTCGTATCGAGGTCGATTTTATTCGCAACAATAACTTCCTTTTTGTCCGCCAGTGTTTTGCTGTATTGCTCAAGCTCTTTGCGAATTTGACGATAATTTTTCGCGGGGTCGGAGCCGTCGGGAGGCATTATATCGAGGATGTGGATGATAATGCGGGTCCTTTCGATGTGCCGGAGAAACTCAAAGCCCAGGCCCGTTCCTTCGTGTGCTCCTTCGATAAGGCCTGGTAAATCTGCCATCACCAATCGACGCTCGCCTGTCAATTTCACGATACCGAGAACCGGCTCAAGTGTGGTAAACGGGTAAGAGGCGATTTTAGGTCTTGCCGCCGAACAGCGAGAGATGAGGGTGCTTTTGCCCGCGTTTGGCATACCGACTAAGCCGACGTCTGCTATGAGTTTCAGTTCCAGCCGGAGATTTCGTTCCTGGCCGGGAACGCCTTGCTCAGCAAACCTTGGCGCCTGGTAAATTGATGTCGCGAATCGACTGTTTCCTTTGCCGCCTTTGCCGCCCTGGCAAAGGCATACCTTCATACCGGCTTCGTCGAGGTCTTTAAGCAGCAGGTCTAAGTCGGCGTCATAAATTTGAGTTCCGGGCGGTACGCGGATTACCAGGTCATCGCCGTTGAGCCCGCTCTTGTTTTTTCCAGAGCCGGGTTTTCCATTCACTGCCTGCCAGTTGTGTTTGCCCGCAAAATCCAAAAGCGTATCGAGATTCGGGTCCGCTATGAAAATCAGGTCGCCGCCTTTGCCGCCGTCGCCGCCGTCGGGGCCGCCTTTAGGGACGTATTTTTCGCGCCGGAAGCTCACACAGCCGTTGCCTCCGTCGCCCGCCTTTACCCGGATTTTCGCTTCATCAATAAACATTCATCGCGTCTCGATATAAAAAAAGGATGGTACGAATACCATCCTCTTATTATTAAGCTTTTTATTCTGTTTATACGACGTTGATTTTTCGGCCGGAGAACTGGATCTTGCCGTCGCTGACTGCGAAAAGGGTGAAGTCCCTGCCCATCTGGACGTTTTTGCCGGCGAAAAATTTGGTTCCGCACTGCCGAATGATGATACTGCCTGCCTTGGCGATTTCACCGGCATACAGCTTAACGCTTCTGTATTTCGGATTGCTGTCTCTGCCGTTTCTTGTTGACCCTTGTCCCTTTTTATGTGCCATAAATTTTACCTCGTTTAGCCACAGATTCCGCTGATTTTGGTTTTTGCTTCGACGAAACTGAACGGATAATACTACAATACTTGTATCGTTTTGTCCAGCGTTTTTTTGAATAGAAAATAGAAAATAATAAATAGCAAATGACTAACGTTCTGCTTCGATAATGGCCTTCATTTGCGGAAACGGAACCATTCCTTCGGTCGCCAGCTTTATTTTGCCGTCGGGAGCGATAAAGAAACTGGACGGGATACTGTTTATAAAATTGTAAGGTTTGGGCATCGTCGCCTCGTCGGTTGAAGTAACGGGATAGTTGATAACCGGGTTTGCGGTGACGAAATTTCTGACCGCCTCGGTAGAGTTCCTCGGGTCGATATACGATATGGCCAGCATTACCAGTTTGTCTTCGCTGATTTGCTTTCTCAGCTCAATGAGATGCGGGATTTCCGCAATGCACGGCGGGCACCAGGTCGCCCAGAAAGTGAGCATTACGTTTTTGCCCCTGTATTCGCTCAGCGTATGCTTTTTGCCGTTGAGGTCGGTAACCGTAAAATCAGGCGCCTCTTTTCCGTACCAGTTGGTAAAAGCCGGCCCCCAGCTCCTCCTGCGGTCGATTATGTCGCTGATGGTTAGTTTAGGAGGGGCAAGAGCAGATGACGGAGGTCTGATGACGGAAGACGGAGAATTATTATCTGTCTTTTGTTCGTTGCTGTCCGCTTTCTGCTCTCTGTTATCTGTCTTCTGTTGCTTAATAGTTACACTCAAAAGGCTTAATTCTTTTAGAAAAGTTAGTTTAATTGCTTTATCTTCTTTAATAATTGCTTCTTCACCTGTTGATAGAACCCGTTCTAATGGTGATGAAATATCAGCATCAACAGATTTCCATTCAGGAAATATATTTACTAAAAGCGTTAGTAGCACGGCTGCATTTCTAACATCATTTCCTTGTATATCTTTTGGCATAAAAAACACAATTGATGCCTGTGAAACATTCTTCTTATTTCCGATGATTTCTAATATTATCAACCTATCGGATGTTAGTCCCATATATCGTGGCTGCCCATCGACATCAGTTGATTTTTCCATATATACGATCTTATCAAGGCCTTCCATTATCTGGTTATAAGAAACGCCTAAGGTTTGTGTGTTGCGTTCTTCAATATTATGTTGTGTTTCTTTGCCATTATTTTTATCATCTTTTGAACATGTACCAATAATAATGATAATAATTACTGCAATCACAAGGATAGTTAAAAAGCCGCGGAAAGCATCTTTATTTTGTTTGCTATTGCTTTTAGCTTTTGTCTTTAATTCCAAAATCTTTTCTGGCGTAAGGCAGTATCCGCAATGTGGGCACTTTTCTACGGTCTCGCTAATACTCTTTTTGCATTCCGGGCATTCAATTAAGCTCATAAATAAATCCTTATAATTGTCAAATGATTTGCTCGCCCTGTTAAACTGTAATATCATGGTCGCTCATATTTTTTATCTTTGTTATCAAGGATGAACTTCTTTAAAGCCAAACCGCGGAATTTTCGTTATATTGTACAGTTTGATATCTACTGGTTCTGCCAAGTTTAAAGCAAACAATGCCACATTATGTCCTTTCGCGAACTTACTATTGTAAATAATTCCATCATAACCCTCATGTCTAAACAATTCTGTCAGAATTTGAGTTGGAACATAATCAGTTTTGTTATCCGATGGATCAACTGGTATTGAAAATGCTTGGTCTATACATGACCAAGTTCGTTCCTCACATTCACTTAATGTTTCCTCTTTTTTTGAACCTGATTCGAGATTATCGTTGCCAATTCCATATAGTTTATAGCCATTTATGGTGCAATCAACAAGTCTCAAATCCTTAACTGTTTGAAAGGTAGCCACAGAAATTTTTGTGTCGAGCCATGGCCGAACTTCTTGAATTGCCGTCATTTTTTTTGTTGCTAAATACAAACAGGGAATTCCTTTGGAATTTACTCGGCCTTCTTTTGCCCCCTCTGCTGGGGGTTTCATCCTCTCTGGTGGATGAGGAATAGCTTTTTGATTAAGTTTTTTATTTTGAAATTTAACACCTTCTGACTTTGAAGAACCCAACTGGGCTCGCCAGAATTTCGTATTTTTAGGAAAATATTTTTCCCTGTTCTTGATGGTTTCCCGAACAGCATTGAGAAATCGTACTGTGTCTTGGTTGTGGATATACCTATACTTTTCTTGAACATGGAATGAAAAACATAGATAAGCAGCTGGGTCTCTGAAAATTGTCGTATCATTGTTTTGTTTTATAGTCATAGATTTTTCCAATTCAACTCCGACGTCACCATACTTATTCGTATAATACAAAAATCATATCCTTCCAGCCTTAAAGAAATAATATATCGTTAAACTAGTCAGAAAAGCAAGGAAAAAGGGGGACAGGTCCGAATTATTTCTGTACGCTGGTTTGATTTATCGGGCGTTTTGGGCAGAATTGAAGAATTGTGTAAAAAAATTTCACCCACGGCCTGTCAGGCACACATCAGTAAAAAGGTTGAAGATTGGCCGTATTCTAGTTATCATAACTGCATGGGAAACAAGTTGCCTATCCTACAGACTTGAAGACCTAAACAAATAGCTGAATTTAGCTTAAAAATGAACAGAACTACCAATACAATTATCGGAATTACAAGCATAGCTATCGGCGGCATGATTTATATGCTGTGGAGAAAACAAACCCTACTTATGTTTTCATGGTTCAATAATATGGGGATGCGGGATGCTGTTGAGGCAATGAGACGGGCGGCAAGCGGCTATTATCCACTAATTCCACAATGGGTATGCTTTTCCCTACCTACCGCCTTGTGGCTATTTGGTGGCATATTGCTTTTCTGGAGTATTTGGGAGAATGATTTTTATGAACGATATTTTTGGGTAGCTATTTTTTCATTTATTGCTGTTGGGGCTGAATTGGGTCAATTAATAGGGTTCATTCCTGGGACATATGACCCCAAAGATGTGATACTCATGGTTCTTTCTATTGTATTAGCAATAGTGCTGAATAAGAAGCAAAAACCCAAGGAGATAGAAAATGCAAAAAATATATAAACATGGCCTATCCTTACTTCTAATGGTTCTTTTGTGCATACTGGGTGCTGGAACTTCTGACAATGGAGGTAGCAATATAATTAACGCATTTGTTATGAGTCATGAGTTTGTAAGAAACTCCCTAAAAGCGCCATCGACTGCGGATTTTCAAGAGTTCGACCCTTCACTTGTGACTGATTTAGGTGAAGGGCGATTTAGAGTCTCTTCATATGTTTGCGCTCAAAACAGCTTTGGCGCAAAATTACGTACTCGATATACGTGTACATTAAAACATTTAGATGGCGATAATTGGATTCTTGAAAGCTTAGATTTAAAAGAATAATAGGAAAATTAGAAAAGTACATTCTGATTTAAATAAGTTCCGAGTAGTTAGTTCGTTGACTAAGAACAACAAAACACAAACCAAGAACTCTCCATGTTCTCTGTGGCAAATCTTTTACGCTACAACTTATTTCTGCGATTTCGCCGAAAACCGGGTTATGAGCACAAAAAACAAACCTACTATAAACAAAATGGCACCAGGGGCAGCATCAGATATATCGCTTTCAGTACCAAATATTTTTGCGGTCCAACGCGTTGAACCGACAATGCCGTTTAAGAATAATATGATACCGCCAAGAATACATATTAAGCCGGGCAATAGCCCACAAAGCGAATAGATAAATTGAAATAAAGCTATGCGTTTCCAAGTATCAGGATCTTCCATTTTTTTTGGAAGTGTCATCTCCTTCCGCATTGGTTCAAACTTTTCTTCCATCATAGCAATTCCTTCAACCCCAATCTCAATCTGGGGCCACCAAACTTATTTCCATTACAATAAGCGTTAAAGTAACAGTATATCATTAAACTGGTCAGAAAAGCAAGAGTTTTTCACCACTCCCGTTCCCGGAAGGGACACGAAGTTTTGAACCACAGATTCCGCAGATTACACAGAAAATGAAATAAAAGCAGTGTAAATCAGTGTTAATCCGTGTCTAAAAAACAGCGTTATTTTGCGTTACCTGTCCTGAGCAGTAGTCGAAGGAATCTGCGTCTCCCGAAAAGGGATGGCCAAGCCATAAAAAACCGAGACACGAATGCGCAATAGTGGGCTAAAAACAGGTACGTTTTTCGAAAAAATTCGAAAAAATTCCAAAATTTTCAAAAAAAACGCGAAAATTTACGAATATTTATGCTTTTCGTAACTTTGGCCTATAACGCATCCGGCAGCCTGTTTTAATCACTTATAATCAATTCTCAGGTGTCTTGTAGCCGCCATTCCGGCTGAATCGGGAAAATGTGAAATTTATGCCCTCCAAAGATAGACCAGAGTCATAGCCAATTTGACTTTCGGATGATATTTGCGTTTGGATTCGCGGCTTACTATAATAATCGCTTACTGGTTTTTTGTAACCTAAGGCCGCCATCCCGCCATAGGCGGGTAAAAGGCGGATAAAATTGAAAAATGTAAGGAGTTGCAGGATGAATTATGTTTGCAAAAGGCATAGTGTCTTTGCGTTAACAATTCTGTCGGGCATTGTGCTGGTTCTGTCCGGTTGCGGCGCTGGTACACCCGCCGGAAAATCGACTATTTCATCAGCCGGTATCCGGCTGCCCTCCATCATAAGCGACAATATGGTCTTGCAGCAGGGTGAGGGTGATAATACGCCTATTTGGGGTTGGGCCGACCCGGGCAAAAAAATAACGATAACAGCAAGCTGGGGTGGAAAGTGGAAGGCGACGTCTGATGCAAATGGCAACTGGATGGTAAAGATAAAGCCGGGCAAAGCAGGCGGACCTTATGAGATGACCATTTCTGACGGCAATCCGATAACGCTGAAGAATATCCTAGTTGGCGAGGTGTGGGTCTGCTCAGGTCAGTCGAATATGGAATTTACGGTTAAGCAGGCGAATAATTCCGCACAGGAAATTGCCGATGCCAACAATTATCCGCAGATTAGGAGTTTCAATGTCGGGCGGAAGGTGATTTATACGCCGATGCACAATTGCAACGGCAAGTGGCAGGTATGCAGTTCTCAAACGGCAGGAAACTTCACAGCGGTCGGGTATTTCTTCGGCCGGGAGCTTAATAAACAGCTTAATGTGCCGATTGGCCTGATTCATACCTCCTGGGGTGGGACGCCGGCTGAGTCGTGGATGAGCAGAGAATATCTTGAAAACGACCCAAACTTTCAGCCGATTCTCAAGAGATTTGAAGAGACGTCCGCCAATATCGTTGAATTGAAAAAGAAGTATCGGGAGGAGATGCAGAAATATGACTCAATATCGCCAAAATTAAAGGCCGAAGGCAAACCATTGCCTCCCAGGCCGGAAGAGCCGATAGGCCCGGGGCATGCTTACTCGCCGACGGGGCTTTATAACGGCATGATTGTTCCCATTCTTCCTTACGGCATATGCGGAGCGATTTGGTATCAGGGCGAATCGAACGCCTGGCGGGCATATCAGTATCGCACGCTGTTCCCGGCGATGATTAAAAACTGGCGGGATGCCTGGCATCAGGGAGATTTCCCGTTTTACTTTGTTCAGTTGGCAAATTACGATGAGGTTAATCCAGAACCCGTTGAAAGCGACTGGGCTGAATTGCGAGAGGCGCAATTGATGACGCTATCGGTGCCGAATACGGGGATGGCGGTTACGATAGATATTGGCGAGAAGGACATTCACCCGAAGAACAAACAGGACGTAGGCAAGCGTCTGGCGCTATGGGCTTTGGCAAAGACATACGGCAAAAATATAGTTTACTCAGGCCCTATTTACCGGCTTATGGAGGTCCAGGAAAATAAGGCAGTTCTGCACTTCGAGAATATTGGCGGCGGACTAATGGCTAAAGGCGATTCACTGAAAGGGTTCGCGATAGCCGGGGCAGACCGGAAATTCGTATGGGCCGACGCGAATATTGAAGGCAACACGGTCGTTGTAAGTTCCGATAAAGTCAATGTTCCGGTCGCGGTGCGTTACGCCTGGGAGAAAAACCCGGTATGTAACCTTTACAACAAGGAAGGTTTGCCTGCGACTCCGTTCAGGACCGACACTTGGCCTGGTGTTACGGATAGCAGGCGTTAAGCCAGGCGATTATTATGCCATATACTATTTTTTCTGGTCGGCGTGCCGCCAGCGCCGCAATACGATGACTAAGGGATATTCGTTCCCGAAAACCAGCCGGCTTCTTGTAAACAGTCAGTTCCGGACTGTTATGGCCAAGCGATTGTCCGCTCGCGACGAGTTGCTTGTGCTATACGCCTGCGAAAACGGTTTCGACTACCCACGTATAGGCATATCCATAGGCAAATCCTGCGGGAACGCAGTCATTCGCAACCGGCTTAAACGGCTGTTACGCGAAGCATTCAGGCAAAATAAGCATCTTGTCACCCCCGGTTTTGATTTCGTGGTCTCAATGTCGTCCCAGTGGGTTAGGCAAGCCCGCGAAAGAAAGGATACAAAGGCCGTTGTAGGGGCGATAAAATTTGCGCAAATCCGCGATTCCTTCCTTAAATTAGCGGCCCAACTGACCACCGGAAGGGCTTAATTTGTAATCTTTGGCTCCTTTGGTGCCGATAAATGCCTATGTGAGCAAAGTTTGCCCATTGGGTTCTAAAACCGGGTTAATTACGATTGGAGCGGCGGCGACAAAGGCGGGCGTATCACGCCAGTCCCTGCAGTATTACATTATGCTGGGATTGCTCGAAGCGACCAAAATCACTAAAACCGGCAGACGATTGTTTGACCAGAAAAGTATTGAGCGGGTCAAACTTGTAAAAAAGCTCAATAAAAGCGGCTATCCTCTGCGGGCGATACGTGAGTTGTTCCTTGAGGGCCGGACTCGTCTCGGCGAAGGCGCAACAGGTGGTAAAAAATGAGTTGAGACGCTGAGCCGTAGCCGGGCTGATTTGAAAGGACACAGGCGGTGAGCGATTACGAAACAATGCAGCGAAGACGCAGTATGGCCGTCGGGGTCTTTGTCATCGTGGCGGTCATAGCGTTCTTCTGGCTGATATTCAAATTCGGCGACCTGCCTGTTTTTGTCAGTGAGATAAGGTCATACGAGGTTAAAATTCAATTCCCCAGCGCACCAGGCGTCCAAAAGGACACCCCGGTTCGATTCTGCGGCTACCAGATAGGCACAGTAACAGATGTCAAACCGCCGAATATTCTTCAGGACCGAAACACGAAGCAATGGTATCATCAGACGCTGGTAATCATAAGCATCGAAAATCAATTTAAGGATATCCCGGACATCGTAGAGGCCAAACTGATGACGCGAGGTCTCGGCTCAAGCTATATCGAGTTGAGTATTCCGCCCGTGGACGTTCGTGAAGGGAAATTTCTCGTTGAGGGCAGTTTGCTTCAGGGTTCCAGCGGAGTAACAAGCGAGTTCTTCCCGGAGGAAACCCAGAAAAAGCTGGATGAGCTGATTACGGGCATATCCGCGTTTGTCAAAAACAGCAACGATGTCATCGGCGATGCCGAAAACAAAGCCAACCTCAAGGCCGCTTTAGCTAACCTCTCTGATGCCAGTCAGCAGGCGAGCGATGCTATACGTCAGCTTAAAGAAGCGGCTGCAACGGGCAAGACAATGCTCCAGAACGCCGACACCAGGACTGCCCAGCTTACCACGTCTCTTGTTACGACCAGCGATAAGATGGGCGAGGTAATGACCCATCTCGAAAGTGTTCTCGAAAAAATTGATAACGGCGAAGGCACGGCGGGCAAGCTGGTGAACGATGGTCGGCTTTATGAACAACTGCTCGAAGACAGCAAACAGCTTCATCTGGTCATGAAGGACATGAAAACCTTTATGACTGAATCAACAGAAAAAGGCATTTCTATCAAGCTGAAGTAAGGTTGCCTTGCGGGCCGCAAGAGGTTATCATTTGCATTCCTTTTAATCAGAATCGTGGAAGGTGCGCGCAAATGGCTAAAAGTTCCGTAATCCGCCCGACAGCGGAAGATAAAAAAGCGGTAGGCAAAATCGTCGAACTGGCAAAGAAAGCCGGTATCGATATTGGCGGCGGCAGAGTAAGAAGAACGTCGTCCCGGTTTTGCCTCGGCGTTGAGCACGGCGACTACAACGGGACCGAACTATTCGGCGTGGGCACCGACCGTTTTATCTGGATGGCCTATAAGCCGGCTGATACATCGCGGGTGCGGCTTTACAGCGGCAATTTCCCCGACGACGGAGTAGTCGAATTCGAGCTGGGCGACGTACCTGAGCCGAGGTCGCCGCAAACAGCTGACACGTGGGCACGTTTTGCTTATGGCGTCGATTTTGTCCTTCGTCGGGCCGGCTACAAAATCAGCAGGGGAATCGACGGGGTAATCTACGGCAATATACCCGGCGGCGGGATGTCTCGCTCGGCATCGCTGACTCTGAATCTCATATTGTCCGTTCTGGACGCCAATGGCATTGATGAGCCGGACAAACTAAAAATTGTCGATTTGGCGCAGCAGGTCGAGAATGATTACATCGGCTCACCCTGCGGCAAATTGGACCAGATTATGATACTCTTCGCCCGCGAGGGGTTCGGCACATACTACAATCCCAAAAAAAGGTCGGTCGAATATGTCCCCTTAGGTAAACGCGCAGCCGATTTCTCCATCGTCGTTATGGATACCGGCACCGTCAGACCCGGCCTGGAAAAATCAACCTATAAAACAAGAAGAGCCGAGTGTGAACAACTGGTCTCAATACTTCAGAAGAATGGCTATAAAATTTCCTGCCTGGCTGATGTCAAAACCGAGGGCCAGTATGAAAAGATATTGGCGCAGTTCGCAGGCCAATACCCTGACTTGTGCGACAGGTTCAAATATATCTTCGCTGCCCAGCAAAGATTTTACGAGATGTTAGACGCCTGGAAACGCGGCGACGTAGCGACGGTAGGGCGGATATTCCGCGAAGACGGTATTGGCCTTCGTGACGAGTATAAGATTTCCGGCCCCGAGCTTGAAACGATGTGCGATATCGCAAGAACCATTCCCGGCTGTTTGGGCGAGCGAATGTTGGGAGGCGGCGACAAGGGTGCGGCCGGCGCTTTGGTTAAAACAGCAAATGTCAACGCCCTCAAAAAGGCGGTTGATACCGCATATCCCCGCAGCCGACCGGAGTTTTCAGACAAATACGCCGTTCACGTCTGCAAGGTCGTTGACGGCGTTAGAATTTACACCGACCTGCCCTGAACCAGAATCGGTTCAGGGCCTGCTCGACTAAATCATATCTGCTATTTTCCCGCAGGCGTAATCTTTATGAGAATAACGCCGTGGGGCCGAACCACTGCCTCAAAGCCGTTTTTATATGTGCCGATATTCTTTTGCCGCCAGAGGTCGCGGACAGTTTGATTGCCAGTCACACCGAGTTGTTGCCAGGTAATTTTAACGGTGTTCGGCTCTTCGCCGGTATTGAAAAGTCCTGCTGCTTTTGAGCCGTCTTCGAGTTCCTTGGCCAGAACCTTGCTGCTGCCCGCTGTCGCTATTTCTTTTGCCTGTTCGCCGAGCGGGTCCTGATTTAATGCCAAAACCTCATCATTGGTGAGCAGGTTCAGCGTGAAGTTATCGAGCTGGTCTAAGGGACAACCCAGCAGCATGGGAGCAGACCATAAGCACCAAAGCGATATATGTGTGTATTGCTCATCGGGCTTTAATTTTGTCGGGTGCGGACTTCCCCAGCCGACCTTGCCGACGACTAACATATCCGCGTCGTTCCAGTGCCCAGGGCCGTTGAAGGGCGCCCATCTTTCGTGCTGTTTCCAGATGTCAAAAACGCCCTGTGCCCACTGACTTTCGCTTGGGGGTAGCTGGGTCTTGCTCCATACGTCGCGAATATCGCCGGTGGTTCGCCAGCAGTTGGCTAATTTTGCCCACGCAGCCGCCTTATTGAACGGTGCGCTATTGGAAAGCGAATAGACGATGTCACGCCCGCTTGCGCGAAGGGCATTCGCCATACGCTTTGTGTTTATTTCGTCGTTGGGATTCCAGTCATATTTGAGATAATCGAAGCCCCATTCGGCCAACTGCCTGGCATCGTTTGAATCGAAGGCGAATTTTCCCACGCGGTGGTTCTTTTTGGAATAGTTTTCATAACCCTCGATTTTTTCCCAGGAGCCGTCCTCATTATCGCTGGAGCCGCCTATGTAGCCGCCGTAGGTGGTTATCCACGGCGTCGAATAAATGCCGGATTTCAGGCCCAGCGAGTGAATGTAGTCGCAAAGCCCCTTCATATCCGGGAATTTTTTGTTTGGCTGTATGGCGTTTAATGGTCCGCCTCGACTTCCCTCCCAGGTGTCATCGATATTTATATATGTCCAGCCATGGTTGACGAGTCCGCTGTCAATCATCGCCTTTGCGGATGCGCGGACGTTTTTGTCTGATACATTTGCGGCCCAGCAGTTCCAACTGTTCCAGCCCATAGGCGGGGTGAGGGCGATTTTATCGCCTATGACAATCTTGAATTCCCTTGTTGCGATGCCGCGGGCGTTTTGGGCCTTTAGCGTTACGTTATATATTCCTGGTGTTGTCAGCGTGCCGGTTATCAGTCCGGTGCTGCTGTCGATTGTAAGTCCCTGCGGCAGGTTATCCGCGGCAAAGACAAGCGGTCTTTGGCCGGTAGCCGGGATGGTGAAAAGGAAAGGACTTCCGGGCCTGACGCCGAAAACCTTTGCGCCGTTTATTCTCGGCTCGGTCGGCGCCTTAGGCGTAAGGATATATCGTTCTGTTGCGGGCAGTTTCGATTCTTTCGGCGAGTATGTTTTCTGCTGGCCGACCATATTACATCCGGAAATTACAATGAGAACTGCCAAGACGCCGATTATCGTGGTTTGTTTGCTCATAAGACCCGTCCTTTCTCATTCGTCAAATGACCATAAGCATTTATTGCTTTCCACATTAGAGATTCTGCACTCTAACTTATTGCCGGCTGGTTATCAAGCGTCTAAAAATCACGGCGGGACACCAAAATTTCCTAAAAAAACTTGACGAACCATAACTTCTACTATATCGTAGTTACTACGATTAACAGAAAATATTTAGTTTCGTATCTGGGTGACATAAAAGGCGTGCGAGTAAAATGAGAAGGGTACAATAATGGCTTCGCAAGCCGCAAGGACAAAACAGGCAGTGTCAGGTCAAAAACTGGACATCTTTGTTGAGAACTGCCGTCGAAATGGGCTGAAGGTTACGCCCCAGAGAACGGCGGTATATAAGACGCTGCTCGAATCAAAGGAGCATCCATCGGCGGAAATTGTCTGGAATAACGTCAAACGTTTGTTCCCTGGCGTCTCGCTGGATACGGTAAACCGCACACTTTTGACCCTTGCGGGAATTGGCTCGGCTTTCATTGTGGAAGGTTCCGGCGACGTGCGGCGATACGACGGCAACCTTGAAGATCACCAGCACTTCAGATGCATAAAATGCAAAAAAGTTTTCGACTTTCATTATCCGCCGTTTGATGATATAAAGATGCCCGCGAGCATAGCGGCGAAATTTAAAATATTGAGAAAGACGGTATATCTGGAGGGCATTTGCAATTCTTGCGGAAGCAAATCCAGGTCATAAGCACGCGATGGACATCAAGCATGCTCTGGAAAAATAAGGTTTTGGGATTATTCGGAATGTAAGGAGGTCATAAATGAAACTGAAAGGGACACAGACAGAGAAGAATCTGCTGATTGCCTTTGCGGGCGAATCGCAGGCGAGAAACCGTTATACCTATTTCGCGAGCCAGGCCAAAAAAGAGGGCTATGAGCAGATAGCGGCTATTTTCGAAGAGACGGCCAACCAGGAAAAGGAGCACGCCAAAAGAGAGTTCAAGTTTCTTGAGGGCGGTGAGGTCGAAATTACCGCGGCCTATCCGGCCGGAGTCATAGGCAATACACTGGAAAACCTCAAGGCGGCGGCCGGCGGCGAGCATTATGAGAATACGATTATGTACCCGGAATTTGCGAAGACCGCGGAAAAGGAAGGTTTCCCGGCGATAGCGAATGTCTTCAGGAACATAGCTGTTGCGGAAAAGAGGCATGAGCAGCGTTATGTAGCGCTCGCCAAAAACATCAGCGATGGGGTTGTGTTCAAGAGGTCAAAGCCCGTCAGATGGGTTTGCAGAAACTGCGGGTATGTTCACGAGGGGACTGAGCCGCCTGATTCCTGCCCGGCCTGCACGCATCCGAAGGCGCACTTTGAGCTTGAGGCGGTAAATTATTAAGGGGATATATGTATGCGATGGTGCGGCGGATTTGCGGCTTTGGCCGCTGGACTTGGCGTTATGGTTTTGCTTTCAGGTTGTATTGTAAAGGAGCAAGCTATGGAAGAACGGACAGGTTTGGTTACGATGAAGGGTAAGCCGGTTACCCTGATTGGCCCGGCGATTAAAGTGGGACAAAAGGCGCCCGATTTTGAAGTTACGGCGAATGATTTGTCGCCGGTTAAGTTTTCGTCTTTCGCCGGCAAGGTCTGTATCATCGCGTCTGTGCCGTCGTTGGACACATCGGTCTGCGATTTGGAGACCCGCAAGTTTAATGAGAAGGCGGCCCAGCTCGGCAGCGACGTTGTGGTGCTGACAATCAGTATGGATTTGCCATTTGCGCAGAAGCGGTGGTGTGGAGCGGCGGGGATAAAAAATGTTCAGACGCTGTCGGATTACCGCGACGCTTCGTTTGGCAGGGCGTATGGAGTGTTGATAAAGGATTTGCGGCTGCTGGCCAGGGCGGTATTCGTTGTTGATAAGAAGGGCGTTGTGCGTTACCTTCAAATAGTGCCTGAGATTGCCACTGAGCCGGATTACGACGCGGTATTGAAGGCAGTCAAAGAGTTGTAAGAACAAAGCTAAAAGGAGTTTGACTTATGACCAACGAGATTAAACCCAATGTATATGCGGTGGGGGCTATCGACTGGGACAGACGGTTGTTCGATGAATTGATTCCGCTGCCCGATGGCACCAGCTACAACGCCTACCTGATAAAAGGCAGCGAAAAAACAGCTCTGCTGGATACCGTTGACCCGAAAAAGACGCATGTTTTGCTGGAGAATCTTGCCAGTACGGGAGTCGAGCGAATCGATTATGTTGTCGCCCATCACGCTGAGCAGGATCATTCCGGCTCGATACCCGACGTGCTGTTGCTTTATCCCGGCGCAAAAGTCGTCACAAATGCCAAGTGCAAAGCGATGCTGATGGACTTTTTGCGTATCGATGAGGACAAATTCATCGTTGTCGAGGATGGGCAGGAATTGTCGCTGGGCGATAAGACGCTTAAGTTCGTTTTTATCCCGTGGGTGCACTGGCCCGAAACGATGGGCACTTATCTTGCGGAAGACAAAATCCTCTTCCCCTGCGATTTCTTCGGCTCGCACCTGGCGACAAGCAGCTTGTTTGTGGAAGATGAGCCGCTGGTTTATGAAGGCGCAAAGCGGTATTACGCTGAGATTATGATGCCGTTCAGGACCCCGATAAAAAACAATCTCAAGAAGCTGGAATCGCTTGACATCCAGATAATCGCGCCAAGTCACGGCCCAGTTTATCAAAGACCGAAATTTATAATCGACGCCTACAAGGACTGGGTCAGCGACGAGGTGAAAAATGAAGTGGTAGTGGCGTATGTCTCGATGCACGACAGCACACGGGAAATGGTTGAGCATTTTGTTGACGCGCTGGCCGAGCGAGGTATAAAGGTCAGGCAGTTCAACCTTACGGGTGTGGATATCGGGTCTCTGGCGATGGCGCTTGTGGATGCGGCGACCGTAGTAATCGGCTCGCCGACGGTGCTCATTGGTGCGCATCCTTCGGCGGCGTATGCGGCGTTTCTGGCCAATGCGCTTCGGCCCAAGACAAGATTTGTTTCGATTATCGGCTCCTTCGGCTGGGGCGGCAAAATGGTCGAGCAGTTATCTGGAATGCTGGGCAATCTGAAGGTTGAGGTCATAGAGCCGGTGATAGCGAAAGGTGTGGCGACGGACAAGGATTTCGTCGCGCTGGACCTTCTGGCGGAAAAAATAGCGGCCAAACACCGGGAAATCGGAGTGCTTAAATAGTTAATGATAGCGGGATAAAGAAACGGAAGAAGCTAACTCAATTTTATGTGAAAGGGGATTACAATGGCTGAAAGATTGGAAGTTTACGAGTGCAAAATATGCGGCAATATAGTTGAGGTGCTGCGGGGCGGACAGGGCGAACTGGTCTGCTGCGAACAGCCGATGGTAAAACTTATTGTCAATACAGTTGACGCCTCAAAGGAAAAACACGTGCCGGTAATCGAGAAACTCCCCGACGGCTTCAAGGTCAAGGTTGGCGGTGTTCCTCACCCGATGGAAGAAAAGCATTATATCGAATGGATTGAGCTTCTCGCGGACGGCAAAGTATATCGCCAGTTCCTCAAACCGGGTATTGCGCCCGAGGCGATTTTTAACATTAAAGCAACCAATGTAACGGCTCGCGAGCATTGCAACATTCACGGCCTGTGGGAAGGAAAGTAGCCGGCTCGATGTATATGCTCGACAAGGAACCTGGCAAACGCGGGGCCGCAAAGTAAGGAGATTGATAATGGCGATAAGTTTCAACCTGGACGAAATTTTCGAGATGGCCGAGCAAATCGAAAAAAACGGCGCAAGCTTTTATCGTGAGGCCGTCCGCAAGACCGCCGACAAGGCGACCCAGAAAACGTTTATGAATCTGGCTGCAATGGAAGACGGCCATCTCAAGATTTTCAGTGAGATGAGAAAACAGCTTGACGCTTCGGACAAGGAACTGGCGACTTTCGACCCAGACAACGAGGCAGCTTTTTATTTGCAGGCGATGGCTGCCAGCCACGGAATCGAAGGCAAAAAGGACCGGACAACCAAATTGACAGGCAACGAGACGATAAGAGAAATATTCGAGATAGCCGTCAACGCCGAGAAGAATTCGATTGTGTTCTATACCGCCCTCAAAGAGATTGTCTCCGCCACTGGCAGGGATAAGGTCGATACGATTATTTCGGAAGAGCTTGGCCATCTGGCAATACTGAAAATACAGTTGGCACAATTGCCGTAATACCGGTCGAGACCGATTTGACTTACGCCGGAGAGGCAGGACGCCGAACGATGCTTGATTTGGAGTCGTTGTTCAAACTTAGCTATGGGATGTGTATCATCGCCTCGAAAGAGGAAGGCAAACTCAACGGGTGTATCGTCAATACGGTGTTCCAGTTGACGCCTGACCCGCCTATGGTGGCGGTAAGCGTCAATAAACAGTGTCTGACGCACCAGCTCATCGGTGCAAGCAGGGTCTTTGCCGTTTCAATTCTTTCCGAGGCGGTGCCGATGCCCTTCATCGGCAAATTCGGCTTCAGGACCGGCAGGGACATAAACAAGTTTGAACAGGTGAAGTATCGCCTCGGCACGACGGGTTCGCCGATAATCCTTGATAATACCGTCGGGTTTCTTGAAGCGGAGTTGACGCAAAGCGTTGACGTCGGAAGCCACACGCTTTTTATAGGCAAAGTAGTTGCCTGCGAAACGTTCGAAGGCAAAGGTTATCCAATGACCTATACGTATTATCGTGACGTAAAACACGGCAGAACGCCCAAATCGGCGGCGACTTATATTGAACATAAACCTCAGGCGGCCCAAGGAGTAAAAAAGATGAAGAAATACAGATGTATTATGTGCGGCTATATTTATGACCCGGCAGTGGGCGACCCGGATAACGGCGTCAAGCCGGGGACCAGTTTTGAGAATTTGCCCGCCGACTGGGTGTGCCCGGAATGCGGCGCAGGAAAAGATGAGTTTGAACCGGTCAAGGACTGATTTTAGGGTTGGGACGCCGGCTGAACAGCCGTTATCGCGGTTTTGATGAGCGTTTGTTATGAGCGATATTTGTCCGACAGTTTTACCGCAGGAAATCGCCTGTGCGGAGGTTAATGCCCCTCCCTGTGGTATAGTTGTGTTTGGCGCCTCCGGCGACCTGGTCCGTCGCAAATTGCTCGGCAGTGTCTTTGAGCTTTTCAGGCGAGGTTTGCTCAATGATAATTTTTATCTTGTGGGCTGCGGCAGGAGCAGTTTTTCCGATGAGCAGTACAGAGTCGATGCTGGCGATTGCATACGGGAATCCCTCGGAGATGTCCCCTCGGAACTGCTGAGGCGTTTTACAGACAAGATTTATTATATTGTCGGGGATTACGAACAGGAATCATTTTATAAATCTATTGCCGCGAGAATATCTCAACTCGACGGCGAGCACAACGTTGAAGGCGGTCGCATTTTTTATCTCGCCGTGCCGCCGTTGCTGTATGGGACAATAGTGGAAGGACTCGATAAAGCGGGGCTTTCCTGTCCAGGCAAACCGGGGTGCGAACGGATTCGCGTGGTTATCGAAAAACCGTTCGGCAGGGATTTGAAAAGCGCCGATGACCTTAACCAGACCATTCGCAGGCATTTCAGCGAACGGCAAATATATCGCATTGACCATTACCTGGGAAAAGAAACGGTCCAGAATATCCTGATGTTCAGGTTTGCCAACGCCATTTTTGAGCCGGTCTGGAATCGCAATTTTATCGACCATATTCAGATTACCATAGCCGAATCGGTTGGCGTTGAGCATCGCGGCGGATATTACGATAAGGCAGGCGCTTTGCGTGATGTGTTTCAGAACCATATGCTCGGGATGCTTGCCCTGGTGGCGATGGAACCGCCCCCTTCGTTTGAGGCCGACCACGTTCGTGACGAAAAAGTCAAACTGCTGCGGTGCATTAGGCCTTTGACCGCACAAAGTGCAAACGCCGATTTTGTGAGGGGACAATATACAGCCGGCGAGATTGACGGGGAAAAAGTTTGCGGCTATCGCCATGAGCCGAAGGTCGATGCCGCTTCCACGACAGAAACGTATGTTGCCGCGAGATTATTCGTGGATAACTGGCGATGGCAGGATGTGCCATTTTATCTCAGGACCGGGAAACGTCTGGCGAGAAAAGACACTGAAATTGCCATCACGTTCAAAAAGATTCCTCATTCTATGTTCGTTTCCGCGGGGCTGCCTGATTTGCCAGCCAATACGCTGGTGATGCACATTCAGCCGGAGGAAGGAATCTCGCTGAACTTCCAGGCCAAACGTCCCGGCTCGAAGGTCTGTATTGGGACGCTCAGAATGAAATTCAGTTATGCTGAGGTCTTCGGCGGCGAGCCGCCTGACGCGTATCAGCGATTGCTCCTGGATTGTATGCTCGGCGATCAGACGCTCTTTACCCGGCAGGATGACGTGAAAATTTCCTGGGGTTTGCTTGAGCCGGTCCTGAAAATGTGGGAGGATAAGTCCTCGATGCCTTATGAATACCGTGCGGGTTCCGAAAGTTTTTTACAGGCCGACCGGCTTATCGAATCAGACGGCAGGAACTGGCGGACGCTGTATGAGATATGAACGATTCTGTTTGGAGAAATAAACGATGAACATATTTGAATTCGCTATAGAAAAAGAGCAGTTGTCCGAGCAGTACTATCGCCAGTTGGCGCAGCAGGCGCCGCACAAGGGGCTTGTCAGCATCTTTACGATGCTTGCCGACGAGGAACACGGTCACGTTGAGGTTGTCTCGAAAATGAAGGAGGGGGTTCCCGTCGGAGTCGCGGATACCATATTGCTGACCAATGCCAAGACGATTTTCGCGAAGATGAGGCAGAGCAAAGAAAAGTTCAAGTTCGGCGACAGCCAGATTGACCTTTACAAAAAGGCGCAGGACATAGAAAAAGACAGTCGCTCTTTTTACCGGCTGAAGGCCAGGGAATCGGAAAACCCCGGTCATAAGGCGATTTTTAACACGCTGGCGGAAGAGGAAAACAAGCATTACTTCCTTCTCGAAAACATAATAGAGTTCGTTTCCAGGCCTCAGACGTGGCTGGAAAACGCGGAGTTTCATCATCTCGAAAAGTATTGATTGGCGATAGTCGAAGACGGGCGGATGCGGATATGGTAAAGGGGAAATCTGTCGGGGCTGATGGTGTTTCAATAGTTTTGTGTGGCCAGGCGGGAATGGGCATACAAACGGTCGAGGGCATTCTGACCGGGATGCTGAAACTCGCCGGCTATAACGTCTTCGCTACAAAGGAGTATATGTCCCGTGTCCGCGGAGGCAACAACTCCACCGAAATTCGCGTCAGCTCCAGGCCGGTATCCGCTTATGTTGACCGCATAGATATTCTTGTGCCATTGAACAAAGGCGCTATATCGCATCTGCGGGATAGAATCTCCGCAGGTACTGTGGTCATCGGCGAAGCGGAATTGCTGGGCGATGAGGTATCCGGGGAGAAATTAAAATTCATCGAGACGCCGTTTACCAAAATCGCCAACGACCTCGGCAACAAAATTTACTCCAACGTCGTCGCTACGGGGACATTGGCCGGCTTGCTCGGAATGAAGCTCGGCGACATTTGCGAATACGTAAAGCGGTCGTTTTCCACAAAGGCCGCGGATGTTGTTTCGAACAACGTTAAAGCCGCCCAGGCCGGTTTTCGGCTTGCTGAGGACGTGGCCGCCAGAGCCGATATCAAAATAAATATCAGTCCGGACGCTGGCGTTAAAGACCAGATTATACCGAATGGCGGTGACGCCATAGGGCTTGGCGCTATGGCAGGGGGATGCAATTTTGTTTCCTCGTATCCGATGACGCCCTCGACGTCCGTGCTGAACTTTCTTGCAAAACATGGGCATGATTCAGGCATAATAGTCGAACAGGCGGAAGATGAAATATCCGCGATAAATATGGCGATTGGCGCTTGGTATTCCGGCGCACGTGCGATGGTAACAACATCGGGAGGGGGCTTTGCCCTGATGGTCGAGGGTGTTAGTTTGGCTGGTATGCTCGAATCTCCGATGGTTATTCATCTTGCTCAAAGGCCCGCTCCCGCCACGGGTTTGCCTACTCGCACCGAACAGGCCGATATCGAGCTTGCACTTTACGCGGGCCATGGCGAGTTTCCCAGAATTATTTTTGCGCCGGGCACGCTCGAGCAGGCATTTTATCTTACCGCCCGTGCATTTAATCTCGCCGACAAATTCCAGATGCCGGTATTTGTTCTCAGCGACCAGTATCTCGTTGATTCTTATTACAATACCGCCGCCTTTGATGTGTCGAAGGTCAAAGTCGAAAAATACGTTGTCAAAACCGCAGCCGGTTACAAACGCTACGAAATGACCCCCGACGGCATATCGCCTCGCGGCATTCCCGGCTTCGGTGATGGTCTGGTCTGTGTGGACAGCGACGAACACGACGCCCAAGGGCATATAACGGAAGATTTGAAACTTAGAACAAGAATGGTCGATAAACGCCTGCGAAAACTTGAATCCGCCAAGGCGGAAATTATCGAGCCGCAGCTTTATCCTGATTGCGAATACAAGAATCTCGTTGTCTGCTGGGGTTCGACTTATCCCATCGTCAAAGAGGCGATTGAACTTTTAGATAAATCCGATACTTCTCTTTTACATTACAGCCAGATTTATCCGTTGCACCCGCAAACCGCGGGTTATCTGTCTAAGGCGGAACGGGTTATCATTGTCGAGGGCAACGCCACCGCCCAGTTTGCCAAGTTGATAAAATTACACGCCGGCTTCGATATTAAGGATAGAATCCTGAAATACAGCGGCCTGCAATTTTCAGTCGAGGAAGTAACTGTCGCGTTGAAAAAAATCCTGAAGTGAGGTTCTTATGGATACGAATGTTTTTGATATGGGCCAGATTGATGTCGCCTGGTGTCCGGGATGCGGCGATTACGGCATTCTCAATGTGCTCAAAAAAGCCCTTGCTGAGCTTGATATCGCCCCCGAAAAACTTGTTATGGTTTCCGGCATAGGGCAGGCGGCAAAGATTCCGCATTACCTCAGGACAAATTTTTTCAACGGTCTGCACGGTCGCGCACTCCCGCCCGCCACCGCAATTAAAGCGGCAAATCCATCGATGACCGTCATCGCTGAAAGCGGCGACGGCGATATGTATGGCGAGGGCGGCAATCACTTCATCCACACCATCAGGCGAAATCCCGGCATCACAAATATCGTCCACAACAATATGGTTTACGGCCTTACGAAAGGCCAGGCCTCGCCGACGAGCCAGCTTGGTTTCAAGACCCCCGTCCAGGTCGCGGGCGTTATGCTTGAGCCGTTCAACCCGTTGGCTGTTGCGATTGCCCTCGATGCCGGCTTTGTCGCAAGGGCATTTATTGGCGACCCCGACAAGACCAAAGAGATACTCAAAAAGGCGATTACGCACAAAGGTTACGCACTGGTCGATATATTCCAGCCCTGCGTTACTTTTAACAAGATAAACACCTGGCAGTGGTTCAAGGAACATACTTATTATCTTGAGGATTCTTATAATCCGCTTGACCGCTCGGCTGCCTTCAAAAGAGCTCTCGAAACGGACAAACTGCCGCTGGGAATTTTTTATATCAACCCCAGCAAAAGCCCATTCGAGGATAATGTCGGGATTTATCAGCAGGACAATCGACCGTTGTTTGAAAGAGAACCGGATTTGAATAGATTACGAATGCTTATTGGAAACTTCCGGGTCGCCGGCTAATCGCAGGAGTCATGAGTTAATGAAAACAACGGTTGCCAGTTCATC
The DNA here is from genome assembly GCA_003170415.1 of Phycisphaerales bacterium. Taxonomy (GTDB): domain Bacteria; phylum Planctomycetota; class Phycisphaerae; order Sedimentisphaerales; family Anaerobacaceae; genus Fen-1362. The sequence goes on along the minus strand of PMZJ01000024.1, from coordinate 38,778 downwards.
CGCTATCGCTTCCTCAGTAAAGCCCGAAAAGCTAAGGGCATTGTTCGAAGGGCTGTATGAAAAATACAACCGGAAAGAGTTAATAAGGCCCGACCCGCTGCAATTTATTTACCGATATACTAATCCCGCGGATATGGAGCTTGTTGGCCTCCTGTCTGCCTGCCTCGCTTATGGCAGGGTCGAGCAGATTCAAAATGATTTGAATAACCTGCTTGGCAGGATGAGCAGCAGCCCTTATGAATTTGTGCTCAATTTCACGAATAAAGACAGGGCATCGTTTGAAGGTTTCAAGCACCGTTTCAATACAGGTGATGACATATCCGACCTGCTGACTCTGCTGAAAGGTGTGCTTGTCGAACACGGCAGTATCGAAAAGTATTTTCTGCTTGGATTTGATACTGCCCACGAGAATACGATTTTTGCCCTGATGCGTTTTTGTGATTCGCTTTTGGATAAGTATCGTATGACACATCAGGGGCATCGGTCGAAAGGGCTTGCCTTTCTCCTTGCGGGGCCCGGCCTGGGCGGAGCGGCCAAACGGCTGAATCTGTTTCTCCGCTGGATGGTTCGCAGCGACGACGTTGACGCGGGCCTTTGGCGCTCGATTGATAAATCGAAACTGATTGTTCCCGTCGATGTTCATATCGCCCGACTTTGTGGGATTCTTGGCTTTCACAGTCATAAAAACGTTTCTTTGAAAACCGCCATTGAAATAACGCGCAACTTTGCCCTGATTTCGCCGGACGACCCCGTAAAATATGATTTCGCTCTTTCACGCATCGGCATACTCGAAGATTGCACGGGCAAACGCCGGGAGCAGTGTAATGTCTGCGAATTACTCCCGTGGTGCCTGAACAGGAAGGACTGGTAATGACGAAGATTAAACCCGAGGACCTCGAAAAATACAGTTCAGCCGTAACGCTTTCGGATATGGAAGTGTTCGTGTTCCCTGAATTGTTTTATGCCCTTATTCTTGCCAATATAATGAGTCCGCTTGTCTGGAAATGGCGCGACGAGAGCTGCTTCAAAAAACTCGAAGGCAAGGACAATTTCAAAAAACTTCTTCGCCTGCGTCAGTTCATAATGGACGAATACGACTTCAACCTCGATTTGGAAACATGGGGACTGACGAGCAAATCAAAAGAGCTGGCTCGCTTTGCCAGATTCGTTTCGCCCGAAGATGTTGCCAAAAGCAATGGTCTCTTCGGCTACGAGGGTGACAAATATTATTTCGACGTGGATATACGAAAGCACTTCGGCCTGGATAAATACGACACCGATGTTATTCCCTATTGGAAAACCGAAACCGTCGAGGCGATGGAGGCCTTTGTTCGCAAGCCCGGCTATACCAAAAAAGCAGGGGAGTGCGTGTCGTTGTCAACGCTTTACGCCGCCGCCGCATTTATCGTCTGTGGCATACCGCTTCAGGATATTTACGCGATACTCACGCCGCTTCATTCGCAAAATTTCATCGATATCCGCGACGGCGTCCTGACTAACAACCGGCGTCTTGTCACTAAGGCGATGTGGTTCAACGGCACTGAAATCTCAGGTAAAGCCCAGCGTGCCCTTCGCAACGAAAATGTAACAATCGTTGCCCATCCATCCGGCTACATACATTGTTTCTATAAGGAGGCCACGATAAAACCCGATGTTTATGGGTATTTCGTAAAGCAGCTTGGCTCATATCTGTCCAGTGAGCTTTCACTTGTTATTTTTGCCAACTATCTCAGGAGCAATTCGTCATATCAGAAATACTTCCAGCTTTGCAGGGACTGCCACGGCCACCCGCAATTTTTGAAGGCCGAAACGTTATTCAGTTATGAACACGGCAGCGACTATCGCATTGCCGACAGCACGCACGAAAAACTTCTCGCTGAGGTCGCCGACGACGATTTTGTCCCCTCCGAGATTCCAGGCAGGGCACGCTGTGATTTTATATGTGATTTTATCACCAAAAATAAAATTGACGTTCGGACCGCCGAAGGCAGGGCGGCGATAACCGAAATTCTTCAGCCGTTTATGCCCGATGTTAAAAAGTTTGTCGATGGGCTTGCCGACTTTGTTCATTGTGAGCCGAAACTGCCGTCGCCTGAAAAAAATTATCTGCCCGCCCCGCCTATTGAAATCGGCGTTGACTGGACACGGGATAAAATTATCGATTACCTGCAAAACCTTCGCGGCCAAAGCGTAACTGCCGACCTTGCATTTTACGCCTATCGTGATATGGAAACCTGTGACTGGCTCCCTTTCCTTAAGGCCGCCGTCGAGCGAAGTCCTGTATCGCTGGTAATGACGGAATCGATGTCGCTCGACGCCGTCTATGCGTTGCTGCAAAAAATGGACGGCGTTTCGATATACGATGGGCACCGCCTTGCTCAGCCCGATGAGGTCGCGAATTACCACAGGGGCGACGGCCTCGAAAAGGCATTGCTTCTGGCTAATGTTATTCGCCAAAAATACCCAAAGGGAAATATCGAGATTGCCGTTTCTGGCAATACTGTCGTCCTGAAAGGCGCAGGCGAATATCGGTTCGATTCATCGAAGGGTCTCGAAAAGCAGATTCGCATTTCGTCTGCCGGCGAAATTATTGTGTCAGGTTGAAGGCCGGCGCGGTTATTGAGTTAAAAAATTATAAAAAACGAACATTTTTGCGTTGACGCCGGTATTAAATAGGACTATATTAGTCCTATAGTTGTTAATCTTAAGGAAAGTATGGATATTATCAGGCGAAATACGGATTACGCGTTAAGGGCGGCGGTTGAGCTGGCCGGCAGATTCAATGGTGAGCCGGTCTCTACCAAAGAAATTGCGGATAGGCAGAAAATACCGTATCAGCTTGCCTGCAAGCTTATGCAGCGGCTGCATAAAGCCGGGATTGTCAAAAGCGAAATGGGGCCGTCGGGCGGGTTTATGCTTCGCAAAAATCCGTCAAAGGTAACCGTTCGTCGGCTGGTCGAAATTATTCAGGGGCCTGTCCGGCTCAATAATTGTAAACTTTGCCGGCTTTCGTGCCGGTGCACTATCAGTCCTGAATTAACTCGTCTTCAGGGCAAAATCAATGAGTTTCTTGATGGCCTTACTTTGAAGCAGTTAGCGGATGCAAACGGGGCCAAAAAGCCGGCAAAAAACAAACGCTGCAGGAGCAAAAAATGAACGAGAAGAAACGCAATTCGACTGTTCTGGAAACCTGTCTGGCAAAACCAGCGATTTTGGCGAAGCTTATTGATTACGCCGATGACTCGGTAGTTAGTAAAACCATAATCGATAAGCCCGTCGGAACGCTCACCCTGTTTGCCTTTGACGAGGGACAGGGACTGAGTGAGCATACAGCGCCTTATGACGCGGTTGTGCAGGTGCTTGACGGCAGGGTGTTATTAACCATCGGAGGCAAACAGATAGCCGTTTCTGCGGGCGAATTAATTATTATGCCCGCGAATATCCCGCACGCCGTTACCGCCGAGGAAAAATTCAAGATGCTTCTCATAATGATTCGGGCATGATGAGGTAATAAACAGCAAAAAACTGAGCAAGGTTTAAGGAGATATTTTATGAGTATGTTTTGTTATCAGTGTGAACAGACGGCGAAAGGCGCCGGATGCACCGTTTTGGGAGTTTGCGGCAAAGAACCAACCACGGCTGCCCTGCAGGACCTTTTGGTTTACGCGATAAAGGACCTTTCTCGCTATGCCAATCGCGCAAGACAATTGGGCAGTGTCGATAAAGCCGTAAATGTTTTCACCGTCAAGGCGTTATTTAGCACGCTGACAAACGTCGATTTTGACCCCGCCCGTTTTCAGGCGTTGCTGAAAGAAGCGGCCTCAATAAAAGAAAGGGCTAAATCACTTTACGAAGCCGCCTGTAAACGTGCGGGCAAAAAAGCAGAACAGTTGCCCTGCGAAGTCCAGTGGTGGACTAATCTCGATGATTTAGATGCGCTGGTTAAAACCGGCGCTCTCGTCGGCGTTCAGGATAAAATCAACAAGCTCGGCCCCGACGTTGCCGGCCTGCAGGAATTGATTGTTTACGGATTAAAAGGGCTTGCCGCGTATGCCGACCATGCCCAGATTCTCGGAAAAGAAGATGACGCGGTTTACGCGTTTATTCACAAAACACTCGACCGGCTTACCCAAAAGCCGACCGATATTGGCGAGCTTCTTCAAACCGCTCTTGCAGTGGGCCAAATTAATCTCAAGGCGATGGAGTTGCTCGACGCGGGTAACACCGGCACGTATGGTCATCCGGAGCCGACACAGGTTCGCATTACCTCTGTCAAAGGCAAGTGCATCGTCGTCTCAGGCCATGACTTGAAAGACCTCGAAGAGCTGCTCAAACAAACTCAGGGCAAACGTATCAACGTTTACACTCACGGTGAGATGCTGCCCTGCAACGCTTATCCGGGTTTGAAAAAATACAAGCATCTCGTTGGTAATTATGGTGGCGCCTGGCAGGACCAGCGGAATGAATTCGACGCATTCCCCGGCGCAATACTGATGACAACCAATTGTATTCAAAAACCAAAGGACAGTTACAAAGCCAGAATCTTCACCTCCGGCGTTGTCGGCTGGGCAGGCGTCACTCATATCTCGAACGGGGATTTTACCCCCGTCATCAAAGCCGCTCTGGCTGCACCTGGATTTACCGAGGATGCTCCTGCAAAATCCATAACCATTGGCTTCGCCCGCAATACGATTATGAGCGTCGCCGGCAAGGTTATCGACGCGGTAAAGGCAGGCAAAATCAGACACTTCTTCCTCATCGGCGGATGCGACGGCGCAAAACCGGGAAGAAACTACTTTACCGAATTCGCCCAGAAAGTTCCCAACGATTGCGTTATCCTCACGCTGGCCTGCGGCAAGTATCGGTTCAATAAACTCGATTTCGGCGATATCGACGGCATACCGCGTCTGCTCGATTGTGGCCAGTGCAACGATGCCTACTCCGCGATTCAGATTGCCGTCGCCCTGGCAGGGGCCTTCAAGTGCGGCGTAAACGACCTGCCGTTGTCGTTTGTCTTGTCCTGGTACGAGCAAAAGGCGGTTGTAATCCTTCTGACGCTGCTGCATCTGGGCATAAAGAATATCAAGCTCGGCCCGTCGCTGCCCGCGTTCGTCAGCCCGGCCGCCCTTAATGTCCTGGTTGAAAAGTTCAATATCGCTCCAGTTGGCTCTGTGGACGAGGATTTGACGGCGATACTGGCAGCCAAATAAAGGAGGCACTATGACCTTGCGAAATATAGTTGTTATCGATGAAGAAAAATGCAACGGCTGTGGCCTTTGCGCTAAGGCCTGCGCGGAAGGCGCAATAAAGATAATCAACGGCAAAGCAAAATTGGTCAGCGAGACCTATTGCGACGGCCTTGGTGCCTGCATCGGCCATTGTCCGCAAAATGCGATTACTATTGAGCAGCGGGAAGCAAAATCCTTTGACGAGGAATCGACAAAAGAGCATCTCAGCCAAATTAAACAACCGCAGCCGACACCATTTATGTGTCCCGGTATGACGCCCGCGCAACTGCGAAACACCGCCGAAAAATCTGATTCCCAGTCAGGTGATGTTTCGTCGCAACTGACACAGTGGCCTGTTCAGCTTAAACTTGTCTCCCCGCACGCACCATATTTCGCGGACGCCCGTTTGCTGCTCGTCGCGGACTGCGTCCCTTTTACGATGGGCGATTTCCACAGCAGGTTTCTCAGGGGCCGCAGTATTGTAATAGGATGCCCCAAACTTGACGATGTCCGTTTCTACGTCGAAAAGCTCGCTGATATTTTGCGGGCCAACAAACTCAAGTCCCTCAGCGTAGTACATATGGAAGTGCCTTGTTGTCATGGCCTTACTCGAATCGCACAGGAGGCATTGGCAAAGGCCGGAGTTGAAATGGCTTTTGAAGATGTTACGATAGGCCTTAATGGCGGTGTAAACAAGGTTGAACAAATATCGGTTAATTAGCCGGCCTGAGCCGGAGTAGGAATATGATAGAGTTTGCGAAATCCATAGCGTTTGGCTTCTGGAACACTGTTCTTGAGATGTCGCCGTATCTGTTGTTCGGTTTTTTTATGGCGGGATTGCTCAGCGTGTTTGTATCGAAGCAGCTTGTTGAAAAGCATCTCGGCGGCAGGGGGCTTTGGCCTATTATAAAGGCGTCTCTTTTTGGTGTGCCTCTGCCTTTGTGCTCGTGCAGCGTCATCCCCGTTACAATGTCACTTCGCAAGCACGGCGCAAGCAGGGGGGCGGCTGTGTCATTTTTGCTCTCGACCCCGCAAACAGGCGTTGATAGCATTTTTGTCACGTATGCCCTGCTTGGCCCGGTTTTCGCTATATTCAGACCGATAGCGGCGTTTGTTACCGGCATAGTCGGCGGCGTGATGGTCAATCTTTTCGGCGACTCTCTCGAAAACGGCTCACAACAAAATCAGAGTTGCGAGGATGAATGTTGCTGCGGCGGGCACAAAAGCAATCCCGTTACGCGAATGTTCAGATATGGCTTTATCACGCTCCCCCGCGATATCGGCAAGGCGATGCTGCTCGGCCTGGTTGTCGCCGCGTTCATTTCAGCCCTTGTACCTGACGGTTTCTTTGCGGACAAACTCGGAACAGGCATTTTCCCGATGTTTGTGATGATGCTTTTGGGAATACCGATGTATGTTTGTGCAACCGCTTCAGTCCCGATTGCGGCCGCACTGATGTTGAAGGGTGTGAGTCCGGGGGCCGTTTTGGTTTTCCTGATGACAGGTCCCGCTACTAATGCTGCGTCTATTGTTACTATCTGGAAAATTATGGGCAGGGCCACCGCGATAACTTACCTCGCTGCCGTCGCCGGATGCGCATTGCTAAGCGGCATAGTTCTCGATTATATTATCAAGGGTGTTACATTTGCTCATACTGCTCATCATGGCTGGATGATGCCACAGTTCGTCCAATATGTTTCCGCGATTATGCTTTTTATTGTGCTAACTTTTGCTATAATTCATAAACCGCAGGCTAAAGGATTAACGCACTGACTTTTTTACGGAGATAAATGCAATGGCAAAGATAAGTATGCCGCACGCAGGCCACAACAAACACCTTTGTTATTTGAACAACCTTGGCTTTCAATTAAGCAACCCAAGGGAATATAAAACCCTTGTGAAAAACGCCAAATTCGTATGTAAAATATGTGGCCGGGTTGCCGTCAGCGATAAAAATTTGTGTAAACCCATGGCTCTCTAATTTGCTTGTTGCCGATTTGTTTTTCTGTCTTTAGCAGAGTCGCCCTGTAGAGCACTTAACCTCACAGCGAAAGCCGACTTTGTTTCTGATTTCAAGGTCCTATAAACAGGCGTCAATGGCGATATAGGCGCATCTGTGACAGCTTTTGTCAATAAGTATGCCAAAATATCTTTGGTATATAGGTAAAATTCCGTGCCTGATTGAGGGTTTTCCTTATCAAACTCCCTATTTGTTACGTCGATAGTGTTTGCGGAGTCCTTTTATGCGTCTTGATTAACAGTGCACGGGAAGAGCTTTTCCGGGACTTTTTATTAGGGATTGAGCAAGATGCGCAGTTTTAAACCGATTCTCCTTGTGGAAGACGACACCGTTGATGCTATGACGGTGAAAAGAGCGTTGAATGACCTTCATGTCACTAATACTCTCGTTCGCGTGACCAACGGCGAACAGGCGCTGGAACACCTGCAGGATAGCGCCAACGCCAAGCCGTGCGTAATCCTTCTGGATCTGAATATGCCCAAGATGAATGGCGTTGAATTCCTCAAAATCATAAAAGCCGATAACAGATTGAAGTGCATCCCCGTGGTTGTTCTTACCACCTCCAAAGCCGACCAGGATAGATGTGAATGCTTTAATAGCAGCGCTGCCGGCTACATAGTCAAGCCCGTCGATTACAAGGGATTCGTTGAGGCAATAAGAATCCTTGACCTTTATTGGACGCTCAGCGAACTGCCGGACTGTGACTTTGAGGAGAAAGACGTTGAGCTGTTGTCTGCTTCTGACAAGCGGGATTGCCAGGTCCTATAATTGAGCGGAGTTGTTCTCGCTGGACATTTTTTATGCTGAACATATACAGCTCGGCTCTTAAAAAAAGTTTTGTCCTGCCTTGAAAACGGCTATTTTCTTCTGAAATCAGCCGTGGCTTGTGCCGATAGTACCACCAGGTTTTATGCGCGACGGAAGAATTATGTGAGGGAGTCAAAAATGCGAAATCTGAGGCCGATACTGCTCGCTGAAGACGATAGTGTGGACGCTATGACCGTCAAACGTGCGTTTAGTGAGCTTAAGGTTACTAACGAGCTGGTCCGGGTAATCAACGGTGAGGAAGCGATAAAATACCTGAAGACACATACCGACAAAAAGCCCTGTGTCATTCTGCTCGACCTGAATATGCCGAAAATGAACGGCATAGAATTTCTCCATGTGGCAAAGGCCGACAATGAGTGGAGACAGATACCCGTGGTTGTGCTGACAACCTCGAAAGATGACCGCGATAAAGTGGAAACCTTCAAATTTAGCGTGGCCGGTTATATAGTAAAACCCGTGGATTACAAGAAGTTTGTTGAGGCGATGAAAGTCCTCAACTTATACTGGACACTTAGCGAACTGCCCGGCAACGCACCTGAAAATACGGCTGTTGAGCTTCAAAAAACGGGCTGCACTGGAACCGGCAGTTAAAAAATAAACGGGCAGATACCTCGCCGCCGGTCGATTCTTACGGTATTGATTCCCCCCGATAACTCACAAAAAAACGCCATATCTAACCAACACAACTCAATGCGCCCGGCCAGATTCGAACTGACGACCTCCGGTTTAGGAAACCGGCGCTCTATCCTACTGAGCTACGAGCGCGACCGTCCTCAATTATAGGGGGAAACCCGCTTTTTTTGAAGAAGAAAAAATCAGCAGGGTGATTTTATGTGATTCGGCTTTTGCAAAACGAAAGAAGCCGGTACTAATGCCGGCTTTCTTGTGATAGTCGTGTTGTTTGCCGCTAATAGATTATGGCGGTCGCCTCCTCTATTTTTCTGACGACCTCCGAAACGTCCGCGGGCATCGAAACATACCCGTCAAACCCTTTCTGCAGCAATGCCGCCGCCTCGCCGCCAGCCAGGTGGTTCACAAGGGCGATTATCTTGATGGTCTGCAGTTCTTCGTCCGACCGGATATTCCTGCATATTTCCGCCGCGTCGATGTCTTTTGCCAGCAGGTTCACAAGCAGAACGTGCGGCTCAAATCGTTGAACTGCGGTGCCGGTCTCGAAATTGTTCCTGGCCACCATTACCTCATAGTCCGACTTTGCCCTCAGTGTCCCAGCCAGCGTTGATGCCGATTCGGCATTGTTGTCCACTATTACAACGCGCATTTTGCCGACAGGCAGCGTAGGCACCGGCATATTATTCTGTTTCATAAACCGTATCAGCTCATTGACTGGTATCCGCCGGTCTTTGCTGCCCGGTATCCGGTAGCCCTTCAACTGGCCGCTGTCGAACCATTTGGACACGGTTCTCGGCGCTACGTTGCAAATCTTCGCCACGTCACCTGTCGTTAATACGTTCTTGCCTTTTGCCATTTTTATATTCCCGTTTAAGAGTGGTTTTTTGCCGCTTGCACGTCATTTATCGGCTTTACTATGTATGCCGTTTAGGACAACCACCCCACTTCCAAGCCGCATTACTGATATTGGCCTTTGCCTTTATTACTACGTCCCATAAGCCGGGGCGGGTGGAAAGTATTTGGCAAATTTGGGTTTGAACAGTAGAATCTATCTTTTCGTATAATCTGTATTTGATGCTGTAAGGAGCTGTTTATGCGTATATTTTTGTCCCGTCCTGATATTACTGACAGGGAAATTCAGGCAGTTACCGATGTGCTCAAAAGCCCGAATCTTTCGCTTGGCCCAAAGCTGGTGGAATTTGAGCAGGCCTTCGCTAAATATATAGGCAAAAAGCGGGCTGTGGCCGTCAACAGCGGTACCAGCGGCCTGTATCTGTGTATGCTCGCCCTCGGTATCGGGCCGGGAGACGAGGTAATCACAACGCCCTTTACTTTTATCTCTACTTCGAACGTTGTCCTGATGGTGGGTGCCAAGCCCGTCTTTGTCGATATTGACCCCGTAACTTTGAACATCGCCCCGGATAAAATTGAACAGAAGATTACCAAAAAAACAAAGGCGATTATTCCCATTGAGGCCTTTGGCAGTACCGCTGACTTCGATAAATATCGCCGCATCGCCGACAAGCACAAAATTGCTTTTGTCGAGGATAGCTGCGAGGCCCTCGGTTCCGCCTTAAACGGCAAAAAAGCCGGCACTTTCGGCGATATTTGCGTCTTCGCTTTCTATCCCAATAAGCAAATAACCACCGGCGAAGGCGGGATGATTCTCACCGATGATGATAAACTTGCGGATATGTGTGTGTCGCTTCGTAATCAGGGCAGGGCGGCGGGTGGCAGTTGGCTCAGTCACGTCCGGCTGGGCTTCAATTATCGTCTTAGCGACATCAACTGCGCCCTCGGTATTGTCCAGCTTTCGAGAATCGAGGAAATAAAACGCAAACGCAGACAGGTCGCCAAATGGTATCAGGAAAACCTCGCCGGCGACGACCGCCTGATTGTTCCGACCGAACCCGCCGGCTGTGACACCAACTGGTTCGTCTTTGTCGTTCGTCTCGCCGACAAATTTACTCGCCAGAATCGCGAGAAGGTTTTGCAGATGATGCGCGACGCCGGTATCCAAGTCAGTAACTATTTTACACCCGTTCACCTCCAGGCGTTTATGGTCGAGCGATTCGGTTTCAAGCCGGGCGACTTCCCCGTTACCGAGAAAATCGCCGAAAGGACTATAGCTTTGCCTTTCTATAATAATCTCAGCAAAGACGAAGTTGGTATTGTCTGCGACGAGCTTCGTAAGGCAGTGAAATCCCTTTAATAAGAAAAAACGCCGTCGGGCATTTGGCCAGACGGCGTGTGTGTATTTGGAAAGGATGCTTATTACTTAGGCAACTGGTCCTCAGCCACCTCACGCACTGTCAAGTCCGCGTAGATGACGCGATACATCTGGCTGCCGGCAGGGCGATACCAGAATATCGGTGTATCGGGGGTGTTCACCTTTACGCCACTACCTGCATATCGCCAGTTGCTGCTGGCGGGTAGTTTGGCCACGAAAAGCAATGCGTTGAACATCCGGCTGGGATCGACCTTATCCCACGCAGAGGCCTTGAGTTTGCCCTGTTTGGCCATATCCATACAGACCTTGGCTATCTCAGCCCCGGCCACCATCGGTGGGAATGTCTCATCGGTATTCCCATTGGCCCACCACCGCAGCCAGTTGACAAAAGTTTCTTCTGTCTGGATGGCAGAATCACCCTTAAGCTCTACACCAAACGGCTGATATCCGGCCGGTGGCGTCAAACTGAACAGCAAATCGTCCAGCTCGACATCGAACTTGATGTTCTTGATTATCCTGTTCATTCCAGGGGCGCTTGTGTATTTCTGCTCTACCTGCACAAGCTCACCTGTCTTTGTGTCTATCCAGACCGTCGTGGTAAGGTCGCCCTGTGTTACCCGGTATCCGTCGCAGTCAACGCCGTCTATTTCTTTTTCGCCGAGCTTATCATCTGCTTTGGCAGGCAGGTTCTTCATTGCCTCAATTGATGCCAAATATCCCCCTGCACTGGTTTGTTTTGTGATGTTTATCTCTCCGAGGGCATAGCCGCCTTGTGGGACGATAGATATCATTTTTCCGCTGGTGCTATCAACAATACAGGTATAACCGTCAATGGTTGTTGTTCGCAAATGGCCCGGTTCCTTATAAGCCATGTCTGTTTTCACCGTCTCGCCATTACCCTGATTGGTCTGAGTTATCAGCGTATAGACCACTGTGCGAGCGTTTCTAATTTCCTGAACGACCTGGGCATAAGCGTTCGTTCCAGTCAGGAACTGAACGCACACCAGGCCTGTGATGGCAATGACAGCCGCTGCTGCTACTAATCTCATTGGTTTGTTTTGCATAATCGTTCTCCAAACCCCGTTTTGACGGGATTGTCTTTCTTGTTGCCATTGGCGTCGTGCAAAAGCAGCCAGCAGTTCCTGTTCCAGCTTATCGCGGTGACGGTAATCCGGCTTGTCGTCGAATGTCATCTTGCTCATAAGTTCTTCAAGTTTTCTTTCGTTAGGATTCATAGTGTCACCTCCTGCCCGTCGATTTGGGCTGAAGAGATATGCTTTCGCAGTTTTTCCATTGCCCGCGATAACTGACTGCGGACCGTTCCGGCGCTTGTGCCGACCACCTCGGCGATTTCTTCTATTTTCAGGTTTTCAAAAAAACGCATTGTGACGATAGCTTGTTCTTCCGGCTTTAACGTGAGCAACGCCTTTTTGATGACGGCCTGTTTATCCTGCGACTCGTCAGCCGCAGCGCCCTCATCGACACCTGCTTTACTCGACCCCCACTGTACCCAGGTTAATATCGCGCTTCGGCGGGCGGTCTTTCTCATGTGTTCGTTGACGGCGTTAGTCGCTATCCGGTAAAGCCAGTTCCGGAATTGCTTCTCATTGCCGTCGAACGTCTGGAAGTTCTCCACCATTTTCAGGAAAACTTCCGATGTGATGTCCTCTGCCGTGGTTCTCTCAAAGAGCCGGTGTGCACAATACCTGAAGATAGCATCGTAGTGACGTAAATATAACCTTGTGAAGGCCCCGGGGTCACTCTTTGCCTGCGTCATCGGGTCCGGCTCGAAGGCAAAACCACTAAGTTCGGTTATGCTCATCATTCTACTCTCTAAATCGAATTGTAAATTTCTTGCTATCATCACGATTATAAATGCGCGGCCGCCTAAAACGCGGCAGCAAATCTGTTAAAAATTGGTTAATTCAAGAAACGCCTAAGCGTAAGTGCTTCATTTGCAAGCAGTTAGAGTTTAATGTCGAGGTCGATTATTTTCGCTGCCGGTATCTGTTTTTTTATGATTTCACCTGCCAAATCGACCCATCTGCCGCATTTATCCAAAATAACGCTGTCACTGCTTGCGACTATTTTTTCGCCTTTTATCAGCACTGCATCCGGGCTTATCACAAGCTCAATTTCCCATCCCCACCCATTCTTCTCTGCGATTTCTCTGATAAGTGTTTTGAGGCGACCGCTGTTTGAAACCGGACTGTCCAACAACCACAGTGCTTGGTTTATCCCGATTTGTTGCAGAAATCCGCCTATAAGTTCGATGGCGGGTTGTGTTTCACTGACCCTGCGATATGTTCCGTGAATGCTCGCCAAATCCCTGCAGCACCCGTCCCGTCCCCTGAAAATCAACCCTCCGCTCATCGCCGCCTCAATCGTTATTAAAACATTATACCCGTCAATTGCTATCATTTGTCCGGCGACGGCGTTAATATCCAACTGTCGGCTTTTACGGCCGGATTGCTGTTCATCCGAGCAGGCGCTTCGCATCACCGCTAATCGCTGTCTTTCAGTAAGTGTGAATCGGTCGCCCACAAGCTTCAGCGAACTTTTTTCAGCATAACCCTTGCTCAGCAAAAGCGAATAATCCGCAACCGCTCGCCGGATACCCGGTATCAAGGTCTCCCTGAAAAATTTTTCATCGGCAGGGTGCTGCCCCCTATGAAGCCGTTTGTCAGGCATAATTCGGAATTCTAAATGATTCATTCCAAATTCTCAATTGTGAATTACGAGTTGGGAATGTAGAATTGACGAAGAACTATATGCCAAGCCATAACTTAGCGAAGATTACGATAGATGACCTGGATATAATCGGCTATTCGATTGCCGGCGAAGAAACCGTCATCGCGGTGCCTCAGCTCGACGTCTGTTTCGATATCGGCAAGGCCCCCGACCAGATTATACCCATAAATCACGTCCTGCTCACACATGGCCATATGGACCACGCCGCCGGTATTGCCTATTACCTTTCTCATCGCAATTTCTGTGGACAATCAGCAGGCACGATTTTGGCGCCCGAAAATCTCCTCCCGCCCATTAAGGACATCATCGACGCCTGGGCGCGCCTCGATGGCAACAAACTCCCCGCCAATCTCGTAGGCGTCAAGCCCGGCGACGAGTTTCAGATAAAACCGAACCTGGTTGCCCGCGTATTCCCCACGAAGCACAGCAGGGGGTCTGTCGGCTTCACCGTAATAGAAAAACGAAAAAAAATAAAACAGGAATTTGCCAATCTCTCAGGCCCGCAGATTGTCGAATTGAAAAAGCAGGGCGTTGCAATCGATAATCCCATTGAGATACCGATTGTAACTTACCTCGGCGACACCCAGTATGTCGATTTCTCACAGTTGAATTATATCGCCGAAAGCAAAATCCTAATCGCCGAATGCACCTTTTATGTTGACGAGCACGCCGACAGGGCCCATGCCGGCAGACATATGCACATCGATGAATTTGTGAAATTGATTGCTGAGCTTAACAACCAGTATGTTGTTGTTACACACACCACCCAGCGAACGCCTATGAGCCAGATTCGCAAGATTCTCAAAAGTCAGGTGCCCCCTGACCGCTTCGACAGAATCATCCTCCTGATGGACAGGAGTATTAGAAGCTGAAGTTTTCAGATTATTGTTTAGGAATTGTGTCCTGCTTGTGCAGCACCGAGTTCAGTCTTTTTTGCGCAATTACAAAATCTGGGTTCAGTGATAGCGCCTTCCTGTAGTTTGTCTCCGCCAGAGAAAAATCACCTTTTTGTTCGTATGCCAAACCGAGACCGGCGTAAAGTTTGTATCTTTCCGACCAGCCGGTTGTTGCCTCTATCGATTTAATGTAGCAATTAATCGCTTCGTCAATTCTGTTAAGCAACATAAATGCCTGGCAAAGGTTCATTCTTGCCGGCGCATAATTAGGGTTGATACGAATCGCATCCTGAAAGTGCTGGATTCCCTCGTCGCATCGACCCTGTTTGCAGAGATAAAGCCCGTATGCATCGTGCATAATGTAGTTGTTTTTTGTAGCTGACAGGGCGTGCGTAAATAATTTTTCACTGTCCTGCCAGTAACCGGTCTGAATCCGTGTCAACAGTGTCATAGCAATTATTGCTGCAGTCGCACAGGCCGCGGGCACCGTTTTGGGAAGATGCTTTTTTGTGAATATTTCCTCGGCGCCCCATGCTATTATTATAAACAGACCTATCGACGGCAGGTACATGTATCTGTCCGCCATAAGTTGGTTTCCCACTTGAATCAAACCAATCACAGGTATAAGCGTTCCCAAATACCACAAAAGTCCTACAATCAGCCACGGCCGTCCCCGACCATATAAATACAGCAGCAGCACCACTCCCATAATTGCAAGGGTTGCGGAGTCGATTGACATTTTTCCCGGGAAAAGATATAAATTCGACAAATTTTTCGGGTAAATAATATTTACGACGTAGTTGAAATAACATCCGATCGCATTTATTATTCGAAGATATAAAGGCCAAACCATCAAGCTTATGACTGATTTTTCACGCTGCTGGGCGACGAATGTGATTACACTGGAAACCACCGACAGCGCAAACATGGGAATCTTTTCATAAAACGAATTGAGAATTGAGAATTGAGAATTGGGGGGGGACTCTTTTGATTCTTCATTATTAATTCTAAATTCCGTATTTTTATTATGAATCCGGTTCAGTGGCCAGAAGTCGAGAAGAACAAGGACAAAAGGCAACGTTACAACCATCGGCTTACTCATCAATCCCATCACGAAGGCCGCAAGCACGAGGATATATCGTCCGAAGTTAGGTTTCCTGACATAGTATATATACGCCAGTATTGTCAGCATCCAGAATAACGCACTTAGCACGTCTTTGCGTTCAGAAATCCAGGCTACCGACTCGACGTGAATGGGGTGAAGTGCGAATGCCGCGGCGACAAACGCGCTTTTCCAGATTGCCCCCGTCATTTTTTGAAACAGCCAGAATAGAAGCAGTGAGTTTACGATGTGAAGGAGCAGGTTAGTTACGTGGTGGCCTAATGGCTTGAGACCGTAAATTTCGCAATCCAGCATATGACTTAGCCATGTCAACGGATGCCAGTTCGAGGCGTATGATTTCGTAAATGCCCAGATAACCGACTGTTGCGTTATTCCGCCGGTTACATTGGGATTTTCCGTGACATAGGTGGGGTCGTCGAACAGCACGAAGCTGCTGTGTAGTATCGGCTCATATGCTATAAACGTTACTAAAACCAGCCCCGCGCTTATTAAAAATAACACCTGTCTTTCGTTAAATCTCATCGCCATTTTATAATAATTATACGGGCAGTATTGCAGATTTACAATTATTTCTGACGATACGGCTGGCCTGCTTCATAAATTTTTATCCTCTTTTCAATCTCGCCGGCCAGGTCTTCGCGGCCGGTTGCCCTCGCAGCGCTCAATGCCTTATTCGCTGTCGCTTTTGCTTCCTCGAACCTGCCACCCGCCGCGTATGCGACAGCCAGAGTATCCAGATATTCAGCATCGTTGTTGCCTGTTAATTCGCAGGCACGTCTGGCGGCGTCTATCGCCTTGTTGGCGTCACGCAAAGATGTATCTTCTACAGTTGCCAGTGCCCACGCCAGGCGGTTGAGATTTACTATACTGTCGGGCTTTTGTTCGACCGCTTTGTTAAAATTATAAATCCCCGGCCCATACTTACCCAGTCGCATATAAGCAGTGCCGAGGTTTCCGTACACTTCTGATTTGTCTTTGGTTATCCGCAGCGCCTCGTCAAAATACCTGATTGAATCATCCGGTTTTCCGGTTGCCAGCAGTGCTATCCCCATTTTGTTGTCAGCATCAGGATAGTTTGGTTCTATCTCCAGTGTCTTGGCAAGATGTTTTATTGCCTCGTCATATTTTTTCCCCATACCCAGTGATAAGGCCAGGTCGTAGTGTGTGTCCGCGGAGTTTTCGTTTTGGCGTAAAAGGTTGGTAAAGCAGGATATGGCTTCATCTGTTTTCCCCTGCATTATATAAACCCTGCCCAGGTTACTGAGGGCCTTGGCGTATGTCGGGCTTAATCGCACCGCGTTGCTCAAATGTTTTTCCGCCTCATCGAGTCGCCCGGCTTCATAGAACAAGGCACATCCGTAATAGGTCTCTATGACAGGATTGTTTTTGGTTGTTTTCAGGGCATATTCAAACAATGTCAAACTGTTCTGCCAGTGTCTGACCTGCATTCTGGTGAGCACAAGCAGGCACGACAGTGATATCACGCCCATTATCGCCGCAATGGTTTTTAATCGGGGATGTTTTGCGATTAGTTCTTTGCCGGCCAGGGCAATGATAATAAGCAGGCCCACCATTGATATGTACATATAACGGTTGGCCATTGCCTGGAAGCCCGACTGGACCAGCCCTATCATAGGCACAAGCGTTCCCACGAACCATAACCAGCCAACTGCCATATATTTTCTGCGACGCCCGGCATAGATGCTTATAGCCGATATCAGGATGAACAGAAGTATGTAAACTGCCGTCGTGGTTTTTGGAATGGCCGGATACGAAGAGGGATAAAAAACAGCCAGGTCGCTGGGCCATACTAATTTGCCGATGTATTTTATATAAGAAGAAAACATGTTGGCGATTCGAGTGTCTAATGGAATTGTATCTAATGAAATAACCGCCTCTCCGCCTTTTTGCGCAATGATGGTTATAACTGACAGGGTTGCCGACATAGCCAGAAGAGGCACCTTCTCCGCTATCAGCCATATTGCCGATTTGGATGTAGCGGCGACCGATTGTCCCCGGCGAATTCTCTCAAGAGGCCAATAATCCAATAACAGCAATACGAACGGAAGCGTAACAACGGTCGGCTTGGTCATAATGCAAAGGCCGAATACAAATAGCAGCAGCATATATCGGCCGAAACCTGGTTTTCTTGCGTAGCCTATGTATGCGGCCATTGTCAAAAGCCAGAACAGCCCGCTAAGAACTGTTTTTCTTTCAGCCGCCCAGGCGACCGACTCTACCTGTAATGGATGCAAAGCAAATACCGCCGCGACGAACGCGCTCGCCCAGGTTGTCCCTGTGACATTAGTGAGAATCAGGAAAAGCAGCAGGGCGTTGGCAATATGAATCAGGACGCTTACGGAATGGTGTCCCAGCGGGTTCAGGCCGAAGAGCTGGCAGTCAAGCATATGGCTGAGCGTGGTTAAGGGATGCCACATAAAAGAATGCGGCTTTGTAAACGCCCAGACTATCGATGTTCGTGTTATACCCCCCCTTACGTTGGGGTTTTCTGTTATGTACCCGCTGTCGTCATAGTTGACAAAACCGTTGTGTCGTATCGGCTCGTATGCGATAAGGGTTGTTATCACCAGTGCCGCGATTACAAAAAGAAGAATGTGTTTTTGACTCGATTTCATTTATTTCTCACGATATGGCTGACCTGCTTCGTAAAGTTTTATCCGCTTTTCAATCTCGCCTGCCAAACCTTCCTTGCCTGTTTTCCTCGCGAGGTTCAGTGCTTTTTCCGCGGCTGCCTTTGCATCGGCAAATTTGCCGGACGCTGCACAGGCAACTCCCAAAGTGTCCAGAAACTCAGGAACGGCATATTTTGTCAGCTCACAGGCACGCTTGGCATACGCAATTGCCTGATTGGCGTTCTCAACGGATTTTTCGCCGCAGGCAGCCAGAAACCAGCCGGCTTTATCGAGAGCGTCTATGTTACCAGGATTCAGCTCTATGGCCCTGGTCCAGTTTTGAATTGCCAATTCATATTTGCCAAGCTGGTTGTATGCCGTGCCGAGATTTTCATATACTGCGGACTGGTCCGCCTTTATTCGCAATGATTCATTGAATTGTCCGATTGAATCATCGATTTTCCCCGCCGCCAGCAGGATGCTTCCCATTTTATTATGGGTGTCGGGGTCGTCTGGATTCAATTCCAAAGATTTGCTGAAGTATTTTATTGAGTCATTATATTTCTCTTGTATGCCGAAGGCCATCGCAAGATTGTAGTAAAGCTCTGCGGTTCCATAATTGCGTTTTATAAGCTCTTCATAGGTCGAGATTGCCTCGTTGTACCTTCCTTCTTTCAGATATATTCTGGCTAAGTGGATGAGAGCGGTGTCAAACGCAGGGTTTATACGAAGAGCATTGCCAAAATGCTGCTCTGCCTCACTGAGACGGTCATCATTGAACAAAGCGCATCCATAGCTGTTTTCCGTAATTGCGTTGTCTTCGGTAACGCTTAAGGCATATTCAAAAAGCGTAATACTGTTCTGCCAGTGTCGTACCTGCATTCTGGTGAGCACAAGCAGGCACGACAGTGATATCACGCCCATTATCGCCGCAATGGTTTTTAATCGGGGGTGTTTTGCGATTAGTTCTTTGCCGGCCAGGGCAATGATAATGAGCAGGCCCAGCATTGATATGTACATATATCTGTTGGCCATTGCCTGTACCCCTGCCTGGACCAGCCCTATCATAGGCACAAGTGTTCCCGCGAACCATAACCAGCCGACTGCCATATATTTTCTGCGACGCCCGGCATAGATGCTTATAGCCGATATCAGGATGAACAGGAACGCGTAAATCATAGTTGTAGTGTTTAATAAGTTTGAATACGAAGGGGGATAGAAAACAGCCAGGCCGCTGGGCCATACTAATTTGCCGATGTATTTTATATAAGAGGCGAACGCATTGGCGATTCGGTGGTCTAATGGTATTTTATCTAACGTAGCAATTACTCTTCCGCCTTTTTGCGCAATGATGGTTATAACCGACAGGGCCGCCGACATAGCCAGCAGGGGAATTTTTTCAATTATTAACC
This sequence comes from Phycisphaerales bacterium, assembly GCA_003170415.1. Classification (GTDB taxonomy): domain Bacteria; phylum Planctomycetota; class Phycisphaerae; order Sedimentisphaerales; family Anaerobacaceae; genus Fen-1362. Next base: position 19,027 of record PMZJ01000024.1, on the reverse strand, counting down.
ATTTCAGAGAGACCTTTTGCCTTTCTTCTTCTGCCTTCCGTCTTCTGTCTTCTGTCCTCCGTCTTCCGATTCGTTCGAGAGGCCAATAATCCAATAACAGCAATACGAACGGAAGCGTAACAACGGTCGGCTTGGTCATAATACAAAGGCCGAATACAAATAGCAGCAGCATATATCGGCCGAAACCTGGTTTTCTTGCGTAGCCTATGTATGCGGCCATTGTCAAAAGCCAGAACAGCCCGCTTAGAACTGTTTTTCTTTCAGCCGCCCAGGCGACCGACTCTACCTGTAATGGATGCAAAGCAAATACCGCCGCGACGAACGCGCTCGCCCAGGTTGTCCCTGTGACATTAGTGAGAATCAGGAAAAGCAGCAGGGCGTTGACGATATGAATCAGGACGTTTACACAATGATACCCCAGCGGGTTCAGGCCGAAGAGTTGGTAATCAAGCATATAGCTGAGAGTGGTTAATGGATGCCACATAAAAACATGCGGCTGTGTAAACGCCTGACTTACTGATTGCCACGTTATCCCGCCGGTTACGGTGGGAGTTTTCATTATATACGTATCATCGTCATAGCTGACAAAACCGTTGTGTCGTATCGGCTCGTATGCGATAAGTGTCGCCGCCGCGATTACGACGCATATTAAAATGAAAATATGTTTTTTACTTAATCGCATTTATTTTTGCTGTTCCCGCGTGCCCGTTTGGTAAAGTTCCATCCGTTTCCGAATCTCGGCGACAAGATTCTCCTGCCTTGAAATCCTCGCGGCATCTAACGCTTTTTCGGCAATCTTACTCGCCTCGTCGAATTTACCCGCCGCCGCAAACGCCGATGCCAGTGCTTCTAAACATTCAACGTCCCTGTTCCCCGTCAGCTCGCAGGCGCGCTGCGAGTACCTGATTGCATCGTTTGCCTTTCCTGCCGCAACTAATGTAATCCCCATTCTTTTGTTAGTGTCCGGGTCCCATGGATTCAGCTCCAGCGACTTGGCATAGTATTTTATGGCGTCTTCATATTTCTTTTGTATTTCCAGCGCTGCCGCCAGGTTGTAATAAACCTCCGCTGTCCCCTCGTTATGACTTATCAGCTCATTTATATGTTCAATTGCCTCGTTAAGCTTCCCCTCCTTCAGGTAAACCTTGGTTAAGTTGTTGCGGGCGACCACAAACGCGGGGGCCAGACGAACTGCTTTACGAAGATGCGGTTCCGCTTCTTCTGTGCGGCCCTCATTAAACAAAGCGACCCCATAGCTGTTTTCCATAACCGGGTTGTCTTTGGTAACATTCAGTGTGTACTCAAACAGTGTCAGCGTGTTTTGCCAGTGCCTGACCTGCATTCGGGTTAGTATGAGCAGGGTAAAAAGCACAATCACACCTGTTACCGTCGCAGCAATTCTTATGCGAGGTCTGTTGACGATAAAATCTTTGACTGTCCAGCCGATAATAATAAGCAGACCAAGCATCGGAATATACATATATCGGTTGGCCATCGCCTGCGCACCCGACTGAACGAGGCCAATCACAGGCACAAGTGTTCCGACGTACCATAACCAGCCGACTGCCACATATTTTTTCCGCCGGCCTATATAAATGCTCAAAATGGTCAGCACGATAAACAGCATCGCGCATGTCACCACCGGCGCATTTGAAAGAACTTCGCGGGGATATGGGTAACAAACGGCCAGTCCTCTGGGCCATAGCATCTTGCCGATGTACCTGATATAAGAAAGGAACATATTGGCTACTCGATAATCTAACGGCATATTCTCCAGCGTCGGAACGATTCCTCCCTGTTTTTGCGCAATGTAGGTCATTACGCTCAAAAATGCCGACATCGCTATCAGCGGGATTTTCTCCGCTATCAACCGGCCCGCCGACGCTTTCTGATACGCAAAACCACCGATTGTTTTACCCTGTCTTCTGTCTCCTCCGATTCGCTCAAGGGGCCAGTAATCAAGTAGAAGCAGTGCAAATGGAAGAGTCACAACCACCGGCTTGGTCATAATACAAAGACCGAATACTAATAACACCAGCAGGTATCGGCCTAATCTCGGCTGTTTCGCATAGTGAATGTATGTGGCCATAGTCAGCAGCCAAAACAGTCCGCTTAGAACCGTCTTTCGTTCTGATGCCCACGCCACCGATTCAACCTGAATCGGATGCAAGGCAAAAACCCCGGCCACAAATGCGCTTGCCCAGATTGTCCCTGCCTGCGGTGAGCTTGCCTGTGGTGAGCCCGTCGAACCAGTTGAATCCGTGACATTCCTGAGAATCAGGAAAAGCAGCAGGGCGTTGGCAATATGAAGCAGCAAACTGACGAAGTGATGACCTAATGGGTTAAGCCCGAAAAGCTGGCAATCCAGCATATGACTCATTGTCGTCAGGGGATGCCACATAAAGAAATGCGGCTTTGTAAATGCCTGACCTAATGATTGCCAGCTTATCCCGGATGTTACCTGTGGGTTATCATAAATATAATGGCCGTCGTCGTATGTAACGAAGCCGTTCTGCCGTATCGGTTCATACGCGATAAGCGTAGCCGCGATTATACCCGCGCATATAAATATCCCAATGTGTTTTTGGCGGTGTTCCAAAGTCACAATAACACTACCCAATTTATTGTTATCGCGAACCTGACTTGCGAATCCGCTATTTAGCGATGTCTCGCTTTTGGCGGACGTTCTCTTTTATCCGCTGTATATGTCCTCTGCCCAGCCCTTTAACCTCACAGCCAAGCGCGAAGTATTGTCTTATCTGCTCATCGCTCAGTATCCCAAAGCAGTCGATTATCGCTATCGGCCCGCCTGCCCATTCCACTATTTTCTTCGGCTCAAGTTTCAGGTAGTCCTGATGCGGAACAGCTAATATCAGCGCCGCCACACCCTTAATCGCCGCGGGCAGTTCACGCTGCACACGGATTTTTATAAGCTCATCCTGGTTATGGAAAAATCTCGCCCACGAATGTCCCGGCGCGGGATATACATCCTGCTGCTCCAGTTCATACCAGTGCTCAACGTAGGGGTCATGAACCTGCATCTCCGCCCCCATCTCCGTCAATTTTCTCACGACTATCTCCGAGCCGCTGTAGCGAGTGTCGCCTACGTCCTGACGATAACTTGCCCCGCACAACAGCACCTTCGCACCGGCTATCATCTTGCCCATATTGCGAAGTGCATCACGAGTCAATTCCGCCACGTGCAGGCCGCGAGTATCGTTCACGTCAATCGCCGTGGTTGTCATCTTGAATATATCGTCCTCGAACCCGAGGATGTGCTTATACGCCCAATAGCCCAAACCGCCGTCTTTTGGCAGGCAGTATCCGCCGATACCGGGGCCGGGGAATATCATATTGTTATGCGTGGGCCTCATCTTTATCGCATTGATGACCTTAATCAGGTCAACCCCGTTGCGCTCCGCGAAAATACTCCATTCATCCAGGAACGCAAGCGTCGTCGCCCTGAACGAATTTTCCACTATCTTGGTTGTTTCGGATTCGATGGGCCTGTCCATCACAGTAAGCGGGAAATCCTTCGTATTCAAAACTTCGTGCAGGAATTTCTCAACCCGCTTCCTCGCCTCTTCGTTGCATCCCGAACATACCCTCCAAAAATCGCGAATCGACGAGACATAGTGTCTGCCGGGCATAACCCGCTCGAAACTGTGCGCCAGCAACGGCTCCGTTTTTATCCCGCGAGTCGCGAACGCCTTTTTCATAATCGGCCACGCGATAAATTCCGTCGTCCCCGGCGCAACGGTCGTCTCAATCAGCGTCAGGCAATGCGCCTGCACTCTATCGGCGATTGTCTTCATCGTTGCTTCCAGTGCGCCCATTTCAACCTTGCCCGTCCGCATATTGCCCAGGTTTTGCTTGGTATAATCGCACTGCACGTCAACAACCACGCAGTCCGCTAATTTCAGGCAGTCGCTGTTATACGTCGCGATGAGCGTCTTTTTTTCCAGCACGCACCGCTTTATCATCGGGTCAACTTCCGGGTCCTCCGCCTTCACGGGCGAGCGGCCCTCGTTGAGCATCGGTATCTTCCAGTAACTCCGCGTGCTCGGCCTTTGGCAGCCGATTACGAATTTGCTCGATTTGCCCGTCTTCTTATCGACCGTGTCCGCTATGATTGCCGCCATCACCGCCCCGACGAACCCGACGCCCATTACCACGACGATTTCTTTGCCCTCTTTGCGGGCCGCTGCCGCCAGCGATTCCACTCGTTTGAGTTCTTTTGCGTATTCCTCTTTGCCTGGCAGTTGAAATTTTTCCCCTTCAGGGTTCATCGAATAGTCAGACATTTATAACTCCTTTCCTATAAGGTTGTAGTGCGTATCAAACTTACCCTGAATTTTACGCAAAATAGCCCCCTAAGGCAAGCTTTTACTTAGATACAGCGTATGGCGTTTAGCGTATAGCGGATAGTCGATTTTCCTCCGGAAAGTTTAACCTTGCGAATTCACCATGATATTCCCTGGCGGCGGCATCGTATGCCTTCGCGGCGTCGATTTCGGTTTTGAAACTCCCCAGCCACGTCTTCTTCCCGTTTATCCTTATATTCGCGGCCCATTTCCCGGTTTTCTTTATAAATCGAACCCCTCTAAATTTCGACGTCGTTTTTGTCTTGTCTATTTTGCTGTTACAGCCGTTTTGCGAATATGTCGCTAATCGCAAATTATTCCTTCGATTATCCAGCGTGTCCCTGTTCCTGTGGTCAATCAGGAGTCCTGCCGGCGCGTTCATTATTTCCCTGTGCATTGAAACCATCACGGCCCCTCTTTTAGGCGTATCGACGAACCGTATCGCGTATGTCTTCCCGAAACACGTTTTCGCGCACCATCCGAAGTTGCCGAGTCGATAATAATCCGCCTCATCCACAATCGCGAATTTCCCGTCCGTCAGCCCTATCCTGCGATATGCCTCCCCGCATTTCCATTTTCGATACATCACAACCGGCCACGCGAAAACCTTGTCCAACCATTCCGGCACCTCAATTGTTAAATTGAGCTTCATAATCCTCTCCCTATCCACCACTAAGGCGCAAAGACACTAATTTTTTAGTTTTTTCAATTTACCTGTCTTGGCCTCAAGACCTGAAACGTGGGAATCTATCCCGAAATGCTTGCGGGTCTCCGCTACTTCTTGCCACCTGTTCAACTGCTCCAATATCTACTTTCACGCGAAGCGTCCCGCTTCGCGCCCTCTATATATAAGGTGAAATTTTGGGTATTTTCAGCACTTACAAAACATTATTTTTCTGGTCAAAGTTGGTAAGTCCTTATGCTGAAAGGAGTAAAAAATTTTTCAAAAATTCCCAGATTTTTTTGGGCTTTCACAAGTGAGTGTTTGATTGAATTACCCAAATTAACATTTCGCCGTCTCCGGCGGATGAATCTTGTTGAAAACTAACCGCGAATGTCGGTAGAATCAGAAACCAAACTTATATAGATGACGCAACGGTATTTGGAGTGTTATGCGGACCAATATAAACAATGTTAGGCCAGCAGAATATATCCACAGTAATGGAGGAAATTTCCATGAGCTTAACATCATTCCTTTCAAACAATCAGGACGTAAGAGATCGTTTCCGCCAGCAGTTTAATAAGCCACCTCTTGCCACTGATAAGGATATTCTTGCACCGCCTCTCTCGAACCGCTACACCCTGGTTGGCACGGCATTCGACTATTTGCTACGCTTTTATGTCAAACGCCTCAACCCTGACGCAATAGAAAGACAATGGGTAGCTGAGCACTGCCTTACCAATCCGTCCTCACCTCTTCTCGTTGATGCCACCATGGAAATCGACACAGGGACTGTCGTTTCCTATACCGAAACCAATCTTACGAAGAAAGCGAAACGGATTATTGAACGGGCAAAGGTAAACTATTCCGCTTTTCTGCATTCAGGACAAATAACTGACGATCTCTTCGAAAGTGCTCTCTGCCTTGCACAATTGGACCCTATCTGGAGAGCTGGTTTCATAGATAAGAATATGGGAGATGTACAGGACGAAGACGTTGAAGACTTGCGCAATCTTATTTTGATAGTCGAACCCAAGCTATTTAAAGCTAAACATTTGTGCTTGCTCAATCCTACCTTTGGCGAAGCATCCCGTTTGGTCGGAGGCGCAGACGCTGATTTAGTAATAGACGACTTGCTCATTGATATAAAAACAACAAAGAAGCTCGATTTCAAAACAACATTCTTTCACCAGCTTATGGGCTACGTAGTTTTACATGAAATTGCACGTGTGGGAGACTTAAAACCAAAGCCTTCTGTTACAAAGGCGGGCATCTACTTTGCCCGACATGCCTATCTACATGTATTTCAATTAGACGCGGTCATAGACCGAGATAGTTTTTCAGAATTCGTTCGCTGGTTCAAAGAAAGGGCGGCAAATGAATATCCACCCCCAAAACTGAAGCCACCGCACTAAAGTATACTTGGCATAACAAGGGGTAAATCTGGGGACACCATACCGGGGAAATAGGGGGTCAGCCAATCTTCGCCCTGCGAAGCGGGCTACGAAGGCCGGGAAGCAGGGGAGTCGTTTTTTAACTTTTACCACTCCCTTACGGGAGTGGCTAAATAAAAAAGTTACTTACTCTGTGGCTTTGATTTGCGGATGTCTTCTTTAATCCGCTGGATATGGCCTCGACCGAGGCCTTTGACTTCACACCCTAATTCGAAATACTGCTGAATTCTGTCATCGTCCAAAATCCCGAAGCAGTCAACTATCGCAATCGGCTTGCCCGCCCACTCCACTATCTGTTTTGGCTCAATGTTCAGGTACTGTTTATGCGGAACAGCTAAAATAACCGCCTCGACTCCCTTAACCGCCCTCGGCAAATCCTGCTGTACCCGTATATTTACCAAATCTTCCTGGTTATGGAAGAATCTCGCCCACGATTGGCCCGGCGAGGGGAATGTATCCTGCTGCTCCAATTCAAGCCAGTGTTCAACGTAGGGGTCATGGACGGACATCTCGGCACCCATCTCCGTCAGTTTCCGCACGACGATTTCCGAGCCGGAGTATCGCGTGTCGCCAACGTCCTGACGGTAGCTCGCCCCGCAAAGAAGAACCTTGGCATTAGCCACCATTTTGCCCATATTGCGAAGCGCATTGCGCGTCAGCTCCGCGACGTGCAGCGACCGCGTATCATTAATATCAATCGCCATCGTCGTCATCTTGAAAATATCATCCTCATAGCCGAGGATATGCTTATACGCCCAGAACCCCAGCCCGCCGTCTTTTGGCAGACAATATCCGCCAACGCCCGGCCCGGGGAATATCATATTATTATGCGTAGGCCTCATCTTGATGGCCTTGATGACCTTAATCAAATCAACCCCGTTGCGTTCCGCGAACAAACTCCACTCATCCAGAAACGCCAACGTCGTCGCCCGAAACGAATTCTCAATAATCTTGCTTGTCTCCGATTCAATGGGCCTGTCCATAACCGTCAGCGGGAATTGCTCCGTGTTCAGCACCTCGCGCAGGAACTTCTCCACACGCTGTTTCGCCTCATCGTTACAGCCGGAGCAAACCCGCCATATATCTCGAATCGACGAAACATAATTTTTGCCCGGCATCACCCGCTCATAACTGTGCGCCAGCAATGGCTCACTCTTTAACCCTCTTGCCGCGAATGCCCGCTTCATTATCGGCCAGCCGATATACTCCGTTGTCCCCGGCGCAACCGTCGTCTCTATCAGCGTCAGGCACTTTTCCCCGACCTTGGTTCCGATTGTCTTTATCACCGCTTCAAGGGCCGCCATCTCCACGTTGCCCGTCCGCATATTCCCTAGGTGCTGCTTGGTATAATCGCATTGCACGTCAACCACCACGCAGTCTGCCAGCTTGAGGCAATCATTATTATATGTGGCCGTCAGCGTCTTTTTCTCTAATACGCACCGTTTTATCATCGGAGCAACTTCCGGGTCCTCCGCCTTCACCGGCGATTGCCCCTCGTTGAGCATCATTATCTTCCAGTAGCTTCTATCACTGGGCAAATCGCATCCGATGACAAACTTACTGGGCTTACCCGTCTTCTTGTCGTTCGTGTCGGCTATAATCGCCGCCATCACCGCGCCAACGAACCCTACCCCCATCACCACGACTACCTCTTTGCCTTGCTTGTGTGCCGCCTCCGCCAGCTTTTCCAAACGCTTGAATTCCTGCGCGTAATCGACCTCGCCCGGCAGGGGGTATTGTTTGCCATCTGGACTAACCGAATATTCCGGCACGCTCTGTTCCTTTCTTACCCAGTGTTTACATATTATTTAACGTCAATAAATCCCGCAGAGTTTACCGTCAAAACCCCCTCAGGCAAGGTTTTTCTTCCTGCCTGTTGAAACAAAAAAGCCCCGTCTTTCAACAGGGCTTTCAATAACTATTCGCTACACGCTGTTTTTCAGTCCTCTGTTTTCTCCTGGCTGCCTTCGGCGTTTCTTTCACATTCCGCCAGCTTCCCCGGCTCAGCGGTTTTCCTGTACCCCAGGGCTTTTATAACTTCTAAAACTTCTGTCCACGTGGGGAATGGGCGGGCGTTTGCCTTTTTGTATTCATTGATGGCCATCAGGAACTCGAACTGCTCATCGGACATCTGTCCTTCTTCAGCGCTCCTGCGGTCATCACTCCTGCGCTTACCCGGCCCGCGCCGGCGGTCAAGTCCCAGACGCCTGTCCACCACGCCGGCTCTGCGGTCATCGCTGGCTCTGCGTTCCTCTTCCACTTTGCTTTCCACGGGCTGTTGCTCATTGCATTGTTCATTCGTTTCCATTGTATCCCTCTTGCGTTTTTCGCTTTTACATTTTATCTCTGTGTGCTCTGTACTCTCTGTGGCTAAAAAATATTTAAACTTCGGTGGCGGACTAATCCTCGAAAATCTCACCCTCTAAATCGTCCTCGCTCTCATCGTTCAGTCCGAGGTCGTAAAAGTCGTCATACGCGTCCTGCGATTCGATTATCACGTGTGCCTCGTCGGCCATATCTTCCGGCACATACACCGCGAAGTGAAAACCCTCGCCGAACTCGTTCGGCCTCTGCTTGACCATGGCCGGAATCTCGTTGTTCTTCAGCAGCGTCTCACTGTCCTTTGCCTCGTCCATAGTGCTGGCCGTTGCGACCACTACTAGCTCCTGTGCCCCCCGGCCTCGACCTCTCGTTCCGATGGAGGACTTTCGGCCAAACTCAGTCGAAGTTCGTGCCGAACCCGGATTGCCGATATGTGTCGAATGCGGTTTGTGTGTCTTGCGAATTCGCTTATTCATTTTACATCTCCCTATTATAAGACCCTCTGTGTCCGAAAATACACCTGCTAAAATCTCATCGTTAAGTTATTCGTCAAAACATCAGGCCCTGTTTATCAAAAACTTAAGCCGATTGTTCAAAATAACCCATTTGACACCATATTAAAAATTTGCATTTATACGCATTTTTTTGTTGCAAACGGCCCGCCTTTGCCTCATATAAGACGTTTAATTCGTTTGCTGACTCAATGGTGTGGGTCGGCTAATTTGGATTTTTGGTTCTTAATTTATGGAGGTTTTTGGAACATGGCAAAGCAAAAAGAAGTTTTAGTTGTGGCAAGCAAAGTAAGAGCTTACATAAAGAGCAAGAAAATGATGACCTCGTCCGAGGCAATCGGCGCCATCAGCGATAAGGTCTATTGCATGCTCGACCACGCTGCTGAAAGGACAAAAGCAAACCGCCGCAGCACTATTAAGCCGCAGGACCTATAACCGGTCCGTCACATAAGCCCTTTGTTTTCATCAGGTTACGCCAAAAAGGGTATGAGGTGAATCAGGCCGGTTCGTCCCCGGACGAATCGGCCTTTTTTCTGTCCTCGCAGTTCTCAAATCGCCCGGTTTGCCGTTGCGATACTATCGTTGTGTGCCAAGTTATCAGTCGTTCACACACCAAAGCGGGCTTCATATCAGGAAATATCACAAATTGTTGAAAAAATTTACTCAACGTCTATAGGTCATATCCACCCATAATGCGACCGGTAAAATACCACGTTATTTTACTCAAATTGCCACATTAACCAAGAATTGTTCAACTGCCAGGCGTGAAAATCCCGATTATTACACAAGGTAAGTGATATTTGGACGTGTTATTTTTGGTGAGGAACGCGATAAAGATGGTCTAACTTCCTGTCGATAGCGAACTTGTAAAACAATTGGTGGTTTTGTTTTACCGCTTTGAGTTTGCATTTCCGATGTTGACAGGTCGGCTGATTGTAACTCATTGTTCGTTTGGTGGGTACGACTGTTAAGCAACGAGGAACATGATGAAAGTTTTTATGCTTGGTTGGGAGTTTCCGCCGTTTATCAGTGGAGGACTGGGAACGGCGTGTTATGGACTGACCAAGGCGCTCGACCAGATGGGCGTGCAAATTACGTTCGTTTTGCCTACCGTGGTTCAAAGTAAATATGCCACGCATGTTAAACTCGTAAGTCCCTCGATGCAGCAGCCGATTCATACGCCCATTAAAATTCAACAATTGAAAAATGTGATTTTCCGGACGATAACCTCCCCGTTGCAGCCGTATTTGACCGCCAACAGCTACCAGAAAAAAATAGAGGAATCCATTTCGCAGATGCAGGCCTCGCATGGCAGGGCAGGCAAGTTTGCGGGGACGCTTGATTATAGCGGCGATATGTACGGCGAGGTGCAACGCTACGCGGAACTCGCTGTTCGACTGGCGGCCAGTGAGCAGTTTGACGTTATCCACGCTCACGACTGGATGACTTATCCGGCGGGGGTGGCAGTGGCAAGGGCGACAGGCAAGCCGTTAGTTGTTCACGTTCACTCGACGGAGTTTGACCGCAGCGGCGAGCACGTCAACCAGATGATTTATGACATCGAACGGATGGGTATGCACGCCGCCGACAGGGTCATAGCGGTAAGCTACCTGACCCGCAGCATCGTTATCAGCCGGTACGGAATCAGCGGCGACAAGGTCGAGGTCGTTTATAACGGCGTCGAAAGAAACGGCAGCTCCAACCTGCTCGTCGGAGATACCACCATCAAGAAAGACGAAAAAATCGTCCTGTTCCTCGGACGAATCACAATGCAGAAAGGCCCGGATTACTTCCTCAGGGCCGCCAAAAAAGTCCTCGAAAAAGTTGACAACGTCAGGTTTGTTATGGCCGGCTCCGGAGATCTGATGCATCGCGCGGTTGAAATGGCCGCCGAACTCGGCATCGGAAGCAAGGTCCTGTTCACGGGCTTTCTCCGCGGCGAGGACGTCAATAAAATCTTTAAGATGGCGGACCTCTATGTTATGCCCTCGGTGTCGGAGCCGTTCGGCATCGCGCCGTTAGAGGCGTTAGACAACGATGTCCCCATCATTATCAGCAAGCAAAGCGGCGTCTCAGAGGTCATCACGCACGCGTTGAAAGTCGATTTCTGGGACGTTGATGAAATCGCGAATAAAATAGTAGCCGTTTTGAAGTATCCGCCTCTCGGTGTTACGCTGAGAAGCCACGGCAACTGCGAAGTAAGAAAACTACGATGGATAGATTCCGCCGCAAGATGCGCAAAAATCTATGAGGAAGCGCTCGTTGGGGCAGGAGTATAAATAAGGAACCGGATTCTCCCTAAGGGGGAATGACAAATTATTCGATAGGGAACCAAGGAATGGCTTCAGTTTGTTTTTACTTTCAGGTTCATCAGCCGACACGTCTAAGGCATTACACCGTCTTTGATAACAACACCAATTATTTTGATGACCGCAAGAACGCCGAGATTTGCCGAAAGGTCGCCAACAAGTGCTACCTGCCGGCCAACCGGCTTATCCTGGACCTGATTCGCAAATACGACGGCAGATTCAAGGTTGCTTACAGCGTTACGGGCGTTCTGCTCGAACAGCTTGAGGCGTACTCTCCCGAAGTTCTCAGCACTTTCGATGCCCTTGCGCGGACCGGCTGTGTCGAATTCCTGGCGGAGACCTATTACCACAGCTTGAGTTTCCTCTATTCCCGCAATGAGTTCGCGGCCCAGGTCAACAAGCACGTTCAGACGATTCAGGAGCTTTTCGGCCAGACGCCCCGTGTTTTCCGAAATACCGAGCTTATCTACAATAACGACCTGGCGTCGCTAATCGAGTCGATGGGCTGCTTCGACGCGATTATCAGCGAAGGCGCGGACCACATCCTCGGCTATCGAAGCCCGAATTTTGTTTATACGCCGAAAGGTTGCAATCGCCTGCGGCTCCTGCTTAAAAATTACTCCCTGAGCGACGATATCGCGTTTCGGTTCTCCAATCGCGACTGGTCTCAGTGGCCTTTGACCGCCGACAAATTCGCGCATTGGGTCAACAGGGTCAACGGCAACGGCTTTGTCGTCAACCTGTTTATGGACTACGAGACATTCGGCGAGCATCAGTGGAAAGAAACAGGCATCTTCGATTTTATGCACCATCTGCCGGAGGAAATACTCAGACACCCGGACAACAATTTCAAGACGCCCAGTGAAGTCGTAAAAGCGTATCAGCCCGTCGGCGTCGTTGACGTCCCTCACCTGATAAGCTGGGCGGACACCGAAAGAGACCTTTCGGCGTGGCTTGGCAACGCAATGCAGTCCAACGCCATTCACGAGCTGTATCGTCTCGAAAAGAAGATAAAAGGTTCCGGCGACGCCAAGCTTATCAGCGACTGGCGTAAACTCCAGACCTCGGACCATTTCTATTATATGTGCACAAAGTATTTCGCGGACGGGGACGTGCATAAGTATTTCAATCCCTACGATTCGCCATACGATTCTTACATTAACTTTATGAATATCCTCGGTAACCTGCACCTGAGGTGCGTCAAACATCCTCCCGCGGCCCCGGTTGGCCAGGTTGCGCAAAACGCCGAATCGCTCACGGCGGTTCGACAGGACTCGCCACAGGTGGACGCGATCGCCGCGAACTAAATTTACAGTTCGTAGTTCATCGTTCATAGCAAGTCGATAGTATTTAGTGGACAGAGGGCAGTTCCATCTTCAAATCAAAATGCAAAAGGCAATCCACCTTCGCCAATGCTACGGCGGACAAGAATTGCGGTATCGTTGCGCGAGGGTGCTCTAAAGGCGAGAGAGTTAGGAGTCGTTTTTCAAGGGTAACTGGTGAAAAAACTTGTCTTTTTCTTCAGTTTAACGATATATTGCTTATTTTAGGCCGGGATACGGCCCGCCACAAAGAAGGTGGGTAAAGGCGTATAAAACTGTATAAGCATTGTTGGGCGGAAACCATATAAACAGTAGTTGGCAGGAGGAAAACCATGACAGACGTTTCGTTTGTGTTTATCGCAATTGTTGTATTCTGTCTCGGGATCATCCTCTCTCTCCACCATGAACTCCGACAGCGCAAAGCAACCTGCTGGCGCACCCATATCAGCGACTTGCAAGCGCACATTAGATGGCTTGAATTCGCTGCGGGCCGTGCAGAGAGAATAACAAAACAGGGCAAGGGTGTTCCTCCGGAAGCCATTGCTGTCTTGGCGGATGTTTTCGACGACACCAAGTATTACCTTGGCAAGACAAAGGATTCTCTTCTTACCGAACTAGGCCTTGATGTCGAGGCATTCAAGAAGGAAGTGAATAGTATGAAAGGAAGGCAGAGGCGGCTCCTCGCAACCCAGGACAGGAAACAGAAGGAGCAGATTGAAGTCGCGATCAGTTCCTTCTGTGAGGCACATGCGCATTCTAACCTGCCTGAGTTCATCAAAAGTAACTGGATGGAATCTCTCCTTAGTATCAACAACACTCTCGACTATCTCCAGAACAGTCTCTCGCGATGTCCGATATCCATGACCTCTTTTTTTCTGTCGGTTTTGCCTATGGTGATATCGTTTGTTGCAGCTTTGCTATGGATCGTTAAGTTGGCCAAGTGACTCGCGATGCACGTAGAGACTTGCCAACAAGCCGCTGCACTGCTACCTCGTGCTCCGTGGACGGGGGCACTTGGAGGATGAGCGGCGGCGTTAGGAAGTCAGAATGAGTAACGACCGCACAGTGAAATGACTTCATCTATCCGACCTCCACTTCAAGGCAGGAGACGAGTACGACAGGAATGTCGATGGGCTTTGACCCGGTTTATGTAGATTATATAATCATTGTTGGGTAGAGCTGACCGTCGAGTATTATACGGAAACCATATAAACAGAAGTTAGGTGGCAAGAAGAAAGGAAGTGAATCATAATCTTGGACTTCGATTTGGATTTTCTCAGGGCCGCGGCTGCTTTGGTCGATGCGAGTCTCGAACGCTTGGGCAACGAGGCCAACGCGAGTCCGGACCCAGATGCATTTGGAATCTACGATGAGGCGGAGTACATCTCCGGGTTCGGGTTCGTTGCGTGCCAAACATACGCCACGGCAGTAGTGAGGCGGAGCAAGATAGAGAAGCGAGAAGCCCTATCGCTGGGCCCGAAGCATAGGACCGGTCGATCTATGGTCGAACTAACAAATGCTGCCGCCAATCATTGGAAGCACAGTCCTGAGTGGTCTCTCGATGCACCTGCGCCTCAAGCGAAGCAAACGCTTGAAGTGATCTCAAGTCTCGGTGTTGACACCAGCGGTTCGTACCCAGTAGCAAATACGCTGCACGAGATGCTCACGCCATATCCAGCGCGGTTTGCGAATCTCATCCCATTTCTGACGCAGTGGCGCGATACACTCCCGAGATGAAACCGCCGTCTAACAAGCGGTTGCAACCGACTGTTCCGCTTCCGCTTCGCTGTGTCGTTCCGGAGAATTCCGGGACGACTCCGGGAAACTAACGACGAGTTTTCTGAGCAACGTGTGCCATGGGTAGAAGACCTCTGCTAACCATAATATATAACCCGGCAATAAATCCCCCTACGTGGGACAGGGCTGCCGGGCTAAACATTATAAGGAAGCCGCCTCCGGTGGTTTAAACCAAGTCGCAGGCGTCGGGGGGCATCCAGTGTTGGTCTTTGCCATCCCACTTTACATTACAGCCAATCGGGTTGGTCATCGCAGTAGTTACTTTTTTGCCCGCGGTAATTTCCGTAAGAGCATTATCGAGGTCATTCACAGTCATCCTGCTGATTTCACGGGGATTATCAACGCCTCGGCCGGTATAAACGAGCTTTCTTTTTTCATTGAATACAAAAAAATGCGGCGTGCGCAGCGCGCCATAAGCCCGTGCGATATCCTGGGTATCGTCGTAAAGATACGTCCAGGGAAATTTGTGCTCTTTTATCCGTTTGACCATATTTTCAAATGAATCTTCTTCGTATGTATTTGGGCTGTTCGAGTTTATGCCGACAAACTTCACGCCCTTAGGTTCGAACTTTTTCGCGGTCTGTCTTGTTACTTCGTCCGAGCCGAGTACGTAAGGGCAGTGGTTACAGGTGAAAAAGACGACTAAGATTTTGGCGTCCGCGAAATCCTTGAGTGAATACGTCTTGCCGTCGGTGGCCCGAAGCGAAAAGTTCGGAGCCGCTGAACCAATTGATAGTGTAAATGCCATATTACCTCCTGCTATAAATAAGTTTTCTCGATTTTTCACAATTCATTTCGTAACTGTCATTCCCGCTAAAGCGGGAATCCAGAAATTTAGCCCCTCAATTTATTGAGGGGTTACTCAGGCGAATGCCGGGGTTATTCTATTGTTCAGCCGATTTAATTAACAGCCCAAATTTCAGATTTGATGTCGTCGTAAGCAGGGATTACTTTTTACTGTCTTCTGCCTTTTTCACAGGCGTAAGCTTAACGAGAATCACATCGAGCGGGTCAACCTTGCCTTCAAAGTTTTTGGCGGTTGTGCCGACATTTTTCTTTTCCCACAGGTCCCGTATTTCATAATTGCCGGCAAGAAACGGAAAATTCGCCCAGTTAATTCTCAGCTTCACCGCCTCATCGCTGTTATTGAAAAAGCACACCGCCCAGCAGCCGTTCGACAGTTCTTTTACCCAGATTTGTTTGCCCGGGTGGTCCATATACTGGTAGCCCTGTTTGCCTAACGGGTCCTGGTCAACTGCAATCACTTCTTTGTTGGTGAGGATATCGCGAACGTCATTTGACATATGTCTCACGTCGTTACCCGCCATCAAAGGCGCGGCTATAATGCACCACAGCGAAAAATGCGCCCTCGATTCGGCCAGCGTCAGCCCCTTATTGCCCACTTCGAGCATGTCCGGGTCGTTCCAGTGGTCCGGCCCCGCGTATTTTTCCAGCCCAATCTGGCTCTTCAGGATGTATTTCCAGCCCAGTGAATACGTCTCTTGGCAGTCGTAGCAATTGGTAATATCGCCCGTCGTCCGCCAAAGATGCCCGATATCCTGTGCCCATTCCCACGGCTTGTTACTTCCCCATTCGCATAAGCTAAAGACAATCGGCCTGCCCGTCGCGTACAGGGCATTTCCCATTGTCCGATATGTCTCCTCCGCGTTTGCCGTGCCGTGATAGCACCAGTCATATTTGAGATAATCAACGCCCCACGAGGCATAGGTTATCGCGTCCTGGAATTCGTGTCCCCGTCCGCCCGGAAAGCCGGAGCAGGTCTTTGTCCCCGCGCAGTTGTGTATCCCGAATTTGAATCCCTTTGAGTGAAGATAATCGCCCAGCGCCTTCATTCCGCCTGGGAATTTATTGGGGTCGGGCACGAGATTGCCCTGTTTGTCCCTTTCCATTGCCTCCCACCCGTCGTCAATTACGATGTAATTATACCCCGCGTCGCGCATCCCGCTTGCTATCAGCGCCTCGGCCGTTTCCTTGACAAGGTTTTCATCGATTTTCATTGCGAACGTATTCCAGCTGTTCCATCCCATTGGCGGCGTCGGCGCCAGCCCCTTGAATTTCTCCGCCGACGCGCATACTGTCAAACACAAAACAAGCAGCAATGCAATCCGTTTCATTTTGTCCGGCTCCTTATATTACTCACGACGTTCTGTTTTCAAGAACGCCAGTATAGTCAATAAGTTTTCAATCGTCCATTGTAAGAATTATTGCCGACACGATTAACGACTTGCCATCTCCTGCAATAAAGAGTAATCTGCCTGCCTTGAGCAATCGCAGCGCGTCGAAGGGCCTGCCCCCGCGTCTCGTTTTGTTTCGCAAAACGGCGGGGGTGGCTAAAATAAAATTATTTGTTTTCTGTGGCTGTGTTTGAAAGGTGTAAATATGAAGCGTCGTTTCATTGTAGCGGCGGTTGTTTCGCTGGTCGTCATAATCGGCGGTTGTGCGGGGACTGAGATGTCAAAAGAGCCCATCCAGCCAAATACCGATATCCGGCTGAATTCCCTGGGTTATTTGCCTGCGGCACAGAAAAAGGCGACAATTATAAGCAAGTGCTCGAATTTTACCGTAAAAGAGGCCTCGAATGGTAAGGCCGTTTATTCCGGCAAGGTTATTGGCCCATTCAGCCAGGCGGACGTCAACCAAACCGCCTGGATTGCCGATTTCTCGAAGGTCAATAAGCCGGGGAAATATTACCTGGAAGTGCCGGACGTGGGGCGGTCAATCGATTTTGAGATAGGCGATAAGGTTTACGATTTCGCTTTTTATACCAGTATGCGGGCGTTTTACCTCGCGCGTTGCGGGACCGAGGTCAACGCCATATTTAACGGCCATCGGTTTTACCACGCCGCCTGCCATACCGATGACGCCTGGCAGGATTACATCTCAGACCTCGACTCCCAGTATCTCAACTCTCTCCCCCCCGGCTCCCTCGACTCCCAGTATCTCAACTCTCTCCTCCCCGGCTCCCTCGACTCAACCTCTCGCGACCCCAACGCTCACGGCCCAAACTCCCGCCGCGACGCCACCGGCGGCTGGCACGACGCTGGAGATTATAATAAATATGTAGTCAACGCGGGGGTTACGATGGGGGCGATGTTCCTGGCGTGGGAACAGTTCGGCGATAAGCTCAAGAACATTAAACTCGATATACCGGATACCGCGCCGGGTTACCCGGATTACCTCAAGGAACTGAAATGGGAAACCGACTGGCTTTTGAAAATGCAGTATCCGGATGGTTCTGGAAGGGTCTCACATAAAATCAGCACGCTGCGGTTCGGGGGATTCATTCTGCCGGAAAAAGAAACAGAGAAGAGATACTTTGTGGGGTGGGGTTCGCCGGCGACTGCGGACTTTACGGCGATGATGGCGATGGCGGCCCGGTATTTCAAGCCATACGATGAAAAATACGCACAAACCTGTCTTGAGGCGGCGAAGAAAAGCTATGAATTTCTCGATAAAAACCGTGAAGACAAACAGCCGGACCAGTCGGCGTTCAGGACGGGCGTTTACCCGACAACCGACCAGGATGACCGGATGTGGGCGGCGGTCGAGCTTTGGGAGACGACCGGCGAGCCGAATTACCTGCGTGCCTTTGAACGGGCGTGTTTTGGCTTCGAGGATAAAATCGAGTTTTACTGGGACTGGGGCAACGTCAAAAACCTGGCGATGTTTACCTATCTTTTCAGCGAAAGGGAAGGCAGAAGAGACACCCTTGTCGCAGACATAAGGCGCGACCTGATAAGAACAGCCGACTCGATTGTCAACGAACGCAATAAGGATATTTACGGCAGATGCCTCGGCGAACAATACCGCTGGGGCAGCAACGGCACGGTCGCAAGAGAGTGCCTTACCCTGCAATTAGCCAACAGGGTTTCGCCGAACCCGGAATATATCGATACGGCCCTTGATTCAATCAATCATTTATTCGGGCGTAATTACTATTGCAGGTCGTTTGTTACGGGCCTGGGCTACAAGCCGCCGATGAATCCGCACGACAGACGTTCGGGCGGCGACAAAGTCCGCGACCCGTGGCCCGGCTATATTGTCGGAGGCGGACATTCCGCCACGGGCTGGCAGGATATGGAAAAAGACGCCAGAACCAATGAAATTTGCATCAACTGGCAGGGGGCGCTTGTTTATGCGCTGGCGGGGTTTACAAGCGGAAATTGATTTCAGACACGGATTCACCCCGTGAGATAGGCGAAGCCGCCATCTAACGGGGTTAACACGGTTTTTTCTTCCTTTAAATAATTAGATAATATGAAGGT
>PMZJ01000021.1 GCA_003170415.1 Phycisphaerales bacterium | reverse complement strand
GGGATGACCTTCATATTATCTAATTATTTTAAGGAAGGGAAAATCGATGTTCTGCGGTTTCTGCGCAATCAGCGTCTAAAAAAATGAATTCTCTGTGTTCTCTGTGGCTAAAAAAACAGCGTAAATCCGCGCAACCAGCGTCTAAAATTCTTCCGGCTAACGAGCCGCACAAATAAAAAGACAGGAGCATTTCAACTCCTGTCTTTTTTATGTCGTATTCAGCAGATAGTGTCAGCAGGTTTTTGCCGGCCAAGGGGCTTATTTGCCCGGCGCGTCCTTTTTATTACGCTCCTGTTTTGCGTTTTCTTTTAGTTTGGCCCATTTGGCCTGCTGTTCAGGGGTCAGCAGCGCATTTATCTTTGTGTCTGAGGCCTCCCTAATGCCGGAGATTTTAGTTTGCTTTTGTTCCTTAGAGAGAGAATTGTCCTGCATGACAACTGTAATATCATTGACCTCGGTCGCCAGAATCGGTTTGATGGCGACCTTCTGTTCGTCCGTGAGGTTCAGTTTTTCAGCGATCATAGACAGCCGGTTGTGGAATGCTTCACGCACTCTGCTGCCCGCCTGCCCCTTCATTTCGGCAAACTTTTTCTGCTGCTCGGGTGTCAGTAGCGCGTTTATCTTTTCCCTGCTGTTGTCCCGAATTTCTTTTACTTTCGCTTGTTTTTGTTCGTCTGAGAGCGAACTATCCTGGTGAACGGCCTTTATTTCGTTGGCCTCGGTTACCAGAATCGGTTCGATGGCGGCCTTCTGTTCATCCGTGAGATTCAGTTTCTCGCTAAGCTCCTGCAAAAAGTTGTGAGCAGGTCTTTGTGCAGCCCGGCCTCCATTCCTGTACGCAGGCGAATTGGAATCCGGGGCAGGTGCCGCAAAAGCTACAGCACAACCAAAAGTCAGTGCGGCCAGAATTACCATTGTTTTTTTCATACAATCGATTTTCATATTATCATCCTTTCTACAATCAGCGATTAAAGTGATAACCCGTTTATCTTTCCAAGTATTGACGCTTCAGAACCTGATAATATTGCACCTGCATTCGGAATTATTGCGATATGCCGGCAATTAGCAAGGGTTTGGGGGCAATCTGCGTCAAAAAACCGTCTGTCCGGGGCTTGATTTTTCCGCCGGTTTGAGGCAAAATTAGTTCATTGTTCAGTGTTCGTAGTTAGTTGCAAAGTACGCAGAACGCAATACGCAGGACGAAAATATGGCTAAACAGGAATACTCAGCGTATCAGAAAAGCATAATAACGAACTACTACAACAATCGCAGCGATATTGCCCTGGGCAAGCTAAGCGAATTAGTCAGCGAGTTGTTCTTAGCCGACACCGATGCCAAACGAGACCGGCTGTGGGAGCGTGCGCATAAAGCGATGGTCAACCTCAAAATCCCGCCCGTAATCATCGACCACATAATGACCAAAAAGGACGTCAAAATCTTAGCCAAAAACCTCAACGAATGGCTCGCCCGTCCCGAGCAGAGTCGAGGGGCAAAAGCCAAATAACAGTCCCAAAAAACGCCTCAAAACCGCCAAATTCAGCTTTTCCGACCCCCATTTTTTGCCGATACACCCCTTGCCTACAGTGCGCGCAGGGCTTTTTGGAACCCTGATTCCAGAACTTATAATTTGTATAGTTTTTGATAAGGAGCGGGAAATGGCGGTCGTTCACGAAATCACAAAAAGCGTATATCCCACCGAGAACATGGGGCAGTTGAGTATCCAGGATATGCTCACCTATTTTGAGCAGATGGGTACGATGCGGGTTTCGGACCTGCACCTCAAGGTTGGCGCTCCGCCCACCTATCGCATCGATGGCGACCTCGAAAAGCTCAAAGGCCCGGTGTTGACGCAGGAAATGGCCGAACAGTTGATATTGCCGCTCTTGTCGGAGGCAAGCATAGGCAAATTACGCGAATTGCACAGTGTTGATTGCTCATATCGGCTGGCCGCAACGCACTTCCGAATCAACGTCTTCAAAGAAAATGACGGTATCTGCGCGGCCATTCGTGCGCTGTCAACCGACATACCGGCGGTGGAGAGTGCGGGATTTCCCAATGACGTCTGGAAGGACATTATAAATCGCAAACACGGTCTGGTTCTGGTTACAGGCGTGACGGGGGCGGGGAAATCGACGACAATCGCATCGCTGATTAACCGCATAGCCGAGGAACGCGCCTGCCGGATAATCACCATCGAAGACCCGATTGAATATATTTTTGAGCAGAAGCATTCGCTGGTCTCGCAGCGCGAAATAGGCAGGGACGTATGTTCGTTTACCGACGGCCTGCGCTCGATGCTCCGCGAAGACCCCAACATAATCTTCGTCGGCGAAATGCGCGACGCCGAGACAATCGCGATGACGCTTATGGCGGCTGAGACGGGGCATTTGGTTTTCTCAACGCTGCATACAAGGGACACCGCGGGGACAATTATGCGCGTACTGGATTACTTCCCGCCCGGCAGGCAAAACGAGGTGAGAAACCAGTTGTCGCTGGGGCTGGCGTATATCATCAGCCAGAAACTGATTCCGCGAAAGGACGGCAAAGGCCGAATCGCCGCGATGGAAATTCTTAACAATAACTACGCCACCGCCAACCTCATAAGAACAGGCAAGGTCGAGCAGATATATTCGCAGCTCCAGACCAAGACCACGAATCGGTACGATGAGAAGATGATTACGATGGAAAGACACCTTGCCCGATTAGTTAAAGAGGACAAAATCGACATAAACGAAGCTCGGAAATGGGCCAACAACCTGACCACCTTCGCCGAGGCAATGAATTCCAATAACGGACTGTGCATCTGACGGCAGTTTGAACCCCTGGCTATCCGGGGGTTTTTCTTTGCGCCGGTTTTGATGTCACTTTACCAGTTTAGCGATTTGGCGGATTGTGGGGGACTTAGTTTTGAGTTTTAAGTGTTACACCCTACTGCTTCGCTTTGCGAAGCAAAGCGTGGGGGCGTGAGTTTTAAGTTGAGGATGCTAAATATCTATTTGTGGCCAGTGACGACGATATTCAAATCCACCTGAACCTGATCCCATGCGCCTTTGGGGGCGGTTGCGGCGTTTTTATCGCCCGAGGTCAGGACCGGCTTGGGGATGGTTGTCAGTTCGGGCATCGACCGTTCCGTCGCGGCAAGCATTTTTTCGTCGGGCGTAATCTGCTCGACGCGGTTTAGCATCGCGAAATTATTCGCCAGTTTTACGCGTTTATCGATTGTGTCCTGTCTGGCAATATCGGCAACCTGCTCCGGCTTTACGGACGCGACGGTGACATCCTGGCCGACGTTATCGGTGCGCACAATCAGTGTTGTCGAATCGAATTTTGACCAGACCGTCGCCAAATCACTCATCATCGCCTCAAGGCCGCCTCTGCTGCAAAGGATTCTGTATGCGCTTTTGCCCGGCTGGTCTTTTGTCGCTTCGTATCGCAGCCAGGGGCTTTCTTCGAGGAGCTTATTTACATAGGCGTCAACCGCGGTAAAGTCGGCGGTCTGCAACTGGAGCGAGTAAAGACCTATGCCTGTTGTGTCCTCAACAGCGGCGACGGCAACTGCCTTTTTCGTTTCTACAGGCATTACTGCCGGCTTGACGGTTGGTGCCGGGTTAAACACGACGATTGGCGTGGCGGTTTCCTCTGGTCCGACAATCCTATACACCACTGCGCCCATAATGCCCACGAGGCCGATTATTATTGATGCCGCCAGGACATGGCGAACGAACAGGTGCCTTGCTCCTCGCCTGCTTTCGATATGCTTAGATTTACTTGTGTCGGCCGAATGGTTTCGCAGCAGTTCTTTAATTCCGGCGACCACCTCGGCGGGCGGTTCGGCAGGGGGTAAAGAGCTTACCAGCGCCTTGCATCTTTCGAGTTGGCGCAGGCGTTGTGCGATAGTGTGGTTTTCGCGGACAAGGCGCTGCACCTCTGAGCGTTCATCAGCCGACAACTCGTCGTCGATGTAACTATTCAGCAATTCCTCAATTTTTGGGTTTTGTTCAAAATTCATAAGGCCTCCAGAATCTGCCTCAACGCAGCGCGGGCCCTGCTGAGCCGGCTTTTGACCGTACCAAGCTCTGTGCCCAGCACTTCCGCGATTTGCGCGTAATCCATTCCTTCGATATCCCTAAGCACAATAACTGCTCTGTGTTCGTCATCGAGTTTGCGAATTCCTTTTTGTATCAGTTCGCAAAGTTCCCTGTTTTCGGCGATTTGGGCCGGGTCAAGTGCCCTATCGTCTGATAATATCGCCGCCAGACCCTGCCTGGCTTGTTCGTCGCCTGCAGCCAGTTCGGCATCCAGCGAGGTAAACCCGACCGTTGCCTTTCTTTTGCGGTAATTCAGCGTCAGGTTGACCGCGATTCTGAACGCCCAGGTGTAAAAGCCGCTGCGGCTCTCGAACTTGTCAATGTTCTCTATTACTTTGACAAACGTATCCTGGGTTAGTTCCGCGGCGTCGCTGGGATTTGAGCAGATTTTCAGGATGATGTTGTAGATTCGGCCCTGGTATTTGCAGACGAGTTGTTCAATGGCGTTGGGGTCGCCCTTACGCCATTTTTGCACCAAAACCGTATCTTCGACGTTTATATGTTGACTGTGCGCCACTCGTTTGGCCCTTATCAGACAAACTTCGACCCCAAGACCCCCTCCGCAACAAGCGAGGTCGTTAAACCCGGGGAATATAATCACAGATTACGCGGCTTTGGTCAATCTAATTTACAACCACGGATTGACACGGATTCTCACGGATTATTTTTAGCCGCAGAGGACGCAGAGCACACAGAGAATTATTTTTTTGCCACAGATTGCACAGATTACACCCTTCTTCGCCGAAGCGGCTACGCAGGGCAGGCGGATTTATTTTAGACGCTGATTACGCAGATTTCGCTGGTTTTTTATTAGCCACAGAGAGCACAGAGGTCACAAAGATTTTTTTTCAGACACGGATTTACACGGATTAACACTGCTTTTCCGAAGCGGGCTCGTCGCTTCGCTCCGTGTGCCCGGCTTGGCGTACTCAAAAAATCCTGCTCTTTAAGCGAGCTTAGACGCAGGATTTGTTTTCGTCCGCAGGGTTGCAAGAAACATGCCACCCTTCCTTGAAGCCGAGCAAATAACACAGATTTTTAATAAGGTCGGAAGATTGACTATTAGCTATGTTTATAACATAATATTCTTATAAACTTTTCAGGAGAAGAAGCTATGCCCAATAAGTTAGCAGTGGTTCTTATGTTTGTCTTACTGGCAATTATCCCGGCCTATGCCACCTCACCTGATCCTATAAAATCAACAAAATGGATAACGATAAGTTATCTCGATTTACTTGATAAGAATGCGATAACGCATACTGGTGAAACAGTAGGTGCAGAACTACAGGATACAGAAAAGGATACAGGGAAAAGAGGCATTGTTCAGCCGTTTGTTGATAAGTATTCGTATCTGTTACAACCATCAATTGAAATGACCTTCGGCCGCGATCCGATTCCCTACCGTAATGTTATTGACTTTTATCCAGTTGGTGCAAAGCAACCAGCGTGGGTTGCAATATTTCGCAACGGCCAAATTTTTGCGGCCACAGATAGCAACAATCATGCTCGCTTTTTCCTGCTCGGGGAGAATCCCGAAGAAGCATATAAAGCAAACTACTCTGTAATTCGACATTGCCTACGTGCGATGTTGCCAGCGGATGGCTCTAATCTATTTGTTGAAGTTTTTGCCTACAAAAACAACTATCGGTCTTCTGAACTGGAATTAAATCTCGAGTCCTACACCGTAAAAGCATCGAGTTTCTCGGCTCCCCAAGGAACTGTTCCATTGGATTTAGTTGGCCTGGAAGAATTCTTCAACAAGAAAGGGCAACTTGAAGGAGCCAAATTGGATGAAAAGCAAGGACTAATTCTTTATGCGAAAGAAGGGCCGAAAGAAACGCTTGCGGGCTATCCCGTTTCCCTTGCGGATTTCGCAGTTGCTTATAGAGCAGCATTTCACGCAGGTTATAATGATGCTTATATAAGCTTGGACCGACATAAAGACCCTACGAAAGTCACCGTAAACTTTGGAGGTTTTTTGGAAGACACAAGAATAGGGGCGGTAGGGTTACAGGCTGATAAGCGATTCAAAACTATTACAAGTGGTTTAGACCCTACTTCTTTTGAAGACTTAAGGGGCTACACACGAAAATTTGTTCCATCTTTTCTAACAGGTGCTGAGAGAGATTTACTGGACAAGCATTTCGCGGCCGAAAAAGGTAAATGGATTGGAACAAGATTTTGGTTTTATCCAGAATCTGTGGAAGTAGAATCAGATTTCGATTACAGCTACGCGAGAATAACAAATCCACAATTTACCGCTGATGCAGAACGCAGCAAAGAAGACTTTTCATCAATAGAAGATTTTGAAAGAAAAAAGAAAGCAACGCTGTCACCCAGCATTCTGAGCAATATTCAGCATTTAAACCGGAATTATTCACAGTATGCAGACGCATATCCTGAACTGCGTGAATTACGGTCAGTTGGTCGATTGATGGGTATTTGTAGTTGGCTCAAAAAGGCAAATACAAGCAGGCTCGACTTGGATGCTTTGTTATCGGTCGAGTTGCCAGTATTCAGCACAGAAAGAGAAAAGACACAACTGGTAGTAGCATCACTAGTTTCATGTACTGACTCTGGCAATTTGGACGAAGAAAGTGTTAAAAATAATTCAAAGGTAGTTTTTCTAAGCCCCATACTTGACAAAACGGTCAAGGAGTATTTTGGGAATTCAAGTAATCTGGCGAAATTTCTTTGTCGCAAGAATAACATTAGTGAAGATTCTGTGGCAATGTTTCAATCAGAAGCAATTAATATAATGACAGTACGTGGCGAAAAACAAGTAAGAGAAATAATAGAGACTAAAGAGGATTTGAAAGCACTTGCTGAGTATGCTTTGAATGATGTTGAAGTGTCCTTGTCACCTCTTGCTGGAAAATATAAATCGGAAATTGACAAGGGAGAAGTTGAGTTGGGCAAACTTGAGCAACAGATAGACGAACTCAAAGCTAAAATTACTGATTCTAGCAGCGATGACCTATATGACCTACACAATCGCCTTGTTGACCAATATAATTCTCTTTTGGCAGAAGTCAACCGTGATATTGCTGTCTACAATCAACTCGACAGTTCCGTTTTAAGCGTTACCGAAATCGGGGGAGGAATTAACTTGGAACCCGAACATTTTAATATCAAAAGAACATCAACAAGTCCCAGATTGGAGGAATTTAAAGGGATTATCAAAAATACAGAGACAGACTGGCTATTAATGAGTGACTCAAAAAATTGGATTAGGAGCAGAACTCAATCAGGTGGTTCTGGTTATCGGAACTCTTTGCCAAAGATTAACTGGGTAAAAACAGTTACAAAGTCAGGCGATGGCACATTCGAACATATTGCTGGCAGTGCAAATCAAGATTACTGGGCTTCCACCACTGGACAAGCAGATTCTTGGCGTGATTTATTGAAAGTGAATGAATCTGCTTACCGAGAGCGTATGTTTAACAAAGCGGAGAATGTTCTTCATGTTGCCGAATACGAATCAGGAATGTTAAAAAATTGCATCATCGGAAAAAGAGTAAGTGAAAATAGGATTAACTTTTCGAGATCAAACAGACAAGACCTAATGAAACCACAAGAACCTCCAGTCTGGTGGATAAATCAGGTGGAACATTGAAAGAGAACCCATTACACTCTAAATCAGCAAATCACAGGCCTGCTGGAGCAAAAAGTTATGAAAACCTACAGAAAAGAGCTTTGGTTCAATACGCCTCATCGCAGGGACTTTATCAATATCACCGGCGAAATTGAACAGTGCGTGGCTGAATCGGGCATCAAGGAAGGTATGTGCTTAGTCAATGCGATGCACATTACCGCGTCGATTTTTATCAATGACGATGAGCCGGGTCTGCACCAGGATTTCGAGACGTGGCTGGAAAAGCTTGCGCCTGAGAAGCCGTATTCACAGTATCACCATAACGGCAGCGAGGACAACGCCGACGCACATTTGAAGCGAACTATTATGGGCCGGGAGATTGTCGTCGCGATTACCAACGGCAAACTGGACTTCGGACCCTGGGAGCAGATTTTTTACGGCGAGTTTGACGGCAAAAGAAAGAAACGAGCGCTGGTTAAAATTATCGGGGAGTAAAGGTTAGCCCGCAGGTTTATCCTGCGGGTTTAATTTGTTGTTATTTTAGGATTTGGTTAATTCTATGAAAAGATTGATAGGGTATATGCTCACGTGGACCACGTATGGCAGTTGGTTACAGGGCGATAATCAAGGATACGTGAATGACTCGAAAGTTTTGCCTGCAAGCCCTGCGCTGGAATTGGCGAATAAAGCACAGCTTAAGTCGCCACAGTTTAAACTGAATACCGTTGGCAAAAATATCGTGAGGCAAGCGATAACGGAAGAAGCAAAAATACTCGGGCAGACCATTTACGCGATGTCGGTATTCAGTAATCACATACATTTGGTAGTTAACTACAACGAATTACCAATAGAAAAAGTAGTGAGTCACTATAAGAACGCAGCGCGTTTGGCGCTGCACGAAGCAGGATTTGGCGGAAAGCTGTGGACTCGCGGATTTGACAAGCGATTTTGTTTTAGTGAAACAGAATTGATGCAGAAAATATCGTATGTGCGAAGGCAGGACGAAGAGGATAACCCCCGGCGTAAAGTCGGGGGCTAACCGGTTAAAATCATCGGAGAGTAGGCGATACGGGTAATGGCGCTAGTTTTATTTTTAATTCAGGTGTTTATCATTTCGATATCGGGAGCGATGCAGCCGGGGCCTGTTACGGCGACGGCGATTACGATGGGGACA
This sequence comes from Phycisphaerales bacterium, assembly GCA_003170415.1. Classification (GTDB taxonomy): domain Bacteria; phylum Planctomycetota; class Phycisphaerae; order Sedimentisphaerales; family Anaerobacaceae; genus Fen-1362. Next base: position 28,753 of record PMZJ01000021.1, on the reverse strand, counting down.
CGCAACCGATGGGCCGGGTCATTGCTGGCAGTAGGGCACGGCATCGTCGAGTTTCCCCTGATGGTTTTGATTATTCTGGGTCTCGGCACGATTTTTCAAAAGACCTCGTCACAAATAATCATTGGTATCGCAGGTGGTTTTGCCCTGCTTTATATGGCATACGGGATGTTCAAAACGGCTTCGCATCCCGTGGCTGTTCAGGCCGGCGCAAGAAAAGACAAGCCGATTCTGGCAGGAATAGTTTTAACGGTATCTAATCCGTATTTTCTGATATGGTGGGCGACTGTGGGGCTGGGGCTGGCAATCACTGCGACAAAATTCGGCCTGCATGCTTTCGCGTTGTTCGCGATTGTTCACTGGTTAGTCGATTTACTCTGGGTTACGGCGTTGTCATTGGCGAGTTTTCACGGCACGACGCTGTTTGGGCCGAAAGTCCAACGGCGAGTTATGCAGGTCTGCGCCATCGCAATGCTCTTCTTTGGCTTATTCTTCCTCTATAAAGCCGGTGTGATGCTGATTGCTTAACCGGCCTGGTCGTCTTCGTTGCGAATAAGCTGCGTGACGTTGAATTGCGAGAACATTTCCTGCTGTGACCGGGCGACCTTTCGCAGGCCCGCGGGCGCGTCCGCCGACTGGCCAAAGCCCGCCAGCGAGATGGCGGCGGCGATTTCGGAGAGTTTCATATCGTCAGGAGATTTGGCGGGCAGGAAGCCGTCCTTCGGTTCGGATACCCGTATTAAAATGCCCCTTGCCACTAAGTGCGAGAGGACCTTTTCCGCGAATTCGGGCGGCATATTGAGTTTGTTCGAAATTGTTCCCGCTTCGACAGCGCCGTCGCCTGCCTTAAAGGCGGAGGCGATTTCGCCTACCATATTCATTATGGTCAGGTCGTTAGCGATAAAATAATCTTCCTGTTTTTGTGCGGCGGCGATTTCAGCGGCATCGAGAGAGCTTATGTGCTGAGTGGTATATGTGAGCTGAAGGCCGAAGAGGACAATAAACCAGCTAAGATAAATCCAGAATACACCGAGGGGTATGAGGCCGAGGACTCCGTAAACCTCGTTATAGGGGATGAATTTTACGACATAGAGTTTGAATCCCCATTTGGCGAACATCCAGACAAGGGCAGCGATAACCGCTCCCCAAATCGCCGCCCGCACCTTTACCTTTGTATTCGGCAAAAGAAGATAGAGCAGGAAAAACCCGGCGACTGACGCTAAGTATGAGACCACGACGGGGGCCGTATGTGAGAGGACGGTTTTTTGTATCTGGTTGATGGCTGCGTATTTGGTGGCGACGTATATCGCGGTAGCAAGGAGCAGGGGGCCAAGAGTCAACAGCGCCCAGTAATTGACTATCCTGTGGACGATGCTTCTGCCTCTGCCGACGCCCCAGATTTGGTCAAACGCCCCCTCGATAGTCAGCAGCATCATCAAAGCCGCAAATATAATCAGCACCGCGCCCAAAATAGCGATTGTTCCCTGATTGAACCCGGCAAAAACCTTGGCGACGATGGCGTCGAGATTGTCGGTTAGTTTTATGTTGGAATTGGGGTCTGCGGGGTTGGGGTATTCGATTGTGGAAAGGTGCAGTTGCGAATAAACGGCGTCCTTGATTTTCTGGCCGGTGTTTTTATAAGCTGGGAGGAACTGGAAGACCATCAGCATCACCACCGCCAGCGGGACAAGGCCGAACATTGTGTAATACGACAGCGCCGCGGCCTGCTGGCCTGAGCGGTTTTTTTTGAGCAGTCGAAAACAGTGAATCCAAAGTTTGATTTGAAAAATGGCGAATCGGCCGATTCTGCCGACATGGGCTGTCGGGGTTGACAAGACCTTATCAAACATATTTTAGTACCTTCCGGCCTGAGTTACTATTCGTTTACTTTTTGAGGGCACCCTGCATCAAAAGCTCCAGGCCCGTCTGGACGGCCTGATCCTGAAGCATCTTTCCCAGGTCGAGCTTGGGATTATTGGGCGTTCCTTTGACATAGGCGGTTATTCTCTGCGAGCCGCTCTTGACCAGCTTGCCGGTTGCGCTGACCGGCAGAGTAACGCTGAAACTTTCTATTTTTCTGTTGGGGTCGATGGGTACACTGCCGCTGAAGTTGATTGGCATAGTGCCGATATCCATCTGCATATTGGGATATTTAACGAAGCCGTTTCTGACGGTGAAAGGCGTGGGGTGAAGCGTAATCAATTGTCCATCCGATGTGCCGGTGGCGGTCAATATCGCGCCCATCAATCCCGTTGACTGCATTTTGACCTGTGTAAGCGAGATTGTGCCCGCGATATTGGCGTCTTCCGGTTTGCCGCCGTTTATCGGCACAGCCAACTGGTCGCACTGGAAATTGGCGGTGCCGGTAATACTTGATACGTCTAAGAAGACGGGGTTAACTTTCGCGAGGAGTTTGTTAGCCATTTCCTTGTTTATCTGAACGTCCTTGATTATGTTCATCGGGCCGGGCGTTCTGAAAATGGCGGGTTTTTGTTTGAAATCGGCTGAGCCGCCGAAATTAAGCTGGCCGTTGTTGACGACGGAGGTGAACGGCGCAATGGTCATCAAACCCTTATCTACTTTTATATCCACATTGGTTGTGCCGACGCTGAGCCCCATATAACCAACCTTGTCGAAACCGACTTTGGCCTGGGCGTTGAGGTTGGCGAGCATCTGGTTAGCGTCTTTTGTGGGATATTTGCTCGCAAAACTAATCGAGTCCTGTCGTTTACCTTCGATTGTCAGGCCCGCGGGCATAAAGGGCGACAGCATTGCCGTAATCGTCTTCCAGTCGTAATCGAGCTTTGCGGTTCCCTGTATGGAGCTATTTTGTCCCTCGATTTTCTGCTGGAAGCTGGCTTTTATTTTTATGTCGGGGCTTGTAATCTCGACGTTGTTGACGGCCATTGTTTTTGTCGTCGGGTTCACCTCGGCATCAAGGACGATAGCGACGGAACTCTGGATAAAGGCCTCTTTGCCGGGGGACTTCACCAGCAGGTTGGTGATTTTTGTTGTGTCGGTAGTTATTCTGTAGCCGCCATCTTTAAAAGCGGCGGTTATATCCGACTCGACCACGCCGCCGAGCACCACGTCCTTCGAAATGGCCTTTGTCATTACAAGGTATGGCTGGACTTTGGCGAGGTCCAAACCTTTTACGGAGGCGGTAAGTGAAATCGGCTCTTTGACGTTATTACCCATCGGGAGGCGTCCGTCTTTGATGCTGAACTGTCCCAAACTGGTGTCGGCCTTCAATTGTTTCACCAGAAGAACGTTGGTTTGTTTGTCAAGCGAGGCAATAACATCGAGCGAGGCATTCGGCTCATTAATAGTTATATCAGCCGAGGGACTTACCTTTAGATTCGATATATTCGACGAACTGGTGACCATGGTGGTTTTGCTGTTGTTGGTTATCTGTCCTTTGCTTGCGACCTGGCCGGCGAGTTTGTATTTACCGAGGTCGGCGAACTGGCCCAACTCGCTGGCGAGTTTGGCGAGGTCTATCTGCGCATCGTAGTTAAACGTATCCATAGTGCCCGTGCAATTGACCGTCGCGAACGCGGAGGACACGCCCACTTTCTCGAATTTTATCTGGTCGCCCTCGGCGGATATTTTTACCTGTGCCTGAATCGGCTCGGAAAGCGATATCGGTTTGCCTTCGACCATCCCCGCGAGACCTTCGATACTCACCTGTCCGGTGAGTTTTTTTGCGTCTGACTCATTGAGGGTTTGCACGCTGCCGAGGAGCTTGCCGCCCGTCAGTTTAGTTTGTTCTTTGAGGCCGAGCGTTTTGGGCAACATTGCCGCTACCGCCGGCAGGTCGCATTCGAGATTCGCCTTCAATTCGTTTTTCGAACCCTGTTTCATAAATTCCGAAACAGACGCCATATTCATCGGCACTGTGCCGTTGGCCTCGGCCTTGAGCCAGTCGGTCGCAAAGCTCATTTTTTCGACGTTGACAAGATTTCCCTGCTGGCCCATTTTCACGGCGACATTCAGCATGCCGGTCTTTATTTTATCCCCTTTTAACTGCGGGGCCGTTATCTCAAGCCCGCTGCCTGTTACGTCAAGGCCGACGTTTTCTATCACTCCCTGTTTCAACTCGCCCTTCAAATGCGCCGAAACTATCCCCTTGGCGCCTATATCGACGCCCGCAATCGCCAATATCGATTCCAACTGGCTCAAATTCAGGTTGTTGACTTCGACCGCCATATTTCCGCTTGCCTTTTTGAAGTCCCAGTTGCTGCCCGGGTTCACATCGCCTTTCGCGTTTAGCGTCGAGGTCGTGCCCTGCCCGGCGATGCTGGCGCCCATCTCCAGCGTTGTCTTCTCACCCGGCGGCCGTAAATTCACCGCGCTGTTTATATTTGAAATCTCAACGGAGCCGCGGCTGTCTTTTATTTTTATGTCCCCATCTCTGACGACAAGGTCTATTTTTTTGATTGGCACGCCGGCTGAGGAATTAGCGTTGCTTTTGGCTGCCGGTTTAGCGGCGGAGGCAGCGGCGTTCTGTTTCATTTTATCGACGTCTATTTCCACTTTCGGCCCATCGATGACCGTTTCGCCGAAAGACAGGTTGCCCGTCAACATCGCGCCGTAATCGGGCATGGTCGAGACGCCTTTTACGGCGACTGAAATGCCCTGGTCGGCGTTTTTGAAGCTGATATTGCTGACGCTGATACCCTTAAACCAGCTCATCGACAGCTTCGCAAAATCGATGACTCCTGCGCCGGAGGCGTTGGCCTTCGACAGTATCAGTTTGCGTGCGCTTTCACTGGAAACATACGCCGGCACGACGAACGCCACCAGCACAATCAAAAGCAGAAGTAAAGTTACCACTGTGCCAGCCACGATTTTCAGTATCTTTTTGCCGGTTTTTTTACCAGTCACAGTTTTGTTGTTTTCCGAAGGTTCCATAAGGCAATCCCCAAAAATGTTTCAAATCCATATCATTCAGAGAGAATCAATGCAATGTAAGGAAGGATAACCCTTCGACGGCAAGCCGCTCAGGGCAAAAATGCAGGCCCAATTGACTCTATCCATTGTCCATCGGCCTCACTATCAAAAATACAGAGACGGCAGGTATCATTCTTAATTTGCCGTCCGGACCATGACTAACTTTGCATTATTTCGTCCGACTTGTGTTTGACCACGTGGTCGAGTTTGTCGGTGTACTGCTTGGTCAAATCGTCGAGCTGCTTTTTGCCCTTCTCAAAGTCGTCTTTGGTTATGAGCTTGTCCTTTTCTGCTTTCTCAAGCGACTTTATTTCGTCTCTTCTGACGTTACGAACGCTTACCTTCGCCTGTTCGCCCATTCCTTTTATCTGATGCGTCAACTGCATCCGCCGTTCCTCGCTCAGAGGCGGAACGCTCAGCCGTATCGTCTTGCCGTCCGTCATCGGCGTTAAACCCAGGTCGCTGGCCAATATCGCTTTGTCTATATCCTTGACTGACCCCGGGTCGAAGGGCTTGACCAGAATCATATCCGGCTGGGGTGTTGACAGAGCCGCCATCGCCTTCAAAGGCGTTGGATTGCCGTAATACTCGACCCTTATATTTTCAACAAGCCCTGTCGATGCCCTGCCTGTGCGAACGCCTTTAAGCTCGTCCTGCAGGACATCTACCGCCTTTTTCATTTTGGCTTCGCTGTCTGTTATTATCTGCTTAACGGGCATAGCTCGCCTCCTGCCTCTAACAAATCACGGTTCCTACCGGTTCGCCGCGAATCGCCCTGGTTAAATTGCCTTTTTTGAAGATGTTCAGCACGATTACCGGTATTTTGTTGTCCCGGCACAAGCTGATGGCCGAATGGTCCATTACGCGAAGATTCTTTTCGAGAACATCCTGGTATGACAGTTTGTCAAAAAGTTTAGCATTGGGATTTTTTTGTGGGTCGTCGCTGTAAACGCCGTCAACCTTCGTCGCTTTTATCAGCAGGTCGGCGTCAAGCTCCGCCGCCCGCAGGGCCGCACAGGTATCAGTGGTGAAAAACGGATTGCCTGTCCCGCCGGCTAATATCACGATTCTGCCCTGCTCAAAGTGCCTCATCGCTCTTCGGAGAATAAACCGTTCGCACATCGCCTCAACTTCTATCGCGCTCATCACGCGCGTCGTTGTGCCAAGTTTTTCGAGCGTTTCCTGCAGGGCGCAGGCGTTGATAATGGTCGTGAGCATCCCCATATAATCCGCGGTATTTCGCGGTATCATTGTTTTTTGTGAAAAATTTTCCCCCCTGATGAAGTTCCCCGCTCCCACCACGACGGCCACCTGAGGACCGAGCTTGTTAATCTCGGCAATTCTGGCCGCTATCGACTCAAGATGCTCGCCGTCAATCCCGAAACCGCCTTGCTCACAAAAACTTTCTCCCGATAACTTAAGCAGCACCCGCTTGTATTTGCTCGCTGGCATTTATTTTGTTTCCCATATCCTTTGGGTCGGCGAAAATATATTCTGCAGGCAAAAATGGGCCTGACCCTTTTTTTGCATGACTGCTTATCCGACGTCGAATCTAACGAATTTTTTTATCGTCGCCTTGCCGCCTGCCGACCTGGCCGCGTCTTCCAATACCTGCGCTACTGTTTTTGTATCATCCTTTACAAATTTCTGGTCGAGCAGGCAATTGTCCTCGAAAAATTTTTTCATTTTGCCTTCGACGATTTTATCTACGATGTTGGCCGGCTTATTCTTCATCTGGTCAGCGTAAATGCTCTTTTCCTGCTCAATCACCTTGGGGTCGATGCCTGATTTGTCCAGTGCGAGCGGTTTTGTGGCGGTAATGTGCATCGCAATATCGGCGCCGGACCGCTTTAACTCTTCCGAGGAGGCCACCTTCGGGTCGCTTGCGGCGATTTCCAGCATTGTGCCGACTTTCTTGTTGAAGTGCACGTAAACGCATATAAGCCCGGCGCCGGCAAGTTGAAATTTGGCGAAGTCGCCGACTTCCGTTTTTTCGCCGGTTTTGCTTACCAGCTCCGTGATAACGTCTCTGAACTTTTTGCCGCCGACGGCTGTCTCCAGAACGTTCTCGATTCCGTCATTTTTGGCGCAAACCATTCCGTATTCGGCCAGTTTATCTGCCACGGTCTTGAAATCATCGCTGTTGGAGACAAAGTCCGTTTCGCAGCACAGCGAGGCCAGCACCGCAGTTTTGCCGTCCGGGCTTGCTTTGCTGACGACCAGCCCCTGAGTAGTTTCTCGCTCCGCACGTTTGGCTAACGTCGCAAGACCTTTTTTCCGCAGTATTGCCATTGCCGCGTCAATGTCGCCGTTGGCCTCTTCGAGCGCCTTTTTGCAGTCCATCATACCCTGGCTGCTCATCTTGCGAAGTTTAACTACCAGTGCTGCCGGAATCTCTGCCATTTCAAAAGCTCCTGCTAAAAAACCTTTTTGGTATTATTGTTTTTTGGTTACTGTGCCTGTTCGCCGTTTGTTTGGGGTGTTTCGCCCGTTTCTTCAGGCGCCGGCTCGGCTTCCGTTTTATCCGCACGCGCCATTACCGTTCTTTTTGACCTGATGTGCTTGGGTTTGGATGCGACGTCCTTGCGAATCGTATCCATTGTTTTGCCCTGGGCTACCGCGTCGGCAAGCTCGTCCAGTAACAAGCTTATCGCCCTTATCGAATCATCGTTGGCAGGAATCACCACGTCCACGGTGTCGGGGTCGCAATCGGTATCGATTATTCCCACTGTCGTTATGCCGAGTTTCCTGGCTTCCCGCAGGGCGAGATATTCTTTTTTGCCATCGACTACGATGACGACGCCGGGCAGCCGGCCCATTTTGCGTATCCCCTCCATGTTGCTTTTTATTTTCCGCAGTTCACGTTTCAGCCGAGACGCCTGCTTTTTGCTCTGCGACTCGAGCGTTCCCGCATCCTGCATTCCTTCCAGTTCTTCCAGCCGCTGAACACGCGACCGTATCGTCCTGAAATTCGTGAGAGTTCCGCCGAGCCATCGGTCCGAGACGCAGTGCATTCCGCACTTTTCCGCTGCGGCCTCAACCGCCTTTTGTGCCTGCCGCTTGGTTCCCACGAAGACGACGTCCTTGCCCGACGCTACTACGTCGATGAGCAGTTTCTTCGCAATCACCAGGCCCGCAAGTGTTTTGCGCACGTCGATAATGTGTATCTGCCCGCGCTTGCCAAAAATAAAAGGCTTCATCTTGGGGTTCCAGCGGTTCGCGCTGTGTCCGAAGTGGACGCCTGCACTAATCAACTCTTTTGCCAACTCTTTAGCCACAAAAACCTCCAAAAACCTTAATTAAACAACCATATGTTTGGTACCAAAACTCAAGACCAAACCTGAGAATTTAGTTTAAACTTACTGCTATGTCAAGCCCTTTTGCCACATCAGAGATACTCTTATATACCTGCCGACCGGGTCCAAGTAAAGCAAAAACCCCTATTTTCCCGTGAGCAGGGGGGTAGATATGTGGCAATGGCGCCCATCCGCAACTTTTGGGCCGCTTAATTGGGAATACTATGCAGCCGGGCCACTGCCTGGAATGTCAAAAATTCCTCAAAAAAATTGTTGAATCCGGGGACGTCTTGAGATACTTTGTCACCGTGTAAAGGGCGCTTTTTTAACTATCCTCGAAAAAGCGCTTTTGGTAAACGGCGAGGAGTCAGTAGTGTGGGTTAAAAGGAGAAGAACGTGGCTACAGGCAAAGTAAAATGGTTCAATGAGAAAAAAGGTTTTGGTTTTATTGTTCCCGATGACGGCAGCGAGGACGTGTTTGTTCATCACTCCAAGATTGCCAGCGAGGGGTTTCGCACGTTAAAGGAGGGTCAGGCGGTGGAATATACTCTCGGCCAGGGCAAGAAAGGCCCGGAAGCGACAGACGTTAAACCGTCCTAAAGATTTCCCCTGACGAAAAACCCGTGGTCCCGCCCGAAAAGCGGGACCTTTTTTATTGCTCACCACACTTGGCCGGGCAAGGCAGGCGCAAAAAATGCGGCTGTTTTGGCGGTCCAGATTTTGGCGCTCTCGGATAAAAAACCGGCGGGTAAGTTAGCCCGACTGAAAATCGTCCCGGCAAAAGAAATTGCCAAAAAAAAATTCCACGCTTAAATAATTGCCTGGATGTAATTCATCGCAGACGTATTCAAAATCAGACCAGTCATCAAGCATCACTTTATTGGCGTTACAGTAGGTTTCCCTCCCTTAAAATCGATTATGTCGGAGCCGATTGGGAGGGGTGCTTCCATATGCTGGTTGACTTCCTGACGCAATTCTTGGTTATTTATTACAGAAATATCAATGTCTACGTAGTCCCTTATAATAGGGTTGGAGTCACCACCCAAAACTATATGCCCTTCGCGGGCATAGGCAAGACCGTCTTTTTTTACAATATCAGATGTTGACATCTTAATTGAGGGTTTATTAAATCCTTCTCCTGTGAAAGAAGCTTCCCTTACAAAAAAGTCAGAGTCAGGATCCACGGTCGATTTCCATGTGCCTTTTGAATTTTTGCCAAACGTCCCACGAGAATTGATTTCTATACGATTCCCATCCGACGTTTTCACCAACTCAATGTTGTTAGCATCAATATAATCTGAAAAACACAAACCAGCCGCCAATAAGAATTGTTGAAAGTCATAGTTTCCATCGTACTGGTCGTTCGCGGGGAAAACGTGCTTTGTAATATGAATGTCAGCAGATTTTTCGATTGCTCCATTAGGATCCACACGCAATAGCTGTAGTCTATCTAAAATTTCTGTCTTTTCAGGTGTTGAAACGATATATGCTTCCAGGGACCTCCAAACAAGGAGACGTTTATCTTTGTCGTAACTTATCGGCCGATAACCATAAGACATAGAACCAGGTGGGACGTAAACAGGGTCTTGAAGATAATTATAAACCATCTTCATCCATATGTTATTCTTTTCCCATGTGACAGCACAGTCTTTCAATACACGACCTTGGTTCGGGTCGGACGTTGAAGCATTAGTCAATATTTTAAAAATAGCCGTTTTGGAAATATCGGATTTTGCAAATTGCTCTCTATTTTTGATCGAGCCAAATACTTCGGCTCCAGTTATATCAGATGCGATGCAATTAGATGTGCCTGATATTATTGCACATATGAATAAAACACTATACATATGTATCCACCAAATTCTATTAATATACATTTGCAAGTCTCCTTTAATATACATTTGCAAGTCTCTTTTCGAATGCTCAAGATTATTTTATGGACAAGTTCCTGAGCATTCATATTTCACTCCATCAATCGAAAAGTCAATCATAGTACCAGGGCACACAGACGTCTCACAAGCAGTCCATTCTCGATACGTGTCACAACGCGTACATCCTCCTTGGTAATATTTAAACCAAAGGTTAGCAGGGTAAACAGAATCGCCACACCTCGAACAAACAGACGTACTAAGTATTAGGAATTGATAGGATGCTGGCGGGTTTCCAGTCGCGGGGGCCATAGGGCAATTGGGAGGACAAGGAGAATCGGGATGGGGATCGCAAGTTGCGGTATTCACTATATTAATAATGCACATGTTGCATGCACAAATAGTGTCCCCTGGGCCATGGTAGCACTCATATGCGGTATTACTAAATGATTGACAATTATCACATATAGGGCCTTTGCATACTCCATTATCACAACACTGACCTGGGTCGCAACATTTGCCATTGCAACAGGCTACGTCATTATTACATGGAGTTCCAGTAGTTTGAGAACAGCCAGTTCGTACCGAGCAACAAAATTGAGTAGATATATCATATAGTTCTGTGATAACGCCGGTACTTGGATCACAGGTCTCGCAACCTTCGGTATATGCGTTCTGACATCCACAAGTCGGGGAACAAGATTGGCATTTTATGTTGCAGGCATTATGACAGCCATCAGATTGACATTCGTAACAATTACCGCATCCGTTACATCCGCAGGGCCCACAATCGGGCGGCAGAACACATCCCAGTGAGACAGACGCAAAAATAGCATTCAATAAGCTCATAACAACAATAAATGATAAGACGTTCTTTTTTACAAAGCACATTTTCATTGGTTGGTTCCCTCCATTGCAGCCAGTTTGGCCTTAACCGTTTTTATCCTGGTATCCTCTGGTCCTGCAAATTCTAAAAACATTCTGAAGTATGCCGCAGAGGTTATCTTGTCTCCTCTTTGAAGATTTAATTCAGCAAGACGCAACGCTGCATAATGGGATATGTAACAATTGGTATAATTGGTTAAAACTGCCTTATACGCCTCTTCTATCAGCGGATTAACTGTTTCTTTAGGAACCTCATTGGAATCTCTCAGTGCCTCGTAGCACCAGCCGATCGCCGCTTGCGCTCCACAGACATATTCAAAATCAGGGTATTCGTTCACCACCTTTTGGCAATATGTTATCGCTCCATCCCAATCACCATGCTTCTGGCGGCAAACCGCCACAAAGTAATAAACTTTACCAAGGTCTGTAGGCAGATTTGCACTGATTATCCGATTCCAGACATTTTCGGCCCTCGCAAAGTAATCTTTCGCCTGCTGCTTCTGATCCTGTTTATTTGACTCTAAAGCCAACAGGTAGTTTTTATCCGCCGCTCGCCCCAGACAGTCGCCAGCGTAAGGATGTTGATTGAAATCTGCGATGAATTTATCCATCAGAGTTTGTGCTGATGTTGTGTCGCCTGAGTTAAGCGTGTCCCAAATGGCTAAACGTCGAATATCAAGCACCGCCTTGTTTGCCTCAGGGGTGGTCGGATACTCCCTTATTATCCGTTCAGACATCTGCTTTGCCAGCGGGCCTTTGTCCGGCTGTTCATCGTAGTTGCAGGCAATCCAGTATAACTCACCGGCAATTTCAGGCCGACCATTAAGTTCAGCAACCATTGTATCAGTCGCTGCCTCAATCCCGTTCTGGTCTGTTGAACCCAGCAGTTTGAAGATGTTCATCCGGTGCGTCAGCCGTTTCTTGTCCAATTCGGCCGCCAAACCGTAAGAACTGCTACTGAACTGCTGCATCAATCGCTGATAAACACTGTTAGGTGCGTCGTACCATCCGGTTCGGTCATCGACAGTGCCTTTTTTCCACTCATACTCCTTGCTTATCCAGTAAACCGCCTCCGCCAGCCCCGCATCGCCCGCGAAATCGCTCATCAGTTTATCTATCGCGGCGACGACCTCCGTATCGGTTGCCTTACTGATAAGTGAGCATACATTCGACCTTGCCGACCATAATTTTGCCTGTTGTGAAAGCGAAGTGTCTGAGGATTTATCAGCAGCATAGTCAAAGACGTCCTTGGCCTCGGCGTATCGGTGTTGCCAGGAAAATTCCTGACCTATACGGAACAGCATCGGCGACAGGTCTGATTGATTATTGAAGTCCGCAATCATCGAATCCACCTGCCCTTTTGCCCGCGAATAATCCTTGTCCTCGATAAAAGCCAAAGCGTTTACGCCAACCACCGCTAATCTGGCCTTTGCCGCGACGGCGCTATTGGGGAATTTGTCCGTGATAACGCCATATAACTTTTCTGCCTTGTCAAACTTCTTTCGCCAGGAATATGTATCCGCAACAACGCATAACGCCACGGGTAAATCATTGTTATCCGCGTAATCGGCTATCATCTGTGAAGTTGTCGCCTCTGCGTCGGCTGTATTACCCTTATCAACCTGCGAAATCGCCATCGACATCTCCGCCCAGACGGCAAAACTCTCCTTTGGCCAGTTCTTCAAAACATAATCAGAGATTGCTATCGCCCTGTCCGCCTGTCCCGCGTCTTGATATGTTCCCGCGATTTGCTGCAGGGCGTAACCTTTATCACGGCTGGCAGGCAGGGCCATAATCCTATCAACCGCCACGTTCGCGTCATCTAATTTTCCGGTTTCCACTAACGAGATAATCTGCGATTTTGCCTGTTCAATATCAGCCGGAGTAACTACCGGCTGGCTGTGTCCGATACCAGCCAGAACAATCGCGATTATTGCGATGGCGACAAGAAGCGGAAACGATGAGATTAGAATGATTCGCTTAGCCATAGAAATGCCCTCCAGTTTGGGTATGTGGGTGTTTCATAGATTCTATCTTTCTGCTAAAATCTATAACTGAAATCGACTATAGTAATTTAATCGCAATTGTAAACATAAAAGTAGGTAGAAAATAAAATGCTGTCCATAAGTCCTTATAGGGATAGGGTTTACGACAGAAAGAATTTCAAAAAAAATGCGGATGGGCTAATCGAGCGACATCGCGAAGTATCTCTCGGCGTTGTTGAAGCAGATGTCCTCGACCATTTTGCCTAACAACTCCATATCGTTGGGCAGCAACCCCTGTTCCATATCGCCGCCGATGATGTTGCAAAGTATCCTGCGGAAATACTCGTGGCGCGGAAACGACAGAAAACTCCGCGAATCAGTTGTCATGCCGACGAACCGGCTCAAAAGCCCCATATTCGAAAGCATCCCGAGTTGCTCTTCGATGCCGGTCTTCTGGTCTAAGAACCACCACGCCGAGCCGTATTGTATTTTGCCCGGGCAGGAGCCGTCCTGAAAGTTGCCGGCCATAGTTGTCATAACCGCGTTGTCTTTGGGGTTGAGGTTATACAAAATCGTTTTCGGCAGCTTGCCCGCGGTGTTCAATCTGTCGAGAAACGTCGCCAAAGGCCGGGCTATATCAAAATCCCCGATTGAGTCATAGCCGGTATCGGGGCCGAGGTTATTTAGCATTTTGCTGTTGGCATTACGCAGTGCGCCGAGATGCAACTGCATAACCCACCCGGATTCCGCGTCCATACTCGCCAGCTCAAACATCATTGCCGATTTGAACTTCAGCGATTCGCCGGCCTCAAGCGGTTTGTTTGTCCTGATTTTCTCAAAAATTTTCGATATCTCATCGGCGCCGTACCGCTCCGCGCATGCTGTCTCAAGCCCGTAATCCGACAGCCGACAACCCTCATCGTGAAAATACTTGTGCCTGATGCGAATCGCTTCGATGTATGAATCGAAAGTGCGGATTTCGCCGCCGCACAGTTGGCCGAGTTTATCTATAAATACATTCAGGGCAGGCAAATCCTCGGTCGCCAGCGATTTGTCGGGCCTAAAAGCCGCGTGAACTTTTAACACGGGCGAATTTTCACGGATTTTTCTGTGATGCACAAGGGTATCCAGCGGCCCCTCGGTTGTGCATACCAGCTCGACGTTCATTTTGCCGAGCAGTTTAAGGACACTGAAGTTCTCCGACCGCAGCATTTCACTGCACGCGTCATAAATGTCCCTTGCGTTGTCTTCGTTGAGTAGTTCATTTATGCCGAAATATCGTTTCAACTCCAGATGGGTCCAGTGATAAAGCGGGTTTCGCAGGGTGCAGGGAACCGTCTGTGCCCATTTTTCAAACTTTTCGTAATCGCTCGCGTCGCCGGTGATGTATCGTTCGTCAACGCCGTTGGCTCTCATCGCCCGCCACTTGTAATGGTCGCCTGCCAGCCACACCCTGGTTATGTTTTCGAACAGGTGGTCTTCGGCAATGAGTCCGGCGGGCAAATGACAGTGGTAATCATAAATGGGCATTTGCTCGGCGTATTCGTGATAAAGCCGGCGAGCGATTTTGCCCTGCAGAAGAAAATCTTCGGTTAAAAACATTCCTGCCATTGGCGTTTACTCCTGAGGCGGTTTTGTGTCTGTCGGCGGGGCGTCTTCACGTTTATATGTCGGTTTTTTGAATTCAGCCAGTTTTTTGGCGTAGTCAGCCATCGAGTTTGACGCCTGCTGGTATCGCTCAGATCTGACTTTCGGCTGTTCCTTTTCGAGCTTGCGTTCCCGCCATTCCCATATCCCATAGGCAATCCAGCCGATAGCAACAAGCACCGAGCCCGCTATGATTATCTTCCAGAACAAATCCATAAGAGTTCCTATATAAGGGGCCTCAAAACAGGTTTATTTTATCTGCCTGTCGGAATATACACGACAATTCTATTTAAGTCAACTTGCCGGCTGATTTGCCATCTCACGCAGTATATGCGGATGAACTTGTATCGCCGCCCCGGCCTGTCCAGTTGGTGTGAAAAAATTGTCCTCTTGGTTTATCGACCCGCTCGTAAGTATGCGCGCCGAAATAATCCCGCTGTGCCTGCAACAGGTTCGCGGGCAGCCGGTCGTGACGATAGCCGTCGTAAAACGCCATCGCCGCGCTAATCGCCGGAATTGGGATACCGAGTTTTACTGCCGTCGTTACTACCCTTCGCCAGGATGCCTGTGCCTTTGCCATTGCCCGTTTGAAGAACGGGTCGAGTAAAAGGTTTTCGAGGTTCGGGTTTTTGTCGAATGCTTTTTTAATCTCGCCCAGGAATACCGAGCGGATAATGCACCCGCCTCGCCACATCAGGGCGACGCCGCCGTAGTTCAGGTTCCAGCCGTATTCCTTCGCCGCGGCTCGCATAAGCTGATAACCCTGCGCGTAGCTTATTATCTTCGACGCATACAGCGCCTTTCGCAAATCATCGATGAACCTTGCCTTGTCCCCTTTGAACTGCGCCTTCGGGCCTTTCAATACCTGCGATGCTTTTACTCGTTCGTCCTTCAAAGCCGACAGGCACCGTCCGAAAACCGCCTCGCCTATCAGCGTCAAGGGCTGACCTGAATCCAGCGCGGCTACAACTGTCCATTTGCCCGTGCCTTTTTGCCCTGCCGTATCCAGTATCAAATCGATGACCTCGTTTCCCTGTTCGTCCTTGTAAGCGAGGATGTCACGCGTAATCTCAATCAGGTATGAGTTCAGCTCACCTTTGTTCCATTCGGCTAAAACCTTGTGCATTTCCGGGTTGCTCAAACCCAATCCTTCCCGCATCAAATGATACGTCTCGCAAATCAACTGCATATCGCCGTATTCGATGCCGTTATGCACCATTTTAACAAAATGCCCCGCGCCGTTTTCGCCGACCCATTCGCAGCAGGGTTCCCCATTGTCCGTTTTTGCGCATATCGCCTGAAATATCGGCTTAACGCTCGCCCAGGCCGCCGGCGACCCGCCCGGCATAATCGACGGCCCGCGCAATGCGCCCTCCTCGCCGCCGGAAACGCCCGTGCCGATATACAGTTTGCCCTTGCTCTCGACGTATTTGGTCCTGCGAATCGTATCCGGAAAATGCGAATTGCCCCCGTCGATAATTATGTCCCCGTTCTCAAGAGAGGGGAGCAGTTGCTCGATAAAATCATCCACCGCCTGTCCCGCCTTGACCATCAGCATTACCTTCCTCGGCTTTTTCAGGGTCGCCGTCAGTTCTCCGATTGAGCGACAGCCGATTATCTTCTTGCCTTTTGCCCGCCCGTTTACAAAATCATCCACCTTTGAAACCGTCCTGTTGAAACACGCGACGGTGAATCCTTTGCTCTCCATATTCAAAATCAGGTTTTCGCCCATCACTGCAAGCCCGA
This sequence comes from Phycisphaerales bacterium, assembly GCA_003170415.1. Lineage (GTDB taxonomy): Bacteria > Planctomycetota > Phycisphaerae > Sedimentisphaerales > Anaerobacaceae > Fen-1362. The sequence goes on along the minus strand of PMZJ01000021.1, from coordinate 12,376 downwards.
CCAATCCGATATCCGCCTGTGTCATATTATGATTTCCTTCCCAATTTTAATTTAGCCCCCCAATTTATTGGGGGGGTTACTATTCTCTTATTCTTGGTATAGAACCGTCCGCCAATCTATACAACGTTTCGCCCGCGTCGTGAACAACCAAAATCCCTTTGTCTTCCTTGCCCTCGTAATTTGCTATGTCGATTTGTTCCGGGTCCATATAGCCGAGGTTTATCTTCTTGCATCGCTCTCTGCTTATCCCCGTTGCCAGCACGACGTTTATTCTCGGCTTTTCCACGCCGTTGTTATATGTGCCGATTCCTTTAACGTGCGTGCAGTGAGCTATTGCCCCTAACGGATAATCCTTGAATTTGTCCCACTGCTTGAGGAAATAATCCCGCGTATGATAGCCGACCTGCTCGATTGTTTTGCCGTGCGTTACCGAAACATCTTTGATATGCGGTGCATAAATAATCAGCGTTCCCCCGTCCGCAATCACCGGCTCCAGCTTATACATCACCTTGCCCGCCGTCCATATCTCGTCGTACATCTTCGGCGCTATTCCCAGCACCGTTTTGTAGGGCTTGTCCTTATAAACAATATGAACCTTCGCGGACAAGTCCGCCGCCCTTTCCCACGCCTCAATGGAGTCGCCGATGAATATGCCTTTGAACTCTTCTTTATTCGACACGATCGCAAACAGCGTGTGCGGCGTTTTTATGTAGGATGCCGCGTTCTCGACAACCTCGCGAGTCGCTGTCCACTTGGTGCCGTTTATCGCAGGGTTGGTTATCACGGCGCCAAGCCAGTGGAAAAAGTTTATGATTTGAGGCCCCGCAACGCCCGGGAAGATATATTTGTGTCCGCCCGAAAATCCCACAACCTCATGCGGGAATACCGGCCCGATGATAAAAAACTCATCGTAATCAAAAACCAGTTTATTAACCATGACCTCAACCTCTTCGCGGAAAAGCCCATGGGTCAGCCGTTCAATTTTGTCGGCGTGAATCTGGCCTGCGAACTTGAACATCTCCGGGTTGTCCCACTGGTGATTAAAAAACTTCACCGCTTTGTATTTGCCGTTTCGCTCCTCCTGCGTCATTGTCAGCCGGGCACAAATCTGCTCTTCGCTTATTGGCTGATGAGTCCCCAGCGCGACCAGTACATCTAATTGTTTGGTCTTGTTGCCGATACAATCGAAGATGGCCTTGAATACCACGCCCACCGGCCCGGAACGTGTATTATCCGGGACAATAACAAGAATGCTTTTGCCGGAGTAATCCCTCTTGCCGAAATACTCCGCCACCGCCTCCTGCATCTGCTCTTTGCTTATGACGCCATCCGCATATTGTCGTTCAATCACCATCTTTGTCATTCCCGCGGAAGCGGGAATCCACTATTCTGTTTTCTGTCTTCTGTTAATCACCTTTCCCACGGTGGTTTGCCCGGCAGAGAATTCTCGAATTCCGTAATCAGCTTCTGCTCGTATTCGCCGGCGAATCGATTCTTGAGAAATCTGTCAAACGCCTCATTATAAAATCGCTTCCACGACTCTGTCTCTTTGCCAGGCACTATCGGGTAAAACAACGCCCTCGCGGCCCTTGCCGCCTGCAAATCGCCCGGAGCATCGCCAACCATTAAGACATGGTCCTTATCGTATCGACCTTTGGTCGCGAATTCAAGATGCTGGGCCTTTGTTCCCATTTCCTGGCCCGCTATTACTTCTACGTATTTGGCGATATCATGCTCCTGCCATTCCCGCACTAATGCCTCGCCGGGCGTCGCAGATACCACTATAACATCCGCCTTTGGCTGAATCTTTTCCAGGCACTCCTGCACAAACGGGAAGGGTGGTATTCCTTTTACGATATCCGTTACCGCCTGGTTCACCTTCCTGCTCCAGTCCAGTGCTTGCTCTAATTCTTTTTTCACCGCCGGGTCTTTTGCCGCCTCAGCCGCCTTCTTTAACCCGTCGTTGCTCAATACGCTCTTCGGGTCATCGACCCACTCGAAATAATGCGTCGGCTGCGGAATCTTAAACCCCCTTTGCTTTACTTGTGGATGATTCGGCAGCAATTCCGACAAAATCCTCTTGAGCGTTTTGTGCCTGTTAGCCCCTCTTGTCTTGCTGAACAAATCCGCAAAAACCCTGCATTCTCTCGCCGCCTCCGCCACCGGCTGTAATCCGAAACACGCCACCGTCCACGGGCAGAAACACTCCCGCTGCTTTATCCCCATTGTATCGAACACGCACCCGTCCGAATCAATCCCCACGAAAAACTTCTTCGTAACCTTGAATTCCCTCAACGCTGCCGCTGCGTCCGACATTTGTATCTCCGTTAATTTCCATTCCTAAACTTAAAACTAAACACTTCCCGTAAGGGATGGCCAAGCCACAACACTCAAAACCATCTCTTATACGCTAATCTTTTTACCCCCCTAAATCAAGCGGTTTTGCCTGCCCCGGTATGCTTTAGGCAGGGAGGAGAGCATCATTCCCTGAAATTCAAACAGGCATACTCCCCGTGGCATTTCCTGGCCGCTTCATCGTATGCCTTCGCGGCCTCAATCTCTGTCTTAAATCTGCCTATCCATTTTCCTTTCCCCTCATAATGGATTCGGACGATCCATCGGTTGTCGCGCTTACTGAAAGAAACCCCTTTGAACCGTGACGATGTCTTTGTTTTGTTTCTCCGGCTGTTACAGGCGTTCTGCGAGTATGTTGCCAGTCGTAGGTTGGCCCTGCGATTATCTAAGGTATTTCCATCGGCGTGGTCAACTAACTTGTCCTCCGGTGCCTTCATAATTGCCCTGTGCAATCGCACCATTTTTATTTCCCCGGAGCTGATTCTGGCCCCTCTGACGGCATAGAATCTCCCTTTCCTTCCCATGACGCACCATTTGAAACTGCCAAAAATATAGTAATCCTGCGGGTCAACTATCGTCCATTGACCTTCATCTAAATAAATCCGCCGATATGTATAACCATACTTCCACAACCGATAAACCATCACCGGCCACGCAAAAAACATATCCAGCCAAATCGGTATCCCAATTGTTAAATTAATCTTCATTCCCATTCCTCATCCGCCTTCCTAATTTACCCCGCCTGCCCTCGACTCAAGCTCCGTAGGAACCGCAATCGGGGGCCCATGTTACTATGAAGTAAACACTAAAAACTAACCACTACAGAGGAAAACGCTTCCTCTATATATGGCGCGAACTTGCGCGCTTTTGACGAAAATTCCGATTTTCGGGATGCCTCGAAATGCACTTAAGTCGTTGTGGGATAAGGAGTAAAAAAAATTTTAAGAATTTTGGATTTGGCCAAAAAACACTTGCGCGATATCGGCGAACAAATGTATCATACAAACGTTTTATACAAGCGTTTTATACGACCGTTCGTGTCCAGAATTTAAGCCGTTATAAGAAAAGAGGTTATGGCTAAAATGACCACAGAAAAAGAGTGCTTTTTAAGCCACAAAAATGCACAAAAAACCGCTCAAAAAGCCCCCCTCTCAAAACAAGCATTTATTGATAACTGCTTAATAATAATGGGGTTGCAGCAGTTTTGAATGTACCCATAACTACGTTTTTTTATGCGGGAAATTTGGTTCTGATTGAACAGTGTTTCACTAACTTTCCTTATCCGCCGTAAGCGGATTGGGTATTTCCTGCCTTGCGGGGCTTTCCCCAAAAAACAAAATGGCCGTTTTTATTCCACTACTCTTTAGAGTTTTTGTTGGTCATGCTGGCACTCTGCTAACAAAATCCCGTATACCAAACAGCACGATAGACACTTGCTCTTTAGTATATTCATCGAATTTACCATGTGCTGCCTTATTTCTGAGATCCAACCAGGCAGTTATATTCTTTTGCTCAAGTTTTGAGTAAACCTCTGCATTCGAAAGTTCTGAATTCATTAGATCGGCTTTTTTAGGTCTTATTCCAGATTTTGTGTTTGCTTCGGTTTCTATGCTGTTCTTTTTACATAATTGTCTTAAATGTTCTTCGAGAACACAACCAGCAAGAACTGCGGCAGGGTCTTTATAGCCCTCATCTAAAAGATAGGATGCGGTTTCAAGCAAATCACCAAATACTTCTCCATGAATTAACTCTTTAACGCTTGATAAATATCCGGCCTCTAAATCTGCTCTCAGAGCTTCGAGTATCCCAGCTAATATAGGTATATTGTATGCATTATCATGTCCGTTCTTATTTAATGCTGCTTCGGCTTGACGAACATATACAGAGCCTTTGCCGCCGATACGCTCAATAGCTGAACGGGACATCGTGAGAACTTTATTTGGTTCTTCGTCTTTTAAATCAGATAGATCATCGTATTGAGACTGGGCTCTCAGCGATTCATAAATCCCAATTACATTATCAATCTGAGCTAAAAGCTCTGTTGTTAGTTTTTCTTTCATATATCCTTATTTTCTTTCAGTAAACCCAGTTTACGGTAAACCTCTATGATAGATGCGTCAACTTTCACATCGCTTAAAGATATCGGTCTCTTTAACGTAATACCCTCAAGTGTTCTGCACCGAGATAGAGCTACATAGGTCTGTCCTGAGCAAAATGCTCCTCGACCCAAGTCGATACAAACGGAGTCGAGTGTCATGCCCTGAGATTTGTGAATTGTAATGGCCCATCCAAGGGACAAAGGAAATTGAGTAAACGTCCCCGTCACTTCTGTCTCAATTCTTCTTTCTTCATAATTATATCTGTATCTGAGTTTCTTCCATGTTTCTCGCGATACAGAAACAATATTGCCGCTTTCAAGAATCTTTACTTGTATATATTCCTTTTTAAGGCGGATTACTTCACCAAGTGTCCCGTTCAGCCAAAGCGGCTTATTGTTCTTGAGGAAGATAACCATAGCGCTTTCCTTGAGTTGTAATCTATCTGGTGCCGGGAAACGATACTTACCTGCATTGATATCTCCGGTTATGGTTGCATCGTATGTCACTAGTTTAGCTTTCAATTGATCTAGCCTGCCAGTGTTGATGGACTTTGCTGCCGCATTTGTAGGAACCAAATACAGCGACTTCTCATTGTTCTCCTGCTTTTCTCTGTAACAAGTCTGATTGATTAGTTCCACCGATTCTAAGTAGGATTGATTTGTTCGTATCCGATCGAGAGCTTTAATAAAATTTGAATCCTTTTGACGGAATACCTTCGTTAACTCAATTGGCAAGATATCAATCTTTTTGAAAATATCCGCTGAATAGAAATATGGACTTTCGTAGCGATGTGTGTAATAAACCCCAACCTCTTTATCATCGACCACTGGTGGAAGCTGAAGTATATCCCCGACAAAAACAATTGGTATACCTCCGAATGCGGAGGAAATACGTCTAACATTAATTAGTGAATTGTTGATGCAGTCGACAAGGTCGGGACCTACCATTGAAACTTCATCAATGATAAGAGCATCCAGGTTCTCTATCACAGGAATTATGTGCTGTTTGGGATTAAACGATTCATCAGGATTGATTGTTCGGGGTGGGATACCAAAAAAGGAATGTATAGTAGATCCGCCTACATTTATCGCAGCGATTGCTGTTGGTGCCACCACTGCACTTCTTTTGATTTTGCTTGTAAGAAAGCGGATTAAAGTAGATTTTCCGGTCCCTGCCTTCCCAGTTACAAAAATAGCGGGACATTTATTTTCTATTGCTTTAAGAATGAATTGATATTCCGGGAGAATCTCAATGTCGGATATATCCTCTTCTCTTTCAATCCTATTTCCCAACTTCCTTTCAAGCCCGTTGGGTCTGTGGACTTCTTTGCTAATCTTCGATAAATTAACCTTCTGGACTTGGGTGGTTCCCAAGATTTCTTTTGCCAAAGCGGATATTGTGTCCCAAATGCCCATTATCTTTTTGTGGCCCAAGATAATAATCTTCAACGCTCTTTGTCAGCAATTTAGTATGTTGGAGAGAAAGAGTCAAGAAAGAAGCAGGGGGCGAGAAGTTAGTTTTGAGTTGTGGAGGCGGGACCCGGCAAATCCGTGACTAAAAAACTGTGAAATCAGTGCAATCTGCGTAGCCCCCGCGTCTCGTTTTGTTGGGCCTTGCCCAACCCCCGTGTCCTGCTTTCACCTGAAAGCAACGGGGGCAGAAACGGCGGGGGGTGGCTAAACCCCACTAAATGCCGAGAAGCCGCCATCGACCGGCACAACAACCCCCGTAACAAACTTCGCCGCATCACTGACGAGCCAAAGCATCGTTCCCGTCAAATCATCCGGCTTGCCGAATCTGCCCATCGGCGTATGCTCGATAATTGTTTTGCCGCGAGCGGTCAATTGCCCTGTTTTTTCATCGGTCAATAAGAACCGGTTTTGTTCTGTGAGGAAAAACCCCGGCGCAATCGCGTTAACTCTGATATCCTTCGAATGATGATGATTTATATGCACCGCTAACCACTGCGTAAAATTGCTCACCGCCGCTTTGGCCGCCGAATACCCGCAAATTTTGGTCAATGGCCTGAAAGCGTTCATACTCGATATATTCAGTATCACCCCCGAACCATTCTTTGCCATCTCTTTGCCGAATACCTGGCTCGCCAATACCGTTCCTATGAAATTTAAATCGAACACCCCGCGAATCGCCTCGGCAGGCAGATCGAAAAAAGGCAGATTCTCCGACGTTGTCGCTTCTTTCTTGTTGCCTCCTGCGCCGTTTATCAGGATATCCACCTTGCCTAACTCGTCTTCAATCTTCTCCCTCGCCTCTTCCAATTGTTTCTTGTCCAACACGCTGCACTTAACCGCGATGGCCTTGACCTCGGTCGTATTTCGTCGTTCATTCTGTCTCCTGTCCTCTATCTTCTGTCTTCTATCTTCTGCATCCTCTCCCCTGTCTTCTGTCTCCTGCCTCCTGTCTTCCATCTCCTGCCTTCTGTCCTCTGTTCTCTGCCCTCTGTCTTCATTAATCTCATCCGCGACTTTCTTTGCCGCTTCCAAAGACAAATCCATCACCGCGACTTTCGCCCCCGCGCAGGCCAATGCTTTCGCCATTTGGCTGCAAAGCACCCCGCCCGCACCTGTTACCGCCGCCACCTTACCCGTCAAATCAAATAATTCTTTCATATTTCACCTTAATTATCAGTGTAATCTGTATACTTGTCCGCCTGTGGCGGAATCTGTGGCTAACTCAATCAATAAAAATCGGCTTAATATGCCGCTCGTAAATATTCTCCGTAACATTCGGCCCGATTATGCGTTCGCAATCAGCAACAGCATTCGTAAACTCCGCCCCCATTTCCGCCGCGACCTTGTAACCGACGTGTATAAGCTGTCTCAAATCCGGATTATACCGCCCGCACGACTGGTCATGTCGCAATGCCTCCGCGAATCTCCTCCCGTTCCACTCCGCGACAACCTCAGGACTCGGCAACCTGCCCTTATCAATATCAATCACTGTCGCGTATGGTGGCGTCAGCTCATCCATCCTCTTAAACGCTTCCGCGTAAATCCGCCTCGCAATCCTCAATCCCTCGCCTTCCGCAATCGCCAGCCCCGCAAGCTCCTCAAGCCACGTTGTCCCCGCTGTCTTGACGTGCAGTCCCGCGTCAAATTTTCTCAGCGCCTTGTTAATCGCCCCATAAATCGAAAACTTGTCACTGCCTGAATGAACGCTCAACTTGAGGTTTTTAGGCAGACCAAACTCTTTAACCGCATACGCTATGACCGCCAAATCCTGCTCGAATTCCTTCGCGAACCGCTCGACGTCGCCTACGTAATCGACGCCCTTGTTGAACCTGCCTGAAAACTTCGGCGCAATCGTCTCAATCGGCATCTCTTCCTGTGCCGCTGCCGCTAAAATAAAGAATAATTCCACGGGTGATTGAGGCGTATCCGTTTCGTCCATCGACATCTCTACAACAAAATTGCCCATGCCTTTTTTGGGTACGATGTGCCTGTATAATCGGCTCGCCTCTTTCACCGCCCACAGGTATTTATTCGCTATCGCCCTCACCGAGTCCTCAGTAGCAATCAGGTTCCCCTCAATCCCAGGTATAGACAAACCGTCGATATATTTCACGCATCCGTCGATAAAGTTATCAACATCTTCTTTCTCTGCCGGCTGGCCTATATAATCCGCGACATCCAGCGTGAAAAAATCGCTCGACTTGATAAATAAGTCCACGTTCTTCAGGTTGATATGGTCTGCGTCAACGAAATACGCTTTTTCCCAAAGCATTGCTTTCGTTGCCTCATCCGCCTCTGCGCGAACCGCTGCTGGCTTTGTTCCAATTATCGTATGCTCACGATGCGACTTGTTCCAGACGGGTGTTATCTCCACGCCGACCTTGCCCGCCTCGACCATCGCCGCCAGCTGCGCCTTGCCCTGTTTGCCGAATCTGTCCCCAATCCCGAATGAATATTTGCCCAAATTCATAAATACCTCGGAAGTTTCTTTTCCACCCATTTCTTTGCCAGCCGCACATACACAGGCAGCCCGTCTTTGCCGACCGTTATCGGCGCCTCGCCCTTAATCAATGGCCCGATATATCTCCTGCACGCCTCGGTGATATGATTGCCCTTTTCGTTTATGAAATCCTTCGGCACTTTCTTTTCCCCGTTTGCAACGTCTTTCAGTTCCGCAAACCCCGTTGTGCACTTGTATTTGGCGTCCTTTTCACGAACCAGGGTTATCATTTTCCCGTTGACCCCGCTCATCGCCGCCTTTACCGCCGCCTTGCCGCACATATACGCCTCGTTAATATCGGTAAGCGACGCAAAATGCATCGAACTTCTTTGCTGCGTCCCTAATTTGTTCCAGCGTGCCTTTATTCCCGCCTCTTTTTCAATAACATTCTTCAGCATCTCCGCCACGCCGCCAAGCTGCGCGTGCCCGAAGGCGTCATTGCCGAACCCTGCGGTTTCCGCGGTAATGTAATTGCCTTTTTCATCTTTCAGTCCTTCACCCACGATGATAAACACCCTGCCGAATTCCTTGTAAACTTCTTTAACGTCCCTGATTAACTTCTCAAACGTAAACGCCGCCTCAGGCATATATATAAGATGCGGTGCGTCCTGCGGCTCTCTTGTCGCTAATCCTGACGCCGCCGCTATCCAGCCGGCGTTTCTTCCCATCACCTCCACGATGCTGCACGTATCGAAAGTCGATAACGCCTCGTTGTCTCTGCCCGCCTCCATCGCGCAGGTCGCTACGTATTTCGCCACGCTTCCGAACCCCGGACAGTGGTCCGTATATGCCAGGTCATTATCAATTGTCTTGGGTATCCCGATACATACAAGCTCATAGCTGCGTTGCGCCGCTAATTTATTCACCCTATCCGCCGTATCCATCGAGTCGTTGCCGCCCGCGTAGAAAAAATATCGAATCTCGTGCGCCTTGAAAACGTCCAGCACCCGGTCGAAATCCGATTGCGCCTGGTCTAAGGATTTGAGTTTGTATCTGCACGACCCCATCGCCGCCGCGGGTGTCCGCTTTAATGCCTCGATTACCGATGCCTTCTCCGCCGAGGCGTCAAACAGCTCTTCCTTCAAAACGCCTAATATGCCGTCGTGTGCCGCCAGCACTCTGCCTATTTTCTTCGTTTTTGCCGCCTCTTGAATCACCCCGCAAACGCTTGAATTGATTACGCACGTTGGTCCACCGGATTGGGCCACTATCGCGTTTGCCATCACCTTTGCCATATCCGTTTTTCTCCGAATAGCTTGTTTTTGTCATTCCCGCGCACACGGAAATCCATTCTTTTATGCGCCCAAAACAGGCGAAAATCAAGGGAAATTCGTAGAGATGTTAAATGTCGGCAAATAAAAAAGGCCCCGCGATGCGGGGCCTTTCTTTGGCGTCAATTGTTGGTGCTTATTTTGGAACTACGTTTGTCGCACAGGGACCCTTTTTGCCCTGGCCAACTTCGTACTCAACCTTCTGCCCTTCGCTCAAACTCGAGTACCCGGATGACTTGATTTCCGAGTGGTGAACGAACAGGTCCGGGCCGCCGTCGTCGGCTACGATAAACCCAAAACCTTTTTGATCATTGAACCATTTTACTGTACCTGTACTCACAACAATTCTCCTTGGCCTGTAACCTGGCCATCAATCTACATGCCTTTCATAATTTTTTGGGAGGATATCCTTAGAAAGGTGAAAAGATATGCCCTACAAGACATTCATTATACCACAAATTTACCAGTCCGCCACGAAAATAATAAAAAATTATTCAAAATTCCAATAAAATCGCCTATGACCTCGAATCTGGTCTTATATTGTCCTGTGATTCGACTCAAAACTCAACACCAGGAACTTAAAACTGTTTTTATCCTAACAATTATTTTGAGAAGTAATTTGCTTTTACCCAGTTGAAGTTCAGGATGAAGTGGATGGCGACAAGGGCGAGCAAGATTGCGCCGCCGCCTTTGTGGAAAACCTGGAATGCCCAGGGTGGTAACTCGTCGAGAAACAGGACTGTTACCGCCTGGTTGATAAACAGCACCAGCAAAATGGGGTTCAAAATCTTATGCAACGTGTTTTTTTTCATAATCGCCTCTTTCCAACTAAAAACTCAACGAAGCCGTCTTTCCAATACAGGCATTTTAATTTGATTGGCTGATTACGACAAGCTACAATTAGTTTATGTTCAAGCGAAAGAAAACCAGAACGATTGACGCAGGCGGTGTGAAAATCGGGTCATCGGCGGCGGTTGTTATTCAATCGATGACCAAAGTGCCGACTACCGACGTGGGCCGATGCGTCCGGCAGATAAATCAACTTGCGGAAGCCGGCTGCCAATTAGTTCGTGTGGCCGTGCCGACGCGGGCGGATACGGTCGCATTCGCCAAAATTGTTCAAAAAGTAAAAATTCCGCTTGTTGCCGATATTCATTTCAGCCCGGACAGGGCGATTGAGGCAATTGAGGCGGGCGCGGCGAAAATCCGGCTCAATCCGGGCAATATAAAAAATCGCGACGACATCCTGCGAATCATAGACGCCGCGAAAATGCACAAGGTCGCAATCCGCATCGGCGTCAACGAAGCGAGCATAAGAGACCTGAAAAAACCTGACGTCGTTTCCGGCAAACGGGTAGCGTTAATGCTGAGGGAGTTGAAAGGATACGTCCGGCTTTTTGAAGGGCGGGGATTTTCGCAAATCGTCCTCAGCGCAAAAAGCAGCGACACGATTCGAACCATCGAAATCAACAGGCGCATCGCCGAGACATTCGATTACCCAATCCACCTGGGCCTGACGCACGCGGGTTTGCCTGAAGACGCCTGTGTCCCCTCGGCTGTTACTTTAGGGACACTTCTGGCGGAAGGCATCGGCGATACCATACGCGTTAGCGCAGCAGGCGACCCGGTTATCGAAACGGGAATTGCCAAACAGATTCTCATTTCGCTGGGGCTTTACCCTGCGCCCAAATTACAACTGATAGTTTGTCCGACCTGCGCACGGACAGAGATTGATATAGCAGGGCTTGCCCGCAAGGTAAAACAAGCGGTTATCGCAATTGATAAGCCGGTGCGAATTGCGGTAATGGGATGTATTGTCAACGGGCCGGGGGAGGCGGCAGATGCGGACTTAGCTGTATGTGCCGCGAAAAACAAGGCGTTCATTTACCGCAAAGGGAAGAAAATCGCGACCGTCGCAGAAAACCAGATTATACCGGTGCTCCTGCGACTTCTGAACAACCTATGACCATTTTACCAACACTCTCAAAAACAGCGATAATCCGTTTCTGGCTCGTTGTGATACTGGCAATCGCCTTTGGCTATATCGAGGCGGCGGTGGTTGTTTATCTGCGGCAAATTTTTCATCCCGCCGGCTTTGTTTTTCCCCTCACATCATTTCCTCTTATCGCCGAGTCCAATCGTATTCTCTTGGTTGAGGTCGCCAGAGAAGCTGCGACAATTGTCCTGATATTCGCCGTATGTTTTCTCGCCGGGCAAAATCGCCGGCAGCGGCTTGCGTTCTTTATGATAATTTTTGCCGTCTGGGACATATTTTATTACGTCTGGCTAAAGGTCATATTGGATTGGCCGGCTTCAATTATGGATTGGGACGTTCTTTTCCTGATACCTTGTCCATGGGCAGGCCCCGTTTTGGCGCCTGTGCTTGTGTCACTGACGATGCTTGTCTTTGCAACGCTGATTTTTTACCGCGATTGCGTCGGCAGACCAATCAGGGTATCGCTTTGGGGCTGGCTCGGCTTTTTGCTTTCTATCTTTATCATAGTCGTATCATTTTGCATCGCCGGGCAATATATACAATTGTCCGACTACGCCGGGCACTTCTCGTGGCCGCTTTTCACAATCGGTCTGTTGGGCGTTATTATGCTGTCGGTAAAATGTTTTTTAAGAAGGCAGTAACCACGCCTATGGCGGGGAAAACCCGCCACTCGCCAAGGGCGG
>PMZJ01000005.1 GCA_003170415.1 Phycisphaerales bacterium | reverse complement strand
GCCCCGTCATTTATGCCGGGGTTACTTTATTGACGAAAGACATCACTTGCGGTATTGTGGCGAAAGCCCCCTGCGTCGCGTTTTGCGAAGCTTCCGCGAAGCAAAACGGCATGGGGGGTCGGGAAATTAAAGGCATTGGATGGAGTTTTGCGATATGGGCGGAGCACCGAAGGAAGTAATAGAGCTTATTGAACAATTCGAGCGGAATATCGAATCGTACAAGGGGCAGGGATACGGCGAAGCACAAGTCCGACAACAATTCATCAATCCATTCTTCGAAGCGCTCGGCTGGGATATGCAAAACAAGGCGGGAGTCGCTCCGGCATACAGCGATGTGATTCACGAAGACGCAATCAAAGTGGGCGGGACAACAAAAGCGCCTGACTACTGCTTCCGCGTCGGTGGGACGAGAAAATTTTTCTTAGAAGCAAAGAAGCCATCAGTCGATATAAAATCCGACATCAGCCCGGCCTATCAGCTCCGCAGATACGCGTGGTCGGCTAAACTGCCATTGTCAATTCTCACCGATTTTGAAGAGTTCGCAGTTTATGACTGCCAGATTCGGCCAAGCCCCGACGATAAACCATCGGCCGGACGAATTATGCTTTTCACTTACAAAGATTACGCCGACAAGTGGGAGCAAATCGCGAATATATTCAGCAAAGAAGCGGTTTATAAAGGATTGTTCGATAAATACGCATCTGAAAAGACAACTAAAAGAGGCACAACTACAGTAGATAAAGAGTTTCTGGCCGAGATAGAAGGATGGCGGAACGAACTGGCAAAAAATATCGCGATTCGCAACGGCAAACTATCCGTTTATGACCTTAATTTTGCGGTTCAAAAGACCATAGACCGGATTTTGTTTTTGAGGATATGCGAAGACAGAGGGATAGAGCGCAGCGAACAACTCTTGGGGCTAATTAGCGGCTCAAGAATATATCCGCGGCTTTTCGAACTTTTTGAGAAATCCGATGAAAGATATAATTCCGGTATTTTTCATTTTCGCAGGGAAAAAGACAGGCCTGAGGGGCCGGACGAACTTTCCGCAAATTTGAAAATCGACGATGATGTCCTGACGCGGATTTTGAAAGACCTTTATTATCCGCGCAGCCCTTATGAATTTTCCGTTATGCCTGCGGAAATTTTGGGGCAGGTTTATGAACAGTTTTTAGGCAAGGTAATTCGGCTTACGGAATCGCATCAGGCAAAGGTAGAAGAAAAGCCGGAGGTCAAAAAAGCGGGCGGAGTTTATTATACGCCTTCGTATATCGTCGATTACATTGTAAAAAATACGGTGGGGAAACTTTGTGAAAACAAAACACCCAAACAAATTGAAAAGTTAAAAATTCTCGACCCTGCCTGCGGTTCGGGTTCGTTTTTAATCGGGGCGTATCAGTATCTTTTGGATTTTCACCGTGATTATTACGCCAAAGAACCATCGAAACATAAAAAGGTGATATATCAGGGCAAGGGCGGACAGTGGTTTTTGACGATTGATGAAAAGAAAAGGATTCTTTTAAATAATATTTACGGCGTGGATATAGATTCGCAGGCGGCGGAGGTAACGAAACTTTCCCTTTTGTTAAAGGTTCTTGAAAATGAGACGCAGGAGAGTTTGAGATTGTTTCATGAACGTGCGCTGCCGGACCTGGGCAATAATATCAAGTGCGGCAATTCTCTTATTGGGCCGGATTTTTATCAAAAGCAGCAATTAACCCTTTTTGGCGATGAGCAGCAGAGAAAGATAAACGCCTTTGACTGGCAAAAAGAATTTGCACCCATCTTCAAACAAGGTGGCTTCGACGCCGTCATAGGCAACCCGCCGTATATACGAATCCAAACGATGCAAGACACTCAGCCTGAAACAGTACCTTATTTAAGTCAAAGATATAAATCGGCATCAAAAGGAAATTATGACATTTATGTTGTCTTTGCAGAAAAAGGATTAGGTCTTCTTAATAAGAATGGGCGACTGGGGTTAATCTTGCCTCACAAGTTTTTCCAAGCTAAATTCGCTCATCCTGTAAGGCAACTCTTATCTGAGAAAAAAGCAATTGCGGAAATCGTACATTTCGGTGCTGAACAAGTTTTTGAAAACGCTACAACTTACACCTGTTTATTATTCCTGAGCGCAAAACCAGAACTCCAATTTCGATTCGTATCCGTCAGGAAACTTGAGAATCCAACACAACTATTTCCAATGATTAGGCATTCTCAAGCATATCCCGATTACAGTGAAGCGTTTTTGCCGCAGCCCCCATCCGATAAGGAATGGCATTTTTCAACAGGTAATTCGGCAGCAGTATTAACTAAATTGAACCGGCAACCCTTAACGCTTGGTAATATTACTCGCAAGATTTTTGTTGGCTTACAAACAAGCGCCGATTCAATATATGTCCTCAATCTTGTTAAGTGGAATAAACAATCGTGTGTTTGCTACTCTAAGTCCTTAGAAAAGGAAATTGAGATTGAACGGGGCTTTGTGAAACCGTTTCTAATGGGAAAAGATGTTCATCGTTATAAAGAACCCAAATCCCATAATGTTGTTATATTTCCATATCTCATTGAAAATGGGCAGGCTTTATTGATGCCGAAGAAATATATTCAAGAGCGTTTTCCAATGGGATGGAAATATCTCCTTGCTAATCAGAATGCCCTTGCGCAACGAGAAAAGGGGAAAATGATCGGAGAGCATTTTTACGCTTATATTTATCCAAAGAATCTTGCGGAGTTTGACGCAGTGAAACTGATGACACCGGATATAGCCTCTGGATGTCAAATGACGCTTGATAAGGAAGGAAACTATCATACAACTACAATCTATAGTTTCGTGTTTAAAGAGACACAGAAGGAAAATGTGTCATTCTTTCTTGGGATTTTGAACTCCAAATTGCTTTGGTTCTTCTTAAGCTCAACTGGGAATATCCTTCGCGGTGGTTATTTCAGGTTCAAAACCGAATATCTGAAACCGTTTCCTATTCGCACGATTGATTTTGACAAACCTGAAGAGGTGAAGCAGCACGACAAGATGGTTTCTTTAGTCGAGCAGATGTTGGAGTTGAATAAGAAACTTGCGGGGATAAAGAATCCTGATGAAAAGACGCGAATTCAGCGGCAGATAGATTCGACGGATGAGCAGATAGACAAACTTGTTTATGACCTCTACGGCCTGTCGGCGGACGAAATCGCGATAGTCGAGGGCAAGAAATAACTACGCCTGCGGCGGCATCCCTCAACTCAAAACTCAAAACTAAAAACCACCGCTGTGTTAGCGGCGTTATGGGTACACTAAAAACCGCTGTAAGGCCGGTGAATATAAGCAGTTATAGATTTATGTCCCCATAAACAGGGGTCGTTTTTTGCGTGTTTTTTGTGCGTTTTCGTGGCCATTTTCAGTGTGTTTTTGTGGTGTCGTTTGTGCCGTAACCCCTGTCAACATAACGGCTTAAATTCTGGACACAAACGGTTGTATAAAACAGTTGTATGATACAACTGTTCGCCAAAAGCGCGCAAGTGTTTTTTGCCAAATCCTAAAATTCTGAAATTTTTTTTTATTCCTTATTACGTAAGCACTTATGCACCTTTGCGCCTGTGCTCTTTTTGTGATTTTTCGTCAAAAGCGCGCAAGTTCGGCCCAATTATAGAGGAACAATTGTAGCGTTGCACTTGAAATGGCGGAAATTTGCAGAAGATGGCATAAAAGTTTTTCTGACCACATCGCAGAAAACAGCCGCTTCTATTTTGCCCATATTAACTTAAAATGGGCAAAATAAGCGGTTGTGAATGAAACAAAATTATGGTCTCTTGCTACACGGTTTTACTGCCAAAC
Organism: Phycisphaerales bacterium; assembly: GCA_003170415.1. Classification (GTDB taxonomy): domain Bacteria; phylum Planctomycetota; class Phycisphaerae; order Sedimentisphaerales; family Anaerobacaceae; genus Fen-1362. The sequence goes on along the minus strand of PMZJ01000005.1, from coordinate 31,091 downwards.
CGGTAGCAATAATTTTCGCTTGCTCTGTTGTTGTTAAAGCTCTGAATATACTGCATATTCGCACTATATTCTCGCTTCGGGTTGGCTTCAAAACTGCGTACAAGTGCGGGTCTCGACGCCTACCCTCAGCCATTAGATTAGCATGCTTCGCCTCAAAATGTACGCGAATTCCGTCTATAAATTCGTCGTTATGTAATAACAACTGGGCCTTAAAAGCCCCGTAAACGAGGATTTCGTCTCTTTCAACGCTCGCGGTACCATACTCGATTTTTGCTCGCTTTGTCGCCAGGTCCGTCATCGGGTGCGATAACGGATTCTCCAATGTCAACATCCAATATGTAAAATGCAGATTTGCGAAAGCACAAATCGCCAAACCCAAAGATACTGGCACTTGCAGCATCGTTAAAAAGGCATTTTTTAGAGATAGATTATTCACGGCTTTTCCATCCTTTGCCCCGCGTAAGCCGCGTCTAATTCCACATCTAATTTGCCTCGATGAAACCGCAGGACTCCAAAATCGAATCTCTTGAGAGTAGCTTGCTTAATTGAGCATGTCTTTTTCAAAAATGCCCTCAGCATCGACCGGAAATTTATCTGGTGAATAAGCTCCGGCTCGACGACTTCGTCTGTGTATTTTTTTAGAAGAACAATTCTCCTATTCAGGTCTGCATGTTCTTTGTTGATTTTAAATTGCGATTCAGCCATTTCTCGTATTACGTTGGCCACCTGGCCCCAAGTTTCGATTCCGACTTCCAAAGAGGCCTCACGTTTCTGGCGGGGCCGGCCTTGTCTGCGAAGTTGCTTATAAACACGGTGGTACTGTCTTCTGCATTCGAGGCAACTACTACTTCCCTTGATGAATTCTTTTTCGGGCTTTGGCAGCCCGCAGCCACGGCATATTCTCTCTTTTTGTTTGCTCTTCACGGTCATTCGTCATCCCTGCCAAATCGAGCGCCCATCAAGTTGTCGCCCTGGTGGGGATAATAATTCGTGATATGCTCGTAATGAAAATGATTAGTTGTGTCATTTGTTATATTACTGGTTGCTTCGCTGGCGTTTGATAACGGAATCCCCGGCGTTGTTTCGGGATTACGCTGTAATGCTTCTAATTGTTGCCGTGGCCGCATTTTGCCCCAAGCTTCAATAAAAGGGGATTCTGTGTCTTTGTATGCCTCAGGCCTTAATTTGACATCCGGCTCTGTGCTGTTCTTTATCCACTCTTCCCTTGTTCGTTTGACTTCATCTTTCGAGAGGGATTCTCGCCATTTCCTGTAGGCCGCATCCTCCTTTTCTGCTTCGTCGCCTATTATCAATAATTCTCTAAACCATTGCGTTTTTGGCGATTGACGCCTGTATTTATTCCTGGCTGTATTGCCGATATCGCGAATCTGGCCTTTGATTTTTTCTTCGTCAGATACATCTTCATCATCTAAAAGTTTAACTGCTTCGGTTTTTGCTTGTTGCCTCTCGAAAGTATTTACCGATTTCTTTTCTTCCTTTTTTTCCGCTTCGGCAGCGGCAGGGGTACCGGCCTGGGAGATAGCGAGCGACATTTCTTTTCTTTGGCCTGCTATAAGTTTATATACGCCAGCAGCCGGTTCGGCTCCATAAATGTCCGTTAGCATCGACATGGTTTCCTGTTGGCTTTTTTGTGACGCTAATCTTGTTACTTCCCCGAATAATTTACTCGGGTCCGACATGGCCTCTTTTGAAATGCCGTACGTTTTATCAATATCTTTAACTTGTGGATTAACGAGCGATTCGATAGTTGTTGCAGGCAAAGACAATTTTTTCTTGCCTATTTCACCGGCTGCGATAATTCCGATATTTTCGAGTGTCAGCTCTGGCGTCCAACCCATCGCCTTTACCGTTGGTGCGCTTCTACCTAAAGCAGCAATTATATCCCCTTCTGAAAGTCCGGACTTACCAGATACCGCTCCAATTTCACGACGAAATTTGCCTTGTTGTTCCGGTGTATTCATACCCCAACCGGCCATAAGTGCAATCAGGTCGCTTGTTCCTTCGGGGTTGCCATGCCTCTGGGCATAGCCGAGCATGTCTTTTAACCCTTGATTGTATTGCTCCTCCGTAATTTTGCCGGATTCAACCGCTCCATGAAATTGCCTGGTATAAGCATTTATGACAGGTAATCCGACCTGCTGCGAAACAGCCGTATCCCTCAATAGTGATGCCGTATTCTTCGTAATCTGTTTGCGGCTCTTTTCGTCAAAGGCATTCATCGCCTCAAAAATATCTTGAAACCCTTTTCGGACTTCATTAAGACGATTAACCGCTTCATCGCAGCGAGTTTTTATGTTGTCAAAAAATTGCGCTATCTTGCCCGCCGCCGACGCTGCGGCAGTGGCTATCGCGGCAAATCCAAGCGGACCGATAAGGGATTTAAGGCCGTCAGCAATCCAACTGGTAGCGCGGCTGGTCTTTGCACCCATTTCCTCGGTCGCGTGAGCAACCTGGTTCAGTTCAGTCGTTGTCTGCTGCGTGCCTGTTGTTTTTACATGTATATTTATGTCTTTGGCCATATTTACTCTAAAATTCCGCCAGGACAGGACCGAAGCTGCAACTCGGCCCTGCCCTGGCTCTTATGCGAATCACGCTCGCCGATCTGAATTCCTTTAACCAATGACTTAAAATCGAAATCCATTTCGATTACTCCGTAAAAATATTAGCTCGCTTTTTTGAGTTTTATTGTGTCCGGCCCAGAATCCGCCAACTCTTGTTTGAAATTTTCGGCCCAACTCTCTTTTATCTCAAATAGCTGCTTCTTAAAATCCTCGAAGAAAATATCTTGGCCGATTTCCTCTATCGAGCAAAGGAAGTACAAGCTCCGATAGACCTTCCGCCGAAGGTTTCTATAAAAATGTCTCGCGTGCTCGATGAAGATTTCATCATCCGCTGCGTATGCGTAATCGTCCTGCCTTTTTGTCTCGCTTGCTTTTTCGCTGGTTTTCGGTTCAGGCGAATCGCCCATTTCGACCTGATACCTGAGTTGCTTTATTAACCCGACTTGCTCGGCGAGCGTTCGCCCCTTTGATATTGAATCGCTCAATTCATTCATTAACGCCGTTGATAATTCGCCCAAAGTGTTATCGTCCACTCCGGCAAAGTCCGCAGCAATGGTTTCCGCTTTGCCCATTCCTTCGACCTGGGCGGTCAGTTTCTTGGCCAGGGCGATTTGCTCTTGCTCGTTTCGCCCCTTGCTCACCGCAATGCCGAGGGGACACAGACCGCATACCTCATAGCGTGCATCTTTTCCTAAACTATTTTCCCCTGTTTCCGCCTGCTTTTTTGCCCCTTTAGAATTCATACTACACCCCGTTTCTTTGCGTCCTGCGTTATACTCCTATTTTTTAAACACCGTTCGCGTTTTCAAACTCTCTGAGGTCACGCAACCCCTGAGAGACATATTCGAGCTTTTCACGTGCAAGTTTGCGGCAAAACTCTAATCTTTGCTCGTTTTGCTCGCTTTTGGGATTCCGGCTCGGATGCATAATTAACTCCTGAATATCGTCCTTGATTTCGCCCACTTCCTCCGCCGTGTTGCACAAGTGAAGAAAAGCATAATCCGCAATTCGCTTCTTCGACATTATTACCGGCCCCTTTGCGTCCCTGCTCATTTTGTCGCTCCTTCCAAAGACAATTCGGACTCAATCCTTCTAAAGTCACTCCAAACCTGACCTTGATACTCTATTATACCGCGAAGCTTATCCTCCAATCGGGAGATTTCGCTTCGGTCGCACCTTTTCCGTAACTTCAAATCTTGAATCTTTTGGGCAATTAACAAGCCCTCCTGTCCGCAAAATTGATAGTAAATAAGAAGGTAATCCCGCACCCTGTAAAGCAACTGTTTATCAACCAATAACCTCGCTGGCTGTTCTCTCTCGTACGCCTGAATCGCCGCAAGAGGTATCTCCCAAAGACCGCCTTTCTTTTTGGCGCCTCGTAATCGACCGTTGCAGCAAAGCCCTTCGATGTGCCGCTCCGTGCAACCGAGCAGGTTGGCGGCGTCTCTAACATTCATTATGGCTTTTAAAAAACTCATTGCTTTTGCTCATCGGAATTGCTATCTTTGTGAGTGGTTTGGTTTAGGTTTGCAGGGACACGTCTTATATGTAGTCCCTGGCTTTTTTGGCTGAGTGCTTCGATGATGGTAACGCTTGCTGCGTTGGCAGCGCTTCGGCCTTCGCGTTGTGCCCTGAGTTTTGCGAGCCGAATTGCCTCGCGGTTTACAATGCGAATTGGTTTCTCGTTAATTGTCATCACAACGAATAATATCGGCTGAGTTTACTAAAGTCAATAACAAAATATGCTATTTTATGCCTGCTAAGCAAAATATTTTAGGGGATGTTGCTTTTGGAGAACGGCTTCGTTTTTTGCGCGAAAAAGCCGGTCTTAGCCAAGATGCGCTTGCTCAAAAATTAGGTTATAAGCGCAGTAGCTCGGTTTCAAACTTGGAAACAGGCAAAAGCCCACCAGACATTCAAATTCTTCAAAATATCGCATCTTGTTTTAACGCTAATCTTCACTGGCTGATTACCGGAAAGCCGTCTCCTGACGGCGAATCTTGGCGAGAAAGTTATGCTGATTTATTTCGTATGTATAGTGCTGATGGCGGGTTATGGATAGACCACTTAAGAGCCGAAATAGCGGACCGGACTAAAGAATTGAATGATTTGCACGAAAAAGAAAGTAGGGGCAAAACTATAAATCATCTCCACGCGGAGATGCTCAATGAAATAATTCGTGATAGACAAGGCAAACTCAGTCAAGTTAAAGACCACTTACAAAGGGCTGTTCATCGATTAGGTGGGGGCCGTATCGAGTATTGATAGTCCCATAATAAAATCTTCAAAAAAACGACGGATTTTCCAGATTTTTTAGCAGATTTATGCTCACCCTCATTTTTACGCTAAAAACGCATTTCGTCGGTTTTGTTCAAAAATCGCCTAACTCGCGTTTTTGCCCTCATTTTTAGAGCAATAATGCGGGTCGAACGTCTGATAATTTCGTTTTGGATTTCGCCGTGTTTTTTGGGAATCTCATTTTGAAAGGCGTTTTTGCGGGTTTTTGTAATGCGAGTTAAACGCGTTTGAAGGGGTTATAAACAGAATTAAACGGTTTTAATTGTTCGTTTTTACCGATGCCGTTTTTGGCTGTTTATGCCATATATTTCGTCAAAGCCAAAAAAAGTCGCCGTTTTTTGCCATGTTTGTAAATATCTAACTTGACAGCCGTTGCTCTCATAAGTCCTTATTTTGCCACGATTTCCCGCCTAACTGTGGCCATTCCCGCTCGTTTACGTTTTCTGCCATTTCATGTGCAAGTCAACAGCTATTCCCGCTCGTTTACGTTTTATGCCATTTCATCTGCAAGTCAACACCGACTCGTTGTCGGCCGCGTCGAACGGGTCTGATAGAAATAGATTCCCTCTAAGGGGGAATGACAAACACTCGCCATATATAGAGGAACCTCTTATTCCTCACAGCCCATTCATTGGGAGAAAGCAGGTATTCGGTTTAATGAAGCAGTCAGCTTATAAGGACAATGCAATTGGCAGGGTGGACGAAACGCGGGCCTTGCGCACAAATCGTATTTGGAGCAAAGGCCGTGTTGAGTACACCAAGCTGACTGTCCCCAGCGTTAATCTGCGGAATCTGCGTCTAAAAATACTTCGTGTCTCTTCTTTTCTTCGTGGTGAAAAAATCAGTGTCTATCTGTGTAATCTGTGGCGAAGCCGGACGAAATACTAAATACGAGGAAAACAATGCTGAAATCAAAATATCTTACAAAAAAACAAAAGGGCGTTCTTGAGGATTTGTTTTCTGGCCCTCTCACCGTGCAGGAGGTCTTGGAAAAATGGAAAGTCACTCGGCGGACTTATTTCAGGTGGCATGCGCAGGAATTTTTCTCCTCAGAGTTTAAGCGGCTGCTGAATCTTACCCAGATCGAATCCGAATTGATTTGCGCTCGTTATTCAGCCCAGGTCGCGATGAAATTGGTTAGTTTGACCGTCGCCGAAAAAGATGAAATTGCTCGCAAGGCCTGTATGAATGTGATTAATCATCCCTCCCGTAAGACAAAAAATCAAATCGTAGCTAAAAATCTGCTACACCTATCAACCCGAATCTTTCATTTCATTTGCAAAGAATTTGCCTATAATATTGATGTCTGGTGGTTCGTCATCCGGCGAGACCCCCGCATTAGCCCTCGACGGCCCACCGGATTATAGAACAGCAGGATTAGTGATATGTATGCTTGAGAGCGGAATGAAACAAGGAGGCAGCGAACAAGACACGGGCACTTGCCGGTTTGCTGCAAGAATGATGCAAAGAAAAGGTATAGTGCCTATAACACTCTTGGGATATGGCACAAATAGCCAAGTTACGTATGATATGTTGCAAAAGGTCTGCAAGAAATATCCAAACATAAGATATGCTCATATTTTTGCTCACGGTAACTATCTTTCGGGATTTTATGGGTTTCGTGTACCGAGAACGATTATACAATTTAACGATGGAATTTGGCCCGCTCATAACTCCCGTATGTGGACTGAAAATGGGCGGCCCGTCCCGGGAAATTATGTGCAATTGTCGAGTGCACTCGAAAAAGCTCCTTGTCTTGCCTTACTTCCGTTTACCTCCGACCGGCTGAGGATAGTGGTTCTTGAAAGTTGCTATGCCCTTCGTAATGTAGCAACTGAGGCGGCTAATTGGGTAGTAACTTATCGCGATGACATTTATCAATACGAGTTAAGAAACAACTTGAACTCAAGCTTTGATTATCCATACAGCGATATGTGTTTTGCGCTTAACGTTTATACCGAAAACCAAATGATGCTAGGTTCAGGTGACGCGATAATAGAAGGGGTCATAGATCCTTACTATACCAACTTTTTTAACAATTTCTGGCGTTTTTTGGGAGACGGAGAAAGTGCATACGATGCATACTCTGACACAATAAATAAGACAACAAATTGGAGTGTACTTCATTATCATCGGATAAGAGGTGCAAGCCCCTTATTTAATGTTTATTTGACCCCAAATCCGTAAAGGAGAATAGGCAAATGAAAAAGTTATTACTAATTTCTTTTAATATCCTGCTTATCATCTGGATATATGGATGTTCAAGCAGAAAACCAGAGGTAGAAGTAACTAAGGATAATTTTTCAAAATTCGATTCTTCTGAATTTGTAAAAGCATATATTGTCTGTGTGCCTTTCAAATCAGATCCAAACAGAAGGTCGTTTGCACACTATTATTACGAGTTTCCTATCAATGACCTTAAAAAAGCCGAAGTAATAAAAATGTGTATTAGGGACGCAAACTACACAGATTATGATATAGAACGAACTACCAAAAAGCGAAATAGCAAAAATGGAAACAGCGGCCTTTTTGTTTTTGAGACAAAAAAATTGAGATATACCATACGAATTTTCTGGGATAACGAATCAGCTTATGGATACTGGTGGGAATCCCCGGAATTGCTGAGTATTTTCAGGGGCTGGGGATTATTTGAGGATTTAGCAAAAGCAGACCCCAACTGGCCACCTACTAAGTGGATAGGAACTCCGTCGGGAGAAAGGGTACCTTTTACCACAGAGCCGAATTCTTCCCGCTTCCGGAAAGTACCTTATTCAAGAGGGCGGGATATAAACGATAACTCTCTTAAAAAAGAAACGGAAACCAAGTGACGGATGTTTGTTGGTTGTTTCTGATAAGACGGCTTGAGCATTTGGCGTAAAACTGTATAACAACAATCGCACCCTCAAGGCAAAACCGGCGCATAAAAAAACCGGCTTGTCGAACGTTCCCGACAAGCCGGTTAAACACACACGATAAAACTCACTTACGGCTGTTTCTGCTTCTCCGCCGCCGCTTTTTTCTCCCGCTGAATCGCCTCATACACCTCTTTGCGATGCACCGTTATACGCTTCGGCGCGGTTATCCCAAGCCGAACCTTGTCTCCTCTGACATCGACTATCGTTATTTCCACGTCGTCGCCTATTATTATCGACTCATCTTTTTGTCTGCTCAGCACCAACATCGTCAACTCCTTTTGCAGATTGGGCCGCCACTTATTTTACGCGACGAACGAATCGACTGTTCATCGGCAACGATTTTAATCGCCACCCCAGAATGCGCAATCAATCCGCAAATCCAAGTAGTTCTTCGGCTAATTTGAGGACTGAAAACAACGAATTCCAACTTTGTTACTTAGGGAATGGCCGGTTATGGGACGATTGACACTTAACATTAGCTAATGCAAGATGTTACGTTCAATAATCGACGTCGAAAAAAGGTTAAGCCGCCCCCTTTATGATGGGATAAAATGGGGTATTTTATTCGCCTTCGACCTCGCGCTTGTGCCAGTATTCATAGCGGACGGCCATCCAGTATCCGGCGATTGCACCGAGCGAGCCAAAGGCCACTATCTGAATCGGGAACACCGCCAGCACCGAATTAGAGAAGAACACCGCAGGCCATCGAACAGCAAAGTAATCGAGAACATCGTGTTTGCCGTAAGCGCTTATTGCGACAAGATTTACCAAACATGCCCCTATAATCGGCCATATATAATCAACCCCAAGTACCATTTGGACCAAAAAACCAACAAGGCCAAAGGAAATAAGCACGGCAAAGACAATTTGGCCGATGGCGGGCTGGGCAACAGCAACGCCGGCTGTCGAATCCAATATCGTGAAATCACGCGCAAACATTCCGATAAAAAACTGCGCAACTACCGCAGAACCAATAACAGCGACTATGACGTTGAGAAAAACACCGGCATTGCGTTTCTGTGGTTTGCCTTCTTCGGCGGTTTTGGCAGGGTGAACGATTTGCGACGCAAGAAACACCCCTATATATCCCGCAGCCACTAAGGCCAGCCAAAGCAATGGCTCCCAGCAAAACGTCGAGTAAATCTGTTGTCTGCGAACAACAGAGGTGTTGAGCTGCATCAATGTTCCCATATTGCCGCTGCGCACCGCCCAGACAGCCAAACCAGCAGGAACGGCCAATATGCCGATTCGACTCCCGTATGGCCACGATAAAAAGTAAGCAACTACCCCGGCGCCAAACGCAAGCCCCAGCAGCTTGAGTACATCATACGAGCTTATAGTGCCGTTGATAACGGAGACGACGCCGAACGGGTCCGCGGGCGCAACCATCGGCCAGGCATAAACACCTAATACAACAATACCCACTGCCGCCGACGCGGCTATCCTCAATCTAATTGACCATGTCAATTCCACTTGTGTTCTCCAAAAGTTTCTCTGCTGTTAGAATAGCACAGGCAATAATTGTTCGCAACGGAGAAATATGGCCGGGAACAATCCTATCTCAAAACTTATAATCCAGGCAAACCAAACTCTGCGACCATAAAAACGATTGCGTTCTAACAACGGCCAAACGCTCTACCTTAAAACAAAAATACTTAACAACCGGCAACAATCCGCCCTTCATAAGCAAATTAGACCACCATGAGACAAATGGCAAAAAAAATCATGATTAAAATGTCCAGTAGACCAAAATACAGTTAAAAAGCCGTATCTCCTTATTAAAAATGAAGTTATAGAGTTAATTTAGCCGACAGATACTCATTTTAAAAACTAAAAATCAACTTATATGTGATTTTTTTCACGATATATACTTGACATGTACGCTTATCTCAAGTATACTATTTTATGGAAGGCTATATGGTGCAAAAATTTATTGGTTTGAACAGAATAAATGTGGGCAATAGAGGATTTTGAGAAAATATGAATATACCCAATAGAACTTGCATAATGCGGTTATCGCGGTATAGGAACGCGATTATCCGGCTGAAAGCACTTAATTTCGTCCGGGTCTTTTCGGACAATCTGGCTGACGCCGCAAGCGTAACCGCCGCTCAGGTCCGCAAGGACTTCTCGGTTTTCGGAATCGCAGGACACCGCCGCGGAGGTTATCAGGTTGACGATTTGCTCAGCCAACTGAATAAAATCCTCGGCAAAGACCAAATTCAGGAAATCGTCCTTGTCGGAGTCGGCAACATAGGAAAGGCGCTCTTGCACTATCCCGGCTTTGAGAAAAGCGGCATACGCATTGCGGCCGGCTTTGACGTTGACCCGACCAAATACAGTACGCACGAAAGCATCCCCATCCTGCCGCCTGAGAAAATGCACGATTACATTCTGGCAAAAAACATTAAGATTGGTATTATTGCTGTTCCGGACTACGCGGCACAACAAGTCCTTGAGCTGATGAAGTCCGCGGGAATCAAGGGGGTTCTTAATTTTGCGCCGATTTGTCTTCGTGAATCGGCTGATTGCGTCATTAACAACATTAACCTGGTTACAGAACTTGAAAATATCATCTATTTCGTAAAGGCCGGAGAAAGCGCACAGGGATAGTAGATGTTTTCGAAACCGCTGAAAAGTCAAATACTTTTGTCGATGTTCATTATCATCGTGGTGCTGGCCGCCTTGATTGCGATACTCGGTTATTACGTCATCAAGGCGGACATAATGGACCGCGCCCAGCGCAAGGTCAGGGACAACCTCAAGGCGGCGAGAAGCTTTTACCAGGGCGAGATTGACAGGTTAGAGACCGCATTCAACTTAGTCAGCTTTGACAGCAACATTGACGAGCTTCGTGTCCGTATGAACCTCCACTATTTGAAATGCGCTGCCGCCTCCGAAATTGAGACGACCAGCAGTGAGATTGTCAAATCGGCCTCCAATTCCCGCGCTGGTATCGGCGGAACAAGGATAATGTCTGATGAGGAGCTTTCCAGAATTGACCCATTGCTGGTGAAAGCCACACAAATTCAAATCAGGGCTACGCCAATGGCCTTGCCAACGGACAAAAAACAGCTCGACGCGGTAATGGTCAAGGAATACGCCCTGCCAGTGCTCGATAAAAACGGCAAGGTAGAGAAGGTTTACTACGGCGGAAGAATAATCAACCGCGACTACGAGCTGGTTGACAAAATCCGGCTGCTGGTCTTCGGCAGCGAACAGTACCATTCCAAACCCGTCGGGACGGTAACTATTTTCCAGGGCGACACACGGGTATCCACCAACGTCCTCGATGAAAACGGACAGCGAGCCATCGGCACAAGGGTCTCGGCGCAGGTTTATAAAGAGGTAGTGGAGAAAGGAAACGTCTGGGACGACAGGGCGTTTGTCGTGAACGCCTGGTACAAGACCGCTTATGAGCCGATAACAAACATTAACGGCAATATAATCGGCATCATTTATGTCGGCACGCTTGCTGAACCTTTCGATTCGATGACTAAGCATATTACGCTGGCGTTTCTGGCAATCGTCTTGGCGGCAACGGCGCTGGCAATAGTATTGTCCTTCATTCTCGCCGGCGGCATATCCAGGCCGTTGACACAATTGCTCAACGCAACCCACAAACTTTCCAGCGGAGACCTCACGTACACGGGCGAGAAAAAGACGGGCGTGGCAGAAATCGACAACCTGGCGGACGCCTTCAACGATATGGCCGTAAAACTTAACGAACGAGAGAAGAGCTTGAAGATTATCAACGAGAAACTCGCCGACGCGAACAAAAACTATATCGACCTGATTGGCTTTGTCTCGCACGAGCTTAAGGGCATTCTCGCTTCCGCCATTATTAATGCTTACGCGGTTCGAGACGGTATTCTTGGAATGGTTAATTTCAAGCAGCGAAAGGCGCTGGATTCGATTACACGCAACCTGGATTATCTGGAATCTACGGTTCATAAATTCCTAAATCTCGGCAGAATCGAAAAAGGCGACCTTGTGGTAAACAAAACGGAGCTGGACCTCAGAAAAGATATCTTCGACGTATCGGTCGATTCTCTCAAACCGATGGCGGTGCGGAAAAACATCACGATTGATAACGAGGTCGAGCAAAACCTGCGGGTGAACGCCGACCACGACCTTATGCTGGTTACTGCCAACAACCTGATAAGCAACGCGATAAAATACGGCAGGGAAAACGGCAGGATACTCATTAAATCGAAGGTTAACGGGAGCAAAGTTGAGATTGATGTTTATAATGACTCGACCCCGATAATCGCGGAGCAGAAAGACCGGCTCTTCAAAAAGTTCAGCCGGCTTGAGACAGCGGAGACAAAGAAGATCAAAGGCACGGGCCTCGGGCTTTACATAACAATGCAAATTATCGAAAAACACGGGGGCAGAATCCGGGTTGAGCCGCGATACGCGGGTAACTCGTTCATATTCGAGATTGACTCGCCCCCTAAGGGGCCGTAGCCGGAAAGGAATTAGCACAGTGGCAAAACCAACTGACATAATAAAGAAAAAACGAGCGGAGGCCGTAAGCAGAATCATCGGCAAAGGGTATTTATCCTCCAAGCGGGTTTACGTCGGGATGGCGACCTGCGAAATCGCCGCCGGCTCCAAGGAAGTTATGGAGGTCTTCAAAAACGCCGTCACAAAGGGCGGATTGACCGACGTGTATCTCAGCCAGAAGGGGTGCGCAGGCAGGTGCAATCTCGAACCAACCGTCGAAGTCATCGAGGTCGGTAAAAATCCCGTGCGCTACGGCAGGATAAATCCCGAAAAGGCACAGCAGATAATCGACAAGCATCTTAAAAAAGGCGAAGTCATCAAAGAGTGGGTTATAGATTAGACAGAGAGGACTTAAAAGTGAGCAAGGAATACATAATTACGATATGCGATGGAACGGGCTGTATTCAAAAGAGCAACGCTGCAATCCGCAAAGCCCTGGAGCAGCAGCTTAAAGACCACAACCTTACGAATGATGTTCGCGTCAATCTTTCGGGCTGTCTCGGCATGTGCGACAAAGGCCCGATAGTAGTGATTAATCCGGGCTATACGATTTACGGCAATGTTACCACCAATGACATCCCGGAAATAGTCGAAGAGCATATAGTAAAAGGCAAACCGCTCGCCCGGCTTGCGATACAGGAAGACCATCTCTACAACCGGTTCTTCAGAATATTCGGCGACGCGAAATTCTTCGGCAAACAAATGCGAATCGCGCTGCGAAACTGCGGCATAATAGACCCCGAGAATATCGACGACTACCTTTCGCTGCGGGGCTATGAGGCGCTCGCCAAAGTTCTGACAGATATGACACCCAAGCAGGTCATAGAAGAGGTCAAGCTTTCGGGCTTGCGCGGCAGGGGCGGAGCGGGGTTCCCAACCGGGGTGAAGTGGCAGGTTACCGCCAGGGCCGGCTCGCCAAACTCGCCGAGGTCCACCAGCGATGAAAAATACGTCATCTGTAACGCCGACGAGGGCGACCCGGGCGCATTTATGGACAGAAGCGCGATTGAGGGCGACCCCCATACCGTGCTCGAAGGTATGATTATCGGCGGTTACGCCATCGGTGCGAAACAGGGCATCGTATATATCCGGGCGGAATACCCGCTGGCGGTTCGCCGACTGGAAAAAGCAATCTCCGACGCGAGAGAGCACGGCTTACTCGGCAAGAACATCCTTGGTTCTGACTTCAGTTTCGATATCGACATCCGGCTCGGCGCAGGCGCATTTGTCTGCGGCGAAGAAACCGCCCTTATCCGTTCCATCGAAGGCGGCCGAGGTATGCCAAGACCGCGACCGCCATATCCGTCGGTCGAGGGGCTGTTCGGAAAGCCGACTCTGATAAACAACGTGGAAACATGGGCCAACATTCCCGTCATTATTCTTGACAGCGGGAAATGGTTCAGCACCATAGGCACGGAACGAAGCAAGGGGACAAAGGTCTTCGCGCTTGCGGGCAAGGTGGTTAATACCGGCCTAATCGAAGTGCCGATGGGGACAACTCTGCGGGAAATAATCTATGATATCGGCGGCGGAATACCTGACAACAAGGAATTCAAAGCGGTGCAGACAGGCGGCCCTTCGGGGGGGTGCCTGCCCGCCAAATACCTTGATACGCCGGTAGATTACGAGTCGCTGGCGAAGGCCGGCTCCATTATGGGTTCCGGCGGTATGATTGTCATCGACCAGGATTCCTGTATGGTCGATATCGCCAGGTACTTTCTTGAATTTACACAGAACGAGTCCTGCGGCAAATGCACACCCTGCCGGGAAGGCACTAAGCGAATGCTCGATATCCTCATAAAGATTGCCGAGGGTAAGGGCGAAATGTACGACATCGAAAATCTCGAACGCTTAGGCAATATGATTAAAAAAGCTTCGCTTTGCGGGCTTGGGCAGTCGGCCCCTAACCCGGTGCTCAGCACAATACTGAATTTCCGTGAAGAATATGAAGAGCACGTAAAGGACAAAAAATGCAGGGCGGGCGTCTGCAAAAAACTTCTCACCTATGAAATTACCGACAAATGCGTCGGCTGCGACGCCTGCAAAAAGGCCTGTCCCGTCGTCGCGATAACCGGCACCACCAAGGCCAAACATGTAATCGACCAGAATAAGTGCATCAAATGCGGCGCCTGTTTCAGTAAATGCAAATTTAACGCCATCATAAAAAAATAAGGACAACGGACAATGGACGAAAAAATAACAATAACAATCAACGGCAAACCGTACCGGGTTGACCTGGACCAGACAATTATGGAAGCGGCGGACAGTTGCGGCTACCACATACCGCGACTGTGCTACCATCCGAAGCTTTCCATCGAAGGCGCGTGCAGGGTCTGCATTGTCGAAGTCGAAGGAATGAAAAACTATATCGCCTCCTGTGCTTATCCACTCTTCGAAGGCATGAAGATACATACAAATACCAAGGAACTCCGCCAGGCCCGGCGAGACATCGTCGAGCTGCTGCTGGACAATCACCCCGAGGACTGTCACGTCTGTGAACGCGACGGCAACTGCGAACTCCAGCGGCTGGCATACGCGATGGGTATCCGACACAGACATTTCGCAGGCGAACGAAAACATTATCATAAAGACCTTTCTTCCACCTCCGTGATAAGAGACCCGGACAAGTGTATTCTTTGCGGCAGATGCGTCAGAATGTGCTCCGAAATCCAGGGCGTAAACGCTCTTGGCCAGGCAAACAGGGGATTCAACACCGTTATTATGCCCGCTTATGATATGCCGTTTGCCGAAAGTGTCTGCACCGCCTGCGGCCAGTGCATCAACGTCTGTCCTACCGCTTCGTTTGTTGAAAAAAATCATACACAGGAACTGTTCTCTAAACTCAACGATAATTCCTTAGTCAAGGTCGCCCAGATTGCCCCATCGGTACGGGCAGCTATTGGCGAAGGATTCAACCTGCCTCCGGGTAAAAATATGGAAGGCCAGACCGTGGCGGCGCTTCGCAAACTTGGATTTAACTATGTGTTTGACACACAATTTTCCGCCGATTTAACTATTCTCGAAGAGGCGAGCGAATTTCTCGAACGGGTACAGGAAAAAGGCAAGCTTCCGATGATTACTTCCTGCTCCAGCGCGTGGATGAAATATATGGAGCAGTTTTATCCCGACCTGATTGAGAACATCTCGACCTGTAAATCGCCTATGTCGATGGGGTCCGCGATTATCAAGACGCACTTCGCAGACCAGATAAAGGTTGACCCGAAAAATATCGTCAGCGTGGCGATAATGTGCTGCACCGCCAAGAAATACGAAGCCCAGAGGCCGGAACTGATGGTCAATGGTATGCAGGCAACCGACATAGTCGTAGTGACCAGAGAGCTCGTATGGATGATTAAATCGGCAGGTATCGACTTTTTGAACATTACGCCTGAGGAATTTGATTCGCCGATGGGAATGTCTTCCGGCGCAGGCACGATATTCGGCGTAACTGGCGGCGTTATGGAAGCCGCGCTGCGAACAGCTTATGAGTTATACACAGGCGAAACATTAGTTGATATCGAGCTGAACTCCATCAGGGGCTTTGACGGCATCAAGGTCGGAAGCATAACGATGGACGGCAAAGAGATTCGCGTCGCCGTGGCAAACGGATTAGGCAACGCCCATAACCTGCTGGAAATCGTCCGCAAAGAGCCGGACAGGTATCACTTCATCGAAATAATGGGCTGCCCAGGCGGTTGTATCGGTGGCGGCGGACAACCTTACGCGGCCGCTAATTCTATTCCGCTCGACACCGAATGCCTAAAGGCAAGAGCAGAGGCGCTCTACAGCAACGACCGCAAAAAAACCATCCGCCGAAGCCACGACAACCCGGAAATCCAACGGCTGTATAAGGAATTTCTCGGCAGACCCCTCAGCAAAAAGTCGCACGAGCTGCTCCACACACATTACAAGCCCCATGAGCCAAAAGGCATCGCCTCCAGAAAAATCAGGGCTATATAAGCAAAGGTATAAAAATGATTACGGCTGAAAACATAAATCAAAGAAAAGCGACATCGGACGTCGATAGCTGGATACGCGAACGGATTAAACCCGAACAGATAACCAAATATCTCGACGATGGAAAACACTTCCTTGACGAAGGGCTAATCGAACGAGAACTCGCCGCCAACACGAAGCCCGACGCGGCAAAGGTGCGTGAAATCATGGCGAAATCCCTGGCGATACAAACGCTTACGCCAGCGGAAACAGCAACACTGCTCAACGTCAATGACACTGATTTGCTCGCTGAAATGGAACAGACGGCGGCAAAGGTAAAGACAAAGGTATATGACAATCGTATCGTTACCTTTGCCCCGCTTTACTTGGGCAACTACTGCGTCAACAACTGCGTTTATTGTGGCTTCAGGAACTGCAACAAGACCATCAAAAGAAATAAGCTGAACCTCGAACAGGTCAAAGCGGAAACCGAAGTCCTCGCGGGCAAAATAGGCCACAAACGGCTGGTAGTCGTTTACGGCGAACACCCGCAAACCGACGTCAATTACATAGCCGAGACAATCCGGACGATTTACGATGTCAAAGTCAAAACCCGAAAAGGCACAGGCCAGATACGACGCTTGAACGTTAACGCCGCCCCGATGAGCATCGAAGAGCTTCGGCTTCTCAAAAAAGTAGGGCTGGGAACATTCCAGGTCTTCCAGGAAACGTATCGCAGGGATATGTATGAAATACTTCACCCTCGAAACACCATCAAGGGCGACTATCTCTGGCGGCTGTATGCTATGCACCGGGCGATGGAAGCGGGCGTCGATGACGTCGGCTTAGGCGTGCTGTTCGGACTATACGACTGGAAATTCGAGGTAATGGCGCTGCTGCTTCACGCGATTGAGCTTGAAAAGAAATTCGGCATCGGGCCTCACACAATTTCTTTCCCGCGTCTTGAGCCGGCGGAAAATACTCCCTTCGTCGAGAAGCTGAAGTATAAGGTCAACGACGCGAACTTCAGAAAGCTGGTAACAGTTATTCGACTGGCAGTCCCTTATACCGGGATGATTCTTACAGCCAGAGAAAACGCGAAAATTCGCCGGGAGATTCTGCCGCTGGGCTGCACGCAAACCGACGCCTCTTCCAATATCGGCATCGGTGGGTACGCGGATGTCAACACCGAACAACAGGGCAACCGTCAGCAATTCATACTCGGCGATATCAGGTCTCTCGATACCGTCGTCAGAGAGCTCGCCGAAGCCGGCTATATAACCTCTTTCTGCACCGCCGGCTACAGGTGCGGCAGGACCGGCTCCAAAATAATGGACCTGCTGCGCACCGGCAAAGAGGGCTGCTTTTGTAAACTCAACGCGGTAATTACGTTCCGTGAATGGCTCGATGATTTCGCCACCGAAGCAACAATAGCCGCGGGCGAAAAGGTAATCGCCGAGGAAATACGCCAGGTAAAAGAAAAACTGCCGCAAATATACCCGCAGTTTATGGAATTTTACGAAAGGACAACCGCCGGCCACAGAGACCTCTATTTCTAACGGCCGGGTCAGGACAGAAAAGGAAATAAAAATGGAAGTTGTGGAAAAAGACAAAAAACAGATTCGACAAGCTCACTGCGAGCAGGAACTCAAAGAATTTATAGATTCCGTAAAGGACATGGAGCATGGCGACTCGTACCTGATTGCCGTGCTGCATAAGGCACAGGGGCTATACGGCTATCTGTCGCGGGAGGTTATGGATACAATCGCCCAGCAGATGCAGATACCAACCGCGCATATATGGGGCGTGGCGACTTTCTACCATTATTTCAATCTTACGCCGCCGGGCAAATACGTCGTCAGCGTTTGTCTCGGCACCGCATGTTACGTCAAAGGAGCGCCGCAAATCCTCGATGCGGTCAGGAACGAGCTTAAGATTGACCTGGGCGGAGTTACTGAAGACCGGCTCTTTTCCCTTCAACTCGCCCGCTGCCTTGGCGCATGCGGCATCGCCCCGGTCGTGATGATTGGAGATAAAATTCACGGCGAAATGACGCCGCAGAAAGTCGTGGATGTCATAAACCAGTATCGAAAAGCGGATTCGGCCCATTCGACTGGTTTGGCAAGCTCGCCGCGGGCCACAAAAAAATAAATGACGGATAAAACATTACAACCTGTTTTGAATCGACTCTACGCGGCTGATGTCCACGACAAGGCCGACATCGAATACGCCCTGTCGCTTAAGGACCAGGCGCAGATAGCCGAATTATTTGCCTTTGCCGACGAAATCCGCCGAAGGCACGTCGGCGACGGCATTCTGCTAAGAGGCCTCGTGGAATTTTCCAATAATTGCGACAACACCTGCAAATACTGCGGCCTGAACAAAACCAATACGAATCTCGCAAGATACAAACTGACCGACAGGCAGATTCTCAATTGCATCGAGCAAATAGCTAATGCCGGCATAGGGACAGTTGTTTTGCAGTCCGGCGAACAGGCAGACCTCGACGCCGACTGGCTCGCAGGAATCATACGCGAAATTAAAATAAGATTCGATATTGCAGTTACCCTGTCGGTCGGCGAAAAATCCCGTGAAGATTATGCTCTCTGGAAAAACGCCGGCGCAGACAGATACCTTTTGAAAATAGAGACAACCAACCGGCAGCTTTATCAGAATCTGCATCCTCAAATAACCCTCGACAATCGGCTCAGATGCTCCAGAGACCTTAAAACACTCGGTTATCAAAACGGTTCAGGCAGCATCATAGGGCTGCCCGGTCAAACAATCAGCGATATCGCCGACGACATCCTGTTTTTCGCGAGGGAACAATTCGATATGATAGGCATAGGCCCGTTCATACCGCATCCCGCGACGGCACTAAGCGATTGCCCGCCCGGCAACGTGGAACTGGTATTAAAGACCATCGCGGTAACGAGAATAATAACAAAAGACACTCATCTGCCGGCGACAACCGCCATTGGCAGCGTCAACGGCAATGACTATCGCCCAGACGCGTTAATGGCGGGGGCGAATGTTTTAATGCCGAATTTCACCCCGCAGCCCTGGCGGCAATTATATGAGATTTATCCGGGCAAAAGATGCTCCACGGAAGCACCCGGCTCCTGCGGCCCGTGTATAGATATGATGGCAAACGTGATTGGCAGAACAATAGACCTTTCCCGCGGCGACTCGCTGAAGAAAAAGAGGAAAGAGTGCGCATAAACCAAAAACATAATTTATCAACTTTTTAAGGAGCAGAGGAAATGGCAAAAAAGGTGTTAATGATTGATGACGACCCGGAATTCGTCGAGGCGATTACCAACATACTCGACGCGAAGGGTTATGACGTGGTCAGCGCCGGCGACGGCAAAGACGGCGTCGCCAAGGCCAAGCAGGAAAAACCGGATATAATCCTGCTCGACGTGATGATGACGACTAAGTCCGAAGGATTCGACGTCGCCAGAGAGCTGAACAAGGACGCGAATCTCAAGGGGACACCTGTGATTATGCTGACCGGGGTGAGAAAAGAAATGAATCTTCCGTTTGGTTTTGAGCCGGACGCGGACTGGCTGCCCGTAACGGCATTCCTCGAAAAGCCGGTAAAGCCGGAAACTCTTCTCAAGACCATCGAAGAAAATATTAAAAAGTAAACCAGAATAAAGTAGCGTTAAATATCGTTTGATGAGGTGAATTTTATGATCAAGGCACCGAAAGGTCTGCGACTGCACATTGGCGTTTTCGGACGAAGAAACGTAGGCAAAAGCTCCGTTCTCAACGCCCTTGTAAAACAGAACGTCTCGATTGTCTCCGAAGTAGCGGGCACAACAACCGACCCCGTCGAGAAGGTGATGGAGCTTAAACCCATCGGCCCGGTCGTCTTTATCGACACCGCGGGCGTTGACGACGTCGGCTCGCTGGGCCAAAAGCGAGTGGAAAAAACCCACGGCATCATCGACAGGACAGAGTTGGCCATCCTCGTAACGGACAAATGGACCGATTACGAAAGACAACTGCTCCAGATGTTTGACAAGCGGAACATTCCCTGCATCGTCGCCGCCAACAAACAAGACCTCAGAAAAGACAAGGTGCTGGAACGCGCAGCAGACCAGGCAGGCGCCGCTTTCATAGTAACCACAAACGCATTGACCGACGAAGGAATTGACCGGCTAAGGGAAATGCTTACAGCAGCGACACCGCAGGAGTTTATCGAGTCGGCCCCAATCATCGCGGACCTCGTCAAACCAAACGATATTGTTTTGCTCGTAACGCCAATCGATATCGAGGCGCCGAAAGGCCGGCTCAAAATGCTGCAAGTCCACTGTATGCGCGAAATCCTCGACAAAGGTGCATCCGCAATCGTTACCAAAGAAACCGAACTGCCAAATGTCTTGTCGGAGCTGGTTAATCCTCCCGCTCTTGTTGTCTGCGACAGCCAGGTCTTTGAAAAAGTCGCGTGTATAGTCGATGATACAATACCACTGACAACATTCTCCATTCTTATGGCGCGTTTCAAAGGCGACATCGCTGAAATGCTTAAAGGCATCGAAAAAATCGGCACACTTGTGCCGGGCGACAGGGTCTTAATCGCCGAGGCCTGTACTCATCATCCAATCGGCGAAGATATAGGCAGGGTCCAGATTCCCAAACTGCTCGAAAAAGCCGTCGGCGGCAAACTTCAGATTGATATTTCCGCTGGTCACGATTTCCCCGACGACCTCGGCAAATACAAACTGATAGTTCACTGCGGCGCATGCGTGCTCAATCGCAAAGAAATGCTGTCGAGAATTGAAAAGGCAATCTCGGTAAATGTCCCGATTACCAACTATGGCCTCGTGATAACCGATTGTCATAACCTGCTTCGCCGGGCCGTTACGCCGTTTGAGACCAAACGCCGACCGATACCAGCAGAAATTAAGTAATGGCAAAAACAGAGGGTACAAAAAAAGACGAAATTATGCCGGATATGACAATGGAGCCAGTGGGGATCGAACCCGCGACCTCTTGCATGCCATGCAAGCGCTCTCCCAGCTGAGCTATGGCCCCAGTTGCTGATAATAATACCAGACATCCGGGCCGCTGACAAATAAAAAATCGCAGCCAAACAGCCCTTCATCCCGCAATTGCTATCTCAACATCATCGGCTATAATCCGGTAAAACCGATTGGCGAAATGGGGCGTATAAATCATATACCGGTATTGAGACATAAAACTTTGGCCACACGAAAAAAGATTCTGATAACGGGACAGGTTCAGGGGGTAGGGTTTCGACCCGCCGTGTATCGGCTCGCCACGCAACTGAATCTGACCGGCTTTGTCTATAACAACACAAGCGGCGTTACCGTCGAATTACAGGGCGAAGAAACCGAAATCGCCGAATTTATCAAACAGCTCAACGGACAGAATGCCCCGCCCCTGGCGGACATTGAGTCCTGCTTTGCCGCCGAAATTTCAATCGTCGAAGGCGAGAAAGAATTTGCGATAAAACAAAGCGACGCAAGCGGAACCCCAATCTCACGAGTAACCGCAGATATTGCTACCTGCGCTGACTGCCTGCGGGAACTTTTTGACAAAAATGATTTCCGTTATCGCTATCCCTTTATCAACTGCACTAACTGCGGGCCGAGATATTCGATAATAAGGACCATCCCCTACGACAGGCCGAACACCACGATGTCGGCGTTTGCGATGTGCGGCAAATGCGCCGGCCAGTATCACGATGTGGCAAACCGCCGATTTCACGCCCAGCCCGTCGCCTGCCCGCAATGCGGACCGAAAATCTGGCTGGCCGATAACAAGGACAACAAAATCCAAACCGACCCCGACAAAACAATCACGCAAACTGTTCAGCTTTTGCGAGAAGGCAAAATTCTCGCCATAAAAGGTATAGGCGGTTTTCATCTGGCGGTCGATGCGTTCAATGATGATGCCGTGAAGCGACTACGAGAACGCAAAAAAAGAGAATACAAGCCATTCGCGATGATGGCGGACTCGATTGAGACAATAAAACAGCACGCGGCCGTCAGCAATGAGGCCGAAGCCGTATTGAAAAGCCCTCAAAGCCCGATTTTACTTTTAACAAAAAAAACGGACTCAAATATTGCGCCCTCAATAGCACAGGGCACAAACACCTTCGGCTTTATGCTTTGTTACGCCCCACTTCATCATTTGCTTTTCGCTGAGGGAATTAAAGTGCTGGTAATGACCAGCGGCAATATCAGCGATGAGCCGTTGATTTGCAAAAACGACGAGGCGATTGAACGCCTTGGCAAAATAGCCGACGCGTTCCTGATGCACGACAGAGAAATCTACAGGCAGGTTGATGACTCAATCGTCCATCTAATTGAAGATAAGCCCGTATTGCTGCGACGGTCGAGAAGTTATGTGCCCACGCCAATCACCATAAAGCAAATCAGTCAATGCGACGTTTTCGCCGCGGGGGCTGATTTGAAAAACACATTCTCATTTGTCAAGGCCAACCAGCTTATATGCAGCGAGCACATCGGCGACCTCGAAGACGCGGCGGTATATCATCATTACAGAAAATCAATCGAACATCTGCGTGGTCTGTTCGAGGTTAAGCCAAAAATAGTCGCCTGCGATTTGCACCCGGCATATTTGTCGTCGCAATATGCCCACTCACTGCCCAACATGAAAATCATCGAGGTTCAGCACCACTGGGCACATATCGCAGCGGTTATGGCAGAACATAATATAGATGAGCCGGTGATTGGTCTTGCCTGCGACGGCACCGGCTACGGGACGGATGGCGCAATCTGGGGCTGTGAGTGTCTTATCGCGACACTGGATAATTTTGAAAGATTCGGACACTTGTCTTATTATCCGTTAGCGGGCGGTGATGCCGCAGGCAAACAGCCAATCAGACCGGTGCTGGCGCTTTTAATTCAGGCATACGACAAAGAATTTGATTTAGGCAAACTGCAATGGCTGCTTGGGCCAATCGAGCCGGAGAAACAGAAGCAGGAGCTTATTTGCGAGCAAATACGCAAAAAGGTAAACACGGTTCAGACGTCGAGTTTGGGTAGGATATTTGACACGGTAGCCGCTATGCTCGGGCTGGGCAACTATAATCACTTCGAGGCACAACTGCCTATAGCACTGGAGGCAATCGCCGCCACCGACTGCGACCAGCGATATGATTTTGAACTTGTCGAACAATCCGATAAACAGTTGATACTCGACCCGCGTATAATGGTAAGGCAGATTGTGGCCGACATAAAAAATGCCAAAGAGCGTAATATCATATCGGCTATGTTCCACAATACCGTCGCGGCAGGCCTGCTTGAAATAGCAAAGGCCGCCAGAGAGGCCAAAGGGCTGGATAAAGCAGCGATTAGCGGCGGCGTCTTCTGTAACAGATATTTGGCCCAACGCCTCATCCTGCTATTGAAAAAAGCCGGCTTCTCGGTATTATATAATCGTGATTTCCCCGCCAACGACGGCTGCGTATCCGTCGGGCAGGCGGCAATAGCCGTAAAACTCGCGGCTCGCGACGAGTAACGAACGACAAACTATGTGTTTAGCAATACCGGCAAGAATAGTTAAACTCGAAGACGACAGAGCAATTGTCGATGCGATGGGTAACCAGTTCCACGCAAGAACAACCCTGCTGCCGAATGTCAAGCTCGGAGACCTCGTCCTGGTACACGCGGGTTTCGCCATCTCAATGATAGACGAAGATGAAGCCAGAAAAACCTGGCAGCTCATCGAGGAAATCGACCAGTTCAACGATACCCAGGATAAAGTTTCAGGATAAATTACTCAACCCTATGCTCCAGAGAATTCACAAAGCACAACTTCTTATGGACGCCGCGTGCGAAATAACCGGCAGACCCATCAACATTATGGAGGTCTGCGGCACACACACCGTTTCGATATTCAGAAACGGCATAAGGGGAACTCTTCCCAAATCAATGAAACTTTTATCGGGGCCGGGGTGCCCCGTTTGCGTAACACATCAGGGCTACATCGATACGGTGCTTGAGCTTGCAGACAGGGATGACTGCCTCATAGCGACGTATGGCGATATGATTCGCGTCCCCGGCAAAAACGGGTCGCTCGAAACAAAAAAATCCGCCGGAAACGTCAAAATGGTGACCAGCAGCGAAGACGCCCTGCAATTAGCCAGGGACAATCCCGGCAAAACAGTGGTCTTTATCGCGGTCGGCTTTGAGACAACCGCGCCGGCCACGGCGGTCGCCGTAAAACAGGCGGCCAAAGAAGGTATCGACAATTTCTGCATCCTGAGCAACCATAAGCTCGTGGTGCCCGCGATGCAGGCGCTGCTCAGCGATGAAAATAACAGGATAGACGCCTTCCTCTGCCCCGGGCACGTCAGCGTCATAATCGGGTATGGAGCGTTCAGGGGAATAGTCAAACAATACTGCAAACCGTGCGTGGTGGCGGGCTTCGAGCCGATGCAGATAATCGAGGGGCTGGCTGAAATCTGCCGGCAGATAATCGAAGGCAAGCCGGAGGCAAAAACAATTTACACGGCGGTCGTTACCGAACAAGGCAACCTCACGGCCCAAAACGTTATCGCGGAGTGCTTTGAACCGACGGATGGATACTGGAGAGGACTGGGAATAATCCCGAAAAGTACACTGATACTCAAAGATAAATTCAGCAAATTCGACGCGCTCAAACGATTCGGCATAACCGAAAAGCCCGAGAACGACACGACCGGCTGCCGTTGCGGAGAGGTGCTTTGCGGCCTGATAGACCCGCCACAGTGCGAACTCTTCGGGCAGGTCTGCGAACCGCAAAATCCCATTGGCCCCTGTATGGTCAGTTCGGAAGGCGCCTGTGCCGCCTGGTTCAAATATAACAGGCGTGAAAAACGAAGCCGATGAACCGGAAAAAACCCGACAAAATCCTGCTGGCGCACGGCGGTGGAGGGCAACTCAGCGACCAGCTTATTCGCAGATACATCCTGCCAAGATTCGCCAATAGTACCCTCGCCGAACTTACCGACGCCGCCAAACTCAATCTCGATTCAAAATCAATCTGCTTCACAACAGACAGTTACGTCGTAAAGCCGTTGTTTTTCACCGGCGGCGACATCGGCAAACTCGCCGTATGCGGAACAATAAACGATCTCGCCGTCAGCGGCGCAAAACCCGTCGCGTTGTCCCTTGCTCTTATTATCGAAGAAGGACTCGCGTTCGACGTCCTGGAAAAAATCTTAGACAGTATCGCCGCGACCGCAAAGGAAAATAACGTCGTAATCGTTACCGGCGACACAAAAACCGTCGAAACCGGCGCAGCCGACCAAATCTTCATCAACACCGCCGGCATCGGAGTCCGGCTCGATGGGGTCGAACTGGGCTTTGGCAAAATCGCCGTCGGCGACAAAATCATCATCAACGGCACAATAGCCGACCACGGTATGACCATTATGTCCCTGCGACAGGATATTGGCTTTCAATCGCAACTCAAAAGCGACTGTGCCGCTATCGCCGATTTGACCTGCAAACTGCTGACTGAAACCAAAGGAATAAAATTTATGCGAGACCCCACTCGCGGCGGGCTTGCGGCAACGCTGAATGAAATCGCAAGGCAAACATCGCTTGGCATCAGAGTAAATGATGCCGATATCCCAATCAATCCAACAGTCCAGGCAGCCGCTGACGCGCTCGGATTTGACGTCCTGAATATCGCAAACGAGGGCAAATTCGTCGCCGTCGTCGCCCCGCAAATCGCCGAAGATTGTATCAATATCTGCCGCCGCCATCCCCTAGGTCAACAGGCGGCAATCATCGGCGAGGTCGTCGAAACCGATGATGTCCCCGTCGTTGAAATGACTACCAGAATCGGCGGCAGAAGAATCGTCCAGATGCCCTATGGCAGAGAATTGCCGAGGATTTGCTGATGCACGAAGCGACCATCGCACAATCAGTACTCGAGGCAATATCGGCTGAAGCGAAAAAGCAAAAAGCCAGACCAATAGCCGCAAAAATAAGCTACGGCGTGTTCAACGCGATAAATACCGAGACCCTGAAATTCGCCTTTGAAGCCATCAGCAAAGATACCGTCTGTGAAAACTTAAAACTTAATATCGAGCAAAAACCGATAAAAGCCAAATGCAAAAAATGCCGAGCGACATTCGAGTTCGACCTGCACGAGTCAAAATGCCCGAAGTGCCGGCATGATGATTTTGAGCTGCTGCCCGACGCACCGCTTTTGCTTGAAGAAATAACATTTGAGGATAAATGATATGCGCAAAGTCAAAGTCCGGAAGAAAATCCTTATCGCCAACGAAGAATACGCCGCAAAAAATCGGGCGTTCCTTAAGGAACGCAAAATACCCTGCCTGAACGTAATTTCATCGCCCGGCTCAGGCAAAACCACCCTGCTGGCAAAAACAATCGAAACCCTAAGAGGCAAACTCAGCATCGGCGTCATAGAAGGCGACATCCAGACGGATATCGACGCACAGCGAATAAGGAAAGCCGGCGCACCCGCCCACCAAATCAATACCGACGGTGCCTGTCATTTGTCCGCGGCGCAGATTAGCGACGCCTTTCACAAGCTTCCCATCGACCGCCTCGATTTGCTCTTCGTCGAGAACGTCGGCAACCTCGTCTGCCCTTCCACCTTTGACCTCGGCGAAACGGATAAAATCGCCGTCCTCTCAGTCCCCGAAGGCGACGACAAACCCGCCAAATACCCGATGATTTTCGCCAGGGCCGCCGCTGTCCTTATTAACAAAATCGATATCCTCGCCGCCACGGACTTCAACATAAAAAAAGTCAAAGCCGACATATCCAAACTCAATAAAAATACGAAAATCTTCCTCGTATCCGCAAAAACCGGTGAGGGTATGAAGCAGTGGTGTGACTGGCTGGAAAATATGGCGGATAGCAAGCGGAAAAAAGCACTCAAAAAAACGCGGCCCCGTCAATAATCCTGTATCCCATACAGTCGGCGCTCACGGATATATTGCAGAACTTTCGGGCATATCATTCCGCCGACGTCCTGCCCTGCCGACAATCGCCTGCGAACCTCGGTGCTGCTTATATCGACTAACGGCGTCTCAACAACATTTTGCTGCATCTTTCTTACGCGGTCTGCCCCCCACAACGAAATAAACTTCGAGAAATCAGGCGGCGCAATGCCCGCCCTGTGCATCACCGCCAGATTACACTCGTCTATCAGTTCCGTAACGCCATACCAGTGCAGCAAATCCTCAAGCATATCCGCGCCTGCCAGCCAGTAAATCAAAACGCCGCTGCCTAACTGCTGTCTAAAATATCTGACGGTCTCCAGCGTGTAACTCGGCCCCGCCTTCTTCAGTTCGTAATCACTAACCTCAAACCCGCCGCTACCAGATATCGCCAGGCCAATCATCGCAAGACGGTCTTCGTCACTGGCCTCGGGAAAAAACGCCTTCAATGGCGAACGCCTCGCGGGAACAAACACCACCTTGTCTGCGCCGATGTGCTCGCCCGCCGCCGCCGCAACAGCCGTATGACCGAGATGAATCGGGTCAAACGTCCCTCCAAACAACGCTATCTTTCTCTCTGACATAAAAAATTAACAACTTAATTGTGAATTCTCTAAAAAATTATTTCACAACAAAAACCCTTTTAAGCCAATCGCGACCATAAGTCAACACGAACACTAAAAAGATGCAGCTTTTCACGGCAACTTCAAGTATAACAGCAACAAAACCATTGACAACGTTAAAAACTCAAATTACGTCAAAAACTACTTATAATGCAGTTAAAACTCATTCCTGCGATATAACCACCGGCCGTTACAGCCAACGATGAAACCAAAAACAAATTGAAACATCAGCGACACAATAACAACATTCTCGCGTGCGCACAATGATGCGACAAACTATTAACCATGCCTAAAAAGTTGCGCGTCGCAAATTTTCTTGAAGGATTCTTAATTATTTGGACGATAAAAGTTATAACTACATTAATTGGCCTCTTTGACAACTCGGTCGGTGGTTCCTGTAAGTAAGTTTTACCGTTATTGAATAAACTGGTTTTTGTGCCATATGGAGGTAACAAACAATGGCAAAGAAGAAAAAAGCTGCAAAGAAGAAAGTCGCAAAGAAGAAAAAGAGAAAATAGCATAACGCTACCGGCTTAGGTCGGCAAAGGTTATGCGGAAAGTGGAAGGTCCCATTTAGTTATTACGGAATCTTCCACTTTTTCTTTGCGCTAATTTGCCGTTCTTGTTCTTTATTGTCATTCCCGCGCAAGCGGGAATCCAGTTTTTATCCACGAATCACTCCCGGCCGCCAATCTTCAAACTTGCATTCGCCTTACCTTTTCTTATACTATGTTCCCGTATGGACTATTTTAATTACAAACAAGGCAAACTCTTCGCGGAGAACGTGCCCGTTGAAACGATAGCCGAACAACTCGGCACGCCGGCGTATATCTACAGCAAGGCCACCTTCCTCGAACATCTCCGGAAAATCCAGCACGCCTACAAAACAATCGACACAATGGTCTGCTATTCGATAAAGG
Organism: Phycisphaerales bacterium; assembly: GCA_003170415.1. Classification (GTDB taxonomy): domain Bacteria; phylum Planctomycetota; class Phycisphaerae; order Sedimentisphaerales; family Anaerobacaceae; genus Fen-1362. The sequence continues at coordinate 2,345 of PMZJ01000005.1, read as the reverse complement.
CCTGCGGCAATATAAACATCCTCAAGTTTATGGCAAAAGCGGGCTCCGGCTTCGACATCGTCAGCGGCGGAGAACTCTACCGCGCGCTCCAGGCGGGCGGCGACCCAGCGAAAATCGTTTACGCAGGCGTCGGCAAAACCGACAAGGAAATCACCGAAGCCCTCGATGCCGGTATTGCCTATTTCAACGTCGAATCCGAAGCAGAGCTTGAAAACATCATCCGCATCTCAAAACAAAAAGGTAAAACCCCGAAAATAGCACTTCGCGTCAATCCCGACGTTGACCCCAAAACCCATACCTATACAACCACCGGCGTCAAGGAAACAAAATTCGGCGTCGATATCGAACGGGCCGAAAAAGTTTTTGACCAGTTCGGCAAAAATTCTGCCATAAAACTGTGCGCAATCGATATGCACCTCGGCTCCGCGGGCCATACCGTTGGGCCATACATCGAGGCAATCAACAAAATTCTGGCCCTTGTGGATAAATTGCGGAAAAAGGACTTCACTATCGAGACGCTCGATATCGGCGGCGGCTACGGCGCTGATTATACAACTGCCCAGTCCCCTTCAGCCGATGATTACGCCAAAGCAATTGTCCCGCTGCTCAAAGGCAAAGGCCTCAAACTCATCCTCGAACCCGGCGCAAGCATCGCCGCCAACGCGGCTATACTGTTGACGCGAGTGCTGTATTGCAAAACGGGCGGAAGCAAAAAATTCGTCATCGTCGATGCCGGTATGAACGACCTCATCAGACCGCCTTTATACAACGCGTTTCATTTTATATGGCCCGCAACGGTCGAAAAAAGGTTTTCTTATTTAAAAAGAACCGAGAAGCTTGATATAAAGGGTCTGGAGTTCGTTGACGTCGTCGGCCCAATCTGCGAAAGCACCGATTTTTTCGCCAAAGACAGGGCAATCCCCCCCACCAAACGCGGCGACCTGCTCAGCATCTTCACCGCCGGCGCCTATGGTTTCACTATGGCCAGCAACTACAACGCACGTGGCCGGGCCGCTGAAGTCCTCGTCGATGGCGACAAATTCTCCGTCATCCGAAAACGCGAATCCTACGAAGACCTAATAGATTTGGAAAAGTGACAGAAAAAACAGCATTTTTTCTGTCATCCTGAGCGAAGCAATCTGTTAAAAATTTCTCTCGACGAATTCCGTGTCAATCTTGCCCTTGACAAAGAGATTATGCGACAGGATGGATAAGCTCGCCGGGATTGTGGTCTTAATCGGCTCAATAACAAATTCCGACAACGCCCTTCGCATCGTCGCAATCGCCTCCGCCCTCGTCGGCTGATAAGCAATCAGCTTGCAAAGCATCGAATCATAACTGGGGCTTACCGTCCAGCCCTGGTAAACGTGCGTATCGACTCGAATACCCGGCCCGCCAGGCGGAATGTATCGCGTTATCGTCCCGGGACACGGCGAAAAATTATTGGCCGGGTCCTCCGCGTTAATCCGGCACTCAATCGCGACGCCCCTGCACTTGATGTCCTTTTGCGTCAATTCCAGCTTCTCTCCCGCCGCAACCTGCAACTGCATCTTGATTAAATCCCGGCCCGTAACCATCTCGCTGACCGGATGCTCAACCTGAATCCTCGTATTGACCTCGATGAAATAAAAATGCTTGTCCCTGTCCAAAAGGAACTCGACCGTCGCCGCGTTCACGTAATTGGCATGCTTGATAATCCGTATCGCCGACGCACAAAGCTCCTGTCGCGTCTTCTCGCTCAGGACCGGGCACGGCGATTCTTCAATCATCTTCTGATGCCGGCGCTGTATCGAGCAATCCCTCTCGTAAAAATGCAATACGTTGCCGGCCCCGTCCGCCATCACCTGCACCTCGACGTGCCTCGGCTCAACAATCAGCTTTTCGAGATATACAGCTCCTTCCCCAAACGCCGCCTCCGCCTCCGCCTGCGCCGACGCGAACCCCGAGCGAAAACTCATATCATTATGAGCCACCCGCATACCGCGCCCGCCGCCCCCTGCTACCGCCTTTATCATTATCGGGTACCCAATCTCACCGGCTATCTTTAAACCCTGCTCCACGCTCTCCACAACGCCGTCAGAACCGGGTACTAAATCCACGCCCACCTTCTTCGCTAATTTCCTCGCCTCAACCTTGTCACCCAACAACCGCATCGCCTCAGGCGGCGGACCAATAAATATTATCCCGCACTCCCGGCATATCTGTGCAAAATTCTCATTCTCCGCCAGAAAACCATACCCCGGATGTATCGCGTCAGCGTTCGTAATTTCCGCCGCGCTCATTATTCGCGGGATATTCAGATAACTCTCCGCCGGCATAGCAGGCCCGATGCAGATCGCCTCGTC